>JBFWUW010000061.1:0-44954 GCA_050247075.1 Pirellulales bacterium | reverse complement strand
GTAGCCGCATGGCTCCTGCCTTGCTGGCTTGAATCGGATGTGATGATCCAGGCCGAGTCGCGGTGCTCAGAAATGGCGGGCAACTCGCGCATCAAGCCAGCAAGGCAGGAGCCATGCGGCTACGGCAGGCTGGTCTGCATGTTGAATGGGGGCCGAATCTGGCCGCTCAACAGGCCCACAAACAGGCCGGCCGCGATCAGATCGGCCGTCGTGCCAGGGTTGCGGCGGTGGCCGTCGGAGCGCAGCCAAAAATCGAGATCGGCCAGGCCATCCAGATAAAGCTGGTCGCCGGGTTGGCCCAGTTCCAGGACATCCGCTGCCCTGTCGGATGCCTGCTGTGCCATATCGGCACCACACTTGCGGGCGATCAAGCTATCCGGCCAGGCGGCCATCAAGCGCAGTTGGACTTGAACGATTGCATCGGCCAACGAATGGCCCGCTTGTCGTGCCTGCACCAGCCAGGGGAGGGCCGCGGTGAGTACGGTTTCGAAATTCGTAACATATTGTCGGGCTACTAAATCGCGATCGGCCGCCAGCCGCATGGCATCCAACAAACTGCCTGGCGGGGCCTGGTGCATATCGCCGCTTTCGACCTGGCCCAAACCGCCGGGACGAGCCAGGCGAATGGCCTCATAGACCAATCTGGCATCGTCGGCTTGCAGTGACTCCAAGACCTGGGCGAGAGCCTCCGGTGTAGCGGCCAAATCACGACTGGCCGAGGCGGCCTTGGCCAGTGGAACCAGCAGCAGAACAGTACCCAGATTGGTGTTGGTGCTCGTCACGCGGCGCGTGGCTTCGACCGCGGCCAATACCGCGGCACCAACCTTTGTGCCTTCGGCCGCAGCTTGAACATGCGGACCAATGGCCACGGCGCCGGCGATAAAGTCGATGTAGCTAGCATCGAAGAAGTCGGCCCCGCGATGGACATTGCCCGGCTTGGGGGCCGTGACTTCCAACACACAGGCCAATGTGGCGCACTGGCCCACGGCTAGGGACGATTCCAGGTCGCGGTTGGCAAGATCGAGCATTGAACAACCCCAGTTCGAAAAGGTTTGGTCAAATGCCGCGGGCTTCACTCTTCGCACCAGGATTGGCGTTCACTTGATTCCGCTTGGGCCTACCTGCGACTGCCCTAGCGTCA
The DNA here is from genome assembly GCA_050247075.1 of Pirellulales bacterium. Taxonomy (GTDB): domain Bacteria; phylum Planctomycetota; class Planctomycetia; order Pirellulales; family JBFWUW01; genus JBFWUW01. The sequence continues at coordinate 43,813 of JBFWUW010000061.1, read as the reverse complement.
GCGAGTTGCCCGCCCCTGTACCGGTGGACGGCTTCTGTAGAAATTTAGGCAGCTCAACGTTCTCGAAGAAGTCGTAGTTTGGCTTCTCGTGCGCACGCAGGTAACCCTCAATGTTTTCGCCCCGGCCCAGCACGATAAAGCCGGGCACGTTGGTGGAACTGGTTTCCCAAGCCGGCTGGCCTTGATAGATAAACCGCACGCGCACGATATACTCTTGCACCTTGTAATCGCCCGATCCAATGTACGAGACTTCCCGTTGTTTGGGCCCCTCCACCGAGGCGGAAAGCTCGAGCGGGGCATTGGGATCGACCGTGCAGTCGATGGCCTTGAGACGCGCGGTCAGACCCTCGGCTACCCGGGCTTGCTGGGCCGCGTCGGCAATTCCCGTGACATTCAGTTTCACGGCGGTGCCTGCTTTCAAGATGAACAGGCTAGGGTCGGTCAGCGCCTTCTTTAGCAACTCCTTAGCGGCCGTATGGGGCAGTTGGGCGGCAATCAGTGTGCCCGTCGCATTTTCTCCCGCGGTCACGCCCAAGAACGTCCAGCCAGCGGCACCGCGGACTTGTTCGTGCCCTGTGTAGGTCCACAACTTGAGCTGATTGTCGAGGTCGATCAGAAACTGGCTATTCGCCAAAATCGTGCTTTCATCCGTGAAGGCAAAAACCACATCGCTGTGAATGTTCAGTCCGGACGCGGGCACGGTGCGTTCCAGCTTTCCGCTGGGCACATCCCACGCCAGCACCTTGTCGAAGGCGATACATGCCAACCGCTTGCCAGAAGGGCTGAAATTCAGGCAGGGCCATTGCAGCTTCTCGGGCGTCGGCTGTTGGGCGATGACTTCTTGTTTGGCAATGTCGAATAACCCTACGTCGGTGCCGGTGCAATACGCCAGCAGCGTACGATCTGGGCTAAGTGCCGGCACCGCGCCGCCCACCGTGTCAAAAGTACATTCCGCCTCGATTTGAGGATACTTCCAAATGACCACCTTTCCCCCGCGGCTGCTGGTAGCCAAGCGGTCAGCGTCAATGAATGCGGCCCACATGACATCGCGGTCGCCCCCTTGCGCGTCCTCATAGGGAGTCCAAACCAGGCGGCGGGCCGCCTTTTCACCGTTCAGCGTCCAAATTTCCAGCCGGTCGAGGTTGCCAAAGCCAAACTCTTCGCGCCGCATCAAGATTTGGCGGCCGTCGTCATGCAAGGCTAAGGGCGACATTTGGCCGGAAGACGTAGCGGCCTTGCTACATTTGCCAGTCGCCAAATCACACAGGACGACGCGCGTGGTTCCGGTCGGCCGAGGTTCGCCCAACACAAACCCAACCGCTGCCTTATTAGCCGCGGGGTTGACGGCAATTCCTTTAAGTGCCTCGAAAAAACTGGTCTTCTTAGGCAGCGCTACGTTCTTGGGCTTTGAAGCAAAGCCGTCGCCTGGGTCGGGTGGATCAACTTGCCACGCTTCACCCGGCGCTCCAAGGCCGATGACCTGGGCGGCCGAAAGATCGGCCTTGATCTCGCGAACTTCCGCGGACTCCGAACTATCATCGTTGCCGCTTTCGTCAGCCTTCGTTCTTGGACGAGCAGACTTCTTTTTCTTGGCTTTGAAGGGGTCTGCTTCCTTGCTCTTAAAGGGACTCTCTTTCGCCTCCTCCAGGGTCTGGGCAATGAATTCCTGGTCGGCCTTGCTCAGCTTTCTCAGCGGTATCTCGACCTCGCTGCCATCTTTCTTCTCCAGCGTGACCGTATCATCTTCCAGCGACACAAACTTTGCCTGCAACTTGTACTTGCCCGCGGTCCAGGTCCGCACGTCTTCGGCGGTTGCAGGCAACGCGCACAAGCACAACCAGGCAACGGCCACCAGGCAACCAAGCCATACCGTGAGGGAGCTTTGTTTCATGGCAATGCACTCGCGGGGATGAAAGGGCAATTCGTGGCAGTGGGACGGCCTCAGCAACAACTTGCCCCTATTGTGCAACTCGTGCGTTGCCTTGGCAACTTTGTCGTGCTGAAAAAGCGTTACGGCCGTTTGCGGCAGAGGAGCCATCGCGAAAACTCCATCCCAAGAACGGTCGAACGAATACCATTCATTCCAAATCTAGAGTGGATGGTCCACCAGAAATCGCTCCAGGCGGGGAATGATTCGCTCGTGGGCATCCTCGATGACATAGTGGCCGGCGTCTTCGTAGCGCTCGACTTCCGCTTGGGGAAAGAAATCTTGAAAGCGCTGTAAGAACCAGGGCGTGAAGCACCAATCGCGCATCCCCCAGGCCAGCAGCGTCGGCCGATCTTGCAGTTGAGCCAGCTCCTGCTCAATGGCCAGCAACGTACCGTAGCTGGGGTGCTTTTGGTGCATGGGAATGTCCTCCACGAACCGCTGCACGGCCACGCGATTGGCCCACGAATCGTAGGGCGCTAGCAGCCCGGCTTTAATGTTCGGCGTAAGCCGATCGCGATGTTCGCTGGCCATGAACAGGGCGGCCCTCGCAAAGGCGTTGCCGCCGCGAACAGCCAACGGGCCTAGCAGCGGTGTGCGACACGCCCGTATCCGCCACGGCATGCGCGACGATCGAAAAGCACCCGTATTGAACAGCACCAGACGGCGGAAGGTTGCAGGCTGGGAGACAGCGGCCCCTAGCCCAATGGCACCGCCCCAATCGTGGGCCAGCAGGGTGACATCGCTTAGTTGCAAATGTGCGATCAACGCCCGCAAGTTCTCCACATGCTGTGCCAGCCGGTAGGGATAATCTTGCGGTTTGTCAGACAGCCCGCAGCCGATGTGGTCGGGCACGATCAGGCGGTAACGGCCGCGCAAGGCCAGCACCAATCGCCGCCAATAAAACGACCAGGTGGGGTTTCCGTGGACCAGCAGTAGCGTTTCGCCAGCCCCCTCGTCCAGGTAGTGATAGCGGAGATCATCGACCTGTACGTGATGGGAAGAAAAGGGGTAGAGGTCGCGCCAAGAGGGCATGGGGTTCAGTAGTTCTTAGTTTTCAGTTTTCAGACTGGCTATATCTGCTATCAACTCTTTTCATCCTTTCGCCTTCATCCTTTCTCTTTATTTCCTACAACCGTTCCTGCCGATCTAACGGGAATCTCTTTCGGGGGCTGTATCTGGGTTCTAAGATTAAGCTATCGAGAAGGTTGCGCGCATGGAAGTGCCAGCAGAGATAGAGTCGAGCGGTTCGTTGTGCCAGGTTATACCCTGGACGACGGCGGTGGAGGCTGCTAGCTCTACATTATCCGCAGGCCGCGGCCGCCGCCGGCACCGCCCTGCCAACGCCACGCGACCCAAACTACGTATTGCCGTGCCAGAACAACATTTCCAGCCAGAGTACTTCATCAATCGCGAGCTGAGCTGGCTCGACTTTAACGCCCGCGTCTTGGAAGAGGCGGAGGATCCGACCAACCCGCTACTCGAACGGGTCAAGTTCATGTCGATCTTCAGCTCGAACCTGGACGAGTTCTTCATGGTGCGGGTGGCGGGCCTGTCCGAGCAAGCCTTTGGCGATGGGGCACCGCAAGACTATTCGCCCGATGGCATGCGGACACTCGATCAATTGCAGGCAATTGCCAGGCGGACCCAAGAACTGGTCGCCCGGCAGTATGCCTGTTGGAACAATGAAATTGTTCCCCAGCTCGATGCGAACGGCATTCGCCTGTTGCGCAACGATGAGCTCAACGCGGAACAGCGCGATACGATTGACCGCTTTTTCAGCGAGCGGGCCTATCCGATCCTGACCCCCATGGCCGTCGACCCCAGCCACCCTAGCCCGCACTACCACAACCGCGGGCTGTACCTGGCAGCGATGTTGGAGCGGGAGTATGGCCTGGGTCCGAAACGGCTATTCGCGGTGGTGCAGTTGCCACAGGTCTTGCCACGTCTGGTCCCTGTTGGCCAAGGGAACGACCAGCATTTTATCTTGCTGGAGGAACTTGTCCGTGCCCGCCTGCCGGAACTGTTCGGCGGGTTTCAGGTGTTGTCGTCGGCCGCATTCCGCATCACGCGAGATAGCGATATCGAGATGCTGGAACAAGAGTCGGACGACATGCTGCGGCTGATCGAGGATCGCTTGAAAACCCGTGCCCGAGGAGAGTCGGTGCGGTTGGAGGTGGCGGCGGACGGCGACGAGGAATTGATCCAGCAGATTATCCTTTCCGAAAACATTCGCGAAGCACCCAGCGACAACCCCGATGGCTACACCGAGGCATACCGCATCGCGGGTCCGCTCGATTTGACTTCGATGACCGAACTGGCCAAGGCACCCGGCCGCGATATGCTGCGCGACCGCCCCATTACGCCGCGTCCGCCGCGCGGGGTGGCGCACTGGCGCGGGGAGGAACTCTTTTCGCGGATTCAACAGCAAGACATCTTGCTGCATCACCCGTTCGATTCGTTCGCGCCGGTGACGGAGTTTATCAGCCGGGCCGCCGCCGACCCGCACGTACTGGCGATCAAGCAGACGCTGTACCGCACCAGCGGCGATTCTCCGATAACGCGGGCCTTGATTCAGGCGGCCGAGAATGGCAAGCACGTCACGGCCCTGGTGGAGTTAAAGGCCCGCTTTGACGAAGCGGCCAACGTGGGCTGGGCGCGCAAGCTGGAAAGGGCCGGGGTGCATGTGGTGTTTGGTTTCATGGAGTTGAAAACGCACTGCAAAATGTCGATGGTCATCCGCCAGGAAGGGCAATCGCTACGGCGGTACGTTCACTTGGGTACCGGAAACTACAATCCGCAGACAGCCACGCTGTACACCGACTTGGGCCTGTTCACCGCCAACGACGACATGGCCGATGACGTCTCGGCGCTGTTCAACTTGCTGACGGGCTATTCCCAAGGACACACCTGGAAGAAATTGATCATCGCGCCCGAGGACATGCATCGCCGCACGATAGAGATGATCGACGAACAAGCCGTGCTCGCCAGGTCGGGCAAGCCCTCGCGAATCTTCGCCAAACTGAACGCGCTGGTCGATCATCGCGTAATCGAATCGCTCTATCGGGCCAGCCAGGCGGGTGTGCCGATTGATCTGGTGGTGCGCGGCATTTGCTGTTTGCGGCCGGGCTTGCCGGGCATTTCCGAGAATATCCGTGTCCGCAGCATTGTGGACCGGTTTTTGGAACATAGCCGCTTGTACGTCTTCCATCCGGACGAAGAGGCGCAAATCTATTTGGCCAGCGCGGATTGGATGCCCCGCAACTTCTTTCGCCGTGTGGAAGTGATGTTTCCGGTGGAAGCGCCTGAACTCAAGCTGCGGATTCTCACGGAGATTCTGCCGGCCTACTTGCAGGACAACGTCAAGGCCCGCATTCTCGATTCCAGCGGTGCCTACCGCCGCGTGCAGCCCGCCGAGGGCGAGCCAGCCATTCGTTCGCAAGAGCAGTTGCTGCACTTGCCCGGTGCATCCCGTAGTACGCCCTCCGAGGAGGGCGCTAAATTGGCCGAAGCGCCGCGCGTCGTGGCCTGAGTGGTCGATTGCCCGCCAAGCTTCCGCCAACTTCGCTTAACCGCTACGGGCGGCACGATCGGCAAGAATTCCCCGCGACCGCGGATGAAGCGGACCATTGCGTGCCAGAATATTTTGACAAGGCACGGTTTGAGTCCTACCGTTGTGCGGACGGGCAAAGTTGACAGCCCGACGAACCAGGGGACGGAGCCGTAGGGTCGCGCCGGACTGGCCGTATTCGCCAGCCGGGTGCGAACGCCGCCACCCCTGATTCGCCGGGCTGTTGCCGCGCATGTTCGCCTCCCTCCCCCTTCCTCCCAGCTTTCCGGTACGATCCGCCGGGCGGCGATTTCTTGGCGCACCCCGCATGTCCATGGAACTCTTGGAATTTCCCCAGGTTCGGGCGATAGAGCCCGCGAGCCGCCCCTTGATCTTGGTGGTGGACGACGACCCCGATTTGGTGGAAACGCTGGAAATTCGTCTGAAACAGCAGCGGCTGGATACGATTTCCGCCAATAGCTGCCAGCAAGCCCTTGGCTTGGCTCACGAGCGGCTGCCCGACTTGATTCTGCTCGATCTGCGGTTGCCCGACGGCGACGGAATGCGGGTCTGCGAGCGCCTGACCGACGCGGCCGAAACGGGGCACATTCCCATTATCGTACTTTCCGGTTCAGACCGGCCAGACATCGTTAGGCATTCGCGTGCCGCCGGAAGCCGTTATTTCGTGCGTAAGCCTTACGACCCCAATGCCTTACTGTTGTTGATTCAAGATTGTCTGGTAGAAGCAGTCGGATGAGCGCTGGGCCGAATGCCTGTCACGTTTCCGGAACGCTGCTTGGCGGCCGATGGTTATTGCGCTACTAGATTCCGGTGGCGATGGAGTCGCCCCAATTCCTGTCAAAACACTTGCTTTTTGTGGCTGCCCAAGCAAATGCGTCGTCAGAACCATCCAGAAAAACTAAAAACTCTTTACCCCAAGTGTCCGGTCAGAAGTTGATTTCCGGATCGTACCATTAGTCCCATCGGTACGTCATGCGCCTCCGTTTGGGTCACGATAATCCCGCAACGACCGTGAGAAATTTCCTAATCGTTGAATTTCTACCCGAAAACACTCTATGATGAAGGATAAGCGAGCTTCCCCGCACAGGTGGGGACGCTCGTCTCGTCGTCGGTAACAGCGTTGCCAGGATTGCGCTGCAACAAAGAGTCACCGCCGGACCCATCATTCGCCCTCCTCGAGCGGAGAATAATTCCATGCCACGCTACATTTTGACCACGGCTTTGTTTGTCTGCGGCCTGTCCGCCTCGGTGGCTTTTGCCCAGCCCGACGAGCAGTTGGCGGAGTCGGCCTATGGCATCTTGAACAAGTATTGCCACGCCTGCCACCTAGAGGACGGCGGCGCGCCGCAGTTTGACCTGTTGAACCCCGCCGTGCTGTTGGACGAGGAGCGCAAACCGCGGCTGATTGTGCCGGGCGATCCAGAGGCCTCGAACATTTGGCAAATGGTTGGCGACTACAACGCCATGCCGCCCGACGGTTCGCCGCAGCCGACCGACGAAGAGAAGCTGCTGCTGCGCACCTGGATTGAGCAAGGAGCTCCGGTATTCAAGCCGGGTGCCGGCCGAGAGCCGCTTACGGAGCAAATGGTCCTGGAGGCCATTAGCGCGGATCTCAACAAGATCAATTTCAAGGACCGTCCGCGAATCCGCTACTTTTCGTTGGCCAACCTGTACAACAACGAATTGATCGCCGACTTCAACCTGCGGCTCTATCGGGCAGCGCTCAGCAAAGCCATCAATAGCATGAGCCGCGAGCGGCGGATTGCCGTCATCGTGCCGTTGCCAGGCACCTGGAAATCCATTTATCGGCTCGACATGCGGGAGGTGGGCTGGGACAAGGATCCGCAGTTGTGGTTTAATGTTCTAAATGCATACCCCTATGGCATGAGTTGGAACGATCCCAAGCTGGCCAATCTGCAGCAAAACATCAAGCAACTATACCAGGCTGGCGGCGGCATTGGTGCGGGTGTGGAGTACATCCGCGCGGATTGGTTTGTCACCAAAGCCACCCGGGGATCGATCTACGAAGCCTTGCTGAACCTGCCCGCCACCATCGACGAACTGGAACAGAGTTTGGGCGTGGACATCAAGCAGGATTTTCTCAACGACCAAATGGCGCGGGCCGGGTTTGCCACCAGCGGCGTCTCGCGGCACAACCGGGCCGTCGACCGTTTTCGCGGCGGGCCCAGTACCGCCTATTACTACCGCAGTTGGGATTTCGGCAAGAGTTTTGGCCGGGGCGTACTCTACCGCTTTCCGCTTGGGCCCACGTCGATGGCCGGCGACGCTTTCCCCGAGCACGCTTTTGAGGCTGACGGCGGCGAGGTGGTCTACAGTTTGCCCAACGGCATGCAGGGTTATTATATCTGCGACAATGTGGGCAAAAAGCTCGATCCCGCGCCGGTTAGCATCGTCCGCGACCTGAGCGAAATCGCCGGCAGCCCCGCCGTGGAGAACGGCATTTCCTGCATGGGCTGCCACAAGCGCGGCGTGCAGTCGTACACCGACTCCATTCGCGGATCGTTCTTGTCGGGCGGTTCCGCCGTCATCGACAAGGTCGAACGGATTTACCCCACCGCGGACGCGCTAAAAGGGTTGATCGACAACGACGTGGCGATCTTTATGAACGCCTTGGACCGCACGATCAGCCCCTTCTTGAACGACGGGGCGGAGGAGCCCAAGTCGATCGAGCAATTGGCCAATTTGCCAGAGCCGATTACGGCCTTGGCCCGGTTGTACCAAAGTGAGATCGGCCTGGAGGAAATCGCCCGTGAACTCGGTTTGGCGCCAAGTGAACTGGCTATCACCATTCGCCGCAATGACCGCTTGCTGCAGCTTGGTTTGGGGCCGATTGCCGCGAATGGCAAAATTGTCCGCGAGATGTGGGACACCCGCGAGGATACCGGCACCTCGGTCTACCAAGAGGCCGGCCTTGAACTAGGCATGTGCGTACCCAAGTCATTTAACGCGGCGGCACCTAAGAAAGCGGCCGCAGCGCCAGCCAAGAAAGCAGCCGTTAAGTAAAAAAATTTCCCAAATGCCACAAATTATTGTCCGGTCAACGCCCGTTTTCCGGATACAGCTAGCAGAAAACCGCGCTTGTTAGGATGCAAGGCCTGAACCGACAACGATTTGGATTACCCAACCCCCTCACCCGCGACAAGCTCATCGCGAACGAACATGAAATCACAAGGTGCTACCATGAAACGCGTTACGTCGCATCCTGGCATCCACTCCCTGTTTGGCTTGGTGTTGCTGCTAACGGCAATTTGCTCCTCGGCGTTTTCCGCGCGGGCTCAAGACACCCCTGCTTCAGAGCAAGAAGTTAAGGAAGTTCCGGCTTTCACCGATGCCATGCAGCAAATGGCGGCCGAGGTCGCTAAGTTTCTGGAACAAAAGAGCGCTACGAAATTGACGGTAGGGCCTTTCGTCGGGCCGCCAGGCACCAGCGGCGGGCCGGGGATCGAGCAGGGCATCAAGGATGCGCTCCCCGATACAATTCAGACCGACCCAGGCAGAAACCAGATGGGCCTGTCGGGCGAGTTCTCCATCACGAACAGCCCAAGTTCCGGTCAGGCTTGCATCGAAATCAATGGCACCGTCAAGTCGCCGCTGGGCAAGCCGATGTTGAATTTGACTCGATATGTGTTGGCGGATGAAGAGTCGATCGCGTCGCTCGTGGGAGGCAGCGGATCGGTCCCTACGCAGCCTAAACCTGGCCAAACGCTGACCGAGACGCGCAAGGAGGCCTTGGTCGAAAATTTCTTGGACCCCAAAGTCGACATTACAGTTCCCCCGGCCCAAGCCGGCCAGCCCGCTCCGTCTCCCAGCATCGCCCGCGTGCCGAACTCTCCGTTTGGCGTGGAGATTTTGGTATTCGTCGGCGGTAAATATGTACCAGCACCCATTACCAACCAGGATGGCTTGGCGACGGTCGATTTGCAAAAAGGCCAAGATTACGCGGTCCGCATTATCAATGACGGCGATCAGCCGATTGGAGCGGCGATCAACATCGATGGCATCAATTCGCTGGTTTTTAGTTCGCAATTCAGCCAGGTTGGCAAGTGGGTGGTCGGCCCCAAGGCACCCAATGCCGTAATCAAGGGTTGGCACAAGGGCCCAGATCCGATCACCGGTGTCAATCGGCCTACTTCCTCCTTCCGGATCACCGATTATGGCGATTCCGTGGCTGGCAGGGCGGGCGTTATCAGTCCTAAGATTGGCACGGTCTCGGTGCAGTTCTTCGCTGCCTCGACGGGCGATCTGCCCAGGGACGAGCCGCCACCTGAAGCAACGGGGCGCGGCGACTTGGCGACTGGTGAAGGTTCGCCGGTAGAGCAAAACGCCAAGCCCGTGTTCATGAAATTCGGCGTCATGCGAGGTGAAATCAGCATCCGCTATGTTCGAGAAAACGAGGAGGGTCTGCCGATGGACCCGCCACCCCAATAGCAATCCGCAGCCAGGGCCGCGACCGTGGCGGTCAGCCGGCGGAGGAAACGGTCCCAGATACAAGTTGTCCGCATCGAGCCAGAAACAGGGCGCAGCTTAATTGTGAGTCGATTCGCATGTTAAATCAACACCCCAGCCGAACACGCCTGCTGCACGCGGCTTTGCTCACGCCAATATTGGCTTGGCCCGGCATGTTGTGGCAACTTCCGACGGAATCAGTCGCGGCCGACAGCCCCAATCTTGCCGCCGCCGCGCAAGAAATCGCCACGGAAGCGGCCTTGTGCTTGAAGTCCCACGGCGGCAATTCGTTGGTAGTAGGGCCGTTTTTGGGGCCACCCGGTGGACCGGGGGGCAAGGTGCTGGAGGAGCATGTGAAAGCGCGGCTCCCAAAGGGGACATCCACTTTATCCGGCTTCAATTCGCTCGGGCTTAGTGGCGGATACTACTTCACACGAAGCAAGCGGACCGGAAAAATGCAACTGACAATTGAGACGCATGTAATCGATTCGCTAGGTAAACCGTTGCGTTCACTCACTCCGTGGCTGCTTACCGATAAGGCTTCCGTCGACGCACTGGTTCCCCCGAAGCCTTGACGGTGCCCAGGCCACCGTGGCCCATGAAACAATTCAAACATCATTTTTGCTAGCCCCAGTTGGCCGGCGACTTTTCAACCCAGAGGCGCAGCAGCGTCAAAGGAGGCTTCACCACAGACCGATTGATTCTTTTTTTGTATTGCAGGGGGATCGGGGCGACCGTCCTCCCCGCGGGTGCCGACCGGAAATGAGGAAATTCGCCGGCTGGCGTTAGTCGGAGCCAGCTCCTGGGTTGGCCGGGGCACCACCGCAGGTCGCCAAGAATTTGGTCAGTAGTTTTCACAGAAGCGAGGTATCCACCATGAAAGCCCTGAAGTATTTGAGTTTTGCCATCGTATTGGGAGCGGCCTTCCTGGTCGCCTCCAAGGCGGAGGCCGGCGGCCGCAGTTACTACTACGGTTGGAAGTACTACCCCAGACAGACGTACTACTACACGTACTACTACTACAAGCCGACGCCATCGTATCCCAAGTACGACTACCACACCTGCGTCTACTATCCCAGCCGGCCCAGCTACGTCTACTACTACAATCCAGTAGCGCAGCAGTACTGGGGCCGTTACGATCTGGAGCAAAAGGGCTACTCCCTGCTGGCTCCCGAGGATCGCAGCGGCAAGCTGAGCGACATTCCTGAGTCGGCTTTCCCCAAGCCGGCCTCGATGCCAGAAATTCCTGATTCGACGGACGGCGAAACGATCCCCGTTCCGCCAGCACCACCCAAGGACGCGCCGGCAGACGCTCCCCAGTAAGCGGCACGTCGGATAAGTTCGATGAAATGTTTCGGGCGGCGGAAGCGCGAGTTTCCGCCGCCCGGTTTTTTTGCGCGGATGGAGTTCTTACTTCTGCTGGAGGAACCACAGGCGCTGCTTGCGAACACGTTGGCATTCACCATCGCAGCGTGTTAAGGTCGAGGTTTCCACGTTTGCCGATTTCCCCCAACCAACAACTTGGGCGGTATTCATGTTCAACATATCGCGGCTGCCAGCTTTCTTGTTCGCTTTTATTGCCGTACTGCATGGGTTAGCGCCGGCCCGCGAAGCGCAGGGTGCCGGGCCGCGCGCGCCGTCGGCTTACCGCATCGGCCTTTCATCGGAAAAGCAAATCGTGGTTGAGCCGTTTCGAGTTCCCGCTTCGGGGCGAGTGTCTGGCCAACCGGGAATTGTGATCTGGACGCGAGGAACCAACGAGTATTGGTCGGCTGTTCCCGGCAAGCTAGCCGCGCCGGCCCGCGGCAAATCACCCCGCCTGAGCAGTTCGCTGCATGCAGCTAGCCGTGGCGGTGCGGCGTCGGGCGTGGCAGCCGGACCTGGGCAGATGACCTTTCAACCCGACAAGTTGCTGGGCATGACCATCGTGCGTGCCGGCGAGGCCAGTTTTTTGACGCCTCCCGACCAAAGCCATTTGCTAAGCGGTAAGATCACCATCCGCCGCCGGCCGCAAACAGGCCAAGAACAATATCCAGCCGATTCGGCCACGCTCAAGGCCGCCAATCGCAAGCTGGTGTCGATTCCGTTCGCGGCCGGGCAGTCGGTAGTGGCCTGGAACAAAATCCCCAAGTTGCCCGCCAATCTGCGGGCCGGGTTGCCGCCGGGTGAATACACCCTGGCGCTGGCCAAGGGGCCCGTGACCAGCTTTCAGGTCGAGCCAGACAGCGAGCGCGAATGGGTCATGGAACCGCTCGCTCCACTGGAAAAAAACCTCGGCCGCCAACATCCCATCTATCTGTTGGCGGCGTCGCAGCATCTCATCGACCAGGTGGATGAGGACGGCAAGCCAAGGTCGTACCTGGCGGATGTGCTGGATTTGTTGGACCAGGTGCCGGCCGCCGATCGGGCCGAGTGGATCGACGCGTTGCGAATGCGGTTGGAGCGCCGCCTGTTGGGCGAACCGGCCGAAAGCGCGTTGGACCAGGCCGCTACCGGCATAGAAACCATCGACCAGACCCGGGCAGCTATTCAATCGGGGCAATGGTCGCAAGCCTCGCGGATCCTCGACGAGATTGGCCCGGAAGCGCCGTCCCGCCAGCGGAGACTGGCCACGCTCTATCGGGCGGTGATCGCCGCCGAGTCGGGACTGGCCGCCGACGAAGCACCCGATGACTTGTTTCAGGCGGCCATTCGCGAATTGAAACAGGAATCGCCCGCCGACCTGTTTCGTGCCCACAACAATTACGGCAGTGCGTTGTTGGCCCGCGCTCGCGATCGAATCCACAATCACGCCTTTCAAATGGCGACGGGCGTGCAAACTCCGCTGATGCGCACCGCGGACGATTGGGCGGCCGCCCACGAACAGTACCAGTTGGCCCTGGAACAGGCGGCTGAAATGCCGCCGGCGTTGGCCGCCGGCGTCCACGTCAATCTGGCCCAGCTTTACGAATTGTTGGCAGATCTGATCCTGGTGCTGGACTATTCGCCCGATGGCACGCGGTCCTTCGCGGATGGCGATACCGCGGCCAGAGCCGTCGCCGCGGACCACGCCCGGCAAGCCACCGCCAACACGGCGGACGACCTGGACCCTCTCACCCGCGGTGCCGCGCACGAAATTCTGGCGCAGTTGGCTTTCCATGCTCAGGATGACGAAGCCTGCCAACGGCAATCGCAAGCCGCGCTGGACCAATACCTGGCGGCGGGTGCGCTGTCGGGCGTAGAAGGGATCGAACGTCTGCAAGGGCTGTCACTGACTCGCCAGATGGATGAAGCGTCAAATCGCCCCTCCGCCGATCTCGAAACGGGCCTGCGGCATCTGCAAACCTCGCATCAACTGGCGGAACTGTTGCGCGAGCGGATCCCGGTCGAAAACGCCGGGCTCAGCCGGGCCGGTTTTTTTGCCCGTCGGACGTATGTCAATGAGCGCATCGTGGAACTATTGATCGCCCGCGGCGACCACACACAGGCCCTGGAATTCGCCGAGAGGACGAAAGCCCGTTCGCTGCAAGACATGTTGGCGGCCGGCACCGGCGGCGGTTCGGCGGCATCCGATGAAGCGCGGGCATTGGATGAGATTCTGGCCGAATGGCCGGCGGATATCGCGGCGGTCGAGTACTTTCTGGGATCGCAGAGTTGCTATGTCTTCTTGGTGGCCGGCTCAGGCCAGGTCCAAGCCTGGCCTTTGACGGACGAGCGGGGAGAAGCCGTGGCCTCGCGCGATCTGGTGGGCCGCGTGCAAACTTTGCTCAGCGGCATGGAAGGCCATGCCCGCAAGATGCTCAACAGCGCGTCGCAAGGGCGAGGCTTCGACCAGACGTGGCAAATCGAACTGCACGCCTTTCACCGGCTGTTGATTCCGCCCCCCGTGGCGCAGGCGCTGCAAGGCACGTCCACTGCCATCATCGTGCCGCACCATGTGCTGCACTATTTCCCCTTCGCCGCCCTGGTGACAGAGACAGACACGAACCCGCGCGGCAAGCTGGAACAGCCCCAGCCCCGTTTCTTGGTGGACGAGACGTTTGCCTTGTGCAAATCGCCTTCGATCGTGACTTGGGATGTCTTGCGGCGGCGCGGCGGGGCGTTCTCGCAAGCACACGCCGTGGGCATTGTCCATTTCGATCACGCCCCCTCTCTGCCGGGTGTCGAACACGACATGGCCAATCTGCACAGCGCTTTCGGCCCCGCGCTGACCGGCGTGTTGCATAGCGACGACGCCACCGAGGGGCAACTCAAGCGGGCCTTGGCTCAACCGGGAATGTTGTTCATTGGCACGCATGGCCACAGCATCGCCGAGCATCCGTTGGCCAGCTTCTTGCTCTGCCATGCCGACCCCGACAACGACGGCCGCCTGACCGCCGAGGAACTCTTTGCCACCGACGTCGCCGCGCCGCTGGTGGTCCTCAGCGCGTGCTATTCCGGACTGGCCGACCAATCGCCTCTGCCGGGTGATGACTTGTTCGGGCTAGAGCGGGCATTTTTGGAGTCGGGCGCGGCGACCGTCGTCTCCGGACTTTGGGATGTCTACGATGATACCGGGCCGCTTGTGCTGGGCGAATTCCTGAATGATCTGGCGTTGGAAAAACCAGCTCCGCAAGCGCTGGCCGCGGCGCAGCGGGCCTTCTTGGCCAAGCGCCGCCAGGAAGGCCCCGGCGATCCGTGGATTCATCCTTATTTCTGGTCGGTCTACACCATCTCCGGCAGCGACCTGACCGCGTTTAAACCCGTAAAGAAACAGTAATCCATGCCGCACGAACGCCAGATTGTCACCCCAAATGATCCGGCGCTCGATGAGCTTTGCCGCGACCTGGCGGCCGGTGCCGACGCGCTAGACCTGGCGGGCAACTGGCCGGCTGGTGCCTGGCGGCGATTGGCCCAGGCCGGCGTGCCGCGCTGGTTTTCTCCGCGGCATGCCGGCGGTTTGGAATGGAGTGAAGCCGACCTCGTCCGCGGATATCTGCGGTTGAGCCAGGCCTGTTTGACGACTAGCTTTGTCCTGACGCAGTGGGTGGCGGCCGTGCGGCGGATCATCGCCAGCGAGAACCAGTTCGTGGCCGAGGCACTTCTGCCCGACCTGCTGGCGGGCCAGACCTTTGCCACCGTGGGCATTTCGCACCTGACCACCAGCCGGCAGCATCTCAAGAAAGCCGTGTTGCAAGCACAAGAAACCTCGGCGGGGTTCGTGCTCGATGGTTACAGCCCCTGGGTGACGGGTGGCAGCCACGCCGATACGCTGGTTGTGGGAGCAACCTTGGACGACGGCCGCCAAATTCTGCTGGCCGCGCCCGCCAAACAGCCGGGCGTGCAACCTGGCGCGCCGGCAAACCTGGTCGCGCTTGGTTCCAGCCATACCGGCGAGGTCCGCTTTTCTCAGGTGGAAGTGCCGCGAAATTGGCTGCTGGCGGGCCCAGCCGAGAACGTCATGGCCGGTCCCGGCGGTGCCAACACGGGCGGCTTGCAAACTTCAACGTTGGCTTTGGGGTTATCCGCGGCGGCGATTGCCTTCTTGCAGTCAGAAGCGGGCCGCCGCGCCGATCTGGCGGAACCACAACAAGCGCTGCAGCGGGAACTTGCTGGCCTGGTCGATCTGCTGCTGAAAATGGCCTCGGACCAGGCCAGCCTGTCTCCCACGGAAATGCGAACCCGCGCCAACAGCCTTGCACTGCGAACAACACAAGCCGCCCTGGCCGCGGCCAAGGGAGCAGGCTTTGTGGCGGGGCATCCGGCGGGGCGTTGGTGCCGCGAGTCGCTATTTTTTCTGGTCTGGAGCTGTCCCCAGCCGGTGCTGGCTGCCAACCTGTGCGAACTGGCGGGTCTGCGTGATTGACGGCGGAATCTTCTACCTGGCGTTGACCTTGCCGCCGTATATCACCGTTGGCTTTGGCTGGCCAGGGAAGAACTGCACCAGGCCGCCAGCGGAGTGGTCGATATAAACCACACTGTCGGGTTGGCAGGCGGCGTGGCTGGCCAGAATGGCCTCCATGGCTTGTACCGCCGCCACGGTCTGGCGGTCGGAGGAAATATCGTTGTAGGCCAGTTGCCGGGCGACGGCCAACCGCTGTGGGCGTTCGCCGGCTGGGCCGCCAAATTCCACCGTGGCTACCTCGCGCACAAACCGCTCCAGCACTTCAATGCCGTAGCCGCGTTGCGAGCGCTCACCCCACGGCTCAACAAACGTGCCGTTGTAATGGTTGTTGATGTTGATCTTGCGGGCCAGCGGCGTTTCTCCTTCAACCGTGCATTCCACGCCCCGCTTCCGGCTGTGGGCGTTCCACACGCCGTTGTCAAAGCGAAACTGCACCTCTTGCTCCACATAACCGGGAAAATTGTCGGGCGTGACCCACGAAGTATGGACGTCGAAAGCCGCCTCGCGGCCGTCGGCGTATTCGTAGATCATCCGCAGTTGGGTCGAGTCCCACGTTGGCCCGCCCGCCGGACCGACCAGCCCGCGTTGGCCGGTGCATTGAATGCTCTTCAACCGCCCGCCAAAGGTAAAATCAATCAGCTTGATGTAATGCACGGCCACGTAGGTGCCAGGGTTGCGCCCCTGAATCCACTCGGCAAACTGGCCGCCGGAGATCGACTTCGGTTCCAGCAGCGTGCAGTAGCCATTGTTGACATGTTTGAGCGAGTCGTCGGCCACCAGCGTCCGCAGTTTCTTATGGTCGGGGTCGAGCAGTTTGTGATAGACCACCTTGGCCAGCACGTTCTTTTCGCGGGCCAGCCGGTCCAGCTCGTCCAGTTCGTCCAGCGACAGCACACTGGGCTTTTCGACCAGCAAATGCTTGCCGGCCAGCAGCACGGCCTTGGCGGCGGCAAAGTGCCGGTCGTCGGGCGAGGCGACACAGACAAAATCGACACCCGCCGCCAGCAGCTTGTCGATCGACCCTGGCTCGGTGAAGCTCTCAAAATCGCCGATCTTGCCACCCGCGGACTGGCGGTAACGCTCGGCCCGGCTGCCGGTCTTGCTGGCCACGGCGGCTAGCGGCACATCGCACACGCCAAACGCCGGATCGTAAAACCCGCGTCCGTGCATCTGCTCCAAAAAGGGCCGGTACGTTTCGTCGAAAATCATGCCCATGCCCAACATGCCGGCGCGTAGCGAGTGCCGGGGGACGGAGCCGGACGTATTCGTGGTATTGTTCATGCCGACAATGGTACAAGGCCAACGGCGGCAATTCCATATCCCCACCCTGGCCGGTCCTTAAAGTCCAAGCCGGTGTCGGCTTGGTTCCTGGCCACACCCGATGTCGCAGGGACGCCTTTTTGCCGTGCCGGTCAGAATTGAGATACAATCCGGCTGAGGCGGCGTCCGTTATTACACTCCTTCCGATTCATCCCTAGCCTGTATGAAATCGACCGTCGAGGAAATCCGCCAGCGGTTTGATGCCGAGGTGGAACGGTTCTCCAACTTGCAGACGGGTCAGTCGGCCACCGTCGATGCGCCGTTGTCTCTAGCCTTGGTGGCGGAAGCGGCAGCCGCCGTCACGCCGCATGCCCGGCATATGCTGGATGTCGGCTGCGGGGCGGGCAACTACTCCCTCAAGCTGTTGCAACAGTTGCCCGGCATGGATGTGACGCTGGTCGATCTCAGCCGGCCGATGCTGGAAAAGGCCGCTGAGCGGGTCGGCCAGGCAACCAGTGGCACGGTGGCCACACTGCAAGGCGACATCCGCGAACTCGACTTGGGCACGGCACGGTTTGATATCATCGTGGCCTCGGCCGTATTGCACCATCTGCGCACCGATGCCGAGTGGCGGAATGTATTTGCCGCGTTCCACCGTGCACTGCGGCCGGGGGGATCGCTATGGATCAACGACCTGATCGAAAGCTCGCTGTCTGCCGTGCAGGCCCAGATGTGGCGGCGGTATGGCGAGTACCTGGCGGGGTTCAAAGGGCCGGCCTATCGCGATGAGGTTTTTGCCTACATCGAACGCGAGGACACCCCCAAGCCGTTGATGTTTCAGCTCGATCTGCTCAAGGCAGCCGGCTTTGGCACGGTCGATGTGCTGCACAAGCACCTCTGCTTCGCGGCCTTCGGCGCGGTCAAGGGATAGAGATACTCGCCAAATGCAGCCTGTGCGGCATCGCCGTGTTGGACGGGGTCGCCTGCCACATGGGAAACAGCGTGAAAATGGAGGAACCAGCCAGCCATAATCGCGCTTCCAAGAATCAATCCGCATTAGTCGCGGCTGGCTTGAAGCTTATGCGGATGGGAGGCGAGCCAAAACGACGGACTGGTTTCCGCCGGCGATAGTCGATAGAGTTGAGAGACATAGACCCCAAGCGTAGTAGCTTGATTCCTCGGGAGAAGTATTATGGGAAAGCGGCTGACCGCAATCATCCAACGTGAGGGGGACGGCTTTGTAGCGCTCTGTCCAGAACTGGATGTGGCCAGCCAGGGCGACACTATTGAATCCGCCCGCGAGAATCTTCGCGAGGCGCTCGAACTTTTCTTCGAATCCGCTTCCGCCGAAGAGGTTCAGCAGCGGATGGGAGACGAGATTTTCGTGACGCAGCTCGAGGTTTTCATTGGGTAAATTGCGAATCCTCTCTGGCGCGGACGTTTGTGCGATTCTTCAACGGTTCGGTTTTCGCGAGGTGCGGCGACGAGGCAGCCATATCGTGATGCAGCGAATGGCCGACGAAGGATCGACAACTGTGCCTGTACCGGACCATCGCGAAATTCGTATTGGCACATTACGATCGATCATCCGGCAATCGGGAGTTGCGCGGAGCGAGTTCGAGACCTGAACTGGCCGAATTAGTCTCCTAAAGCCGGAGACCAGATCGCGGGCAGTGGTGGCGTATTTATGTCGCCAAGATGGCATCGACGCCGCCTTGCGGCGGAATAGCCAATGTTTGCACATTTTCGAGAACTGAACCTCCGTTCCCGGCTTTCTCGGTGTTCACCCACGGGGCGAGACACTGGTCGAATTTCAAGAAAATATGCGAGAGGTAATCGCCATGCTGCTCAAAGATGGCGAACCGGACCAGGAATCCGAATTTTTAGGGACTGAATCAGTTGAGGTGAATTGAACGGTGGCCGTTACGGCTGGGGCTATTCCTCCTGGTCTAGCACAAACCCAAGCCGTTTTCCCTCGCTCTCCACCGGCTCCAACCGGGGTTCCACCGGCTCGGCGTCCCAGGGCCGAATCTGGCGCAGGTCGCGCTGCAGTTCCTCGGGCAACTCTTGCAGTTCGTCCTCGAAGTTGGCCTGGCACCAGGCGGCCGGTTGGCCGATCTCGCCGGGATCGACCCATAGGCCCCTTTCGTCGATCTGCATCGTTCCCAGGTCCATGTCGAGCTGAATCCGCAGTACCTGGTAGTTGACCCATACGCTGAGATAGTCGTTTTGCGTTGAAAGCAGGTCGCTGAGGGCCGAGACCAAGTCGCGGGCCGTGGTGGGGCCCAACGTCCCCAAGGTGGCATCGACGCCAACTTGCGGCGGTTCAATCAGCCGCAGTTGGGCTTGTTCCACGGTGGCAATCGCGGTCCACACGGCCTGCCGCCGCAGTTCAAAGTTGAGCTGGTTCAGTTCCATCGTCCGCAAAATGGCCCGCAGGCCCTGGCTGACGCGATCGACGAACAGCATGTAACTGCGCCGGGCTTGTTGAAACTCGATCAACGACTGGCGGTAGATGTTGCGTTCGCTGACGCGATTGAGGGGCGCGTCGAACTGCAGCGAGGCCCTGCCGGTGGAGGCATCGCCGCGAAAGTCAAACGGCCCGCCCGAGTTGCGCAGTTCGCCATCCAGCACGATCTGCAAATTGCTTTGCAAGGCGTTGGCGTTGAATTCAATCAGCCGCCAGGTGTCGACCAGCGCCCCCTTGGCATTCATCCAGTCCAGGCGGTGGTCGCTGGCGATTTGCAGGGCCGTGTCGGAATCGAGTTCGTTCCAAGGGAGCGTGATCGACTCCAGCCGCGCCCGGGCAAAGGCCAGCGTCATCTCTTGGGCGTGGGCTTTCAGGCGTTCGATGAACTCCCAGACATAGCCGTAAATTTCCTCGGCCAGCGCCAGTTGGTCGGCGTCTTCCGGGTTGGCGGTCAAGGCGGCTTGCGTATCTTGCAGATGCTGTTCCAGCGCATCGCGGACTTGCTCCAGCGGGGCCGTTTCTCGCCACTCCCGCCAGTTGTCCTCCTCATGCCGCGTGCCAGCACTGGGGAACGGCGGCGGGTCTGCTTCCTCGTCCTCTTCGGCAAAGACCCTTTGCAGCTTCCTAAAATCGTCCTCGATGCGCTGCACATGGCTGTCGAGCGCGGCGCGGCGCTCATCGAGATCGATATTGGCCTTGCGGCGTTCGGCAACCTGGGCCAGTTTCTTCAGCTCTTCACGGCGAGATTTAGCGGCCGTGCGCATTTCCTTGACGGTCTTTTCCACCAACGGCAGCAGTTTTTCGCGAACCGTTTTTAGATCCTCGTCGAAGGTTTCTAGTGCTTCGGCCGCGGCCCGCAGGTTGCCCGCCTCGATGCGGCGGTCTTTATCGACCGCGGAGGTCAGTTCTTTCACATGCGCATCGGCCGCGCGCTCAAAGGCCGTCAGGTCGGGGTTGAGCAGTTGAAACTGGGCCAACTGGTCGTCTTCCGCCACGAAAGGAAGATCGGGAGGCAGGCCCAATTCGTTGATGACAAAGTTATCAACGGTCGTCTGGTATTGCGTTTCGTTGGTCAGCAACACACTGGTGGCATTGGCCAAGGCCTGCGCGGCCTGGTTGGTTTGCAGAGGCTCCAGTCGGCCCGCCTCGGTCAGGTCGTTCAACCGTTCGTAACTGCGGCGAAGTTCCTCGACATTGGCCCGCTGATTCTCGATCTCCTGCTTTTGCTGCAACAAGCCCAGATACCCGCCGGCTTGGGCCGCGCCGGCCCCGCCGCCAAATCCCCCCGCCCCGCCACCACCGGCTCCGCCCGTCAGCCGCCCGAAACCGCCGGCACCAATGCCAGCGAAGCCCTCCAAACCAGATCCACCGGTGACGCCGCCGCGGCGCGACGGGCCAACGCCGCCGGAGTCACGGCCCGTTACCACATCGACGTAATACCCCTGGCGATAGCGCTCCATGGCACGCAGATTGTACAACAACGAACGTTCGACCAGCGTCAGCCGTTCCAGCACCCGGCGGCGTCCTCCCAACCGCAACAGCGGCTGCGTGAACGAAAAGTGCAGCACCGACGACGGTGTGAACCTGTCTGGGCCGGAGAATTGAAAGACGAGGCTGTTGGCGAATTCCGTCACCAACTGCCCTCCGCCCGGAAACAGCCGGGTGGCACCGATCGTGTCGCCGCGGTGCGAAATGCCGTTGCTGCCCGACGTGGAATTAAATGTGGTGGCCGTTAACGTGTTGGATCCATTGGTGGCCGGCGCCACCAGACGGCCCAGCGAGTTGAACGTCGTGGCGTACCCGCCGTAGAACTGGCTGTCAAAACGGAACCGCTCAAAGGTCACATCCAAGGCCGAAAGATAGAGTTCCTCCAAGTTCTGCTGGTAAGACCGCGAATGCACTCGGCCTAGCTCCACCGTCTGCTCCAGATTGGCCACTACGCGGCCCCGCTCGTCGGTGGGCAGGTAATCCAGCCAGTTGAAGAATTCGGTCTCTTCCAGGTCGCCATTGCGATGCCAGCCTTTCCAACCCTTCTTGCCATCCACGCAATGCATCAGCTTGTGCGCCATGGGGTCGTCGGGCGGCATGGGCGAATAGTCGGGGCAGGTCGGGTCAAACAACCGCGACTGGGGGCCAATCTTGATGGTGTAATCTTGAATCTGGTAGCGGTCGTCGTAGCAGCCGTGTCGGACCAGATCGTTCACCAGGTCGTCCGCCTGGCGGCGGTAATGCGCGCGGCTGCAACCGCTCAAAATGATAAACAACAGCACGGTAAGCCAAATGGCCCAACGGCTGGCGGTTCGCCTGGCCGCCCGACTATTAGCTGGTTGAAGCTGGTTCATGACGGTGCCTCCGACGATGCCGGCGGCGGCGTGGAAGGCTCTCGAAACAGTCGTAAGGCTGGCGCGGCGTGTTCGTCCGCCGACAATGCGAGCAGCAATTCTTGCAGTGAACCGGGAAGGCCGTTGTCGCATGGCAGCCCGCGGGCGATGGCCCAATCAGACAGTTCGCCCATAATCCGCCGGGTGATTTCAGCACCCGCGGCCGTGAGTTGCCAGCATTGGCGGCGGCGGTCGGCTGGGTCGCGGTGCCCTGCCAGCCAGCCTGATTGGCGAAGTTGTTCTACAATCGTGCTAATCTGCGCGGTCGAAAGCGCCAGCAAGCCCGCCAACTCATGCTGGCCCAAGCCCGACGCAGGCGCTTGCTGGCATTGCCAAAGCACCGCGAACTGCGCCTCCGACAGCCCGTGCCGCGAGGCAAGTTGGCTGACGACGACGCGCAACCGCCGGGCCAATGCCGTAACATCGGCAAACAGCCCAGCCCAGCAAATGGGGGCGGGTGTGCCGGCAGCAACGGCGGTTGGGCGAACTGCGACAGGTTCCAAGCGGAACTCCCCGTGGTGTTTCTGCCAGGTGGTGAAGAGCCGGGACTATTTGGAAACGGAACTTTCTGGTAGCGGATTATTCGGCGGTTCGATTGTTCAGACTTGAACGATTATGCCGGTAGTAGCGATGCCGGCGGGGATGCTGGAAGATGGCGATTTGGCGCAAGATGTGGGTTATGCCGGGGGTGACGGATATTCGTTCAATGCCGGACGGATGGCGCGCCGATGCTCAACATACGGCCCAGTAGCCGCGGCCCGGCGTTCGTTACGACTTGCCGCCGCCGGCTAGAGCCAATTCTTATCCCGCGCCGAACTGTGAGGGGGAACGTCCATGATTCGTCGATCGATACTGGCGGCATGCTGCGCTCTGGCGTTAGCCACGGCCTTTGGCGGCACGACCGCCCAGGCGGAACAAGCCTATGGCCGCCAATGGGGCCGCACCTACGGCACCCAAGACTGGAACCGCTTCTACCACTATCCGTATGTCTGGTATCCCCAGAACTTTTGGAGCCGTGACTACTTCAAAAGCTCCGAGGATTTGTACTACCGTTACCCGCAAGAAATGCGCGTGCCGGTCTACAACCGTGGCTGGCACAATTCGTTTCCGTCGGCCCGCCGGTATCACAGCGGACACCATTTCATCTTGGACCAATTTTAATCTTGAGTTGATCGGCCGGGCCCAGGGTCAGCGCGGCGGAATGCCGCATGGCCCTGGGTGGAGTTGAGGGGGGTGCGGAAAAGCCATCCGCGGAGAAGCTGTCCGCTATCAGCTTTTCGTGGGACTGTGCGGACCCGCCCAGGAGGTCGTTCTAGACCGCTGGGGTGCCGTCCAGTGCCCGTTTTATCGACTCTCATCGCGGAGTCGGGTATCATGGGGGATCGTTTCGCGGATAAACACCCCTATTCCCGCGGCCTCGATCGTCGCGGAAAGTGAGCCGCCCCATGCCGAGCGTGCTGCTGCGCAGAGGCAGCCTGTTGGCTGCCGTTTTATGCCTGGCCCAGTCCGCGCTGGCTCAGACCGCCGACCCGCGGCGCAGGGTGGTGGTAGAGCGGTACGGCATCACGGTTCGGGCGCCGCAAGCCTGGGAACTCATCACCTGGGGCGAGGACGACCGCGCCTTCGTGCTGCGGCTGCCGCAAGAGGACGATTCGCCCGTGGGGTATGTGGCCTGCGAATTGAGCGTAGCGCCCGAAACGCTGGAAAGCTTTCGGGAACGCCAACAAGCCGATGATCTGGCGGAGCAGCAGCGCGCAGAGCCAGGTTCGCGGCTGACCAAGAATGCCCTGGAAGACCTCGACGAGCAACGCTTTGGGCCGGAGCGCGCCGCCGAAATCGGCCAGCGGCTGATTTCGGTGCGGGAGCATCGCCGGGACGACGGCTTGTTGTGGTACGAAGAACAGATCCGCCTGATCAGCCACGACACGCTGTACACTTTCACTCTGGCCACGGACGAAGCCCACTACGAGGCCTATCGCCTGGACTTTGAGGAGTTGCTGGTATCGGCCAACTTTACGCCGCCCCATACCGGCTTGCAAAAAATGCCGGAGGGCTACTGGCTGCAGCAAGACTTTCGTTTCGCCCTGAAACTGCCCCAGGGGTGGAAGCCCGGCTTTGGCCCCAGCGACAAGGTGCTGTTTTTCGCATCAGGCAAGACACACGGCAACTTCACCGATTCCTTGCGGGTGCTGGCTACTCCGGCGCGGCCCATCGACCCGCGCGACTTGCAAAAGACGATGGCCGACACAGTCAAACAGCAAGACCCGCTAGCGGACGTGGCCGATTGCTCGGTAGTGCGGCAGGGAGATCGCGACGCGTTGGAGACCGTGATCCACACGCGCCGCGGGGGGCACAAAGTGACGATTTTGGAACGGCGGTTTTGTGGCAAGGAACGCAACTACGAGATCCGGTTTATTTGCGAACCGGCCGAATTTGAAAAGATCGCCGGCGAACTGCGGGCGGCCCTCGACAGCTTCGTGGATGCTCCGGCGGCGATGCCTCCCAAGACCATTTTGTGAACCCCCTGGCCGATACGAACGCCGATCGCCGCTGGTTCCTCGGGGGCTGTCGGCGATGGAATCGCCTCCTACACGTAACGATCGGCGATGGAATCGCCTCCTACAATTGATGCCCAAGGTGCCGTATGGCCAAGCACTCTCCCCGCTTCCTTAGAATTTCGGAACAGGCTCGCGCGAACATTAGCGAGACGACCATCGACGAAGTCCAAGCCCGGCTTGATAGCGGCGAGACATTTCGCTTGATCGATGTTCGGGAGGAGAGCGAGTGGGCGGCCGGCCATTTGCCCCAGGCCGAGCACCTAGGACGCGGCATTCTCGAGCGCGACATCGAGGAACGCATTCCCGATACGGCAGCGCCGATCGTGCTGTATTGTGGCGGCGGGTATCGCTCGGCCTTGGCGGCCCAGAGCCTGCAACAGATGGGCTACACCAATGTTCTGTCGCTCGCCGGAGGAATCCGCGCGTGGCGCGATGCCGGGCTGAAGACAGAGGCCTAGGAAATGCCGCTTGGCAAGCGCCGCCGCGCTAAGGATGCAGATCGAGCGTGCCATCCTCCAGCAGTGGAAAGTGTGGATTCCAGGCGACTTCCCAATAGTGTCCATCGGGATCGCGGAAGTAGCCGCTATGCCCTCCCCAAAAGACATCTTGCGCGGGCTTCACGATCATTCCGCCGGCTCGTTCAGCCAGGGCAAGCACCTCCGCGACTTCTTCCTTGCGGCGTACGTTGTGCGCCAGCGTGATGCCGCTGAAAGGGCCGGTCTCCGCCGCAAGCGAAGGCGAGATGTCGTGCGCCAATTCGTCCGTGGGAAAGAGTGACAGCCGCGCACCGCCGGTGGAGAAAAACGCCACCGGCCCGCCATCTTGATAGTCGGTGGGAAAGCCCAAGCCATCGCGATAGAATTTAACGGCGCGGGGCAAGTCGCGCACGCCGAGCGTTATCAGGCTGATGCGCGGTTCCATGAATCTCTCCATCAATAATGGTTAGCCTCTCAGACGCAGGCAAACGGTCGTTCCATCGCCGATGGATGCGTGATGGACCGTGCCAATCGGCGTTGGAAACGCCTCCTACGGAATCGGCGATGAAATCGCCTCCTACAAACGGTGCTACCCGCGTCCCGCGCGGGCCGGCTTGCGGGTCCGCGGCGCACCGTTCTTGGAGAATATCTCCAGGCGTTTCAATTCGACCATTTCGGCCAGGCCCACCGCCGCCAGGTCTCGCCCGCTGACGTAGCGGCCAGGACGCATCCAGGGGTCGATCTGGGCGTATGGCACGCCAAACAGGTCGGCCAGTAGTTGGTCCATGTCGCGTTCCAGATGCCCGAAATGCCTGGCCCACTCGGCTGCTTCCAGCAGGCCGACATGCTCCTCGCTCTGCCATTTCATGGGGTGAAACAGCAGTACGCTAAAGGGTGTGACGATCCGCCGCTGGCAAGCCGCGAACGGCCACAGCGCCGCCGATGAACATTCGCCCGTGACAATACCCGTGGCCTTCAGCCCGCGCATGAGAATCAGCGACGCGACCGCTAGCGCGCTGTAAGGGCTGCCGCCGGGAGAGTCGATATACAACACGCATTCCTGGCCGGGGGGAATCTCCAAAAGTTTGGCGGTCAGATCCCCCTCGCCGTCGGTCATATCGCCAACCAGCGAGACTTCGCGCGGGCCTTCGTGGTCCTGTTGCTTCATGGCTGGCTCCCAGCTTCGCCGGCTGTCTTGGTGGCCGAGCCCGCCGGCCGCTCGCGCAGGCGGATCGGTCCTTGGCAGCACTCGCATTGTTTCAGTTCGTACATCGGAATGGCGCAAATGTCGCACCAGTAGTCTAGTTCGTAACGGCCGTCGGGTTTGATGGTGTACACGCGAATCACCTGCACCACGGGCGAACCGATATGGCGGCGCACCAGCAACTCCATCTCGACATCACGCAGCCGATCGTCTAGTAGAAACCCGCGGCCGCGAGCATCCTTGACGATAGGATACAGTTCTCCTTCATCCGTCTCTAGCGCGACTTGTTGACGGACGGCGTCGGCGTCGGTCTCAATTCCAAAGCGCCGTTGCAACGCCTCGGCCAAGTAGACCACCTTGCCGCGCAGCGAGAGATTCTCGTGCGACTTGCCCGACGCAGGCTGGCCGCCCGTGGATTCAGCCGCTGGAGAGTCGGCCGTTGGTTGCGGCTTGTCCGTGGGCTGCTTTGCCTGGGATGGAATATCTTCCGCCGCTCTCGGCATGGCCAGACCCCCCAAGATCAAGCCAACGGCGATGGCCGCGGCAGTCAGGCAAGTCGGGATGGACCAAGAATCTTTTCGCATGGATTGACTTCAATATTTGTAGGAGGCGTATCTAATGCCGATGGGAACGCCGCCACGCAATTCGATCGGCGTTGGAAACGCCTCCTACAGGCAACTAATGTTCGGATTCGCCCACAATCACGACTTCCAGCGGTACTGCCTGCTTGCCGGCTTTGCCGGTCGTGCAAAGTACCCAATAGTCTCTCTCCTCATCATGCCGCAATTCGGCCGTTTCGCTTCCCGTGCTGCCTGCCGCCTGCAAGGTGAGCATCGTCGGATGGTTAGTGCCCGCCACTTTGGCACTCGTCTTGAACATTTCCTTGGCGTCTAGCGGTTCTATCCCCTGGTCCACTTCCGCGGGCAGCAACAGCAAAAAGTCGAGCGTGTCAGACGTTCCTACGTGGTTGCCATCGACCGGTTGTTGCGCGTACCGAATGGTGTACACGCCCGACGGAATCTCTTGCCCGCGGAAGTCGGTCCCCTTGCTCTTGAAGCGGACGGCACCCACCAATTGGCCAACTTCAAACGGATAAAGGACCGTGTTCGTGGGCTTGAAATCGGACTTGGCATTCCAAGTCTTGCAAAACCAAACATCGCAAAGCGTGCGGCTCTTGCCTTTGATGATCTTGCTGCCGGCTGGCTGCAACGTCTTGGCGACAGCCGCAGACAACTCGCCAGCCGGCGCGGCCTCTGGCAGTTCCTCCAGGCGATAGTCGGCGGCTACCGCCGTTTGCAACGAGACAATGGCCGAAGCAAACAACACAAACAAGACGTAGCGCATAAACTCTCCAGGTGCAATGGCTGCCGGTCGTATTCTGGTGGCAGGCCTTTCTAACGCCGAACCTGTAGGAGGCGTTGCCAACGCCGATGGATGCGTGTTGTGCCGTTCCATCGGCGTTGGAAACGCCTCCTCTACATTTTTTTCGGCGGTGGAAACGCCTCCTGCAATGGGTCATTAATAAGCAAACGTCGCCAAAAAGGCGCTGCGGGTGTTGGGCTTGGACCAACGCGCCCCTAGCCCGCGGCCGCCAAAGTGGCTTTCCAGCGTATAGGCCGCGACCACGTTTTCCGCGGCAGCCAGCGGGGGATAAAACACGACTTCGTTGGTGCAGCAATGGTCGGCGGCATTCAAGGCCCGCGTGTGGATAGCGACTTCGTTGCCGGCTTGCAAGCTGCCGGCGTGTTCGATGTGGTCCAGTTCAAACGTGATCGGCACGGCGGCCACGCGTGTGACATCGCCCGTAACGCGGGCCGCATGGGTGCGCACAAAGGCCACCAAGGCGTCCGATTGTTCTGGGGTGGCACGATCGTCAACCAGGATCACGGCCTTGATCGGATCGGGATTGACGACCAATCCTCCCCCCATGCCCAAGGTGCCCGCCCCACGGATGGCCAGCACCACGCGCAGACCAGACAAATCAACACCGTCATGCTGGCCCTGGTCGATGCTCCAAGCCATCAGGGCTTCGCGTCCTGACAGGCCAACCTCGGAATTGGCAAAGCACGGCCCGGTGTAAATATCGCAGGTCCGCGTCTCGAGATAGTCGCCGCTGATTTCCTCGGCCGCCACCGGTGCCGCCAACAACAGGCCCAGGGCCAGGCAAAATGCGCTCTTCAAGAACATCGTCGTATCCTCCTCAAGAATCCTTGTGCGATTACCAACTACCTATTGATTCTAGAAGAAACAAACGCCGCAAGCCAGCATGGACATGAGAAACGCACGGCCCACCACATGCCAGCACCGCTACTTGCCGGATGAGTCCATCCCGGAGAAACTGGGGGCGTGAGTGTTCGGTGTTTAGTATTTCATACCTCATGTCTCATACCTCATGCCCCATCCTTTTCCCGTCATCCTTCTGCCTTCTGCCTTTATCTGGCTGGCCTGCTCCACTCTCTCTTTGGCGGAGGAACCGCTTGTGATACCGCATGTCGTGTTGGGGGTGCATGGAGGGACGGGGCGGCCCAAGAGCGAAATGACCCCCGAGCTGCGGCGGAAGTACACTGCCGGGTTGGCGGCCGCGTTGCAGGCCGGCTTTGCGGCACTGAACAAGCCGGGATCCACCAGCCTCGACGGCGTGGAGGCGGCAGTGCGCGTGCTGGAGGACGATGCCATGTTCAATGCCGGCCGTGGCGCGGTGCTGACGCACGACGGCCAGTCGGAGCTGGATGCCTCCATCATGGAGGGCCAAACCAAACGGGCCGGCTCCGTGGCGGGCGTGACCACCATCAAGCATCCCATCTCCGCCGCCCGCGCCGTGATGCAAAAATCGGCCCACGTCATGCTGATCGGGCGCGGTGCCGAACAATTCGCCGCGGAGCAAAAGCTGGAACTGGTCTCGCCCGACTACTTTCGCACGCCCGAGCGCGTCCGCCAGTTGGAGCGGCTGATCCGCGAGGAAGAGGCCGAGAAAAAAGCCAACGATTCGACCGTGCCCAAGGGGGCAAGCAAAACCGGCAACGGGGCTGACAATCCTCCCACCTACTGGGGAACGGTAGGAGCCGTGGCGGTCGATCAACAGGGCAACCTGGCGGCGGCCACCAGCACCGGCGGCATGAGCAACAAGCGATTTGGCCGTGTCGGTGACTCGCCGATCATCGGTGCCGGCACCTATGCCGACAACGCTGGCTGTGCCGTCTCTTGTACCGGACATGGAGAGTACTTCATCCGTTTCGCCGTGGCCCATAGCATTGTGTCGCTGGTCAAGTATCGGGGCTTAGGCGTGCAAGCCGCGGCCGACCAGGTGATCCAGCAAGACCTGCGCATCTCCGACACCGAGACGGGCGAGGGAGCGGCAATCGTCCTCGATCCACAAGGCAACTTCGCCGCCAGCCGCAATTGCGAGGGCCTCTACCGCGGCTGGATCACGCAAGACGGTAAAATCGAAGTGCGGTTGTATGACGAGTAGCATGTTTCAGCAGACATACGGCATCGGCCGACTTTTTAAACGATTGAAATTATCATGTCCGACTTACTCCCTCGCACCGTTTCGCGCGAATTGCAGTTTGCTGGTGGAGCGGCGATCGGCATCAGCAACCGCTGGCGCGGCGGACAATATTGCGTGATTCTTACGCACGCGGGGCTGGTGGGCTGCGGCATTTACGATGTCCGCACGGCAGCGGAATTTGGCCAGGCCGTAGCGATCTGCCGCGGCACGCCCCAGCGGCCGTTGGTTGAGCCGGAGGACTTGTATGCCGCCAAAATTGTCGAAGCCACGCCACAAGCCGTGGCCCTGGGGATTCAACCTGGCATGACCGGACGCGAAGCGGTGGAATTGTTGCTAAAATGCGGCACCTAAAATTGTCACCGTAGTACTGCCGCCCATTCGACGCACCGCTCGGATTTTTCCATGAAATTATCTTCCAAAGCCATTCTGGCCCGCGTGGGGGCGGGTGAATCCATTGCCACCATCTGCGCGGCGGCGGGCCTGTCGCGAAAACAATTTGATGACTGGTGGCAGGCTGAATTGACCGCGCGTGTGCCATCAACGGAGGGCCAGGCCCGCCACGCCGTGCGCAAGGCGGTCGATATCGGCCGCGATGCTTGGGGCATTCCGCATATCCACGCCGACAACGACCAAGACCTGTTCTTTGGCTTTGGCTACGCCATGGCTCAAGACCGGCTGTGGCAGCTTGACTATTTGCGGCGGAAAGGGGCGGGCCGGTTGGCCGAGATCCTGGGACCAGACGCGTTGGAATACGACTTGCTGGTCCGCACGATTGGCCTGCGGCACCTGGCTGAGAACGAGTGGCGGCAACTGCCGCAAGAGACCCGCACCCTATTGACCTCGTTTTCCTCCGGCATCAACGCCCATATCGAGGACTCTCGCCAGCATCCGCCCATTGAGTTCGACTTGCTCGACTATCGGCCCGAACCTTGGACCCCGCTCGACAGCCTGGTCATCGAGCGCGAGTTGCAATGGTATCTGACGGGCCGCTTTCCGGTGATTGTCATGCCAGAACTGGCCAAACGGGCCTTGGGCGACGGCCCCCTCTTTCGGGCATTCTTGGAACGCGAGTCCGACAAAGAGTCGATCGTTCACCCTGGCACTTACCCCACCACGCGCGGCGGCAGCCGGCCCGTGGGAACCGCGGCCGGCGACCCCGACGGTGCCACCGGCAGCAACAATTGGGTTGTCGATGGCCGCCGCACCACCACCGGCAAACCGATGGTCGCCAGCGACCCGCACATTGCCTTCGAGGCGGTCTCTTGCTGGTACGAGGCCCACCTCTGCGGCGGCTCGTTCAACGTGGCGGGCATGGCCTATGTGGGTATGCCGGCTATTTTGTTTGGCCGCAACGAACATGTCGCCTGGGGCTGCACCAACAACATCTGCTCGCAGCGAGATCTGTACCAAGAACAAACCAGCCCCGAGCATCCCGGCTGCTTCTTGTACGATGGCCAATGGCTGCCGTCGCGCCAACGGGAGGAGGTCGTCGCGGTTCGCGGCGCGTCGCCCGTCCGCAAGACCGTGGTGATCTCGCACAACGGGCCGATCGTCGATGAAGTCTTGCCGCCGGCGGCACGCGGCACCGGTCCGGTTTCCATCCGCTGGCTAGGGACAGAACGCGGCGGCTGGTTGACCTCGCAATTGCAGATGGACCGCGCTCGCACTGCCGACGATTTTCGGCAAGCGCTGCGGCCCTGGTACGTTCCCACGTTCTGCATGGTCTTTGCCGACGTCAAGGGGCATATCGGCTATCACGCCAGCGGCGGCATTCCCATTCGTAACATTTGGGAACGGGGCTACCGGCCCGGTTGGGATCCGGCGCACCAGTGGGATGGCCTGATCCCCTTCGAGGGGATGCCGCAAATGGCCGACCCGCCGCAAGGTTTTGCCGTTACCGCCAACCATCGGCCCGCTCCGGACGACTTTGCCTATCCGCTGTCGGGCACCTGGGGAGACGACCATCGGGCCGTGCGTATTCGCGAACGGATTGAAGCGGTGCCTCGACTTTCGGCGGAACAATTTGGCAATATTCACCAAGAGACCCTCTCACCGCGGGCACGCAATCTGGTCCCCAAACTGCTGGATATTCTCAAGGCCGACAACGACGTCCGCGTGCAACAAGCGGTAAAGATCTTGTCGGCTTGGGACTACCACGAAACGGCCGAGGCGATCGGTCCCACGCTGTTTGACGTCTTCTTTTCCACCTGGTCGCAGACGGTTGCCGCCGCGCGGTTTGAAGGCGAGACCGGCGCTTTGCTGTCGGGCGGAGTCGCCGGCCTTTCGGCCAGGCTGCTGGGCGACGAAGCCGAAGGTTGGTTTCCACTCGGTCAGCGCAAGCCGGCGATTCTGGCGGCGTTTCGCGCTACGCTCGACTTCTTGTCCAATCGGCTGGGACCGGACATAAACACTTGGACTTGGGGCAGCCTGCACCGCATTCCACTGCGGCATGTGCTGACCGCACGCGGCGAGTTGAGTTCTCTACTGGACCACGGCGGACAGCCGTGCCAAGGGGGCCTGACCACCATTTGCAACGTGTCGCCCGGTCCCGATTGGAATGCCAAAATAGGGGCGGGCTACCGGTTGGTCGCCGACCTGAGCACCTCGCCGGCGGAACTGTCGGCCATCGACTGCCAAAGCCAGTCGGGCCACCCCGGCAGTCCCCATTACGCCGACCAATTGCCGGAATGGCTGGCGGGCCGCTACCACCGCATCCCCTTGGATCAACAGTCCGCCCGCGAAGAGGCTGTCGCCACGTTCACCTTGCAGCCGTAGCGAACGCAAACGCCGCGCTTCGACCAATTCGCTCCTTCCATCCATGCCGCATCGCGTTTTGCAGATTATCCCCTCGCTAGACCAGTCGGGGGCCGAGAAACAGCTCACTCTGCTGGCTGGTGGCTTGCCGCGCGATGAGTTTGAAGTCCATGTCTGCGCACTGACTCGCGGCGGCCCCCTGCAAGCGGCGCTGGCCGAACAGGGGATACCGGTTACAGTCATCGGCAAGCGCTTCAAGTTCGATCCATCGGCTTGGTTTCGGCTGCGGTCGCATATCGGGCGGCTCAAGCCCGACCTGGTGCAAACCTGGATGTTCGCGGCCAATGCCTATGGCCGCACGGCGGCCTGGTCGGCGGGCGTGCGGCGTGTGGCCGCCAGCGAGCGCTGCGTCGATCCGTGGAAATCGTGGCATCAATTGGCCATCGACCGCCGCCTGGCCCGCCGCACCCAGGCCATCGTCGTCAACAGCACCGGCGTCAGCGACTTCTACCAGGCCCAGGGCCTGCCGGCGGAAAAATTCGTGCTGATCCCCAATGGCATTGCGCCGTTCCGGGGACCGGCTGCCCGACGCGATCAATTGCTGGCCGATCTGGGCCTGCCAGGCAATGCCCGGCTGCTGGGGGCGGTTGGCCGGCTATGGCCACAGAAACGCGTCAAGCATTTATTGCAGGCCTGCGATATCTTGCAAAACGTCCGCCAAGATTTTCATCTGCTGGTCATCGGTGATGGTCCCCTTCGCGACCGCTTGGAAAGCTACCGCGACGATCTCCATTTAAGCGGCAACGTCCACTTTTTGGGGCACCGGGCCGACGTCCCCCAGTTGCTGCCCGCCCTGGATATGCTGTTGCTGGCCAGCGAGTTCGAGGGGCTGCCCAACGTCCTCATGGAAGCCATGGCGGCGGGCATACCGGTGGTGGCCACCGACATACCGGGCAACCGCGATCTGGT
The DNA here is from genome assembly GCA_050247075.1 of Pirellulales bacterium. Lineage (GTDB taxonomy): Bacteria > Planctomycetota > Planctomycetia > Pirellulales > JBFWUW01 > JBFWUW01. The sequence continues at coordinate 10,405 of JBFWUW010000061.1, read as the reverse complement.
CATCCACGACCAGACCGGCCTGCTGGTTCCGCCCGACGACCGGCCCGCGTTCGCCAGCGCTATCTTGCGGCTGCTGGAAAACAACGACCTGGCCCAGCGGCTGGGCGCGGCGGGCCGCCAGAGGATCGAAAGCGAATTCACCGTTACACGGATGATCGACCGCTTCGCCAGCCTGTATCGCAAGTTGTTGGCATGAGATTGGCTGGCCAATTCGTGGCCTGGGCGTCTCGCCCATGCCGTCTGTATCCACGGATTCACCTCGGGACGGAAACCACGCGGGACACGGGCAAGTTGCCCGTGCCACCAAAATCGCCGGCAACTAAAACCGTTGCGGCCGGTTCGCGGGCCGGATAATCTAACGAGGTAGGTTGGCCGGCGCGGTGGTGCGTGCGGCCCGCATGACGCTGTTCCAAAGGTACATGGGATGTCCACCCTCTACCCTTATCGCAATTTGCAGCGGGTCTATTGTGCTGGCCCATTGTTCAACGAGGCCGAACGCCGCGAAATGCTGCGGGTGGCCTATGTGCTGCAACGGGGCGGCTTTGAGACCTTCGTGCCGCATTCCGACGGCATGGAGTTTGCCGAGGTGCTGCCCTACCTGGTCGAGCAAGGCTTTGATCCGCAACAGACCGGCCAGTTGCTGCACGAGGCCGTGTTCGCCCTGGATGTCTACCAGGTGGCCGTCGACTGCGGGTCGCTGGTCTTCAACATGAACGGCCGCGTGCCGGACGAAGGGGGCGTGGCCGAGTCGGCCATCGCCTGGACGCTGGGCAAACCGGTCGTGCTGTACAAGGAAGATGTCCGCAGCGCCGTCGCCGGCCGCGACAACCCGCTGCTGGTGGGACAGACCGGCTTCAGCACCACCAACGACCTGGAAGCCCTGCCCAGCCTGCTCCGCGACAAGATCGAGGAAATGTCGCTCGACGCCGCCTGGCAAACCCCTTGCCCGCCCCACCTGGAACGGGTCATCACCGCCGGCGAGCGCCTCTGGAGCGGGCTGCAACAACTGGGCCGCGACCGCTCCTCCCCCGCCGTGGCGGAGATCATCCTGGAGCTCTTCGGACCGCCCGCCGAGATTACGCGGGTGTGAGGGAGTGATTCATGCACGAACAAAGTTGTAATTGACGAGACATCGCCCGCGTAGGCGGCGGTATTGAAAGGTCGAAGAACCACGGATCACACGGATTTCGTGGATGAGCATTGGCGTTTAGGGAGTCGCCCCGCGAGAATCCAATGACCAACCCTCGACTCAACCTGGTTGTCATTCGATCCGACGAACCGGCTCGTACCGTGGGTTTCTACGAGTTGCTTGGGCTGCGGTTCCAAAGCGAGCAGCACGGCAAGGGCCCCATGCACTGGGCCGCGGAGTGCAGGGGTGTGGTCTTCGAAATCTATTCGGTCAAGTCGCCAGATGAGGTGAACCGAACCACGCGGCTTGGTTTCGAGGTTGATGACGTGAAATCGGTTATTGAATCACTACGGCAACAAGGCTTCGAAATCACGAACGATATGAAGCAGACCCAATGGGGCTTGCGTGCGGTTGTCAAAGACCCGGATGGACGGTCCGTGGAATTGACGCGGAAATGAGTTTTCACGAGCACGGGAACGTATCCATCCTGCCTGTGCCGCCAAGTGTTGGCTTAATCGGCTCGGCACCCAACAAAAAAACGCGGCCGGCAAATTGTTGCCGACCGCGTTGAAGTTGGCGCGGTTTTCTAATGCTGGAACAAGAATTCCTTGGCGTTGAGCAAGGCCCAGCAGACATCTTCCAGGCCTTGCAGCCGGTCGGGCTGGGCCGCGATGTGCTTGGTGGCGGCTTCCAACTCGGTTGGGCCGGGCTGGCGGCAGAGAGCTACCAGGTACAACTCGCCGATGATCTCCGAGTCGGTCTTGCCCGCTGCCACCAATTGGCGGAAGCGGTTGTTAGCGTCGCGCAGTTTGCCGTGGATCAACGGGCCGTTGATCATCTGCAAGGCTTGCGACAGGTTCGACTCGGTCGAGCGCTCGCACTGGCAAGCCATCTCACGCGGCGGCTGGCCGAACACCTTGAGGAAGTAGTTGTTCACGTCGGGGCTGGGCAACTGCGTGGCCCGGGTGCCGTCGGGCAGGCCGGCGTATTTTTCGCGGACGCCGGTCACGTCGCAGATGGCATCGAGCAATTGCTCGGCCGAAAGCAGCCGCGTCTTGGCGTGCGAGAAATACTTGGTGTCGGTTTTGTTGAACTCGTTCTTGCGGCTGCTCAACTGGTAGGTGCGGCTGTTGAGAATCGTCCGCAAGGTGTGCTTCTGGTCGAACCCGTGCGCGACGAAGTCGGCGGCCAGGGCATCCAACAGGGCCGCGTTGGAAGGGGGATTGGAAGCCCGGAAATCATCGACCGGTTCGACTATGCCCCGGCCGATAAGATGGCCCCACAAGCGGTTGACGGCCGCCTTGGAAAATAACGGGCTGTCGGCCAGGGCCAGGTAATCGGCGAAGGCATCGCGGCGGTCGTCCTCGCCCGGCATGTCTTGCTCGCCCTTCAGCGGCAGCCAGGGTTTCATTTGCTTGCCGGTGCGTGGTTGGGTAACCTCACCCGACCGGGCCACGTAAATCACCATTTCGTCGGGCGAGGCACTCTTCTTGCGCTGCACGCGGTTGAAGAACGCGCCAATGCCGTAGTAATTGTCTTGCGTCCAACGCTCGAAGGGGTGGTTATGGCACTTGGCACATTGGATGCGAATGCCCAAGAACAACTGGCTGGTTGTCTCGGCGCAGTCGTTGGTGTCGGCCGCCGTGCGGAAATAATTGGCGGCTGGGTTGTCGTAGGTGCTGCCTTGCGCGGTCAGCAGCTCCCGCACGAACTGGTCGTAGGGCTTGTTCTCTCGCAGCGATTGCACGACCCAGCGGCGATACTTGTGTACGCCCGCGGCGGTGACCAGCTTGTTGTTGATGCGGAGCAGGTCGCACCACTTCAGCCCCCAAAACTCGGCATATTCCGGCCGATCCAACAGCACGTCGATCAGTTTGGCCCGCTTGGCCGGGTCGGTATCGGACAAGAACGCGTTGACTTCCTCCACCTTGGGCAGAATGCCAATCACGTCCAGATAGGCGCGGCGGATGAATTCGTCGTCGCTGCATAGGTCCGACGGGGCAATCTTCATCTGCAACAGTTTTTGGAAAGCCAACTCATCGACAAAATTGGCCGCCGGCGGAGCGGGCCAGACAAAGCCGGGCACGTCCTTCAAAAACATGACATAAGATGTTTCCATCTTTTCCAGATAACGCACCAAAATGGCCGACTCACCCCGGTCTTGGCCGACCACGAAGCCGTTTTCGTCAACCGTGGCCACCGCTTCATCCGAACTGGAAAAAACCGCCAGATCGGTCACGTCGCGGATGGTGCCATCGGAAAAATGGGCCATCGCCAGCATTTGCTGCGTGTGGGCCGGACGGTGCAAAATGCGGGCCGGCGGGTAGACCTCTAGCTTGAGCAGCTTGGGAGCTTCCGGCGGGTCGATCTTCAATCCTTCGGCAATCCAGTTGCGGAGAATTTCGTAGCTGGCGTCGGACTTTTTAATCCGACGTCCGCCGCCGTGGGCAATTTCCATCAGCGGCTTGCGCAACAGCAGGCTGCTCTCTGGCTCGAAGACGTTCGTGCGGCGGTTGTAGACTTCGCGAATGAGGGTCTCGGTATCCAGAACAGGGTCGTAGGCCCGCAGCGAAAGGCGGAAGCCTCCCTTGCCGCTGGGCGAACCGTGGCAAGCCCCCGAGTTGCAGCCTTGCTTGGAAAGGGCCACCAGCGTTTCGTAGTTGAACGAGACCGGATCGGCCACTTGCTGCTGGGAAACCTCCACCGCCGCTTTAGCCGTTTGCCCGCCAGCTACCACGGTGATCTCGGCCGCGCCGTCGGCCACGGGCCGGGCCACGCCGTTTTCCACCACGACAGCCGCCGGGTTGCTGGAGGAAAACTCGGCCATGCGCGTCAGGTCTTGCTGAGAGCCATCGGCATAGGTGCCGGTGACAATCAGGTGCATCTTGCGGCGGGGCGATTCCAGTTTGAAGGCCGCGGGAAAGACCTCGATCTTGGCCGGCGTGCCAACGACGATCGGCTCCAACTCGCTGCCATCGTCGGCCGCGGAGGTCAGAGCGGTTCCCAGGACAATGTACCCGACCAACCAGGCGGCCGTGGCGATCCTTGCTGCGGTGTGGCGCATCGAATGAAACATTGCATTTCCCTCGCTGTGGAATTGTCGGATCGCGAGATCCGTGGTGGGGCAAATTCGGCAGGCAAACAGGGGACGCATCAACAGTTGTTCATAAGCCACGCTGGCGCAAGAGTCAAGGATGCGGCGTGGCGTTCGGCGTTGAAAACAGATGAATCGGCGATGGAATCGCCTCCTACAAATTGCTATTGGGCGGTTACTTCCAACACGGCGGGAGCACTCTCGCCCAGCACGGCGTTGCCTTGCAACACGGCGGTGGCCACGACGATCAGATTTTCGACCTTGCCGGCGGTGGCGTTGGCCGCGGTCAGCTCGACCTCGACCTCGGCGGCACCCGTTGGAATAGCGATGGCGTCGGGCACGGTCACGTTGGCCGGCAAATTCTTGAAGAGCAGGGGGACGGGTCCGGTATCCGCGCTGAATCGCGCCACGCTGACCTTGACCTTTTGCTTGCCGTTGATGGTGATGGGACCAGCAGGCACGACCGTCACTGTCAGCGGTTGGACTACCTTCAAAGACACATCGGCCAGCAGCACCGTCTTGGGCTGGTTGGTCAACACGGCGTCACCACGAATGGTGATCTTGTGTTCGCCCTCCGGCAGATCAGTCGGGCCTTTAATGGCAAAGGCGACTTCCGCGGCGTCCTTGGCGATCGGCTGGACTTCGGCGGTAAAACCGGCGGGCAGTCCGTCGACGGCCAAAGTAACGACGTCATTGAAGTTGTTGAGCTTTTCAACCTTGACCTTGGCCAGGCCGCTGCCGATTTTTTGCGGGAACAAGATCGTGTTGTTATCCACTGCCAGCTTGAAGAAATCGGGGAATACCGGCCCTACCCCCACGCCGATCGCGCCGTCGAGCGCCTCGGGCGGATAGGGCAGGCCCGACAGCGCCGCGCGCAGAGGAGTAATCGAACTGGCCTTGGCGGTAAAATCGACCTCGCCAATTTTGGCCCGTCCCACGATATTCAGCACGGTAGGCGTGCCGCTGGCAATCCGGCTGGGGACCGTAATCTTCACGATCGTCTCGGGCTTGCCCTCGGCAATTACATTGTCGGCCAGCACGAACCCGTCGCCTGCCCCCTGAACCTCCAACGTAATCGGGCCGTTGTAATCGCGGCGAACCGCGGTGACCTTGGCCACGAACACGCCCCCTAGCGGAGCATCGTACTTTTCCATATCCGTCACCAGCGAAAAGCCTGGCTGATACGGGGCAACCTCGATGCGATAAGCTTGCGAGGGCCCGCCGCGACGGTTCAAATCCTCGGCCATCAGCCGATAAACGCCATCCGCTGGAAAAGTGACGTTGAGCGCACCTTCCTCCGTGCCGTTGTCTTCGGCCTCGGCGATCAGGCCCCCATCGGCGTTGTACATCCGCAGGAACAAATCGGTCGGCGAACCCAAGCTGCGTGTCTGGCCCGTGAACACCAATCGCTGGCCGGCCTTGGCCTCAAACTGGTAGAAATCGCGATCCTTGGCCAATTCAAACCGGCCATTGATAGCGGCGGGCAACACGATAGGCGTAGCTTGTTCCGGCGCGTCGTTCGGTTCAATCTCCACCGACTCGGCCACGTCGCTGGCCACCAGCCGTACATGGCCCGACCCTTGCCCACTGGGGAACTTGGCCCCCACGTTGACCTGTTCGCCAGCCGTTTGTTGCGGCATGGTGATATCGACCGGAGCGGCCTGCGCCGCGGCGGGCCCAACAAAGGCCAAATGGGCCGAGGCCCCCTTGGTGGCACCCAAGGGAAACGGCACGGTCGCCAGGGGGAAATCGCCCACTCGCAGGCGGTAGCGGTGCAACGCACCCCCTTGATAACGCAAATCGCGGAGTTCGATGATGTACACGCCCTCGGCCGGGGCCACAAAGGCCAGCCGGCTATCGACGCCAATCCCCGGATCGTCATCGCTATAGGCCAATTCCTTGCCGTTGGCATCTAGCAAGCGGACAACCGGGTCGAGCGCCGTTCCCAACCGCTGGGCGACAACTTCCACCGACACCCGCTGGCCAGCCGTGGCGCTGAACTTGTAAAAGTCGGAACTCTCCGGCTCGGCCGAGCCATCGATGGCGATGGGCAAAGTCAGTTCCTGCGCGGTGGCCAGGGTCTTGTTGTTACCGGCATCCAGGCCGCTGGGCAGGTCGTCAATCATCAACAGCCGCGTGGGCGAAATGCCCGCGACGGTTGCCAGGCGGTAGCCGCCAATCCCCACCGGCACATCGGCCGGCACGGTAATGGAATAGACCACGTTGTCGGCCTTGGTGTTGTTCCCCTCAATGCCGGCGGCCAAGACGGCCTGAATCGGCAGATTGCTCCAAATTCCGCTGCTGTTGGCCAAAGTACCGCCGTAGAACGTGACGTTGACGGTTTGCCCCGGCGCAATCGCGTGCGGCAGCATGTAATTCACGGCGGGGGGCTGCGCGAGAGCCTGGCCGCTAGCGGCAACCGGCAACAACAGCAAGGCAACCAACGCGACCCTGGCTAGTGATTCTTTCACGACAACGCCTCGAATCGGACAAGAAGGTGGGATGAAGCAGGCAGGCAACAACAGGCAGGACAAATCGAGCAGCGGCATGGCCTTTAGCACCAGGCAACGCCGCTGGCGAGTTCTCAACGGATCATCCGTGGCGGGAGCCAGCCAACCGTGGCGGTGGCCGTGGCTAATCTGCAAGTCTCCGGCCCTGACCACAAGTCGGTAAAGTCCATGCGACCGATACAGATCATTCGCTATGGTAATAGCAGGAATGGCCTGCTGTCAAAGACTTTTGCCAGATCGTAGCCGCACGGCTCTCGCCATGCCGGCTCGAATCAAAGCCGATTGATCCATATCGGGCAGCCGTACCCCCAGTGCCAGCCGCCATCCTATTCAAGCCGGCAAAGCAGGCGCGATTGCGGCTACGTTCAGCGGGCAAAGCTTTCTTCCCATAGGCAGCCGGCCCAAGAGAGGCCGACACCAAAGCCGATCAGCAGCGAGTTCATGCCGGCGTGCAGCTTGCCCTGCCCGCGGAGCGACTCAATGACGATGGGAATGGTGGAAGAGACCGTATTACCGCACTCCTCCAGGACGATCGGCAGTTGCTCAGGCGTTATCCGCAGCCCTTCGCGCAAGCGGTTGAGCATCAACAGCGTCGCCTGGTGCAGAATATAAAGGTCCACGTTCTTACGGTCGAATTGGGAAGCCCTCAGCACCTCTTCGGCCAATTGGGGAATGCTTTCCACCGTAAAATCGACCAGTCCTGGGCCATCCATGTACAGGGGGCTGGCCCAACGGTGACGCGTGCGGCTCTTGATGGGCTCGTCCCGCGCCCCCCCCTGGCAGACAAACAGGCGGTCGGCCCCGCTGCCGTCCGTACCGTATTGAAAACCCCGCAACATGGGGCGGTCCGTCGCTTCCAGCAAGGTTGCGGCAGCACCGTCTCCAAAGATAGTCCGCAGCGAGCGGTCTTCCGCATCGATATAGCGCGAATACGTTTCGGCCGTGATCAACAGCACGCGCTTGGCCGACCCGCCGCGGATCAGGCCGTCGGCCAACCCCAGTCCGTACACAAAGCCAGAGCAGCCCAGGTTAAAGTCAATCGCCCCCGACGTGGTCCGCAAGCCCAGCCGGTTCTGCATTAGGCAGGCCGTAGTCGGCAATGGGTAGTCGGGCGTCTGCGTACAGAACAGCAGAAAGTCGATCGAACGGCGGTCGATATCGAAGTCGCGGAACAGCTTTTCGGCGGCTGCTACCCCCAGGTCCGAGGCACACTCGCCCGGCGCGGCAATATGCCGCGCGCGAATGCCAGTCTTGGAATAGATCAGGTCGATGTCCCAGCGAGGGAACATTTGGCGGAGTTCGTCGTTGGTCTCGACCTTGGCGGGCAAATGCACCGCGATCGGTCCAACCGCTGCGAAATTCACCGCGCCGTCCTCACCAATGTTCCCAAAAAAATATCCGCAAAAGCATATCTGCCCTACATCTTACGGCCACAAGGCAAGTCGTGAGAGTATTTGCGCCAGTGCGCGGCGTCAAGGGAAGAGACGCAAAAGAGGACAATTCGTTGCCTCGGCCCATAGGCAACCGGCCAAATCAGGGGAGAAGGCGGTTCCCTTGGCTGTTTAGCCTCTATAATGGCCGATTGTGCCGGCCGCCAGACCATGGCGCGGGCCAACGGACTATTCCCAGGAAAGCAGGAACCGATGAGCGAGCCGGCCTACGATCCGCTTTATTTGCAGGGGATCGAGCATTTCAACGTCTGCGATTTCTTCGAGGCCCACGAGGTCTGGGAGGAATTGTGGACCGACTACCACGGAGAATCCCGCAAGTTCTATCAAGGCCTGATCCAGGTCGCCGTGGCCCTGCATCACTTTGGCAACGGCAACATCCGCGGCGCCAAGAAACTGTACCACAGTTCGTCCGCCTACCTGGCCCCTTACCGGCCGGTCCATATGGGGCTGGATCTCGATGCCTTCTTGGAGCAATTCTCACGGTGTTTCCAAGAGGTGCTAGCCAATCAGGAGGAATTCCCCAAGCTGCAGGTCGATGCCGAGTTGATCCCGGAGATACACTTGCTGCCGGAGGAATAGCCTATTGCCTGGCCTGTTTGCCTCGTTCCTTGTTGCCCCGCCGGTCCCGCCGTATGTCTACGCCCGACCTTTCACTTCCCGATAACTTTGCCGGCCGAGTGCGGTTGTTTCCGCTTCCCAATATGGTGTTGTTTCCGCATGTGGTGCAGCCGCTGCACATATTTGAACCCCGCTACCGGTCGCTGCTGGAAGACGCTTTGGCGGACGACCAGTTGATGGCCATCGCCACGCTGGCACCCGGCTGGGAGAACGACTACGAAGGCCGCCCGGCCCTCTTCCCGGTCTGTTGCCTGGGCCGCGTGACCGCCCACCAACGGCTGGACGACGGACGCTACAACCTGCTGTTGATGGGCCTGCGCCGAGTGCGGATTATGTACGAGCCACCCACCACGCGGCCCTTCCGCATGGCGGAGGTCGAGTTGCTCAGCGACCACTACAGCGTTGCGGCGGCCGGCCGCCAGGCCGCCCTGCGCGAGCGGCTGGTGCAAGTGCTGCGCAAACTGATGCGCAAGCTGCCGAAGGCCGAGGACCAACTCACGCAACTGTTCGACAGCCCCATGCCGCTGGGTGTTCTGGCCGACATCGTGGCCTACACGCTGGAGCTGCCTTGGGCCTTCAAGCTTGAATTACTGGGCGAACTAGACGCTGACTGCCGCGCCACCATGCTGCTGGATCGGCTGAACAACGACGAGGAAGAATCTCCAGCCCGGCGAAAATTTCCACCCGACGTGAGTCTGAATTAACCTTCGGCCTGCCACCCGCCACATCCGTAATTTCCACCCCGCGAGACTTCCCCATGAGACGGCTTCTCCCTATCGCCATCGCCGGCTTGTTGTTGTTTGCCTTCTCTGTCACCCGCCTGACCGCCGCTGAGGGCTCGCCCCCCGTGCTGAAGGCGGGCGCGGCGACCAGCAATCTTACGCCTGACCTGGGCAGCCCGATCATCGGTGGATTCGCCCCCTATCCGGCCAAACATATCCACGACGAACTGCATGCCCGCTGCCTGGTGCTGGACGATGGGCAGACGCGGCTGGCGCTGGTTGTCTGCGACCTGCTGGGGATCCACCGCAAAGTCAGCGACGAGGCCCGCCGCCTGATCCACGAGGCGACTGGTATTCCGCGCGAGTGCGTGCTGATTAGCGGCACGCATACCCATTCGGCCGCCAGCGCTCTCGGTCCCAACAGCTATAACGCCGAGCAAGAACTGGACGACTACCAGAAGTTCGTGGCCCGGCGAATTGCCGACGGCGTTCAGTCGGCGGCCAACACCTTGCGGCCCGCCGAGTTGGCCGTGGGTACGGTGGAGATACCCGAACATTGCTTCAACCGCCGCTGGTATATGAAGGCTGGCACCATGCCAGAAAACCCGTTCGGTACGCTGGACGAGGTCAAAATGAACCCGCCGGCGGGCAGCCCCAATCTGCTGGAACCCGCCGGGCCAACCGACCCGGCCGTTTCCATTATTTCCGTCCGCCAGCCGGGCGGGCCGCCGATCTCGGTGTTTGCCACCTATTCGCTGCACTATGTGGGTGGCGTGGGCGACGGGCACATTTCGGCCGATTATTCAGGCATGGTTTGCCATCGGCTGGCGCGGCTGTTGCAAGCCGATGAGCACGACCCGCCCGTTGTGGCGATGTTGGCC
>JBFWUW010000060.1:0-44973 GCA_050247075.1 Pirellulales bacterium | reverse complement strand
AATCCCTCCGTGCGTCCGGTGTGTTGGAAATTCAACACTCTTAATACGCCGCAAAACGCCGAGGGATTTCAGGCTTTTTAGAAATTCGCCAGAAATTGCGGAAGGAATACGCTGGTTTAAGGACTAGTCTCAGCAACCTGGCGCATGCTCATTGTCGTCTTTGCCGTAGCCAGCGCCTGCTTCTCGTCCGTCGCCTCGCGCTCGAGTAGTTCGTTAAGCGGATCGCGCGCCAACAACTGCGGTCCGGCAAGGGGCATTGTTCTCTCCTTCTGGTCAACGGCTAAACTCCCGACTTTCGTTCAGAACGATTCTATCCACAACACGCCGATTCAACTCCTCAATTCACGTTGAGATGCCAAAGAGACAGTTAACACCATCGGAACCATTGTTGTGCCGATTCGAAGCTCAAACTAATTCGGCGGACTGTGGTGCGATCGGTCTGCTGACAGGCACCCCGTATCGAATCTTCTGATATTCGTCGGTCGCGCCGACCGTTCATGGATCGGAATGATCGGTCGAATCTGCGGGCGAATGACTGCTGAATCTTCGGTCCCCAAAGTCAAGACATCCACGGCTGACTCGTTTTCCGTCGATAAAGGTGGCATTGTTGCTCGTCCGCCCGGCTATAGTGAGGTGGTTTGCAAGTTCGCGGGAGATGCAGGAAGGTGCATTCAATGGCTTCCATGGCCGATAACAACACAACCGGCTGGCGGTTCGACAACACTTACTCGCGGCTGCCGGAAGTTCTTTTTGCTCCGGCCCAGCCGGCTCACGCGCGCTCGTCAAAGGTGGCTATTCTCAACCTGGGTCTAGCGGACGAGCTTGGCCTAAGCCTGAGCCAGATGCCTCCGGAAGCCGCCGCGGACCTGTTTGCCGGCCAAGAGCTGCCGAGTGGTTCCCAACCGATCGCGCAGGCCTACGCCGGGCATCAGTTTGGCGGGTTCACCATGCTGGGTGACGGCCGCGCCATCTTACTGGGCGAACACAGAACTCCATCCGGGCTGCTCGTCGATATTCAGTTGAAGGGGGCGGGCCCAACGCGATACTCGCGCGGCGGCGACGGCCTGGCCGCCCTGGGGCCGATGCTGCGCGAGTATATCATCAGCGAAGCCATGTCCGCTCTCGGCATCCCCACGACACGCAGTCTGGCGGTCGTCACGACGGGCGAACCGGTCTATCGGGCGTCCGTCTTGAAGGGGGCGATTCTGACCCGCGTCGCGGCTAGCCACCTGCGCATTGGGACGTTCCAGTTCCTGGCGGCCCGCGGGGATGAATCGACCGTGCGGGTGCTGGCCGACTACGCGATAAAACGCCACTACCCGGAACTCGCCGATGCCCCCCAAAAGTACCTGGCATTTTTCCGTGCAGTCGCTGACCGGCAGGCCTCGCTGATCGCAAAGTGGCAACTCGTCGGGTTTATCCACGGGGTGATGAACACCGACAACATGGCGATCTCTGGGGAAACAATCGACTACGGCCCGTGTGCGTTCATGAATGCCTACCGGCCCGACACCGTGTTCAGTTCCATCGACCACGCCGGCCGGTACGCCTATGGCAATCAACCCGCGATCGCGCAGTGGAACCTGGCCCGCTTAGGCGAGACATTGTTGCCGCTACTGGATACCGACCAGAAACAGGCGATAGCCCTCGCCATGCAGGTGCTCGGTGAATTCCCCGACCGACACGAGCGTTACTGGCTCGCCGGGATGCGGAAGAAGCTGGGGATGCGGACAGAAGAGGCAGGCGACGCGGAATTGGTTCAAGCCCTGCTCGACTGGATGCAGTCAGCCCGGGCCGACTTCACCAACACGTTCCGCGACCTGTCGATGCAGACTCTGCCGGCGGGCGACCAGTACCAAAGCCCGGAATTTCTGGCCTGGCATGCAAAGTGGCAGCTTCGGCTTGCCCGTGAAGGCCAGCACGACACATTGGCCCATGTCCTGATGAAAACCGTCAATCCGGCGATCATCCCACGGAACCATCTGGTGGAAGAAGCACTTTTGGCCGCGGAAACTCATGACGACATGTCGGCCACCCATCACCTGTTGGCTGCGCTAAAGTCGCCGTACCAAGAAGGGGCCGCCTCGGCCAAGTACCAACAGCCGCCCGCGGACGACAGCGATTACCGGACGTTTTGCGGAACGTAGGAAACCGACGAGTGTGCCCGCTATGAAGGAACTAGTCCGCGTCAGCCAACGGGGCGGGCTCTACGCACTTCAGTCGAATTGGGCGAAGCGGCGCTATGGCTCGGTTGTGTGGCAATATCCGTTTGGCGAGTAAAGGACTACGATCGCGGGCGCTTTCATGATTCTGAACGTGAACCTTGCTTCGAGCCGTGTGACTTTCAGGCATGCGAGCCTGATTTATTTTTGAACCGGGTACCGCGATTCCTTGAAGGATCCCTGCCAATTGTCGCGCTGCGCCGTATGGAGAGTCGTCCCCGCGGTCGAGCGCCTTGGGCGGCCTCGCCCGTACTTGGCCCGAGTTTCCAACATGTTTCATCCGGCCGTTCGTGATGCCCGGTATGGTTCGTTGGCCCGCGCACTCCATTCGCGGCCACATGTGCGAGCCGACCGTGTTGCAGCCGTTTCGTTTTCCCGCATGGAAAGCCGATCGTCGCCGTCGGGAGACGACTCCTACAGCTTCGGCGATGGAATCGCCTGTTACAGCCGTGGTTGGGCCTAGGCCAGAATCTCGCGGACGACGCGGGCTTGCTTGACGCCGGTGATGCGGTCCTTCAAACCGTTGCGCAAGAAGTAGACTTCCTCGTAGTTCAAGCCGAGCAAGTGATAGATCGTGGCATGCCAATCGGCGACGCTGGTGCGGCCCTCCACGGAGCGCAGGCCGATATCGTCGGTGGCACCGTGGGTTACTCCCCCGCGCACGCCTCCGCCCGCCATCCAGTTGCAGAAGGCGTTCTTGTTATGGTCGCGGCCCGCGCCAGCCTCGTTGCCGTCCGCCGGCAGTTGGGCGATTGGCAGCCTGCCGAATTCGCCCCCCCACAGCACCAAGGTGCTATCGAGCAGTCCCCGTTGCCGGAGGTCCGCCAAAAGGGCCGCGACCGGCTGGTCGGTCTGATTGCAGCATTTTTTGAGTTCGCCAGACAGGCTGGTGTGGTTGTCCCAAATCTGCCCAGACACAAACAACTGCACGAAGCGCACTCCCCGTTCGATCAACCGGCGGGCAATCAGACAGCGCCGCCCGTAGTTGTCGGTCGGCTCTTGGCCAATACCGTAGGCGGCTTGGGTGGCGGCCGTTTCTTGCGACAGGTCGAGCGCGTCTGACGCCGCCAGTTGCATGCGGCCAGCCAACGCATAACTGGCGATGCGGGCATCTAGCTGAGGCTGCCCCTGCCGTTGCCGCAGGTGCCCGGCATCGAGCGCGGCGATGAGCTGGCGCTCCGCGGCCACCGCGCCGGCCGGCTCTTCGTATTCGGCATTCAGGTGCAACACGGGCGTACCTTGCGAGCGGAACCTTGTCCCTTGAAACTGCGGCGGCAAATAGCCCGACTGCCAATTCTGCAACCCATTGACCGGCAGGCCGGCGGCGTCATCGAGTACCACGTACGCCGGCAGGTTCTGGTTCTCGCTTCCCAAGGCGTAGGTGGTCCAGGCCCCCAGCGTGGGCAAGCCGGGCAACAACTGGCCCGAATGAATTTGCCACAGGGCCGGCTCGTGCGTGAGATTGTCGGTATACATTCCACGCAGAAACGCCACGTCATCGACCTGGCTGGCCAGGTGCGGCATGACATCCGAGACCCAGGCACCGCTAGCTCCATGTTGGGCAAACTTGTAGGGCGACCGCATCATGGCACCGGCCGCCGAGACAAATTCCACTTCGCCGGCGATCTTGTCGAAGTAGCTCTGCCCGTGCAGCCGGTCGAGCTCGGGTTTGGGATCGAACAGGTCCATCTGGCTCGGCCCGCCATTCATGAACAAGTGAATGACGGCTTTGGCCCGCGGCTCGAAATGAGGCGGCTTAGGGACCAGATTGTAGCTGGCCCGCGTGACGGCTGGGGCTTCTTCACCCACAGCCGCGGCCAGCCGCAACGAGCCATCTCTTTGCAACAGGGTGGCGAGCGCCGCGCCGCAGAGGCCGCCGCTAATGGTTCGCAAAAAGTCCCGGCGACCGGGAGCCGGCGATTCTGGCGTCATGTTAGCGATTCCACAATTCTCGCGGGAAAGAGGGCTGTGCAGCCACATTCGATGGTACGAGCAGCCACGATAACCTGCAAGCAGGCGTGCCGGTCGATGCCACTTGCCGCAAAGCCCGAATCTTTACGATCCCCGGCGATCACCGCGACGGCGGTCTACATCGGTGGAGGTGCCGGTTTCTAGCAGTTGGGCGGGCAAATCGTCGGCCCGTCGCGCAAGCAGCCCAGCCGCCGGATCCGGGGCCGGAATCGTACGGTCGGCCGCGCGGCGGCTCGAACCACTGGCTGGGCGAGCCGCCCGGCTGTCGCTGGAACGGCGGTTCCGCAAGAAGTCGGTGGCCCGGCGGCCCAAATCGGCGATTTCGTTCCAACGGCGGCCGCGCGTCGCGCCGAGCGGGTACATCAAGAACAGCAGCCCAAACCCAGAGGCCAGGCCCGCCACGCCGCAGGCAGCCAAGATGGTGGTGTTGCCTGGGCCGGCTGGCCGGTCGTTGGCTTCGGGCGCATCGAGCAAGGTAATCAGGCTTGTCGTCTGGGCCGCGGCCACGGCGGCCTTGGCATCGGCCAAGTCCTTGCTGGCCTTTTCCAAAAACTGCCCGCGCTGCCGCACTTCTTCCGCCAGGTTGGCATAACGGGCCCGCATTCCGGCCAGCTTTTGCAAACGGCCCTCGACTTCCTCCAGTTGGCGTTCGTACGATGCAAGCAGTTTGGTTCCGACCTTGATCTCCGCGGCCAGGCCCACGATGGCCGTGCCCAGTTCATTTCGCAAGTCCTGGCGGACCGCCTCTTCATTGGCCATGGCCGCCGCGGCCAACGGATGTTGTGGGCTCATTTTGCCCAAGACCTCGGCCGTGCGAAGTTGCGCATCGATCAGCCCATCTTTCAACCGCCGCAACGCGGGCTGGGCCTCCAGCAAGCGGCCAGACAAAGCCGTGACTTTTTCCGGATTGTCGCGCGTTGATTTTAGCTGCTCCAACAGTTGTTGGTTGGCGTCTTGGTTGGTGCGGGCTTGCCGCATCTCGTTCTTGATCTGCGTGGTCGCCGACCGCAAGTTGCTCTCACCCGCGCCGAGTTCGTTCAATGTCCGCAGTTCACCCAGATCGACACCGACTTCTCGCTCCATCTCTTCGATCTTTTGAGTGACGGCCGTCTGGTCGGCTTCGGCCAGACGCACGGCTTGTTCCAATTCCTCGATGATGCTGCGGGCTTTCGTTTCTCGCAGTTCTTGAAACCGCATTTGCAAATGCCGGCTGACGGCCCGGTTGAGCCGCAGTGCCCGATCGTTGGAACCGGCGGTGGTAATCAGGTGAATGACTTCAGTCTTGCCGAACTCGGCCCCCTTAGGGGCTTTGACCTGAATCGCGGCCTGCGCCCGCGTGATGTCCTCGAACGATGGCCAGTCGGCCGATGCTTGGCCATGGGACGGGCCTATTTCCTCCAGGGCGGCCTGAATGACCGCCCGGCTGCGGGCGACTTCTTGCACGGTTTCCAGCACGGTCTTCATGGCATCGACGTTGTCGAAGCGGCCCTGGCGGTAAAGCCCGCCGCTGGCTTCCTCGCGCACGACAAGGGCCTGCGTGACCTTCCAACCAGGCTGGCGAAGCTGGCAATAGGCCAGCCCCAACATCACAAAGGCCAAGGCCGGAGTGCCCCACAACCGCAAATGCTGGCGCGCGGTTTTGAGGATTTCCGGAAAGTTGACGGTCGTGGCGGTTGACGGGTTCATGCGAGTAATTCCTCAAGAAAAGCGGCTCTAGCCTTCCGCGCAATGCGCGAAAGTATAGGTCGCGATTTGTAGCGGTTCGTTGGGATAATTGCCTGGCATTCGGCCTTCCCGTTGGTCGGCCTGGGATCATTGCCCGTGCGACACGCAACAGTGCCCGAAATTGGGAAGAGATGGCGGATTGCAGGCTGCATTTCTAACGCCGATGGAATGGCATTGCGGGAGGCAATAGGCGATTGCATCCGCACCCCGCCTGGATCGGATCGGAAACCGCCTTCTCCAGCCATTCAATGTTAGAATGAACGCCGCCCTGTTCTTGATCCGTTCTCTTGCCGGTCGATTCAAGCATGCACACGCTCACGTTGCCTCCGTCGGAAAATCAGGCCCGCGGGATTGCCCAGTACGCGCTGTCGTTCATGGCGGGCGATTACCCCGATCCAGCCGAAAGTGTCTTTCAGGTTGTCGAGCGGTTCCACCTTGACTCGATCGCCTGCGGCGTCTCGGCGTTGGCTTGCGGCACCAATGCGCCGCGCGTGCTGCGCGAAGAGGCTCTGAGTTATGCCATGCCCGAAGGTCAGGCAGGCGTACCTTGTTTTGGCTCCGCCGTGCTGGTCTCGCCGGAGAAGGCCGTGCTGGCCAATTCGGCGGCGGTGCGCGAGTGGGACGCCAACGGAACCAACTTTGGCTACAACCCCGCCCGCGGCCACACCCGCGGCGAGTTTGGCCACAACGACTTTTACCCCGTGGCGGTGGCAGCCGCGCAACTGGCTGGGCTGAATGGCCGGAAGATGCTGAAGGCCATGATCTTGCTGGACGAAATTCGCGGGCGGTTGGCCGAGGTCTTTTCGCTGAAGGACCACAAGATCGACCATGTGGTCCACGGCGCGATTGCCTCGGCCGCTACCTACGGCGCCGTGCTGGGAGCCACGCCGCAACAGATTGAATCGGCGATTGGGCTGGTGGTGGCGCATTACATTCCGTTTCGCGCTATTCGCGCGGGGCACCAACTGAGCGACAGCAAGGGGGCCTCGGCCGCCATTAGCGCGGAAATGGCCGTGCAAAGCATGCGCCGGGCGATGCGCGGGTTTGTCGGGCCGGCCGATATTTTTCGCAACCCGGAAGCCATTTTTTGCCTATTCGAGAAACCGGCTGCCCGCGGCGAGAGCCCCTTTGAGTTGACGCTAGCCACCGGAGGCGACGACTTTGCCGTGCGCGGCATGCACTTCAAGTTGGGCCTGTACGAACATCAATCGGCCGGCGCGATCCAGGGGGTGATGGATTTGCTGGCCTGCTACCCGGCGCTGCTGGAAGATGCCACGCGGCTGCGTTCCGTGCGGATTACGATTTACCAGCCGGCGTTCGGCATTATTGGCGATGTGGCCAAGCGCGACCCGCGGACGCGGCAAAGTGCCGACCATTCCATGGTCTATATTGTCGCCACTCTATTGCGGAAGGCCTTTGAGTTGGGCAGGGGCGGTTCGTCGTCCGCCGGCGTGCGCGAGGCGGTGGGGGGCTGGGCGGAGTTAATGCTGGTGCCCGCCGACTACGACCAGGCGGCCCTGCACCATCCGCTGACACGGTCGCTGATGGACAAGATCGAATTCCGCCACGGCGGGCCGGACTACGACGCCAAATACCCCGACGGCATACCAACGACGTTGGACATCGACCATGCCTCGCTGGGCCATCTCAGCAGCGGGCTGGTAATGTACCCCGAAGGGCACGCCCGCAATACCAGCGGCAACCTGGAGCAGCTTTTGTCGCACAAGTTTCGCACGCTAGCTGCGCTAGGCGTGGACGATGTCGACGCCTTGCATCAGCGCTTCACCGGCCTGGCCGCGCGGACGGTGGGCGAAGTGCGTGATCTGTATGATTTTGAGATTAGGGAAGGCTAAAGGCTGCTGGCTTCAGGAAACAACGACACCGTGAAGGCCTGGCCCGACAAAAAGTTGCTGAAAGCTCGCGGTTCTCTGTTGAAAACTGGCTATTGCCTTGTCGCGCGACGATCGTGAAGAGAAGCGGGCATCCACGCAATGACCGCCTGTTCGTCGCGGAAAATGAAGCTAACAGAACGGCTTTACGCCGAAGGCGTTTCACAACCCAGCCCAGGGTCGCGAGCGATTAGCGAGCGCAACCTGGGTCCGCAATCGCCAAGAAATGTCGTAAACCCCGCGGGGGTTTCACAATCGCGATCGGATCGGCGGCCATTTGCGCGACAACGATGATGGGCTGCCGTAACGGTTGTGCAACCCCTTCAGGGTTGACCACATCTTACCCGTGAACGATACCCAGGGTGCGCTCGCAAGCGAGCGTACCCTGGGCTGAAATCTGAAACGCTTTCAGCGTAAGTCCCTCGCGCAGCGGCGTTTAAGTGGCATCACCAAACTTTTTGTCGGGCCGCCGCGAGGCCCTGGCCGCGTGTTCGGCGGCACCACAGCGCTACATTCGACACTCGGCATTCGCCACTCCACACTCCCTTACCTCACTGCCATGTCGCAGGTAACGCCGCCGGCGGCGGGCAGATAGCTGACCTTGGTGTAGTCCATAACCATGCGGTGCGCACTAAACCGCCAGGCCAGCGACGCGATGGAGTTCATCATCATCGTGATCCACCGTCGCGGCAGACCGTCTACGTCGCGGTCGTAATAGGTTGGCACGACTTGCGTTTCCAACGCATGGTACAGGTCTAGCGCGTCCCGCCGGTCATTGACTTCGTCCGAAACATGGCATGCGCCGGTGCCGATGGAGAAACCATTTCGCCCGTCGAAAGCCTCGGCCCACCAACCATCGGGAATCGACAAATTCAGGCCGCCATTGAGGACCGCCTTTTGGCCGCTGGTGCCCGATGCCTCCAGCGGACGGCGGGGATTGTTCATCCAGACATCAACCCCTTGCACCAGGTGCCGGCAGACGTTGACATCGTAATCCTCGATGAAGGCGATCTTGCCGGCGAACCGGGGATCGTGCCTCAAGTTGGCGATCTTCTTGATGAGGCTTTTTCCCCCTTCGTCGGCCGGATGGGCTTTGCCGGCAAAGATGAGTTGAATGGGCCGCTGTGGATCGCTAAGCAAGGCACACAGACGCGATTCGTCCGCTAAGAACAGGTCGGCCCGCTTGTACGTGGCAAACCGCCGGGCAAAGCCGATCGTCAGTACGTTGGGGTCGAGCATGTTGCGGGCGGCTTCGACGGCCTCGTCGCTTTCGCCGCGGCGGCGGCACTGCCGGCTGACGCGGCGGCGGACAAAGGCCAAGAGCAGGTTCTTCAGCGCGAAGTGCGTCTCCCATAATTCGCCCGGATCGACCTGATAGATGTTCTGCCAGGCGTCGGGTTCGCCCATGCGGCGCAGCCAGTTGACGCTGAAATAACGGTCGTACAGTTGCCGCATTTGCCAGGCCAGCCAGGTCGGCACATGCACGCCGTTGGTGATATGGCCAATGGGTACTTCTTCTTCCACGCGCCACGGCCAGAGGTTGGCCCACATCCGCCGGCTGACGTGGCCATGCAACGAGCTGACGGCATTCGCCCGCCGCGACAGTTTGAGAGCCAACACGGTCATGGTGAAGTTTTCGCCGTGATTGTGCGGCTCGACGCGGCCCAGACCCATCAACTGGTCGTAGGAAATCCCCAGCTTGTCCCGCAAGGGGCCCAAGTGCTCTTCGATCAATCCGCCGTCGAACCGGTCGTGGCCGGCTGGCACGGGCGTATGCGTGGTAAAGCAGGTGTGCTGGGCCACTTCGCGCAGGGCTTCGTCGAAGCTCAGCCCGTCGTCTTCCATCCGCTCGCGAATGGCCTCCAGGGCGGCAAACGCGCTGTGGCCCTCGTTGAGGTGGTAACAGCCGGGCGAAATGCCAAGCGCCTTTAGAGCCTTGACGCCCCCCACGCCCAGCACAAGTTCTTGGCGGATGCGCGTGCGGTGATCGCCGCCGTACAACCGGCTGGTCAGCTTTTGGTCCTCGGGCCGGTTGCTCTCCACGTCGCAATCCAGCAAGTACAGGCTGACGCGGCCCACATGCATTAGCCACACCTTGGCCACCAACTGGCCCGAACGGGTGTCGATGGAAATGGTGATGGGCGTACCGTCGGGTGCCAGGGCCGGTTCCATCGGCAGATTTTCGACGCGCGTATCCAGATACTCCTCGCGCTGGTAGCCGTCTTTATCCAGATGTTGTTTGAAGTAGCCTTGGTCGTAGAACAGACCGATCGCCACCAGCGGCACGCCTAGTCCACTGGCGCTCTTGATATGGTCGCCCGACAGCACGCCCAAGCCGCCGGAGTAAATCGGCACCGATTCGTGCAGGCCAAACTCGGCCGAGAAATAAGCCACCGGTTTCGATCCCAGCACGCCGGCGTTGGTGGTGCCCCAGGTTGGCCGGTCGGGCGACATGTAATCCTTCAACATGCGGTACGCCAGGTTGATGCGGCTGGTGAGCACCATTTCCGTGGCCCGCGTCTCCAGGCGTTCTGGCGTGAACTCCGACAGCAGGGCGATGGGGTTGTGGTCTAACTGCCGCCAGCGGATGGGGTCCAGATCGCGAAACACATTGACCACCTCGGGATGCCAGCTCCACCACAAGTTGCGGGCCAGCGCCTGGCATTTCTCAAACAACGTCAAGGCATTGGGCAGTGGCCTGGTGATTCCATTGATGGGTGCGTCCAAGTGATCGGTTTCGACCTGGCTCATGGCGGTGTTCTCGTGCTTTCGGAAAATGCGGAAGCCGCCGGGCGCAATGCGGCCCGGCCAGCATATCGTGCAAACCAATTGGGGCTGGGGCTTCCAGCCAGCCGTAAAAATACGGAATTGGAACGATTCCCGCAATTGATTCGGGGTGAATCGGAGGAAAAGTTCGGCAATAGGTCGGGCCACGCGAAGGCTTTCGCGACGAAATTGACCGAGAACGGGGTCAATGCAACACCGCGAACCAGTCAAACCTGGCCAGGTTGCTCTCTTAACCGCAACTCAAAGGCGGCCCCACCTTCGCCGTTTTCTTGCAATTGCAGGTCGCCCCCTAGTTGCCGCGCTAGCCGCCTGCTGAGTGCCAGGCCCAGGCCCACGCCTGGCGCGGTGACGGCGGCCTGACGGGCCGATTTGCAGAAAGGCCGAAATAGCCGCTTACGGTCCGCTGCGGAGATGCCCAGCCCTTCATCGCGGACCGACAGCACCAAATGCCCGTTTCGCCGCGAAGCGGTCAGAAAGATCGTGCCGGCTGCGGCGGGTAAATTGGGGCCGCAAACCTCTGCTTCGGCCGTGGTTGTTCCGTACTTGCAGGCGTTATCGACCAGATTGAACAGAATCTGCTCCACCGCGGCGCATTCGGCCTGGGCTTGCGCCGCGCGGAGGTCCGCCGGAATTTCAATTGTCAGGTGCATGCCGGCTTGTTCGGCCCGATCAAGCAGGCGGCTGCGGGCCCGGTCTAGCAGTTCGCCCAGCGCGACCGGTTGCACGCGGGCCGGCGATACGCCGCGTTCCAGCCGGGCATACGCCAAGACGTTTTCCACCAGATGGCTCAAGCGGTCGGCTTCCACCCGCAGCGTATCGAGATACTTTTGCCGTCGCGTCTGATCCGGCACCATGCCTCCGGCCAGCATTTCCGCATACATGCGGAAGGTGGTCAGAGGTGTCCGCAGTTCGTGCGTTACGGCCGAGACAAACGCGGCCCGCCGTTCCGACAGGGCCAGCACGCCGGCCAGCAAAGCCGCCACCGCCAGGGCTGCCAGCCCCAAGCAAATCCAGGCGGCGGCCAAGGTCCACTTCAACGGCGACAATCCGCTCATGGCGGGCAGCCGCGCCGCGCCTGGCAGCAATTGCACCGGCAGCGAGGCCAGCAACCGCTCGCGATTGGCGTGCGGTTCGCCCGGCATCGGTTGCAGCGAGGCGTTGGGGAGCAAGTCGCGGACACTCTCGGCCAAGGCCAGCCGAAGTTGCGGCCAGTCGATCCAGCAGGCTTGCACCAATTCTTGCTGGCGGACGCGCACGCGGCGGGCCAGCAACAGTTCGCCATCCAGCCAGACCGGCCTGATCAGCCCCACATGGGCGTCTTGCGCGGGATTGAACAGATCGCCCATGTTTTGATTGATGATGGTATTGTTGGCCACATTGAGCTGCTGATAATTCTGTGCACGCTGGTTGAATTCATCGTTGTTGCGCCGGGACTGTACGCCGCGGCCATTGCGGGCAACTTGCGGTGTTTGTGCGAAGATGGCGGATTGCTGTACTTCTTGTTGCTCGACCCCCGGCCCATTGGGCGCGGGGTTGGCGGCCAGCGGGGGCGTCATCAGCAGCATGGTGGGCGAGGGATCGAGCTGGGGCAGGGCATTGCACAGGCGGTCGATGTCGATCTTGCCGCCAACTTCCGCCAGCAGCGACTCGGCTTCGGAAAAATCGAGCTTAACTCCTGGGGCGTTGCCCGATTGCACCCACGCGCGAAGCCCCTCGGGCGGCACCTGGGGCGAAGCCGCCAGGCCGGCTTCGTCCACCTGAAAATAGAGCCGCACATACGGCGGAATCTGGCCCGCCAAGGGTGATGCCACCAAGCCGGCCGTCGTATCGAGCGTCTTGGGCAGCGGCTCGTCGGGGTTGGCCGGCGAAAAGACAGCCCGATACGCCAGGTAGGGGCGGGCATTTTCTTGCGCGACCAAGGTGGCCACGTTGGAGTCAATCCGCCACAGCGCCAGCCGCACGTCCTCCTCGACCGCCGCTTGCCAGGCAGCCTCTGCCGCCTGGCCATCCACGCGCAGCACGGCCAGCGTCAGCCAGACCAATGCCGCGGCCACGACCGCTAGCGCGGCGGCGAAGAGAGACCAGACGTGGAAGGGGCGGTGCATGGGTTTTCGGTTTTCGGTTTTCAGTTTTCGGTTTTCAGTTTTCAGTTTTCAGTTTTCAGTTTTCAGTTTTCAGTTTTCAGTTTTCAGTTTTTCTCGCGGGACACGGCTAATGGCTGGGTGGTTCGTGGTTGCTGGTACTTGGGGAGAAATTCCTTTGAAACCGAACACCGAAAACTAACAACTTCCCTTCGCAAACATATATCCCTTGCCGCGCACCGTCAGCACCACTCTCGGTTCATTCGGATCGTCTCGCAGTTTTTCTCGTAGCCGGGCTACGTGCATGTCGATGGTGCGCGTGGAAACGCCCTGCGGGCTGATCCGCCAGACGTGCGACAGCAGTTCCTCGCGGGCGATCGCCCGGCCAGCGTGGCACGCCAGATAGCGTAGTAATTCTACCTCCCGCTCCGAGAGCTCGCTGCGGCTGCCGTCGGCAAAACGGATTTCGCAGCGTGCCAGGTCGGCCTCACCGCCGGGGACCGAAACTTGTTGCAAATCGAGCGGGCGCTGGGGAGAACGCCGCAATACCGCCTCGACGCGGGCCAGCAGTTCCTTCACGCTGAACGGCTTGACCACGTAATCGTCGGCCCCCAGCCGTAGCCCGCGAACGCGGTCCCCCTCGTCCCCCAGCGCGGTCAACACAATCACGGGCAGCGTGGGGCGCGTTTTGCGGACCTCGGCCAAAATCTCCAGTCCGCCAGGGCCCGGCAACACCAGATCAAGCAGGATCAAATCGCAATCAAACCCCAACGCCAAATGCAAACCTTGCCGCCCATCGCCCGCCGCGCGCGTCTTGTACCCCTCAAACGACAAGGCATCCACAATCCCCCGGCGGATTGCGGCATCGTCCTCGATGATTAAAACGCTAGCGGACATGAAATGGAGAGGGGTGGAGATTTTCGATTTTCGATTTTCGATTTTCGATTTTTGATTTTTGATTGACTGCCGCCGCTGACTTTCATCCTTCATCCTTCTGACTTTCCTCCTCTCACTGCCAGAAGTAGTGCCAATTGTACCCTAGGTCGACGGTCGCGCCGGCTTCCAGCTTCACTTTCCACATGGCCCGGCCGCGGCTGTTGAAATGGTGCCACCACCAGGGCCAATTGTACCAGCCCCACCAATAAGGGTCGGATCCGCTATCGACCCAGCCATCTTCTTGGGTGTTGGCTTGATCGACGCTCCCTTCGTGGTCGGCCTCGTCCATGTGGCCCAGCACGTAACGGGTGACTTCTAATTCGACCGGCGCGCCGTGGAAGTTCACCAGGCAGATTTTGCCTTTCATGTTGGCCCGGGCGACGGCGCTGCCGTTAAAGTTGGCCGCGTTGGGGACGCGCTCGACTTCCGTATCGGTCCGGCGGACTTGGATATCAACCGCCGCGGTGAGGGTGAGATCGGTCGTGGCGCCGCGGGCCGTATAGGTCATCATGGCTTGGGCCAACACCTGATCGTCCTTGACGATCAGGGCCGGCGCGGTCGTCAGCGGATACTGGCTCTTGTTGATCAGCCGCAATTTGTGCAGCGCCTTGGGGGCTGCCAGCAGCCGGGCCAGTTCGCCCTGTTGTTGTTGGTTGAATTCGTGCCGCACCTCGGCCGGCGGGCCGTACGGCAGATCGAGCGTGTAAATGTCGGAGTAGGGCAGCTCGTAGGAAACCACCGGCAGCACCATTCGCTCTCCCTTTTTCAGCGACAGGTGCTGAACGGTAAACACAAATAGGTCTTCGCTGGCTCCTCCTTCGCCCACTTCCGGGCCCAGACTCGCGCCAGCGGCGGCGGCTGGCGGCGCGGCATGCACCGTGCGGTATTCACCCATGCGGGCCGACTGCGTCATCAGGCTGTTGCTGAGCATCAAATGCTGCTGGCCCCCTTCCTGAAAGTAGGCCGAGAGTTGGGCCACCGTCTGCTGCAAGGCGATCGGGTCGGTCGTGTCCTTAAAGTAGAACGTCGGCACGCCAATCACCAGGTTGGCCGTCACATTGTCCAGGTCGGCCAGTTCGTTGATTAGCGTGGCTTGCAGCTCGACTTTGGCCTGGCCTTGGCCGTCGATGGTGACGCGGTAGTTTGGGATCCAGCGAATGCCGCGCTGCAGATAGGCCATGCCGACATCGACCGAGCGGGCAGGCTCTTGGTCGGCCCAATTAAACCGCATCGTCAACAGATTGCGGAACTCCTCACTCTCTCCGGTGGCCTTGGGCTCGTCGCGAAAGGTGACCTCTTGAATGCGGTCGATTGGCACCACCCGCGTCCCCTCGTCCGTTTCCAGCAAGATCAGGCTTCCTTTTTGTGGCAACTGTGCCGGCGTGTTGGGGGGGCTGGTGGTCGCTAGTTCCGCCGTGTCGCGCTGGGGAATGCCGGCGATGCGTCCGTGATAGACTATGCCGCTCTCGCGGATAATCACCCGAGCGCCGATGTTGGCTTCGAGCATGGCCCGCGTATCGAGCGCGGTTCGCTCCACGCTGACGGCGTGCGCCCCGGCGGTGACGCTGTTGAGTTTAACCCCCTTGTCGGTCGAGTAGGGCCAGAAGGTTCCCAAGACCGGCGTGGGGAGATAGTCCAATACAACGTTGCCCAGCTCATCGGTGGGCAGAGTGCCGGCATGCATGACAAAGGCATGGCCATCCTTGAAGACCGTCACCTCTTTGACGGGCATTTGCGCCAGTGAGTTTTGCGGCACGGCCTTAGCTGCCGCCGCGACTTCTTCGGCCAAGGCCGCGGAATTCGTCAACGCGCCTGCCAGTAACAGGCTGGCCAGTGGAAGCGACGTGAACCAACCAAATAGGGAAGTGAAGCCAGGTGACATGGGTTGATCCTTGTGAGGGTGAGAAGGTTGGAGATGTGGCCGAGGGGCCGTTACTTGGCCACCACGCCGCCGTTTTCCAGCGCCGTGTAACCATCGGCGGGCAACAGGCCCAGCCAGGGGTCGCTGCCGGGGGTCAGGAAGAGTTCGGCGTATACCCGTTCGTTCAGTTCGTCCAAGGCCGTGTCGGGGGCGGCGGCTAGCCATTCGTGAATTTTGCGGTGCAGGAGATACTCGTTCTTGACCGTGTCGAGCGCGATGGCTTGCTGCAACGACCTTACGACTCGCACCAGCGGCATTTCCACAATCGCCTTGGTGACGGCCAGTTCGCCCGCCGCGCCGGCCGGCGGCAATTTGCTGCTGATCAAGGCGCGGCTGGCGGGGTCCAGTTCGGCGTCGGCGGCATGTGCCAGGGCGATCTTGGCCCATAATTCGTCGCTGGTGTTGGCGTCGGGAGGGCCCGCGGCTTCCAGCGTGGCCGCCGCCAAGATCACCCGCTCCGCCCTTTGTTTCGGACGGGCGAGCCGGGCGGCTGCCGCGGCCCTGGGCGGAGCCGCCTGTTGTGGAGCCGCTTGTTGCAAAAAGGCTTGTTGCGGGGATGCCGGACGGGCCGGTTGCGCCGCGGCCGTTTCCAGATTCTGGAGTTCCTTGCGCCAAGCCTGTTGAGTGCGCTCCAACTCTTGCGCGTGCCAGGCTGCGACAGCGCGAGTCCAATCGTCGTGACGTGGGTATTTGTTCAGAAAATGGACCAAGGCTTCGGCGGCCCCAATCCGTATCAGGAAAGCCCGCGGGCCGTACAGGCCGGGCAAGGCATCGACGACGCGGCCTTGCGGGTCGAGCACGTAATGCGCACTGTTGCCCGTCACGGTGCGGACCAGTTTGCGGCCATCGCCAAAGTCGATTGTCACAATCGGCACGGGACGGACCGACTGCCAATGGAGCACGAAGCGGTTCCGCAAGGCTTCGGCTACCTGGTGATTCGCGTACAACGTCGTACGAAAAAAGCGGCTATTGGCGCAGCTCAAGTCATCGGTGAGATTGCCCAGCATCCGCAGCGATAGAATAGGCTTTTGGGACTTCATCGCCGCGGCCTTGGCCGCCTCCAGATCGGTGTACCAATACAAACCGCTGGCGCTGCAATCGCGCTGGCTCCCCACGGCGTCAATGACTTCGCGCAGAATGTTGGTACGGCGAGTATGTTCCGCCACCGCGGCCAACTCCTCCGCCGTGGGATCGTCGTCGGTGCGGTTGGGATCATTCGGCCGCAAATGAGGTGCCTTGGCCGCCATTTCCGTTTGCAAGGCAAACAACGCATCCAAAGCCGCCGGACCAACCCGTCTTAGTTCAGCGACCTTGCCGCCACGACTACGGCTGCACCCGTATACGGCGTCGCGGGCTTGCCGTTGAAGCTGTTCGGCCGTGGGCGTTTCATCGGCCCACAGCGGCAAACTCCCCAGGCACAACACAAGGCACCAGCCGCCCAGTCGCATGGCGTTCATCGTAAGTCCTTTGGTATGCGGATACTTTCGAGGCCGCTTCTCGGCCAGGTTCGCGGCCCACGCCGCGTTCCCCTCTTCGACGTGAATAATACCGACAGATCTCCCCCCACGGTGTAACGGGTTTGTAACGGGAAAGAGGGCGGATCGTGACGTAGAGTTGAGGGTACTGTTCGCCTTGCTGGCTTGTTGTGCGGGTGGCGGATCAGTGCAAAGCAGGAGCGGACTAGCCATCAGCTTTCAGCCATCAGCCTGTGACATTTCGCCGCGGTGCCAACGGCGGGAGCCTGGGTCAGCAGCGAAGTTGACGTTCCTGCCGTAGCCGCACGGCTCCCGCCGTGCCGGCTTGATGCGCGAGTGGTGTTGCATTTTTAGGCACGGTTGCCGGGGATGGATCGTCGCATCCGATTCAAGCCAGCACGGCGGGAGCCGTGCGGCTACGTCGCCAGACTCAGCTTTCAGCCGTCATACCTCATACCTCATACCTCCATGTCACTTCCTCGCCTGCTTCTAGCTTCTGCTCTCTGCCTGCTCGCCCAGTCCGCTGCCGCCGCGCCTCCCAGGACGGTGTTCAAGCTGGAACTGGACGGCGTCAAGCTGGAGGGGACTTCGCTGGCGGCGACCGCGTCGCAAATGCTGCTGCTCGACCGTGAAGGCAAATTGTGGGACTTCCATCCCGACCAGGCCCGCAATGTCCAAGCCACGACGACCGTGTTTCATGCTTACCCGTCGGGCGTGGTCCGCAGCCGACTGCAGGCTGAGTTTGGCAAGGGCTACGATGTCACCGGGACAGGCCATTATCTGGTGGTCCATCCGGCCGGACAGAAGGACCAGTGGGGGCAGCGGTTCGAGAACCTGTATCGTTCGTTCTGGCATTATTTTTCGGTGCGGGGTTTCAAGCTGACCGAGCCGGAGTTTCCCTTGGTGGCGGTGGTGCTTCCTAGCCGCGACGACTTTCAGCGGTACGCCCATCGCACCGGCACGAATGCCTCGCCCGGTGTGATTGGTTACTACTCGCCGCAAACCAACCGCGTGGCGATGTACGACCTGGGCGGGGGCGACGGCAAGCAAATTGGCAGCGAAAACCTGGCCACGATCATCCACGAGGCGACACACCAGACCGCCTTCAATACGGGCATCCACAACCGTTTCTGCCAGACGCCGCGGTGGGTGGCGGAAGGACTGGGGACGCTGTTCGAGGCCCCCGGCGTTTGGAACTCGCGCAGCAACGCCCGCTACCGCGACCGACTCAATCCAGGGCGCAAGGCCGACTTTGACCGGCTGGTGGCGCAACGCCCGGCCGACCGTTTGCCCCAACTAATTAGCGGCGACCGGCTGTTCCAGGCCGATCCCACGGCAGCCTATGCCGAAGCCTGGGCCTTTACGCACTTTCTGGTGGAAACCCGCCCACGTGATTACTCCGCCTATCTGGCCAAAACGGCCGCCCGCGGCAACTTCACGGGCTACTCCGCGGCGCAACGGCAAGCCGACTTCACGGCGGTCTTTGGCCAAAATCTCCAACTGCTCGACGCGCAGTTCGTCAAGTTCATGCGGACAGGCAAATGAAGGCACCTCTACTGTGCAACTTCATACCTCATACATTATGCCTCGTAACTTTCCTTCCCTCCCTCTTCACCGCCAGACCGGATCGGACAATCCGCTGGCATCGACGCGCCACGGCACCCAGGCCAGCGAGACCTGGCTGACGGAAATGTCGCTCTTGCGGGGGCGGACGGGGTACGGCTCGAACCGCAGTTGATCGACGCCGCCGGCCGCCTCGATCTTGGCTGTCTCTTCATCGAACTCCGCGTTGAGATCGTCCCAACGGCGCTGCACGGCTTCCACGCTGTCCTCGGCGCGGGCCACGTCCTCTCGCTCGCGCAGCGTCTTGTTGGCTGTCCGCATCGTGGATGCCGTGCTGGTCATGTTGGTCTTGCTGCCCAGCTTGCGGCCCATCAACGCTCCTAGCACGGTCTGCCCGACCGAGATCGCCGATTGCAGCATCGACTGCCGATACTGCGACTCCTCGCGGGCGACTTTCTCCTCGGCCCGGCGCATTTGGTCCTCTATCGTCCGCAACTTGGGAGCATACTTTTGCTTGAGTTTTTCGACATCCAAATCGCGCTTCTCGCGGGCCTTGTGCCCCAACCGCGCGCGAAACTCCCCCTCGCTCTCGCCCGCCTTGGATATCTCCTTGAGATCGTCACAATACACGAGATCAAGCGACTGGCTGCGGTACAGGTAGCCTTGCAGCGATTTTTTCCAACTTGCATAGCTCTTGGCCCGCGTTAACTCCGGCGGCAGCGTGACGAATTCGGCGCCAGCCTCCGGGTCTTTGTCGCCATTGGGCGGGCCATCTCTCAACACTTCCGCCTCTTCCCATAGGTCGTCTTCGATTTCGGCCCCTACCGGTGCCAGCAGCACCACGTCTTGCCACAGGTCGATATCTTGCTTGGCATCAACAAAGTGGACGCGCCCTTGCCCCAGCAAGGCCGGGCGATAGACCAGTTTGCCGCCGCTGCCGATCGAACCCAACCGCGGGATAAAGCTCTCGCCCGCCGCAGGAGGAATCATCGGCCTTTGCGCGGGGGAGGCCGACGGCATCAACGGCCCGGCGCTGCCCGCCACGGTGCCGGGCGCGGCGCTCGCCCTGGCAGCTTGTAGCAACTTCTTCTTCGGTTCCATGAGCGTCTGAATCTGCCCGCGGGTCAACGGCCCGCGCAGGTACGACAGGCACCAGCGGGTCTGAAACACCACCGGGTGGTCGTCGTGGACGTTGTTCATCAAGAAGACGCGGTTGCCCAGACCGGCCAGCGTCTGTTCCATCTTTTGCTTGTCGAAATGCGCTCCGGCCGATGCCGAGGCCCCTTCCAGCCCCTCCAGCACGCGGGCCTTGTCGCGTTCGGTTTGTAGACGCCCCAGGAACCAAGTTCCGGCGTTCGATAGCCCCTTGTAATCCAAGTCAACCGGGTTCTGCGTCGCCAGTACCACCCCCAGCCCATAGGCGCGGGCCTGTTTGAGCAAGGTCAGCATAGGGGTTTTGCTGGGCGGGTTGGCCGTGGGGGGAAAGTAGCCGTACACCTCGTCCATGTACAGTAACGCCCGCAAGCTGCTGGTGCCGGGCTGCGACCGGGTCCAGGCCAATACTTCGTTGAGCAAAATGGTGACAAAGAACATTCGCTCGGCTTCGGAGAGATGAGCGATGGAGATGATCGACAGCCGCGGCTTGCCCTCGGCGGTGTAGAGCAGCTTGCCGATATCGAGCGGGTCGCCCTCCATCCAAGCCGCGAAGCTGGGTGAAGCGACCAGACTATTGAGCGTCATCGACAGGGCAAACCGCTCTTTGGCCGGAAAGAACGTCTCCAGGTCGATGTAGCCAATTTTGTCGAACGACGGCTGTTGCAGCTCGCGAATGACAGTCGGCAGATCGAGGCTGCGCCCCTCGCGCCAGGCTTTGTCGAGAATCTGCGATAACAAAATATGCTCGCGGCTGCGGATAGGGTCGGCATCAATCCCCATCAATGCCAGCAGCCCGCTGGCGGTGGCTACCACGCGCTCGCGAAGGGCATCGGTATCCGCTGCTAGCGCCGGCGGCGGCGCGCTGAACGACCGCAACACGGTCAATGGCAGGCCAGAATAACTGCCCGGCGTGTAGATCGCCAAATCCACGGCCGAGCGATACTTTTCGATCCGCGCCGGGTCTTGTCCCCACGCGGCCAGCCCCTCCCGCCAGGTGTTGGCCGTTTTCTGGGCGTATTCCTCGGCCGTCAGACCCTTGCGGGTGGCATCGGCCTCTTCAATCCAGGGGCTAAAATCGTCGGGCGTTAGCTGCGGAAAGGCTAGTGCCAGGTTGCCCAAGTCCCCCTTGGGATCGATGGCGATGGCCGGAATGCCGTCGATGGCCGCCTCTTCCAACAGCGTCAGGCAAAGGCCCGTCTTGCCGCTGCCCGTCATGCCGACGCAAACGGCGTGGGTGGTCAAGTCCTTGGCGTCGTACAGCACGATATGGTCTTGTTCAACCTGCTTGGCGGCCAGATCGTATTCGCAGCCAAGATAAAATGCGCCAAGCTTTTCAAAATCCTGCATGGTTTTGTCCGAGAGATGATAACACTATAGGAGCCGTCTCCGACGGCGATAGTACAGCCGCGTTGCCGCTTGAAGTATAGCCGCTGAAGAAGGCGATTCCATCGCCGATAGGCACGGCCCAGGCCCTTCACTTTCAATCCATGATGGCGATCCAGGAGAAAGACCACGAATCAAACGAAGCTAACGAATGCATTTTCCACATGGAACCTTGCCTGCGCAGACAGGAACGAAGAGCCCTTTGGAAGAAATGTTCCGGCGGTTCCTTATTCGTTAACTTCGTTCGATTTGTGGTTCTCACAACGCCTGGCCAATGGATGGTGCGCATTCAACATGCCGGCATGCATTAGCTTCGATCGCCTGCCCGGCAATGGTGGGAAATCGCTGAAAGTGCGCTTTTCAAGGTTGTGTCCGAGGCCGCTTGTCCCAACCTACCGGAAACCTCGCCGTACCCGCGGAAACGCTAGGCCGCGGAGGCCTCGATGAACGAGCGGTAGAGCGCGGCGTAGACGCCGTCGTCGGCGAGCAATTCCAGGTGCGTGCCGCGCTCAATGATGCGGCCTTGCTCCAACACCAGCACCTGGTCGGCGTGGCGAATGGTGCTCAAGCGATGGGCCACCACGAAACTGGTTCGCCCCGCCAGCAAGATCGACAAGGCCCGCTGAATGCGTGCCTCGGTCAGGGTATCGACGCTGCTGGTCGCTTCATCCAAAATCAAAATCCGCGGGTCGGCCAGCATGGCCCGGGCGAAGCAGACCAATTGCCGCTGCCCCAGCGACAGGCTGCCGCCCCGTTCGCCAACTTCGGTCCATAGGCCGCGGGGAAGATCCTCGAAAATATCCAGGCAATCGAGCCGCCGCGCGGCCTGGCGGACTTGTTCGTCGCTGGCCCCTGGCCGGCCCAGGCGGATATTATCGATCAACGTGCCGCTGAACAAAAAGTTTTGCTGCGAGACAATCCCTATCTGCCGCCGCAGCGAGTCGGTGCGGGCCGCCATGACATCGTAGCCGTCCAGCAAGACCTTTCCGCCGGTCGGCAAGTAGAACTTGGCGATCAGGTTGGTGATGGAGGTCTTGCCGCTGCCCGTCGCGCCGACCAGGGCGATCGTCTGGCCGGGCCGGGCGGTAAAGCTGACGTCGCGCAGCACCAATCGGCCGGGGTCGTAGCTGAACGACACATCGCGAAACTCGACCTGTCCTTGCAAGGCAGGCAATTCGACCGCCGCCGGGTCGTCTTCCCATTCCGGGCGAGAGTCCAACAGGCGGAACACGCGCTCGGCACCCGCCATGGCGGTCAGGGCCTGGTTGTACTGGTTGCCCAGCGTGTTGACCGGCGCAAAGAACATGGCCGCCATGAAGAAGAACCCCACCAGGTCTCCTACATCGGCCGTGCCGGTATGCAGCACCTGGTAGCCCCCCAGCAGCAACAGCGCGGCGATGAACGCCTGGCAATTAAGATCCAGCAACGGCAAGAACAGCCCCTGCGTTTTGGCCACGCCAAAGTTTATTTCCGACAGGTCGCCAACCTGTTCGTGAAACAGTTGGGCGTTGGTCTCTTGCCGTACAAAGCCTTGCGTCACGCGGACGCCGTTGACGCTTTCGGCCAGGGTCGCCGTGACGCGGCTGAACGACTCTTGCAGTTCGCGCAGCCCGGCGCTCAGACGGCGGTGAAAGTAACGGTTGATGCCCCACAGTACCGGAACCAGGCCCAGCACCAGCAAGAACAACATCCAGTCGTACCACAGCATAAAGGCCGCGGCGACCAACATCTGGCCGATCTGCACCACGCTGATGAACAATATGTCTTGAATGCCGATCCGCACGTCTTCCACGTCGGAAGTCATGCGGCTGATGATGCGGCCCAGACGCGTGCGGTTGAAAAAACTCATCGGCAACTGCTGCAAATGGGCGAACAGTTCGTTGCGCAGATCGTGTACCACCGTCTCGCCCAGTTCCAGCGCCAACCGCTGCCGGAAGTGCATCACCACTTGCGTCGAAAGGGCCAGCAGGGCGAAGGCCCCCACGCCCCACCACATGCCAGCCAGGTCGCTTTGGGCCACGGGGCCTTTGATGATCGCCGCGATGATCCAGGTCAGGCCGGGCAATTGCAACGACCGCAGCACCACGCACAACAACAGCCAGTTGCGCTTGGCCCGGTAGGGATTGGTATAGCTGAGAATCCGGCGGATCAGGCCCAATTCCAACGGACGCGAGTAATCGTCGCGGTCGGTGATGCGGCGGATGGTCAGCGAAGCCCGCGAGGCGGTACTCATGCGGAGCCTCCCCGCGAGGCGGCCGCCCCGTGTACGTCGTGCGCGTCGTCCAGGATTTGCAAGCGGGCCGAGTTGCGGTAGTGGCCGTCGGCCTGTAGCAATTCCTCGTGCGTGCCAATTTGCGCCACGCGGCCCCCTTCCAGCACGATCACCAGATCGGCCCGCCGCAGCGTGCTCATGCGGTGCGCCGTGACAAACGTCGTCCGCCCTTGCATGGCGCTGTCCATGGCGGACAAGATCTCTTGCTCGGTCTCGGGATCAACCGCCGCCGTGGCGTCGTCCAAGATCAATATGGAAGGCTCGAGCAGCATGGCTCGGGCAATCGCCAGCCGCTGTTTTTGCCCGCCAGACAAGTTCGACCCGTACTCGCCAATGACGGTCTCGTAACCGTCGGGCAGGGCCATGATAAAGTCGTGGGCGGCGGCGATTCTGGCGGCCCGCTCGATCTGTTCGGTGGTGGCTTCGGGGTGTCCAAAGGCGATATTGGCGGCGGCCGTGTTGCTAAACAAAAAGCTTTCTTGAAACACCAGGCCAATGCATCTGCGCAGGTCGTCCAGCCGCAAGTCGCGCAGGTCGTGCCCGTCGATCAGCACGCGCCCGCCAGTGACATCGTAAAATCGGGGCAGCAGATTGAGCAGCGAGGTCTTGCCCGCCCCGGTGGCCCCCACGATCGCCACGCATTGGCCCGGCTGTACCGTAAAGTTGACGTTGTTCAGCACTGGTTCATCGGCCGTATAGCCAAACGACACGTTCTCAAACCGTACCGACCCGCGAGGCTTTTGCAGCGGCAAGGCGTCTGGCCGGTCTTGCACTTCCACGGGAGCATCCAGCACTTCAAACACGCGTTGCGCGCCGGTCAGGCTGCCTTGGATGGTGTTGGCGATGTTGGTGACTTGAGCCACCAGGTTGGCAAACTGCTGCAGCAAATTGGCGAACACGAACAGCCCCGCGCCCAGCAGCAGTTGGCCTTGGATGACCAGGTAGCCGCCGTAACCCAGCAGCACCAGCATATTGAGTTGCGTCAAAAAGCCAATCGAAGGCTGAAACAGGCTGACCCGCCAAAAGATGACTTCCTTCTGGTTCTTGACGGCCTTGGTCGCGGCCCCAAACTTGTCGATCTCTTCTTGCTCGCGGCTAAATCCCTTGACGACATGCACGCCTTGGATGTTTTCAGAGAGGGTCAGCACCATCTGGTCAACCAGTTCGCTGCTGCGTATGTGCAGCGGCCGCACGGCCCGTGAAAACTGCACCGCGCCGACCCACAACAGGGGCGTGCTCGCCAGGCAAGCCAAGGTCAGCGGCACATGCATGCTGAACATGTAGCCCAGGTAGACCGCCAGCGTGAGCATCACGGCCAGCACCTGGATCACCACGCCATCCACGAACATCCGCACGGCTTGCACATCGCCCGCCACGCGGTTGATGATCGAGCCGCTCTTGTTGGCGTCAAAAAAGCGAAAGCTCAGGCGTTGGATTTTGTCGTACACGGCCGAGCGCAGATCGACCACGATCCTTTGCGTCAACCGGCCCGCCGATAACGCCGCCACATACTTCACCACGGCGTACAGCAACGCGGTCAACAGGATCGCCGCGGCGATGGCCGCGGTCACGGCCATGGGGCCCCAGGTGCCAGGCGGTGCCAGGCCCAACGGCCAGTGGGGCGGCGCACTGCTGGGATCCAAATGATGCCGCAAAACGTCGATCCCCAGGCCGGTTAGCCCGACGCTGGCCAGATTGACCGTTACCAGCAACACTTGCTGTGCTAGCACGGCCAGGCAGCGGCCGCGATAGGCCCAGCCCAAGGCCAGCAACCGCCGAATCAAGGTGGCGTTGGATGGTCCCGGCAGATCGGTCGAGGGCGGCTTGGTTGTCGAATTATTGGGTGCTATCACTTCACGACGTTAGACCCCCTGGCAAACGCAGAGGGATGAAGGCGGGGCGTGGCCAGCCCATTGGTGGGGCAGCACGGCATTACGTGCGGGTTGATTCCCTGCAACTCTATTCCCCCTGGTCCGCCCCGGCAATGCCAAATCCCCGGTGAGAGTTCCATGAGGGCCGTGCCAAAGCGCTAGGGGCCAGCTCATCGGATCACAAAAGAACGGCGATTTTCCCACAAAATCGGGCCGCGACACTTTCTTGGACCCGCCGTAACCTCCAAGGAGACTTGAAACTCCTGGGCGACAAGTACGGTATATTGAGGCAGGCGGGTATTGCGGCAACTCACCATCGGTTCGTTGGCGGTTATGGCTCAATGGTCCACCTTTCTCGACGGTCGGTTGGCGGCGATTGTGTCGCTAACCATCCTGCTAAGCGGTTGTGGCCAGCCTGCGCCGTCCCAGGTTGAGGCCCATCCGGTTGCTGGAGCAGCAGCCGATTCTGGCGAATCGCCGTCATCGCGGCTCAACGATGGGGCTACTGGCCAAGATTCGTCCGCCACGGACGAAGAGACCGATACGGCCGCGGCCTTGGCCGAGTTGTGCCAGGAATTGTTTCCCAGCCATAAACTGCAAGCCGTGGCGATGGTGTTTGTCATGCCCGACTGTCCCATCGCCAATTCCTACGCGCCGGAATACAACCGAATTCACCAGGCATTCATGGAAAAAGGCATCGGCCTGGTACTCGTTTACGCCGATCCCGAACTGGACCAGGCCGCGATGGACGATCACGCCCGTGACTTTCAAGTGGAATGCCCCGTGATGCTCGACCTCGATCAGGCTTGGATCCGCCGGGCTGGCGCTACGGTCACGCCAGAGGCCGCCGTATTCAATGCGGCGGGCCGACTGCTATATCGCGGGCGGATCGACGATCGTTATGCCGCCGTCGGCAAACGGCGGCAAGCCGCCACGGTGCATGATCTACGCGACGCGCTCACGGCCATCGCCGCCGGCCAGTCCATTCCAACAACGCGCACCGACGCGGTCGGTTGCCATATTCCTCTGCTCTATTTCGACGAATAGCCCCCCGATGTCCATGTCTAGAAACCGACTCCCGCTGCTTGCCGCGTTGACACTGTTGGCCCCCTGGGCCGTGGCCATTCCTTTGCCAGCCTTGGCGGATGAAGCGGCCACTCCGGCAAACGCGGAACCGGTGACATTCAATCGCGATGTAGCCCCGATTGTGCTGGCGAATTGCGCGGCGTGCCATCGCCCTGGCGAGGTCGCCCCCTTCAGCCTGCTGACTTACGACCAGGTACACAAGCGCGGACAGTTGATTGCCGAACTGACTTCCAACCGGACGATGCCACCTTGGAAAAGCCACGCCGAGGATGGCCCGTTTATCGGCCAGCGCCGCTTGACCGACGGGCAAGTCGCCACCATCGCCCGCTGGGTTGAACAAGGCATGGCCGAGGGAGACGCCGACGATCTGCCGGCCCCGCCCCAGTTTTCCGAAGGTTGGAAGCTGGGCCAGCCAGACCTGGTCTTAACCATGCCGCAAGCCTACGAACTGCCGGCCGAGGGGAACGATGTCTATCGCAACTTTGTCTTGCCGCTGGCGGTGCCGGAAGGCAAATTCATCAAGGCTTTGGAGTATCGTCCTGGCAATCGGGCGGTCGTGCATCATGTGGTCTTTTTGGCGGACGATTCCGAGCGGTTGCGTCAGCGCGATGCCGAGGATGACGCACCCGGCTTCACGGGAGAAATCAACATCGGCCGCAACATGTTGCCGGGTGAACTGGCCATCTGGGTGCCCGGCCGCGATCCACTTCCGCTACAAGACGGTTTCTCTTACCCCTGGCCAGCCAACGCCAGCCTGCTGATGCAATTGCATTTGCATCCCAGCGGCAAGCCCGAGACCGAGCAATCGAGCGTGGGCGTATACCTGTGCGACGATCCGCCCGTGCGTTCGATGCTCGACCTGACCTTGCTCGACACCAAGATTGATATTCCCCCTGGCGAGCGGGAATATCGCACTCGCAACGAATACACCCTGCCCGCCGATGTGGAAGTCTACGGCATCTTTCCGCACATGCATCTGTTGGGGCGGGATATTCGCGTCACGGCGCACCCGCCCGAAGGCGATCCACTGTCACTGTTGCGCATCGACGATTGGGATTTTAACTGGCAAAGTTCTTATCAGTACGTGCAGCCCGTCCGACTGGCGGCCGGTACACGGCTGGTGCTGGAAGGCATTCACGACAACTCCGCCGACAACTTTCGCAATCCCTTCAACCCTCCGCGGCGAATCACCTGGGGCGAGCAGACCACCAACGAAATGTCGCTGGCCTTTTTGCAGGTGGTTCCCGTCGATGAAGCCAGCCTGCCGGTTTTGGCTCAAAATCGGTTGCGGGTAGGAATCCGCGCAGGGGGCGAGCCCAATCCCACGGTGGCTATCAAACTGCCCAGTGCGGCCGAGCTTTTCAAGAAATTCGACCGTGACGGCGATGGCCTGCTGAGCCTGGAGGAAGTGGCCTTGGCCAATCGCAAGACAACCGAGGAGATGGAACCCCAAGTGCGTCGATTCGACAGCGACAAAGATGGTGCCATAAGTCTGAGCGAGCTCGAGGAAGCCCTGCGAGTTTTGGGAAAACGGTAGTACTCGTAGGGTGGGACAAGCGGACATGCACGAACCAATCGCTTGCGTCCCGCCCGCGATGTCCCACCATGACTTATGATGGCGGCCGCAACTGGTGGGATATCGCGGTCAAACCGGATGTGAATGGCGATATCGATCGCCGCTTGTCCCACCCTACCGCGATCACCGATACGAACGCCAATAAATTGATTTCGCCCAATAACAGGCGTACCATATTCACGGTCAATTCTCCTTCCGCCCGCGTTGAAGGGGGCATTCGCCCCAGCGTCGGAAACCGCATCGCTCCACTCATGGGAATTCGTCCAATGATCCGTATCCTCGGGACCGTCTTGGTGGCCTGGTGTGTCTGTGGTGGGCAGGCCGTTTGGGCACAAGTCAAATTGGCGAATAAGTTCACACCCAACACCAAGTCTCGGTCGGTCGAGAACACCAGCACCCAGCAAACGCTCACCATTGCCGGGATGAACGTAGAGACTTCCAGCGACAGTAAAATCACGGCGCAGACAGAGTTTCTCACACCCGCCGATAAGCTGGCACCGGTCAAAATCACCATTCAGGCCATTACGCTCAACGCCAATATCAACGGCCAGGCATTGACGTTTGACTCGGCTCGGCCGAACGAAAAAGCCGGCAACCCGGCCTTCGAGCCAGCCCTTGCCGCCATGCGGGCCATGCTCGACGCGGAGTTGACCTACCAGGTAGGGGCCGACGGCAAAGTGGCCCGCATCGATGGCATTCAGGCGATTATCAGCAAGGCCCCGGCCGATACCGCCAAAGCGCTCGAGGAACGGCTCAATGAGGACCGTTTGAAGAACGAGTTCAACCAGCAAGCGCAAACCCTGCCCGACACGCCCGTCAACGTGGGCGATACCTGGAAGCGAACCACCGAGATGCCGCTGGACGGCGGGCAGAAGTTGACGTTTGACCGGGTCTACGAATACGCCGGCACGATCGAAGAAGATGGCCGAAAGCTGGACCAAATCAAAATCAAGGATGAAGCCGTGCGCTACGCCATTGGGCCCAATGCGGCCAATCTGGCCGCCAAGGATAGTGAGCTCAAAATTGAATCGTCGGAGGGGACCATGCTGTTCGACCGCGAACTGGGTGCCACGCTAGAACGAAAGCTCGTCAGCCACATCACGGGCAAACTGACCCTGCAAATCAACGGCATGGACCTGCCGGCTGAATTGGACCTCAAGATCACCAAGACGGGCGAACGGTTGAAGTAGGCTCCTAACGATTGTCGTTAAGTTGTTCCATGAGGTGCCACCATGTCTCGCGCAATTCTGGCTGGCCTGTGCGTTTGGGCCCTGGGCTCATCGAACCTGCTGCTGGCCCAGGTCAAGTTAGAGCAAAAATACGCCCCCAATACACAGGCGGCCACCAACGAGACATTCCAACTCAACGCCAAGGTCAAGGTGGCCGATCAAAACGTGGAGATCGCCGCCAACAGCCGGCTGGCCTATCTGGCCGAGTTTCCGCCGCCGGCCGACAACCTGGTGCCGATCAAGGTGACGGTCACGGCCGCTGCTTTAAGTACCACCGCGGCGGGTCAAAGCTATATGTACGACTCCGCCTTGGCAGCGCCCCCCAAGTCGGATAATCCCGAGTTCGACCAACAGGTTGAAGTCTTGCAGGCGCTTATCAACCACCCGCTGACATACCAGCTTGCCGCCGATGGCAAGGTAGCGCGTGTGGAAGGGGCACAGGCCATCATCAGCCAGGCCCCCGCCGATGCGACCAAGGCGCTGCAGGAGCGCCTGGCCGAGCAGCGGCTCAAGGACGAATTTGAACAACAGGTTCGGCTGCTGCCGGACACGCCCGTTAAGTCCGGCGACATCTGGCAGCGCATCGAGCAGATTCCCATCCAAGGCGGCACCACGCTGGCCATCGACCGGACCTACGAGTACGTCGGCACGGTCAGCCAAAATGGCCAGCAGGTCGACCGGATCAAGGTGACGGACACCGCCGTGCGGATCATGCTGGGCAACAACGATATCGGCCTGACCCTGAAAGATGCCGACTTGAAAGTCGCCTCTTCCGAGTGGACGATGTACTTCAACCGCGAATTTGGGGCGATTTTGGAGCGCGCCGTGACCACCCGCGTCACGGGCAAGGTAACGCTGCTAGCCAACGGCAACGATCTGCCGATCGACCTGGATATCACGTTTACCCAATCCCGCCTGCGGCAAAAATAAGGCACGGCCTAAGCATAGATTCTCAACCACCCCCTCTCCTTTTCCGGAAGAGGCCAGAGTGAGGGAACACAAAACGCCGAAGCTATTTTTTTGGCTGTTCCGAAGGTAGCGGCATGTCCCCCGTTCAACGTCTGATCCTGGCCATCGTTCCCGCCCCGTGGGCCAGGGCGATGCGGGCAGAGTCCGAACAATGGCGGCTGCGCTGCCTGACGTGCGGCAACTCGCGCTCCGTGTGGGAAGCCGGCGGAATCCGCTGGAAGGCCAAATCAACCAGCAAGCGGGTGATGGTCCGCTGCCCCCACTGCGGCTGCCCGCGGCAAGCCGCGATCGAGCGTTAAGCCGGTTCAATCCAAAAGCAATTGTCAGGCCGCTGCCGGCAACCAGTTTCCCTACGTCGGTACAGCATATCCTTGCGGCCCGTTATTGGGTCATCGCTCGTCACAAACCAGATGAATGCGAGTTTGTGTGCATGCGCGACCTATGCAGTCAAGCAAGAAGCATCGCTTTTCTTGCCTCAGCCGCCCATGGGTAGCGGTCCCCCTCGCTTTGCGCGCTCCGTTTGGCGGCTTTGCCGGTGCGAGACGTGTTGCTTGTAGGTATCACATGCATCGAACCTCAATGATCGGTCTATTGTTCGTTGCCTGCGGACAACAGTCAGCCGTTCGACGTGGCCCTCCGCCTTGTGATCGTCCGTGACAAGGGACGCCAGAGGAAATGCTCGACCGCGACAAAAGCCATGGCGAGCATGGCGAAGAGGTAGAGCCCGCCGGCGAACGGTAGCAACCAGGTCCAGTCAATCAGCCAGTACTCGCCAACTGGCGTGTCACGCCACTGGACGGCGAACAGAATCGCGGCAGTGACGACGCTGAACATCGCCGCGGTGACCAGCCACCAGACCACGCGCCGCGGCCGTCCCGCGCGGATGTAACGGCTGAGTTGCCAGGGGAACGCAGCGATCGGCAGAAACAGCAGCGAGATGAGAAACTTCGCCTGCAACGTCGGCATCGGCGGCGCGGTCAGCGGCGCGGGGGTAATCAGCGCGATCACAACGAGCGAAACGACCAACGGTAAGAGCAGCCAGAATCGCAGCGACCAGCGGCGCTGCCAGGCGATCTTGTAAAGCGACAAAAAAGGCAGGACGATAAGCGCCGGCAAATAGAGA
This sequence comes from Pirellulales bacterium, assembly GCA_050247075.1. Lineage (GTDB taxonomy): Bacteria > Planctomycetota > Planctomycetia > Pirellulales > JBFWUW01 > JBFWUW01. Next base: position 13,739 of record JBFWUW010000060.1, on the reverse strand, counting down.
CACATTCCCAGAGCCAGCCACACCGGCGAGTTCGTGGGCCAGCCGAAGGTATTGAGTTGCCACGGCAGCAGCCGCGCGAACCTGGGATCGATCGTAACAGCAACCTCCGGCGTGGAACGTAACGGCATGAGGCCACTGTGGGCGGTTGGCTCGGCTTGCAGGCAAACGGTATCGCCCGCGTCGTGCCTGACTTCGCAGAGGAATGCCGTCGGAAAGCGGCCGTTGGCAGATCCGAGGCGCTGTGTGTAGTCCTCGACCGGCACTTGCAAATTGAGTTCTCGCGGCAAGCCGGCGCAGGTCCACAATGTTTGGCCGTCATTGCCCGATAGACCCAGCATGGTTCGGCCCGCGAACAGTTCCACGACCGGCGGCTGCGACTTGCTTCCGACAGTAATCGTGCGGATCGAAAGTGGAACCGACGGCGGACACTCGTGCCGCCAGAGCCGTCGGCGCGCGGCGAGGTCGAGTGCCTCGACTCCGCCGGCGTCGATCAGAACCAGTTCGTCCCGTCCGTCGCGATCGAGATCGGCGACCGAAACTCGCGGGTTAAAGCCACCGGTTCCGGCCGACCGCGGAAATCGCCAGTACTCGGTTCCGTCGGACATCAGAACGACGACTTCGCCGCCGACCTCGCCAACGGCGCTTGAACTGTCCCAGTTCCAATAAACGACGCCGCGTTGCTTTTCGCCCAGCGAAACGGCCAGCGGCCGGGGGCGGTCATGCCAGGGCCAGCGGGAGCCCGCGCCGCCGATTTCGTGCGACCAGCGAGCATTGCCCGACGCGCCGTCGACCGTTGTCAAACGGTATACGGAATTGTCGAGAGAGACGAAGTCGAGGCAAACCACTTCCTGGCGGCCGTCGCCGTCCAGGTCGTCGGCCAGCGGAATCGGCGTTCGCTGCCAGGAGAACCAATGCGCGCCATATCCCGATCCTTGCTGTTGGGATGTTTCCCACCGCCATAGCAGATTGCCCGCACGGCCGTCGTACGCTCGCAGTTCGAGTTGGAGCCCCTCCAGGAACGCTGGTGTCACAATGTCGGCGACGCCGTCAGCGTTTAGGTCGGCGACGGACAACGGCACCTCATTCTGATAAACCATGTCACCCGCCAGATTCGAGCCCTCGCTGATCTGCTGCTTCCACTTCAACCGGCCGGTGCTGCCGTCGAGCACCAAGAGAAGGACCGGAGTGTGCCATTTCGCTTGGGACACGGCGTCATCCTGCAGCAGCATTTCCGCGACATAAATTACTTCCTGCTGGCCGTCGGCATCCAGATCCGCCGCGCGCACGAACAGAGTCTGCTTGACTTCGCTGGCCCTCAACGACTCTTGCCACAATTCGCGTCCTGTTTTCCCGGAAAACGCCAGAATCGGCGGCGGATTGTTGGCGTTATTCCCGATTCCGGCGGTCGATAACAGGTCGCTCACACCGTCGCCATCCAAATCCACCGCGAGCGGTCGGATGATCGCCCCCGTACCGTTCCAGAGCGACGCCTCGACGGCCGTGCGGTACAACTCGTGGCCTGTGCGACCGGAAAGTGCCACGATTCGTTGTTTCCCTTGAATCGCCTGCACGCTCCTGGCGACCACGTCGTCGAACCCGTCGCCGTCGTAGTCACGGCCCGCTTGCCAGTCGCCCCCCAGCCGCCGCCAGACGCGCGGCGACGTCCCGCGAAAGCTGAACAGCTTGCCGCCGCGATCGGCCGCCGGCCGGTAGTGTGGGGTAAAGCAGAACAGATCATTGACGCCGTCTCCGTCGCCGTCGGCAATCAGCGGCGGATCGAGCAAGACGTTTTCGCGGGTGATTCGGCCGTTGCCGGCCGAGAAGCAGGCCAGCACGATCGGTTCTCCCACGGCGCCGCCGTAGCGCACCGAAACCACGAGTTGCGGCCAGCCGTCGGGGCCCGCACTCCACCAGTTGAGGACGTCGATGAACATTTCGTCAAACCCCGGACCCGCGATTGGCCGGCCGGAATGCCACAGCGACAGGCCGTCGCGGCCGGAGATCGCGTCCACGTACAACTGCGGCGGGCGGATATGCGTTTCGCGGCCGAACAGGGTCGCGGCGAAAATGTCGCGCCAGCCGTCGCCGTCGATGTCCGGCCCGACGATCAATTGATCGACCTGTTGATCGACCGTTTGCAACCGCCGCCGCCAGCGCTGTTTGCCGTCGGTGCCGTCGATCAATTGCAATTCGCCCCAGGCCCGTTCGTTGCGGTCGCTAATGGGTGTCGCACCGAAGTGGGTGGACGTGCCGTCGGGCGCGATGATCTCTGCGTTGCCGTCGCCATTCAGGTCAACGACAAGCGGCCAGGCCGGTGGCGGCTGATTCACACGCACATGTTTTTCATAATCCGCAGATTGTTCGATGGGTGGCCAGAGCGGTTGATGCTTATCGGGCGACCAGCACCAGAGCCGCTGTTTGGACGGGGCGCGCTGAAGTGCGGGGGTCGTAAAGATTTGATGAGTCGAATCTCCGACGCGCTCGACCAGCACCAGATCGTCGTCGTCGTCACCGTTGACGTCGCCGGCTTGCGGCGGGCGGACAGGGACGAAGCCCAGATCGTGGGGCGGCGACGTCGGCTGGCCGGTCTGTGCGTCGAGCACGACAACTCGCGACCCCGCGACGCACGCCACCACATTCTTTCCCTGCTCGCGCATCAGCAACGGCGGCGACTGACGAAAGATTTCCTCTCCATCGCCACTGATGCGATAGACGAAATTTCGGAACACATTTCCATGCGGGGCGATCCAATCGGAACCAAGCGTGCTTACGGTTTGCGGCGCGGCGAACCAGCGGCTGGCCAGTGGGATTTGGACACCCTTGGGCAGATCGAACCAGCGGTCGTCCAGTTCATACTGCCAGATCTGCTTGCCCGTCTTGCCAGATACGGCGTCGATCGTTCGGCACGGCTGATCGGCCAATGGAATCGGCTGGCCGTCCTTGTCAGTGTTGTTGAGCACCAGCTTTCCGATCAGAAAATCAACCACGCCGTCGCCGTCGAGATCCGGCATCACCAGAGGCTCACCCACGACCGTACCGAACCACCTCGGAAACGGACTCCGCCCAGGCCACACGGTTAATCGCGAGAACTCGGGCGCGTAGGACCAGAGTCGGCGGCCGTCCTCCGAGGAAAAAGCGAGCAGGGCAGGCTGATGGCGCAGCGCGATCACAATGTCGCCCAGGCATTCTTGATCGCCGTCGAGTTGCGGCGCCGACGGCAAAACATAAGGACGGAAATCGGTCTGGCCGATTCCGCTGGGTTCATATTTACCGGCCAGGCCTCCCTGCGACGACAGCCACTTGTCGCGGTTGGCGAGGTCGAGTTCCGGAGGCGGCCCGTGTGTGACGGACCACGCTCGTTTGCCGGTTCGCATGTCGCGCAGTTCGAACGTCACCTCGCTACCGCCGCCGAGCAACAGCAGATGAGCCGGTTGGCCCTGGCCACGGCAATGAACAAGATGCCAAGTGCTCGAACCGCTGGTTGTCGCGGCCACTTGCTCTTCATCGACGGCAATTTCCGGCCAAAGCCGCTGCCAGTCGAGCGACAGTTCGTGCGTCGAATTCTCGCCGCGGTCCAGCCGCACGGTGAAATCTTCGCTCAGCAGGTTTTTGCCGCTGGTTCGCAGGCGATACGCCCCGTCCGTCAGCGCGATCGGCTGCTCGGTGGGAACCGTGAACGGCTCGACGGCCGGTCGATCGTGGTCGTCAAACACAGCAGCCACCAGCCGCTCGTGATCGGTGACGAGCTTCAAGTTGCCTTCGAGCGATTTGCGATAAGAGATCGTGCCGAAGGCGCCACCGACAATCAGCAGCGCGCTAACCACCGCCGCAGCGGCAGCCGTCAACACGCTGCGCCGCTGCCGGGCGATCCAGCGCGCGCCCTGTTCGACGAATCCGCGCCGCCGGGCGCGGATCGGTTCGCCGGCCAGAAAACGCTTCAGTTCGTCGGCCAATTCCGCCGCCGATGCGTAACGCCAATCGGGCCATTTCTCCAGGCATTTTCGCGCGATCGTATCGAGGTCGCGCGGGACGCTCGGATTCATCTGCCGAGGCGGGACCGGCTCGGCGGTTTTTACCTGTTGCAGCGTCTCCATCAGTGTCGCCGCTTGAAACGGCGGGCGGCCGGTGAGCAGCGCATAGAGAATCGCACCGAGTCCGTAAACATCGGCCGTGATTTCCACCGTTTTGCCGTCAATTTGCTCCGGCGGCATGTAGCCGGGCGTGCCGAGCACTTGACCGGTATCGGTCAGGCTCTGCTCGCGCGTGGTCAGTTTCGCGAGTCCAAAGTCCGTGACTTTCGGCCTGCCGTCGCGATCCAGCAGCACGTTGGCCGGTTTCAAATCGCGATGAATCACGCCGCGCTCGTGGGCATAATGCACCGCGCGAGCCACCTGCTCCATCAACTCGGCCGCTGCCCGCGGCGCGAGCGGCCCGCCGGCCAGCCTCGCCGCCAGGCTCTGCCCGTCGACAAACCCCATCGAGAAATAATGCTGCCCTTGATGTTCGCCAACCTCATATACGGGCACGATATGCGAATGATCGAGATTCGCCGCCGCTTCGGCTTCCCGCCGAAACCGTTTCACGGCTGACTCGTCCGCGAATTGCCCCGCCAAGATCATTTTCACGGCGACCGTACGATTGAGACTCGCCTGCCGCGCCTTGTAAACGACCCCCATTCCGCCACGCGCGATCTCTTCGAGCAATTCGTAATCGCCGACGTAGCGCACCGTCTCGTGGGATGGGCTTCCAGCCTGTCGTTCTTCCCCCGGCGGAAAGTCGGAACCCGGCCCCACGTCCATCGTCGCCTCATACGCCGCGCCCTTCAGCGGCTCTGCGATTCGTTCCAACGCTGCGCGATTGGCGAAAAACGATTTCAACTCGTCCGCCAGCGCCGGATGCTTTTCCAGCACCTGCCGCTGGTCCAGTGGCTGGCCTTGTTCGACCGACCGCAGATACTCGGCGAGAATGTCTTCCAGTTCATCACGCATGGGCGGCTTTCTTAAATCGAAAACGTAGGACACACACAGGCCCAGAAATCACAGTGGAGAAACTCGACACGGAAACTTGGCACGGTGCACATTCACTTTGTGTCCTCCGTGCCTCCGTGTGTCATCTTGATCGCCTCGAATCCGAATCACCCATTCATTATTTCGCGAAGTCTCCGTAGTCCGCGGTGCAACAAGCCGGCGACCGCCGCATCGGTGCGGTCGAGGTGGGCCGCTACTTCGCTCAAAGTCCAGCCTTGCAAATGGTGCCGCACGACCGCTTCGCGCTGTGCGTCGGATAGCGCCAGCAGCGCATCTGACAGCCGCAGCAAGTCTTCATTGCGCACCGCTTGCCGGCTGGGCGACGATCCGGCCGCGGCCAGGCACGCGCCCAGCCGCTCCGACGACTGCTCGAGCGCCGCTTCCAGCGACCGCTCGCGATTCACGTCGCGTTTCTGTCGCCACATTTGCCGCAACGCGTCGCGGATGTTGTTGGCCAACGCCTTTCGCAGCCAAGCGATAAAGCCGTCTTCGTCTCCCGTGAATTGCTGCCGTTTGTGATGTGCTTCGAGCAACGTGACCTGTACCACATCCGATGGTTCGACCTTGTTCTGCTGGCGAGCATCCAACTGCATGCGTGCCAGAAGCAGCAGATACGATCGGTAAGGCTCGACAGCCAGTTGATTGCGTTCGGCGCTCATTTTCGCGGTCTTCCTCCCTTCGAACCAAAGCGCCGTTGCTCGGCAACTTGTGCGCGCTATTTTTCCCTTGGTCGTAAGAGGCAACCAGGGATACCCATAATTTGAGCGTGTGGCCGTGGCGGCTGGGCCTCGAACGTAACGTATTGCTGAAATGCATGTTACGAAATCTGGTGCATGACCTCCATCACCACGGAAGCCCAGGCTGTCCGAGCGCGGGGCGGCTGCTCGCTTGGCCCAAGTCTACAAACGGGCCTTGGTGGGTGTCCCTGAGGCACACCCCGTCGGCCCAATAATCGGCATCGCTGGCGGCGGCGTCCTCCAGGTAGTCGGCCAAATTCTGCACCGGGGCCAGCGTAAAATCCTTATCCGCCTGGGCGATGGCCAGTTGCCAGTCGAGGTAGGCATCGGCCAGGGCCGTGACAAAATCGAGCCGGGCATTGGCGATGGGCCCCTGGTAATCATCCGCCTCGCTAGCGTCGGCATCCCCCCGCACAAGGTCGGACTGCTGGTCCTTCTAGGCCGTGGCCTGGGCGATCAAGAAAACCCGCTCGGCCTGGGCCTGAACGTAAACGGCTTGTCAGCAATATGTTACATGCGAGACCCAGTAGCAATCGTCAAAGAATCCAACTATGGATGTCCCCAACCGCTCCCGAATGCCGAGTGTGCTGTATTCCTGTCTGACAAGTTCATTTCGCACCTTGCTCCGGATTCTGTGGTTGCCAATGAAACTTGTAAGCGTCGCCGAGCTGCAATCGCGTGAGGTGGATGATCTCTTGCGTGTGGCCTTTGAAATGGGGGACGCAATCGAACATCGCATCCCAGCCGGTGACATCCCATCCCTGAACACGACGCACGGCGAGCATCTCCGCTGCGGTACGCTGCGCAAGTACGGACTTCGCGTCGGTAACGGTTTGTCTCATTTGTGCGAGCAACTCTTCCTTCGGAATCGGGCCACGTTGCGAAAACTCCGCCGGCCGGTTGCGGACATCTTCGGCTGTGCCTAGACCCGCGATAATCCACTGCCGAACGTTGCCCATCAGATGCAGCAGCAGATTCCCGATGGAGTTCATTTCCTCGCGCGGACGCCACCACACCTGTTCGTCGGACAGTTGGCCAACGCAGTGATCGATTTTCACCAGGCACTGGTCCAGCACATCGCAAGCGCCCTTCAGGACAAGCCCGGTCAGTTGATCGTTGGTGATGTCACTCACTGGTAACTCCTCGAATGAAGTGCGGAGGTTGTCGGTCATGAAACACCTCTAATCCGGGCTGTGGTCGAGCAGCCCGGCGGAACTTAGCCATTCTAGCGAGGCTCCATGCGGGTGCGCTATGGCGAGCATTTCGTCCCGCCGTTGGCCGCGGGTGAACGTGGTCCGGCCCAGAAGAAACCGCCGTGGCGCGAGTGGCAATGCAAGTGCCGTGATTTCAGGAACGACCGTCGGTGATTCGTTCGAGATCCAAACGATCTTGCGATGTCGCGATGCCGCGGCGAGCGTGTTGGCAAAGGCAACTCGCTGCTCGACGCTCACGTAGGCCAGCACAGCGGAATGGAAGACAACGAGTTTCGCATCGTGCGGCACTTCGGCGAGCAGCGCGGGAAGATCGGAAACGAGATCGCCGCGGCGGACCGAGACACCGCGCGCCTGCGCCATCTCGATGGCCGCGGCCAGCCGCTGACGGCGTTCTGCATGATCTGCCCAGACGCACGACAACAGCCAGCGTACGTCGTCGTCCGAATAGAGATCGACGGGAGAGAGATCCAGTCCGCCGCGCCAAACAACTTCCGGCATCGCAACCAGCCTGGGCACCGGACTGTTTGCGGCACAACGCAACTTGACAGGTGACGACGGGTCGCCCACGTGCTGGCTCCCATAGTCGTAGAAGAACTCGTCCAGCAACAGGCACAGCCCGGCACTCGCGCCAACTTCGAGCAATGCCAAACGGCTAGAAGGCAACGCCGGCAGGATCGCGGCACAGCGGCCGACCTCGTTGGTTTGGGTGCGGCGCGACTGCATCAAGGCCGCAATCTCCGCGTTCCGATCCCGCACGACGACGCTCAGTTCCGCAGCGGAAACAGGCATTCGTTCCGGACCCGTCAGGAATTGAATCGACGCGAAGAACAGATTCGGCTGCGTGACTGGCCTCTGCGAAATGAATTCGACGAGTTCGTTATCGCGGGCCACGTCATTCGCCAATCGGAAGTAGAGGTCCGAGTACCCCTTGCACTCATTCTCGGCGAACCTTTTGTACTGCGTCTTGACGTGATCGTTCCCGGTCATAGCCATTCGAATCACCTTAGGCATTGATTGCCAATCGACTTAACAGTCGACATGTCATGGTCAACTGAAAATAGGAGGCGGACTCGTGAATCGTCAATCTCGATTGAACAATCAACGTGTCACGTTCATTTCTTCCGACTGGGCAAACGGGTGGGCAACCGGGGACATCTGTGCAACCGGGGACATCCAGAAATTGAGCGTGTGGCCGTGGCGGCTGGGCCTCGAACGTAACGTATTGCTGAAAGTCATGTTACGAAATCTGCCACGTGACCTTCACCAGGGCGGAGACCTAGGTCGCCGTGGAGCCGGTGCTATTCGCTCGGCAGGGTTTCATACGCGGCGATTGATGGGTTCGACGAGGGCTCTGCAGGGCACGTAGGCGACGGGCAAGCCCACTTTCGCCTACCGGCCGGCCCTTGAGCAGGCGTACACAATATATTTATAAATAACTATTTTAACGGTTTACAAACAGTACATATATCGTACAATCAACAACGTCTGGCTTTGCGCGCCGACGTGGCTTTTGCACGACTAGCGGGCGCGAAGCCCCTAAACCGCCCAGGTATCGTCGTTCGCCGCGTGCTCGAACAGCATGGCCGTGGCGGACGGCCGATCGGGCGGGTCACTTATTACGGCTACCGTTGCCGGCTGGTTGGCCAACTTGGGAGCGAGGACGTTCCTCGCCGATCCCTCCGCCGACCGGTACGTGCCACGGGGCCTGTCCATATTTTTGAAACGCGGTCGTCATGCGGGGCGCTGATAATGCGCGCCGGGCCTGTGGCAACAGGCCAAAATCGCAACCTGCACCACACCCCCGTTGTTGGAACAGGTTACTCGGCAGCGCGAACGAAAAGCCCCGTGCTTTCCTGGAAAAGCGTGCATTTCTAACCCGCACCACTCCGTGAAATGGTGCGAGTTACGTGGAACAAGTAGCTTCCAATCCCAACATCCGCCCCCCTCTCCCGGTACTCCGGGAGAGGGGATGGGGTGAGGGCAGCACCGCCATCGACGATCCATGCCGATCAACCCCGCGCAAGAAACAGTATCCACCCGCGCATCAAGCCGGCAAAGCAGGAGCTTCGCGGCTACGTTTACCCGCACCACTCCGTCAAATTGTGCGGGTTACTTGAAACAGGCTCCGCTCGGCTATCGCATCGGTGCCTGCCAATGGAACACGGATTGTCGCCGTCGGGAGACGGCTCCTACATAAAAGCATCGCCCGCGTTATTCCTCTTCCACAAACTGCATGGCAAACAAATCGGCATCTTTTAGCACGGCCCGCACGCGCAGCGGGCGGCCGGCCAGGGTGGAAACGTCGGAGCCTGCTTGCCAGGCAACGGTGCGGGCGATTTCGTTGCCGATCTGTTCTTGGCATTCGGACAGGGTAAAGCCGGAGATGGGGGTGCCGTCGGGTTCTTGCAGTTCCCAGCGGATGCCGCCGCCGGCGGAGGTGGCAAAGTTGATCTGTAACGCGCTGCCGCGGAAGACCAGCGGTCGAGATAAAAACTCGCCCCCCGCGGCCCCGGCGCGGATCGACGCGAAGCCATCCAGCCGCAAACTGTACCGCCGCAGATGCGACGTCGGCTGCGCGTAGTCGTGGTTGACGTACAACGACATTTCCGCCGGGCCGGTTGGCACCACGTTGAGCGCCGGGTAGTTCGTCCGCGAGACCCAGTTTCGCGGGCCAATGCCGGGCTTGATGTACCCCTCCAAAAACGTGCGGTCAAAGACGTGGCCGCCGCGCGAAGACATCAGCACGGAGTCGGACGTGTCGTGAAAATAATCCGGATTGACGCCAATCGCCCGGGCTTGCTGCTCGTTCAGTACTTGCCGCCCCTCAAAGAACCGCGCGGCGGTCGAAATATACAAGTGGCTGGCGCGAAAGTAGGGCGATGTCTGGCTGGTGTAGAGATGCTCCGGCGGCGCGGGCCGCGGGCCGTGGATGCCGTCATTGTGAATCTGCTCCATCAGCACCGCCGGCGACCAGTTGGTAAAGTCAGGGCTGGTCGACCGGGCAATCTTCCGCAGGCCATCCCACACGCGAAAATAGCAGACATAGACTTGCTCCGAATCCGACCAGAAGGCCAGATTCTGCGAATCGAACAGATGGATATGCTTGAACGGCACATCGCGGGTGGACAAGATCGGCCCGTCTTTCCACCGTTTCCAATGCCGGCCATCGGCCGACACAAAGGCGAACAGCTTGTCGCCCGTCCCGCCGACCGCTTTATAGCGTTCCGCTGGCGGCATGCCCGGCCGTGTGTCGAGCATGGGGCAAAAATTGTGCGTGGCGGGCGCGGCATTCGCCAGCACAATATTGTTGGACGAATTGCCGGCGAACTCGAACAGCCCCAATTGCGGCTTGGTCCACTCGCGTCCGTCAACAGACTCCGCCAGGCAGGCCCGTTCGTGATCGCTGCCATCCAGGCCAGGTTCCGAAATGCCCCGGTAATACGCCAGATAGCGGTCGCCATCGTGCAAGATAGTGGTGTAGCCGCTTTGCGGGCCTTCCCACGGTTGATCGAACTTCAGCACCGGTCCCTCATCGCGCGGCTCGTGCATGTGCAGGCGGGCACCCGTCAGCGACTCGATCAACCAGCGATCGACAAACAACTCGCGGCGCGAACCAATTTCCTGTGGCGTTTGGAGTTCTGCGGCGGCCAAAGTGGCTGGTAAGAGAACGCAGGCGGCAATCGCCAAGGGCGATAGTTGAAGCGATGAAGTCACGATAGAGGCTCCTGTTGCCGATGTGATTGGTGCTTGAGATGCCTGGCGGATGGATTGAGACGGCCCCCGCTTGGACTAAACTTCCCTCTCGCGGTGAAGGAGGGCATCGCCAGACAACGCTATTTCCTTCAGATACCAGGTTACGAAGGCGTCGGCCGCTTGCTCGTTGGCCGTGTAGGGGCCGGGCCGATAACGGCTCGACAAGATGCCCCGTTGATTGTTCTCGCAGATTGTCTTGTCTTGGACGGCGGTCGTTTGCCACAGCCAGCAAACCTTGTCGGCATCGTAGTCTCGGCCCGCCACGGCATCGGCATGGACAAGCCAGGTCAGTTCCAGTTCGGTCTCTAAAGGTGAGATCGGCGTAAACCGTGTCAGCATCGCGTGGTCGTTGCTGACGACATACCATATTAACGGAAGATGCATAAAGCTGGTGATGCCGCCATCGTATTCCGTGTAGTCGCCCAGCAGCGGCGCGAGTGGTTGGCCGTCTTGGCTTTGCGTGACATAGCCCGGCTGAATGGCCACTCGGCCCCCTTGATGCAGCCCGCGGGCGGAAAGCTCCACTCGCCCCACTTGGCGGCCTTTTTGACGGGCAGTCTCCGCCCATTCTCGTTCAAACCGCCGCCGTTGTTCCGCCAGCCGAGGGTTGTTCTGCGCATGCGCATAAGACATCACGGAACAGAACTCCGGATGCGTTGGAGCACAATGGTAACATTCCCAAAAATTCTCGGCGACAACCTTCCAGTTGGCCTGGATGCGTTCCACCGTCCGCCGGCAAACCGCGGTGCGGTCCAGCCCGTGCGGTTGAAGATACTTGCTCAAATCGGCCGCCGTGTGCGTAAAGTTCGGCGGCCGATCGGCCAGGCAAACAAAGATCAAACCCTCGACCACTTGAACATGCACCGGATGCAGACCCAAGGTGGCCGGGTCTATTTCGGCCGGCAACTGCCTGGCGGAACACAAGGCCCCGTCCAGGCCGTACGACCAATGATGGTAAGGGCAGACCAACCGGCGGGCGTGGCCTTGCTCCTCCAGGCAGATCCGCGACCCGCGATGGCGGCAGACATTGTGAAAGGCGTTTATGCGTCCGGCGGGGCCGCGCACAATCACGATCGAATCATTAGCCAGGCCATAAGTGAAGTAGTCTCCCTCGCCCGGCACCAGGCATTCCGGGCCAGCCAGCAGCCAATGGCGGCGAAAGATACGCTCGACGTCGAGGTCGAAGATGCCCGGTTCGACGTAGAAGGCTTGCGGCAACGAATGGCTTGGCGGGCGTTGCCGAATGAGATCGTAAAGCATGCTCATTTCCTGGCTGGCTCCGCTGCCGTTTCCGCGGAAGGCAACCGCTGGCGGTCGACGCCGATGCCGGGATGGGGGGGGGTGTTTTCCGCCGGCCAGAGCGAGCCGCGGTCGGAGTTGGTCGCCTCGCGAAAGGCCGCCAGATCGTTCGCGGCAAAAGCGCGGTCGCCGACGCGGATGCTATCCCAAGCATAGCGGTTGCCGTCGCCATGCCAACGGGCGTCTGGCCACAAGTGCAATCGGGGAGGCCGCGCCGGATCGAGCGGGATGTTACCTTCCACCACGCACTGTTCCAGGTTGATCTCGCCCCCGGTGGCCTGCCAATCGAGATGGCTGAAGGTAGACCGGCTGGCCTGCAGACGGCAGCCGGGTGAGACGCGGACTTCCGCCGCGTCGCCGACCCTTTCCAGCCAGACGTTGTTGAGAGTCACCGTACAGGAGGCGGCCGGCGCTTCCCGCCCCAGCAGATACAACGGCTTGGCCGACGCGGAGCGGATGTGCGCATCGCTGACCGCGTAGCGGCCCGTATCGAGAAAGAACAGATCGAACCCGAGACAGCGGTCAATGAACACGCCGCGATACGACGTTTGGCTGTTACCTGTATCGCAGATGCCGGTGGCGTTGCCGATCGACGTGAAGCCATCCACGGTGTACAGGCACTCGCCGTGGGCGCTGATGCCATCGTCGCCGCAGTCGATGGCGCGGATGTTCTCAAACGCCACGTCGCGGCAGTCCGAGAGATTGTAGCCATCGTTGTAGGGCCGGGTGGCCGTCAGATTGCGGACGGCCAGATGCTGGGAGTTGCCGCGCATGGCCACGCCCGCCATCCGCACGGGGACTTCCACTCGAGCGTCGGCGAGAGCCATCGCGGGTGCCAACTTCAACCAGAACGTGCCGAGGATGTAGCCAGCCCGCGCTGTCTGGGTCCGTTCCTCGTCCTTGATGAAAGTCCACTCGCCCGGCTGCAAGTCGGCGGGCATTTTCAGCGGCAAGCTGGGGCCTTTTGAGCAACGGCCCATGCGATTGAGCTGCCCGTCGAAGACAAAGAACCAGCGGTCGATGATGGCATCGGTCAGCGGCATCAGATTAGCGTTGAAGAACAAGCCTGGCTCGCTCTCGGTCCAGTCTTGTGGCTGTAGCGGATCGCAGCCATCCAGCGTGGCGCCATGCCCGTCCAGCACGATCGGCCGGCCCGGTTCGCCCGACTTGTCAAAGAAGGCCGCCCAGTCGCGATAGACGACGGGCTGCAAATGGATCGTATCGCCCGGCTGCGCCAGTTGGATCGCGCGGCTAATGGTTTGCACGGCGTGCTCTACGCCATCACGGGCGTCGTCGCCGCCCGCGGGATCTACATGCAGATCGGCACCGCAAGCCGCAACGGCCAGCCCCATCCACAACGCCGCCGCGACGGTTCGCGTTAGCAGGGTAGAAGATCGAGCAATGTTGCGGATATCAGTCATGGTCCGTCGTGGGAGGAGAGACGGTTTCGCCAGATGGGAAAGCCGTGGGTTGGGACAAGCGGAAACGGAATGCCCGCGATGTCCTGCCAAATGCGGACCGCTATTCCAGGTCATGGTGGGACATCGCGGATGAACCGTTCGTAAATGGTTCATCCGTCTCCGCTTGTCCCACCCTACTTCTACTTCACCGGTACGCGGCCGATGGAGTAGTACGTGAAGCCGCAGGCTTTCATCTTCGGCGGCTCGTAGATGTTGCGGCCATCGAAGATGACGGGTGACTTCATGCGT
>JBFWUW010000059.1:0-46327 GCA_050247075.1 Pirellulales bacterium | reverse complement strand
GTAATTCAAAGCCAAGCGGGGATTCGAGACAGCGTCCGCGCGACACCTTTGAGGGGTGTCACGGGACGCCTCTCCCATCCACCTAATCGACAACAGATTTTGGTCCAGCGCTTGGGGTCCACTTCAGCGCTTCGTAGAGCGCTACGGGACACGTGGGTTGATTAACAAGCCTCCTCAGCAGAATTTGTGGGTGGATTTGCCGTTGTTTCGGACGCGCGATGGGGACAGCCATCCTTTGGAAGCTGTGGCCAGAAAAACGCTTCTTTTTTACTTGACTGCGCATGATACGTCTGTACACTATCGCCATTCCTGGGGTTGGTGACAGGAGATTGCATCATGGCTCGGTTGGCGCGGGCGGATTTGGTCGATCCGGCGGAAGTGGCCGTTTTTCATTGTATCAATCGTTGCGTCCGCCGCTGCTTTTTGTGCGGCCAGGACCCCGTGTCGGGCCGCAATTTTGAGCACCGCAAACGCTGGCTGGAGGAGCGGCTGGCCTTCTTGGCGGGGCAGTTTGGCATTAATGTGCTGGGCTTCGCCATTCTCTCGAACCACTTTCATCTGAGCCTGCGCACGCGGCCCGATGTGGTGGCTCCCTGGTCAGACGCCGAGGTCGCTGCCCGCTGGCTGCGGCGAGCATCCCGGTGAAAATGCCTGCAAGGGCATGGGTTCATGCGCGGTGCCGCTCAAGGAAAAGACCTGGACCAAGACCCGCAAGCGCTTCGAGGAACTGGCCAAAAAGGCTAAGATTGAAGTTGGGCTCGCCCCCAAGCCGCCCAAGAAGGATTCGTAAGCTCCGACGGAGTCCCGCTCTGGAACCTTGGCGGATGGCGGCCATGCCGTCATCCGCCGGCGTTCTTTGTTGCTTTGCCAGACACCGCGATGAACCCAATCGCCACCATGCAGCCTCGACTCGGACACGAACATCTCGGCCTGGGCGTTGGTTTGCGCTCGGTTCATTTTTCGCACATTTTGCGGGAACAGCCCGACGTTGACTGGTTCGAGATCATTTCCGAGAACTTCATGGATTCGCAGGGGCGGCCGCGGCATGTGTTGCGGCGGATTGCCGAGCGTTATCCCATCGTCATGCATGGCGTGTCGCTGTCGATCGGCAGCACCGACCCGCTCGACCGGGACTATTTGCAACGGCTCAAACGGCTGGCGGGCGAAGTCCAGCCGCGTTGGGTTTCGGACCATCTCTGCTGGACGGGCGTGGCCGGCCGCAATACGCACGATCTTCTGCCGGTGCCGCTTAACGAAGAGACGCTGGCCCATGTGGTGGCCCGTATCCGGCAAGTGCAGGAAACGCTGGAGCGCCCGATCGTGCTGGAAAACCCCAGCAGCTACGTTACCTTCGCCAGTTCGACCATGCCCGAGTGGGAATTTTTGACGAGAATGTCGCAAGAGTCGGGCTGCGGATTGCTGCTGGACGTGAACAATGTTTATGTCAGCAGCGTGAACCACGATTTTGACCCCGTGGAATATATTCGCTCCGTTCCGCATGAGCGCGTGGTGCAGATTCATTTGGCGGGCCACACAAACCGTGGAACCCATCTGATCGACACGCACGATGGCCGCGTGGTCGATCCGGTCTGGCGGCTCTATCGCCAGGCACATCAATTGACCGGCGGCGTCTCCACGCTGCTGGAATGGGACGCTAACATTCCCCCCTTTGCCGAAGTCCATGCCGAAGTCCTCAAGGCGCGGCGGTACATGGCTTTTGAGGAGTTGCCGTTGGATCGCGAACCATTGGCCGACGGCCCGTTGCCCTTCGACGGTGACGGCCTGGCCATTCCGCATCCCGCGCATTCCATCGCCGCGGAGGTCGAATGACTCCCCAGCCATTTACACTCGACAATTTGCAGCGCTGGATGCAGAGCGTGATCACCAATCTTCATGGCGTTACGGCGGGAGCCAGCTCCGCCGAAGCCCGATCGCTGATCGACATTCCGTCCGATGCGCTCGAACTGGTGATTAACCCATCGCGGCAACAATCGAGCGAGGAACGGCTGTCGATTTACCATCGGGCCTATTTCGCCCGCCTGCTGGAATGCCTGCGCGATATCTTCCCCATGACGGCGCGGCTGCTGGGGGAAGAGGCCTTCGACGACCTGGCGGTGGAGTACTTGCAGCGGAATCCATCGCGGAGTTATACGCTGGGCCGGTTGGGGGACCGTTTCGCCGATTTTCTGGCTGCAATCCGACCGGAGGATGACTCGGCGGTGTTCGCCGATTTTGTCGTCGATCTCGTCCGGCTGGAATGGGAAATCAACGAAGTCTTCGACGGGCCGGGCATGGAGGACGCCAAGCCGTTCGACCCGCGGGCGATTCAGTCGGCGTCGCCCGACCAATGGGCCGACGTTTGCCTGACACCGGCCCCTTGCTTGCGGCTGCTGTCGTTTCGCTTTCCGATCAACGATTGCTATTCGCGATTGCGCGATGAGCAGGAGCCCGCTTTGCCAGAACTGGAGGAAACGTACCTGGCGCTGTCCCGCAGGTCGTTCATCGTGCAGCGGTTTCCTCTGGGGCGGGCCGAGTTTTTGGCGCTTAGCACGCTCGTTCGCGGCGAGCCAATCGGGGTTGCCCTGGCTAGCGCGCTGGCTGGGTTGGACGCCGCCGATTCACCCGTCGAGCTTTCTCCAGCCATCGTTCACGACTGGTTTCAGGCCTGGGCGCAAGCCAGCTTCTTCGCAGCCGCCCGGCTGCCGTAAGGTCGCTGCCAAGCGGGCGGGAAGGGTGGCAACCCTTGGTGCTTCATTACGCGGCAGGCCCCTTTCCGCGCGGACTCCGCGGCGACCAGGTTGGCTGCCGCGTGTCCAGTGGTTATCAGAAGCCATGAACGTGCGAACGTGCGCAGCCAGTCCCTGGCATGACGTCAATCCCGCGTTTAAGCCCCTGCAACAGAACTTCTTGCTTAAAACCCGTGCGACCGATCACTTGGAATGAAATTTGCTAGGTGGGAGACCGTCACCACGGAGCGAAAGGTCAGATTTACAGACATCGCGGGCCAGCGTAGGAAACCGGATTCCGTGCCAGGATGCAGTCAGGCCCGCTGCCCATCAATCGGAACATGCCATGTCGGCCCCTGAATTGCTGCGGCGGCTGGATGAGTTGGTACACGAAATGAAGGCGTTGGGGTACGCGGAGCGGGACGTGCGCGGGACGCGATTGTCCGTGTCCGAGGCTTTAACGAATTCTCTCCAGCACGGGCATGCCGGGGATTGCTCGAAAAAGATATCCCTGCGTTATCGGGTCGATCGTAGCCAAGTCGTCATCGAGATTGAAGATCAAGGATCGGGTTTTGACCAACACAAGGTGCGCGATCCCACCGATACCGCTGATCCATGCCGGCGAATTGGCCGCGGCATCTACCTGATGCGGGCCTACATGACTTCCGTCCGGTTCAATGCCCGAGGCAACCGAGTGCGGCTTTGCAAGCGGTTTAGCCAGGCGGCCGTCCACTGACAAATTGATTTCTTATTCCCAGGAGCCATCGCCATGAATATTTCAAGAATCGCAATCGGATGCGCCGTTGTTTTGGGGATGGGTAGCCATTACGGCCTGACTACTTCCCAGGCGGCCGATGAGATTCGCGTCGTCGAGGAACGTTACGTTGTGCGGCGTCCGGCGGCCGACGTGGTCCGCGTCGAGGAAGAGTACCGCGTCTTGCGGCCAGTGGAAGTCGTGGAGAAAGAGCAGGTTGTCACCGTGCGGCGGCCTGTCGTGGAGACGGTGGAAGAGGAGCAGCGCTACACCGTGCGGCGTCCAGTCATTACCCGTAGCGAGCGTGAGGAAACGTACACCGTCCGCCGGCCCGTGTATGAAACCGCCGAGCGGGAGCAGGTCGAGGTTGTCCGCCGTCCTGTCTATACAACCGCCCAGCGCGAAGAGACCGTCCGGGCGCTAGAGCCCGTGACAACTTGCGTGCGGACCTATGCTGGCAACGGGTTATGGACTGAATCGCTGCGTACACAGTACGTCGAAAAGATCGTGGCGCGCAGGGTGCCGGTGACTAGCGTGCAGTACGTGGAGGAACAACAGGTGCGGCGCGTTCCCGTGAAAACCCTGCGTTATGTGGAGGAGCAGCACGTACGAAAAGTGCCGGTGGAAACCATTCAATACGTGGAGGAGGAACGCGTGCGAAAGGTTCCCGTCGAGCGCATTAAATATGTCGAAGAGCAGCGGGTGCGCCGCGTACCGGTGGAGGTTCGGCAGCGCTGCGAACCCGCCGATGATAGCCCGTCCGAAAGTGATGCTACTAGCACGTACTCGGAAGCCTCCGAGGAGGAGCTGGCCAAGCCACGGCTGGTGCCGACACCGGACGATAACGACCGCGGGGCGCGCGGCCGCGAACGTTACAAGTCGGCACGGCGGCGGACGCTGCCCGGTCCGGAGTAACTGGCCAGAAAATCTACACCTGGTCCGGCTCTGGATGAACCCAAGGTGACCGATAGGGACGGCGGAGCAGGCGGTTGGCCTCTTCATCATTGGCAATCCGCTGCCGCTCTTGGTCCCATTTCAACGAACGGCCAAGCTGCATCGAAAGGTTTGCCAGGATGCAACTGGCCGACGAGATATGCCCTTGCTCGACGTCGGCAATCGGCTTTCCTCGCGATTCGCGGGCAGCCAGCAAATCTTGCATGTGCCGGCGAATGGCCGGGGCAACGTGTTGTTCCAGGTCTTTTTCGGTTTTGTCCTCCGGGAATTGCTCCAGCTCGTACTCTACATCGGCATGCACCGGCGTGCCGTTGGCCGGTATGAAGTCGTAGCTGTTGACGCTGCACTTGAGCGTCCCTTTGTCGCCGTAGATTGTTGCTCCCCACGGATATCGCGGGTCGGGCGATGGTCCCCAGGTACGGTGCGTCCATACCACCGGCAGCGAACCAAACTGGAATGTCGCCGTTTGCGTGTCGCTGATGTTGGCTTTGCTTTGCTTATCGACGTAGATGCCGCCGTCGGACGAAATGTGGTCGGGCCAGCCCAGGTCGAGCATCCAGCGGACCATGTCTAGCATGTGAACGCACATGTCCCCCACGATGCCGTTGCCGTACTCCATGAACGCCCGCCAGCGGCGGGGATGGACCAGCGAGTTGTACGGCCGCATGGGGGCCGGGCCGGTCCACATTTCGTAATCCAGATTTTCTGGCGGGGCGGTATCGGGCGGATTCTCGCGTGCCCGCATGTGGTAGTAGCAATAAATCTCCACCAGGCCCACCGTACCCAGTTTGCCTTCGCGAATGATCTGGTCGCGGGCTTCGGCAAGATGCGGCGTGCTGCGGCGTTGCGTGCCAATCTGCACCACGCGGCCATGCTTGCGGGCGGCAGCGAGAATGGCTTGGCCCTCCACCACGTCGACGCTAATCGGCTTCTGCAAATACAGATCGGCACCCGACTGAATCGCCGCGATTGCCGGCAGAGCGTGCCAGTGGTCGGGCGTGGCAATCAGCACCAGTTCCGGTTGTGTTTGTTTCAACAGGTCGCGGTAATCGCCAAATGTTTCGGGCCGCTTTTGCGATTTCTGCCGCTTGGAAACGATATCCGCCGCTTCCGACAGCATTGTGCGGTCGACGTCGCACAGCCCCACGACATCCACGGAGGCAACCTGAATCAGCCGCAGCAGATCGGCCTTGCCGTACCACCCGCACCCGATGAGCGCCGTGCGGGGCGGAGCAGCCTGGGCGGCCAACAATTGCGGAGCCAACGCCGCCAGGCTCAACCCGGCGGCTCCCGATTGCAGAAACGAACGGCGATCCATACGGGCGGCCCTTGGAAAAGAGGACGTGACGATGCTTTGGCCATACGCGTTGCCCGTCAGTGTAATCGCGGGCGTGGCGGCAGGCGAATCGTTATCGGCAAAGTGGCCCGCTTCTCACGGGGTTTCAATCGCATAGTACAGTGTATCGGGCAGCAGCCGAATGGCATCGCCCGGCATCGTGGCGGCGGTCGGTTGGCCAAACGAGTCGAGCGCGGTGACCTTGAGGCCGGCCGCGTCTGGCCGGTGGAATTGCACGGTCCCTTCCAACTTGCGGACCAGCCACGGATTCTGGCCGATGGAGATAATGCGGTGCCGCCGCTCTCCGGCTGGTTCGGTCTGAAAGCCGCTAGCCTTTTCCTCGGTCATCAATTGCAGGAGCATCTTTTTAGAAGTGGCCAACGGCTCGCCATCCAGGCTGACAATCAGCGCGTGGGCCACGTCGCGCGGAATGTTCAGGCTGACGGTGGACAGCTTAATCTCACCAGCGGCCAACAGATCGCCGCTGGCCCCTTGGGCGGCGGGCGCGTCGATCGTTAGCACTCCTCGCCCCCAATCCAGCATCGTTTGGCCCGTGCTACTAGCCACCATTTTTGCCTGATGGTCGATGAACGAAGACAACGGCAGCAGTTTTGTCGAACTGCCCTTCTTGCTACCCGGCGGAAGAAACGTGACGTGTGTCTGCCCAACGTAATGGATCAACGGGTCGATACGCTGCCCCGGCTGAATGGTCGTGCCGGTCGGCACATCCTTCAGCCGCAACTCGTCGAAGGCGGCATCTTGCGGCAGCGGAGTCCCTTGCAGCTTAAGCAGATCATCCGCGGCCAACGTAACGTCGGCCATTACGTCGCCCGCTTTCACGAGGCCTTGCCGATAGAGCAAGGCGGTGGCGGGAAACTGCCCCAACTGCGTGGGTGCGGTCAACGTCCAGGGCTGCATGAAATAGCCCGGCTTGACCGACCAATCCATTCCGTCCTTGGCAAAATGGACGATGCAGTCGCTGTTTTGCAGTGCGCCGAAGACCGCCAGATAAATCGGTGCCTCTCCCCGGTGCCGGTTGGGCCGGGTCCAAGTCGTCTCCGAAATCATCGACGGCTTGCCGTTGTAGTGCGGGTCCATTGCCGGATGGACGAATTGCGCCGGCTTGCCTGGTTCTTCATTTTCAAACTTCAACGCACTACGGTCGACGTAAGTGTGGCCGTCGCGAATCGACCATTCGGCGGCCTCACCCTCATTGCGGCAACCAAAGTAACCATGCCGGTCGATGAAGTCGCCGCCGGCATAAGTGTATTTTTCCAAAGGCCCCAAGACATCGGGACTGGCCGTGACCCAATTCGAGGCCGTGATCTGCCCTTTGAAGCCAAGCTCGCGCAAATAGGCTGCCGATTCGTCGTAAAACCGACGTTGGGTTTCCGTCAGAAATAAAGCGGTGTCTTGGTCGCGCGCAGTCCGTTCGTTGGCGATGTTCCACAACGGACGAAAGCCGATCCGGCCTTGGTCCGGCGCGTCGCGGGGAACTTTTTGCCCCTTCCAGGCGGAAATTGCCTTGTCGAGCGATCCGTATTTGAGCTTCAGCCAGTCGCCGAATTGCCGCTCGATCTCTTGGAGTTGCCGGTCGGGAATCTGCTTGTCGTTAAAGGTCCAAAAGAAGAACGAGTCCTCGTTGATGAGTTCGGCCCCAAACAAGGCCGGCTCGTCGATCAGCTTGCGGCCGGTGGTGGGGCTGGGGGTCGTCAGCACGGCCTTCCACCAACCACGGTATTTTTCTTGAAACGCGGGGTTGAAGTACAGCGTGGCAAACGAGTGCGTCTTGCCATCGTAGCCTGGCAGCCATTCCAGATCGGCGGGCGGATCGAACCACAGCGGAAAGTAGATCGACAGGTGCGTGTAGATCCCTTCCTCCTTCATGGATTCCACCACGTCGAAGGCGCGTTGCACGCGTTCAGGATCTGTCTCGCCACGTTTGTCGAACATGGGGCCGTGCATCCGCACCAGATTGACGCCGTACTTGGCCAGTTGCCGGGCCTCGCGCAGTAAGTCCTCCCGCGATTTGGCGGATGGGCCATTCACTGCCCAAAAGCGTACCGGCTGGCCCGACTTTCCATGGAAGAAATGGCCATTCTTCGCCGCGATAAAGCCGCCCGCCCCTGCCTGTTTTTCGTTGAGAAATCGCAAGTCGATCAGCGAAGTTGGCGAAAATGTATCGGCGGAGGGATCAAATGCGAACCAATCCCCCTCGGCTTGTGCCGCCCCATTGCCTTCCTCCCCCGGCTTCAAAATGCCGCGCGGACGAAAAGGGTCTGACGACAATACGAAACAATCAAGCCCGCCATGGTTGCTGTTCTCGCTGTCCATGCGAAACCGCAACAGGTTCTTGCCCCGTTTCAAGGAGACGCTGCCCGCCTTCACCCAGGCAATAAACCGCAGATCGAGCTTGCCATCGCCAGCAATGTTGGTCGGCTCGCCCGATGATTTGTCCCAGTCGATCGGTGTCCATTCACCGTTGTTCAGCTTGTACGACAGCTTAGACTGGATCGGATTGGCGCGCACCCACAATTCAAATCTACCCGCCGCCTTGGGCCTGATCGAATACTCGGCCTCACCCGGCTTTTTCGCCTCGAAGTTGCTGATCCAATCACCGCCAGAAAGTTGCTCTTTGTGGACTTTGTCGTACCACCAGGGGTGCCGGTTCATGCTGGACTTGGCCGGCTGCTCACCTTCGATCCAAATCCATTCCGCGGAAGCGGCTGACGTTATCAACGATAACAGGCACGGCAGGGCGAAAATTGCTCGCATGATGGACTCGCAATCGCAAAGGGTCGGAGCAGCCCCTGAATTGCCCTCTCTGTTTATACCCGTTGCAAAGCCCGTTGGCAGGCCCCAGCGTTTAGTTACCGTTGCGCATGAAGAAACCGCGGGGGCGACGACTAAACGGCATCGCCAACGAGGCCAACGATTGCTTGGGAAAGAGATTCCGCAAGTCAGAGCTTACTTGCCGGCGGGCTTCTTACCGCCCCCCAGCAGTCCAAAGAAACGGGACTTTGCCCCGCCGGCCGGTTCGGCCTCTGCTTTTTCGTCGCTACACAGGGCCTCGGCCATGCTGACGACGGCTTGGGTAATGGGGGCCTTGGGAGCCTGGTCTATCAGCGGTACGCCGTTATTGCGTACCTCGACCATCGTGCGGTAGTCGTTGGGCAACTGCCAAAAGATCTCGCGGCCAATGGTATCTTGGGCCTTCTTCAAGCCAATCTGCCCGCTGTCCAGGCCGGCGCGATTCACCACGACCTTGACCTTCTCGGACACTCCCTCCATGGATTTAAAGGTCATCAGTAGTCGCACCACGTTCCGCAGGCAGGGCAGGTCCAATTGCGTGACCAGCAATATCTGCGAAGCGCTCTTGAGCGCCACCATGTCGTTCTTGGTGTAACCCTTCGACAGGTCCAACACCAGGTGCGAGAACGTGGCCTTGAGCAGACCCAACACGCGTTGCAAGTCATCCGCCGTGATCAGGCTGGTATCTTCAATCTGTACCGGCCGCGGCAGCAAGAACAGGCCTGAGGCATGCTTGGTCAGCGACCGCTTGAGCAGTGTGAAGTCCAGCCGCGTCACATTCTGGGCCACATCCAGCAGCGTGTATTCTGGGATGGTGTCCAGAAAGACATCGGCATCGCCCAGGCTCAGGTCGAGATCGACCAGCGCCACTGACTTGACTTCGTCGCGGGCCAAGGCACTTCCCAGATTCACGGCCAGGCTGGTCGTTCCCACGCCCCCCGTGGCACCGCACACGGCAATCACCTTGCTGCCGGCCGATTTGGTCTTGCCCTTGCCGAAGCGGCGCTCATTGATGCGGCCCAGCGCCGTCATCAGATCGTCAATCCGCAACGGATGAGGCAAGAACTCCTTGGCACCCGCCCGCATAGCTTGCAAGATCAACCCGCCGTCGGTGGACGAACTGGTGACCATCACATTGCATTCAGGCGACGACTCATTGAGCCGGGCGACCAGTTCAATTCCCTTTTCCGGGTCGGAGTCGAGGGCAATCAGCCCTACATCGGGGTGCGTTTGCGTGACGACATCGGCAAAGAACTCGTATCGCGAACACTCGGCCTCCAGCCATACCATGTCCATTCCCAAGAGCATCGTCTTGAGCGAGTCCCGCGACGTATCGCGGGGATCGACAATGGCCAGGCGGAGTACGCTGTTCATGGAAACAACACGGGGTCAAAGCTCAGAACATATCGGCTTGCAAAAACTAATTCTGTTGCGCTCGGAAGCGGTCCCACTTCACTCTAGCCCACGCAATGTGGCCTGGTCGCGAAACAATGCGATCTCTGTCATTTTTCGCTGTCGTAACCGGTCGAACCCAAAAATCCGGGCTTGGCGGAAGAACCAGAAACGGCTGGCCGCAATTGAAGCGGCCGGGTCTGCCGTACGTCGGAGGCTTGGGTGCGAACCATGCCGGTGGGCGGAATCAATTGCACCGGTTCCCGGGCCGGTTCGCGTTCCATCAACGACGAGCGCGCCGGCATAATTGGCTTTGTCGGCTTGTCCGTATGGGCTGGCACGGACCGATCCGCCGTGACGCGCGGCGCCGGCTTGGCAGACAACGGCTGCTTCGTTCCAAACAACGGTGCCATTCCGCTGGCTTTGCGACGCTGGCTGGCGGCCTGCGGAGTTGGTTTGCTCTGAGCAGGCCGGCGGGACCGCGTGGAATCGTTGCGAATCGCGGGCGCAGGGGGGGGGGCCACGTCTTCGGCTGGAGGAAGCGGCATGGCCTCCACGCCGTAGTTGTTGGCATCACCGCCGTGCGTGGCGCCAGGAGGAAGCACCATCATGCCGCCGGAGGAGTTGGAGTACGACTGCATCGACTCGGGGTCGCCGGCCCGCGGAGGACAGCAGCGGGGCACCTCGATGTAGTTGTGCAAGAACATCTCGCAGTCGGACGGGCTATCGGTCATAGTCCCCGGCCCGCACTGCGGCACTTCGTGGCAGTCCATGGCATCGACCAGGTGGGGCGTAACCAAAATCAGCAATTCAATCTCGTTGGTCTGCTCGTGAATGCGGCTGAAGGCCAGCTTGACCACTGGGATATCCATCAACCAAGGGATACCGCGGGTTTGCGATTCCGTGCGGCTTTGTACCAGGCCGGCCAGTGCCAGGGTTTGTCCAGCGCGAAGTTCGCAGCCGGTATCGATCTGACGCGTCCGCAAGCCGGGAATGGTATTGCCGCCGATGGTCACGCTGCGCGAGGTATCAATCTCGCTCACCCGCGGGCGGACTTCCAACCGGATCAGGCCGTTCCCCAGCACGATCGGCACGAAATCGACTTCGGTGCCAAAGCGGCGGTATTGAACCGACACGGTCCCCAGGCTTTGCGGCACCAGGATGGGGAATTCCCCCCCCGCTTGAAAGTAGGCTGGCCGGCCGCTGATGGTCATCAGCTTGGGTTCCGCCAGAACCTTGGCCAGATCGTTCTGCCGCAAGGCCTCGACGACGCCAAAGAACGAGTTGCCCGAATCGACGATGCTAAAGGCAAAGGTCTCTGTACCGCTGGTGGTGATGCCGCTGGTGGCCGAGGCACTGGTTAACAGGCCGCCCACCGTCTGCACGCCGTTAAATCCGGCTGCGAAGTCGGCCCAGTCAAAGCCCAGGTTGCGCAGCCGCGTCCGCGAGACCTCCATGACCTTGACTTCCAGCAGCACTTGCTGCACGCCGCCGACGGTAATGGCATTGATGATCTTGGGATAAAAGTCCTCGGCAATCCGCACAATGCGTTCTACGTCGTCTGGCCGATCGACATAGCCCGAAATGATGGCGCTATTGGCAAGTGGGATCACCCGCAGCGTGGATCGCGGAAACGTGGTCCGCAAGACCATGTTCAATTCCTGGGCGTCGCCGAACACAATGACGTCCACGGTCTTGATCTGGTTGTTCTCATCCCACAGGTTGATCTGGGTCACGCCCGCCTTCTTGGCATGCACCTGAACTTGCGTGGCCGAAAGAGGTGTCAGTTCCAACAGTTCAGGATTGTTCACCTGAACTTGGGGAACTTTCTTCTTGGTGGTCAAGATGCGGCTGGCATTGACCGTCATCTCCAGCTTTTGGCTGGCGGCGTCCACATGAAAGATCAGCGGCTGGCCCGTCTGCGCGGGGGCGAGGCTGGTCATGCAGAGCAGGGCACATGCCAGAGCCAACGGCAACCGGGCGGCGGCGGGCCCAAACCAAGAACGGGGCCGTGTGATGCGGTCGAGCAACATCCTTGCACTTCCTTGCAGTATCCGTAGGTCAGAAAATCTGGCAACCGCTGCCCTCGCTGGCCGGCGGCTATTGGCACGATCGGGGCGTCGGGCAATCGACGGCCTGATCTCTCGTATCAGTCATCTTGAATTCACTTCCGCGAACGCGACACCAGTGATGGCATGGTTGCCAACCTAGCAGCGGTCCACAAACTCTCAGGCATTGCTGGCAGCCTGGGTGCTTTCGTCCTGTCCTTCCAATTCATTGTCTGGCTGTTCTGGCTCGTCGGACTCAGGTTCGGCGGGTGGAGCGGACTCTTCTGAATCCGATGCCGCCGGACGTGCGATTGAGCTTCCCGAGTCCAATACATATTCTTGAACGTCCGAGCCACGCATGATGGTCATCTTGAACTCGTTGTGGGCAGGCATGTCCAGCGCCGCGATGGCCGCGGGGGGGGCCAATATCTGATCGATGACCGGTGCCTTCGGTTGTTCCGCCGCAAAGGCTTCCGCGGCGCGGTTGCCGTTACCGCCACCAGCCCCCAGCAGTCCGGTAAAGTCGGCCCCTTGGGTCATGACGATTTCGGAGTCGGACGAACTTCGCAGCACCAGGCGAACTCGCCCCAATTCCGACGCTTGGGTGATCAATTCCGCCTGGTTGGGATCAACCAGGAACGAAACGGTGCGAGCCGTGATCTTGGCCTCGCCGCCGCCCGGTGCCCGTTCGGTAACGTCGTTGACGGCAAATACCTTGATATCTTGGAGAAAAGTCTTGGTCATGGCTTCGCGAATTCCACGTTCTGGCATGGGCGGCAAGTGGACCATGATGTCTACCCGGTCGCCCGGCAAAAGCAGGCTTCCCAGCGAAGTCACGTCATCCACCCGCACGGCTACGGCCCGCAATCCGGCTGGAATGGCGTAGCTTTGTGCCGCGGCCCCCTTAGCCAGCAATTTAGCTTCCAGGAAGGGTTCACCCGCGTACAGTTTGCTGCGGCAGCGGCGGCCCTCGACATCCTCCAGGACCATGATAGCTCCTGGCGGCACCTTGGCGGCGGGCCACTGCTCTTCCTTGATGGCCTCCTTGGGGACCAGGTCGTTCTGGTTCACGTCCAAGGCGGCCACGAAAATCGAGACAGTGTCCCCTTCAACCACTTGCGCCGCGGGACGGTTGGCCATCACGCGGTTAATGCCGATCGACGCCACGAGGCCGCAGCCCAGAGCGAGAACCAACAGGATGAGTGATTTGGGACGCATGGTATTCTCCGGGGGTCAGGCCGCCCAAGTCATGGGGCGGCATCCCTCCGTGGACCGAATATGGTTGGTGGCCGCTTCACGCCACGGTGGCGCAATCGCGTTTGCTATTCGTTCCGTTCTAGAAGATTGGCATCCAAGGCCAATTCTCTTGACGGAAAGGAATCTCGTCGGCAGCAGTGTAAGTTTAGCGCTAATCGGCACTGCCAGACCGTTTAGGATTCATCGTTACGTTCGCGCCGTGGTTGTTGACGCCATTGCGTGCTATTCCAACCGCAGCGATTTTAGCCAGAGTACCGAGCAAACCTGACGCTCGGACGAATCCGGTTGTGCTCTTCAAAAATGGTCCAAGCAAGTGTTGCCATGCTTACGACCGTTGCCACATTCACGTTCAACACTTTGGACATTCCACTTCGCCGGCCAAACTTGAGGGCTATCGTGCCTCGTCCGTTTTTTCGGCATAACCGGCAAGGTTTCTCCAATTTGAAAAGTCGGCTGGGCGCGAATTCTGCTGCTAGCAAAGTTGAATTCGCCGATTGAGGCCGTTTGGACGGCTGCTCGGTTCTGTCGTAGGAGGCGATTCCATCGCCGATCGAATCGCCTGATACCATTGCTATCGGCGATGGAATCGCCTCCTACAGCCCGCCGGCGACTTGGATTACATCAACATACCGCTACAAGCAAAGTAAATGATCGAGCCGATCGCGATTGGAATGCCGTAAGGCAGCAACAGCATCCGCGGCTTGCGTTCGCGGGCGGTTGCCGACAGCAAGTTGGGATCGCGAACGGTCATGACTTCATTGGCGATGGCAAAGAACTGGTGCTTGTGATGGTGCCAGGCCCGGCGATAGAAGACCATCGCCAGGGCGATGACTCCCCCCACCACGGCCGACAGGCAAAAGGCATACAACGTCACCATGCCGCCGACCCACGCGCCCACGCCGGCCAGCAGTTTGACGTCGCCCGCCCCCATTCCGCCAATGGCATACAGGGGCAGCAGCAGACCCAGTCCGACGGCGGTCCCCAACAGGCTGTATCCCAAGCCGGCCCAGCCGGCGGGTTCACCCCACAAAATGCTAAAGGCCCAGCCGCTGGCGATCATGGGAAAGGTAATCCAGTTGGGAACCTTCAATTTCCAACCGTCGATGACCGCCGCCACAATCAGCGTAACCGTGACAAACCACACCGGCCAGTTCTGGCCAATCACATGGGCAAGGGAGTTAAAGTCCGACATGATGAAGTTCTCAAATTCCGTAAGGTTGTCTTGGGGGGAGGATCTTCCGTCGACGGCGCGTCATTCCTCAAACGCGGGTACACCACAGGCAACCGGCCACGGTGGCGATAATGCTGAAGAACCAGATCAGCATTTGGGCGGAGCCCATCAGCGTTTCGGCGGGGACCACGGAGTGCATGGCAGTAGCGTCTCAGTATCGCGAAAGGCGAGCGCCGCGCGGCGCTCTACAAAACTGTAGGCCAAAAAATTCCCCTTGGAGCCAAACGCAGGCTCCAAGGGGATTTTTTATTTCGGATCAACCAGTGGCGCGACCGCCCTGCCGCGATCGGTTCGCACTACGAGCTGGTGCCCTTGATGGAGCCGGCAACGTTGCCAAACGTGGTGCTGGCGTTGGTGCCGATCGAGCTGATCGCCGTCAAACAGACAATCACGATCAAGGCCAACATCACGGCATACTCAACCGCGGTTGGGCCATCTTCGGACACCAGGAAATTCTGAACCTTCTTGACCATGGACTTCATTGCGATTCTCCACTGGATGGGGCCGGGCCTTGTACACACTGAAACAGTGGCCAAGGGAGACGGCGGTAATAAAGTGACAACCAGGCTGCTCGACATGCGGGACCGGCAAAACCGGCGGCGGGCCTGCTATTGCATGTCTGGCAACCTTAACTCTCGTCACTGCATTGCCTCTCCTCACAACCATCCAGGGAAACCTCACGGTTTCTTTCCGTCGGGCAGCCGGCCGCGGCAATCGCTGCCAAACTGTTCAGCGGAAATCGTCTAACCTTCGTCGCCATCGCTTCGAAGTGTTCAACACCCTTTCGGCAGCCCGGCTGCCAGCGAACACTCACGTCCGCTGGCCCTTGGCTTTGCGCCCCGGCCTTGCGGCCGGTTTGCCTTTGTCGAGGATGAAGAGGCTTGCAGGCCCTTCTCTCTCCACGAGTCTAGGCCAGATTTCAGGATTCGCTCGAACGAGCTGCAACCTGGCCAACCATCTCGTTTCGGGTGGCTGCCTTGCGGCTTTCACCCGTCAACCGCGACTGTTGGTACATGTCTCGGCTGTAAGAAAAACCTAGGTCACCTCCGCCAAGAGTCAAATCCGTCGCATAAGAAAATCCAGGAGATTCCGATTGTACGGATCTGGGCCGAATGCCGCGTTGCCTGACCTATTCTTGCCTACCAGCCAATTGCCATGCGCTTGTGGAAACCGCCGCCATGAACCTGTCGCCTTGCCGCACTAGAACCTCGCTACTGGGGTTGAGCTATGCCGCGGCCAT
The DNA here is from genome assembly GCA_050247075.1 of Pirellulales bacterium. GTDB lineage: Bacteria > Planctomycetota > Planctomycetia > Pirellulales > JBFWUW01 > JBFWUW01. The sequence goes on along the minus strand of JBFWUW010000059.1, from coordinate 30,578 downwards.
CTTGTTGAGCGCGTTGCTTGTGTTTCAGGTGCAACTGCTGATTAGCAAGTCGATTCTTCCCTGGTTTGGCGGCACTCCGGCGGTCTGGACGACTTGTATGTTGTTCTTCCAGGTCGTGCTGTTTGCCGGCTACGCCTATGCCCATGCCAGCATCGCCCGTTTGCGGCCCGCTGCGCAAGGCGCTCTGCACTTGCTTTTGATTTTCTTGGCGGTGGCCTGGCTGCCCGTCATGCCCTCGCCCGATTGGAAGCCCCATGAAGCGGGCAACCCCGTGCTATACATTCTGGCGTTGTTGGCCGTCTGCGTCGGCTTTCCATTTTTCGTTTTGTCGGCGACCGGTCCATTGTTGCAAGGCTGGTTCGCCCGCACGCATCAGAACGAATCGCCCTACCGCTTGTACGCGTTGTCGAATATCGGGTCGCTGGTAGGGTTGGTCAGTTATCCGTTTCTGGTGGAACCGGAACTGCCCTTGACCAGCCAGTCGGCGTACTGGTCGCTGGGCTTCACCATCTTTGCGCTGTTCTGCGGATACTGCGCGTTGCAAGCCTGGCAGCGAAGTCGCGCAGACATATTGAAGGAAGATGGCCTTGGCCCGCGGCCAGCCAAGAATTCGTCGGAAATGTCGGGGGCCGACCGCACCGTTGAAGAATCCAGTTCGCACGTTCCGTCGTTGCCGGCCCGGCGCGGCTGGGCCTGGTTGGCGCTAGCGGCTTGCGCGTCGGTGATGCTGCTGGCTACCACCAATCATGTCTGCCAGGACGTGGCCGTGATACCGTTTCTGTGGGTTGCGCCGCTCACGTTGTATCTGCTGACGTTTATCATCTGCTTTGAAAAAGAGCATTGGTACTCGCGCCGTTGGTGTGCCGCGGCCGCGGCTGTCAGCCTGGCCGGCGCAGCGGTGCTGCTACTGGCCAGCAGCGGACAAAACCTGATGCTGGAGTTAGCCGTCTGCATGTCAGCCCTGTTCTTTGTCTGCATGGTCTGCCACGGCGAACTGGTCCGGCTCAAACCGAGCCCGCGGCATCTGACGCGCTTCTACTTGATGACTTCCGCCGGCGGAGCCGTGGGGGGAATCTTTGTCGCGCTGATCGCGCCGTTGGCGTTCAATTCGCATCTGGAGTACACGCTGGGCATCTTGGTGAGTTACGTCCTGGCGCTAGCTATCATGACGAGGGAAGTCGGTCTGCCAGTGCGTTACCAAAGTGAGGAATTAGTGTCCAACGGATCACCCGTTACGGGCGGCTCGTCCGCCAGTGGCGCTACAGCGCACTGGCCCACTGGCGGACGAGCCACCAGTGGCACCCCAACATTTGGCTTTGCCAGGGCACCGGCGGGCCGTCGCCGCGCATTGCAAATTGCCGCGCTACTGGCCATCGCGGGGCTGATCCCCGTGTTGCGTTGCCAGACGCTGGGCCGCGACGCGTCATCGTGCGTCACCGCACGCGGCTTCTATGGCGTGCTGCATGTGGATGATGTCGATCGCGAGGATCCCTTGCGGCACGGCCTGGTGTTGCGCTACGGGCGCATTTTGCATGGCTACCAATTGTTGCACCCCACGCTGCGCCGCGAGCCAACCCTGTACTATGGACGGCAAAGCGGTGTTGGCCTGGCACTAGGCCATCATCCACGCCGCGCCGAAGGGCTGCGTGTGGGTCTGGTCGGATTGGGTGTGGGGACGCTGGCGGCGTACGGACAAGAGAACGACTATCTGCGCTTCTACGAAATCAACCCGGACGTAGTGCGGGTTGCCCAGGAAGAATTCTCGTTCCTCGCCGATTGTCCGGCCAAGACCGATGTCGTTCTGGGAGATGCCCGCATTTCGCTGGAACGCGAGCTACCCCAGGCGTTTGACTTGCTGGCCCTGGATGCCTTCAGCGGCGATGCCATTCCCACGCACCTGCTGACTCGAGAGGCCCTGCAAGTCTATCTTCGCCACCTCAAGCCCGACGGAGCCTTGGTGGTGCATATCACCAATCGGCATGTCGATCTGGTCCCGGTGCTGCGTGCCTTGGCCGAACATTGCGGATTGCAAATGGCAACGATCGAAACATCGTCCCAATTGGATGCCGGCATCACCGCATCGACCTGGGCCATTTTGACCAACGACCGAGAACTGCTGCACAGCCCAGCCGTGCAAGCGGCCACGTCCGCTGGCCCGCGAGAAAAGCAGTATGCCCACTGCCCGCTGTGGACCGACGACTACAGCAACATCTTCCAGATCATGCGCTAGCCGCTACCGCACACCGCGGTCGTCGCGAGTCGCCAGCCTACCCGCCTCGCCCCCTTCCACAACGCTGAACTCGGCCCAGACGGGAAAATGGTCCGAGACCTCCAGGGCCTGGTCCTCCGAGAGCTTGTACTGCTTCATCAGGTCGTTCACGCCGGCCCGGCCCGAGAATTCCACGGTGGCCCGGCTGTCGAACAAGATATTGTCGTACAGTGCCGTGCCGCGCGTGTTCGATGGCACGCCGTAAATCGCCGCCGTGATGTTGGGCACCTGGCCCATGCGGCCCAAATGCTCGTCATCCACATTCAGGTCGCCCACGATGATAATATCGTCCTCGCCGCGGCCATCTCCCCGCACCGCCTGAAACACCTCGGCCAGGGCGTCAAGTTCCCGGTCGGTTTCGTCGGGGTCGGTATGAATGTTGACCAGCGTGAACGTGAATGCCTCGTTGGCTGGCGCGGCCTTCGCGCGAAAGCCAGCCACCAGCGGCTCGCGATGCAGCATGTCGTCGGGGTCGTCCACCGTGTACATGGCGTCACGGTCGATCTCGATTGTCTCGGTATCGTAGATGAAGGCGTACTGCTCCTTGCTGACGGTCCGCCCTATACGGGGACCGATGGCATAGTCGTAGCGGCGGCCGCCGGCGTTGATCAGGTCGATAAATCGCGGCAAGATATCTTGCCCTTTGGCGCGAATCTCTTGAATGGCCACCACGTCAAAGTCGTGAATGCAATCGGCCAGCACCGCCATGACATCCGGCTTGGACAACTTTTGTTCGCCAAATACCTGGATATTGAAGGAGGCAATGCGGATCTTGTCATTGGGGTGCTCCGTCCGTTCGGCCGTTCTGCCGCTGACGGTGTGCGTCGTCTTGCGCGGCACGACCGAAAGCTGGTCCAGGCCTTGGACATCCAGCACTTTCGAGCCGAACCAAAACGTCGCCGCGGCCGCCAACACCAGCGCGCCCCAGCCCACCATCCGTTGCACGTTCCCATCCATGAGAAAACCCAAGCGTTGCGGCCCCAGCGCGGCTGCGCGGGCCTGGTTGTGGTCGATTCCGCCTGGGCCAGCCGGTGCCTGTCCCAGGGTGCGGGCGGAGCAGAATAGACAAAATGTCTACCAGGGAATAGATCAGCATTTCGCCCAAGCGCGGTAGCGTTGCTGGCATCTAGAGTCGCGGCTTGCGTGACCGCAACCTAGGAAACTTCGGCATAATCCCCACCGGCCGGCCGGGCTTTCGCCCATTTCGTGCCATTTGGCAAAAGATTCCGTTGCCAGACCCCCGCCAGCTTTGATAGCGAGGATGTATTGGCCATGAGAGGCCGATGCCTGGGGAGAACGCCGCCCGTGGGACGGCGCGATCACCGCGGGCCGCGCAAGACTTTTATCGCGAGGCGCATCATGATGTCCTTGGACTTTGCAACCACGATTTATCTGCCCGTGGCCTTTATGGCGGTCATGACGGCCTGCTTTGCCAGTGCCATCTTGCTGTTCATGGGCCTGACCGTCTGGGCCGCCCGCCGTCCCAACCCGCAACCCATTCGCGTCAACCGCGACCCGTCCAACTAACGCGGCGCGACCCCTCCAACTAACGCGGCGCGACCCCTCCAACTAACGCGGCGCGACACTACCCGCCCTACTCGCGTCCGCGGGAGTAGGGCGGGTGTGTGGAGCTACGTCGAAGCTCACGGCACGACAAAACGGTTGGAACCTCCACCTCGGTGGGCGATCCGCTTCGCTAGTGAGTGGCTGATTGCCTCTCCGCTGACTCTTACGGAGTGGCCGGAATGGCATCCGACCAGGTGTCGGTGCGGAAGGGGACGGCTGGCAGCCCGGCCTTGTTGGCCAGGTTCGGCTCGGCCAATTGATGCCAGCCGAATCGTACCGCCACCGGCGTTGCCACCTTGGACGACCGCACGATGACCTTGTCGCCTTCGATGGTGGCCTCGGCTGGATGGAAGTTTTTGTCCTCGCCGGCGATCGAAAACCAAGTTAAGGCTTTTTTGTCGCGCGAGACCAGCCCGCCGTCGGCGTGGTTGAAGGTCAATTCCACCTGGTCGAGATCGGTCTTCATGGCCTTGAAGATCGGCCCGGAATAGGCCACGTCGCTCTTGTCGTAGGTCTTGGCCAAGGCCCACAGCGCCAAACGGCGGCCGACCTCTTGCTTGTTGACCGGATGAATGTCGGCCACATTGCCGATGTCGGTCGTCACACACATGCCGGTATTGGGGACGGCCAACGTGGCGGTTTGGGCTTCCCAAATTTCCGGTAGTGCCGTGACGTTGCCATCGTAACGGTACGGGGCAAGCTGCACGTAGAGGAAGGGGAAATCTCCCTGGTCCCACACCTTCCGCCATCCGCTGATTAACCCCTTCATCAACTCGTGGTAGTGCATTCCCTGCCCGCGGTTCGATTCACCCTGGTACCACAACGCGCCGCGGATAGCGAACGGCTGCAAGGGGTGAATCATGCCGTTGTACAGGCCGGTCGGCGCGTTGTTGCTGTTGAGCGGGTGCGCCGGCAGGGTGGGCGGGTCGGGCAGTTCTTGTCCGGCGGCCTGGGCTTTCTCCGCCGCGGCAATCCAGGCTTTGAAGGAATTCATGCTAGTCAACAGCGAGTTTTGGTAGCTGGCCCGGACGGCGCGGATGGCGTCCCCTTCGGCCTTGAGTTCTTCGTGCCCGTCAAAGCCGGCCGGCGGAATCCAAGGCTCGATCCGCGTGCCGCCCCACGACGTGGCGATCATGCCCACGGGCACTTTCAGATCCTTGTGGATCTCTCGCCCAAAAAAGTAGGAAACGGCCGAGAAATTTCCAACCGACCGCGGATTGCAAACTTGCCAGATCGAGGCCTGGTCGTTGGCCGGAACGCCCGACGGAACTAGCGGCACGCTCAACAGGCGAATTTGCGGGTACTCGGCCGCGGCGATTTCCTCCTGTGCATTTTGCGACTGTGCCACGGACCACTGCATGTTCGACTGGCCCGAACCCATCCAGACCTCGCCGATCAAGATGTCTTCCAGCTTGATTGTGTTCTTACCGGTGACGGTCATGGTCAACGGGTCGCCACCCGACTTCATGGGAGCCAGCTTGACCATCCATTTGCCGCCGGCATCGGCGGTGGCGGTCCCCTGGTTGGCATCGCCCAGAGCCACCGTGACTTTCTCGCCCGGATCGGCCCAGCCCCAAACGGGCAACGTCTGATCGCGCTGCAAGACCATGTGGCTGCCAATGACGTTGGGCAATTTCACGTCGGCCTGGGCGAAAGCACCCCAGCTCGACACAAGCAAAAGTGCCGCCAGCCAACGAGTTGTCATCATTTTCATCAGAAATACCTGCACAAGGTGAGTTAGCGGGTAAGAGCGATTTTCAAGCAGCGGCATTGTACCCCTTGCTTGCCGGCCTTGCACCCTACCTTCTGCCTTCAACCTTTGCGTCCGCCCCTTTGCCAACCCACCGTCAAGCGCCATAATTCAGGCTTACCTTTGCCTCACCTTTTGCCGCGGGTTGTCGCCATGTCTGGTCCGATTGTTTCCCAGGGAATTACCTTCGACGATGTCCTGCTGGAGCCGCGCTACAGCGATGTGGTGCCGGCCGAGGTCTCGGTCAGCAGCCAGTTGACGAAAAACATCTCGTTGCATATTCCGATGCTCAGTTCGCCCATGGACACCGTAACCGAGAGCGAAATGGCGATCGCCTTGGCGCAAGAGGGAGGCTTGGGAATTATCCACAAGAACCTGTCGATCGAGCATCAGACCGAGGAAGTCGACAAAGTCAAACGCTCGGCCAACGGCATTATTGTCGACCCAGTCACTTTGCCGCCCGATGCCGCCGTGGGCCGCGCCCGCGAAGTCATGGACCAGCACCATGTGTCGGGCGTGCCCGTCACCGAACATGGCAAGCTGGTGGGCATTCTTACCCGCCGCGACTTGCGGTTCTTGGAAACCAGCGACCTGAAGATTTCGCAAGTCATGACGCGACAGCACCTGGTGACAGCAACGGGGAATGTAACGCTTGAGGAAGCTGAGAAGATTTTGATGGCAAATAAGGTCGAGAAACTCTTGCTGGTTGACGAAAATTATCGTCTGACAGGGCTTATAACGATCAAAGACATTGACAAGATGAGGCGGTTTCCGCAGGCCTGCAAGGATAGGCAAGGCAGGCTGCGGGTGGGGGCTGCTGTCGGCGTGCATGATTTTGAGCGCGTTGAGAGCTTGCTGGCCAAAGGGGTGGATGTGCTGGTGGTTGATAGCGCCCACGGACATAGCAACAACGTGTTGGAGACAGTCCGCACGATCAAGCAGCGTTGGACAATTGAGGTAGTGGCGGGCAACATCGCCACCAAGGAAGGAGCTGCCGATTTAATCCGTGCCGGAGCCGACGCTATCAAGGTTGGGATTGGGCCGGGGTCGATCTGCACCACCAGAATCATTTCGGGAGTAGGCGTACCGCAAATCACCGCCATTATGAATGCCGTGGAGGCCGCTCGGGAGAGCCAAATCCCGATCATCGCCGACGGTGGAATTCGATATTCCGGAGACATTACCAAGGCCCTGGCCGCCGGTGCGAGTGCCGTGATGATCGGCGGATTGTTCGCCGGCCTGACGGAAAGCCCAGGGCAACGGTTGCTGTATCAAGGAAGAACATTCAAGGTCTATCGCGGCATGGGTTCGTTGGGTGCCATGGTACATGGTTCCAGCGAACGCTACCGCCAACGACCAGCCGACCGCGGACCCGACAAGCTTGTACCCGAAGGGGTCGAGGGGCGGGTGCCGTTTAAGGGAGATTTGGGGCCGTTTGTGTATCAACTTGTGGGTGGGCTGCGAGCCGGAATGGGCTACTGCGGCGCCCGCACGATCGACCAGTTGCGCAACGATGCGCGATTTATCCAAGTATCGCCAGCCAGTGTGCGGGAGAGCCACCCCCATGACATTGCGATCACGCAGGAAGCACCCAATTACACCGTCGAATACACCAAAGGGGACAACGCCTAGCGTTGCATCCACCATGCGGCCCAGCCGCTACGTTGCCGCCTTGGCCGCGCTGGCTTTGCTGTTGCCGGCCGTCGTCGTGGCCGCCGACAAAGATGCCTGGCAAGGAAGCCAGGCCGAATCGCGGGCACGCTCGGGAAATCCCAAACTAAAATGGGGCACGCGATCAGACGCGGACTCAAAGGCAAATTCCCGCTCGCAGGCCCGCCGCACGGCATCCAAGTCGGGCACTTCCAAGAACAAGCATGTTGTGCCCGCTGGCCAAGGAAAAGGGGGCGATTCGCGGATCACCCTGCGTGCGGTAGCCGCTACCAAACACCAGGACGAGGCTGTCGAACCTGCTGGCGCACCATTGTTGCGCTCGGCCAACCAGCCGCGCAGGCCGGCCGCTGAGGAAGAGGAGGATGAGATTGAGGACGGCCGCTCGTACGACGAACTGCCGGAGGACGACGAGCCACTCGACGATGCCGAGATGACGGACGACTTGGAAGGTGCGGACGATTTGGAAGACGCTGACGAGGAGGAGCCGGCGGAACTCGACCGGCCAGCCAATCCTCGTCCACTGCCCAATCGCCGCGCTCCGTTGGATGACTTTAATGACGACGCGGACGAGGAACTGCCCGCACTCAAGCCAGAGCCGGCCAATGCACCCAAGCGGCCATTGCCCGACTGCGAAACGGAATGTCCCAAGCAGAGCGACCCGGCGTTGTTTCGGGCCTTGATGGAGATTTCGCTCAACATGAGCGACCCCACACAGGATCTGTCGAAAGCCCCCAGCGACTACATCGACGGCGACGGATTGGGGCCGGACGATCCCGTGTTCCAACGGGGTGAAAAATTCGTTCCCCGCCGCAGCTTCCGCCGCTGTTGGAACGATTCCGACGGTTCTCAATTCCAGGGCTGGTTCGTCGAAATCAAGGACGACCACGTGCGGGTCATCGACGAAGACAAGAAAGAACACCTGATCCCCGTCGGGCAGCTATCGCTTCGCGACCGCCGCTACCTGTACCACCTGCCTGGCGAGTGCCCGCTGGACGACCAGCAATTCATGCCGCGGGCCTGGTGCCTGACCAACTACACCTGGAAGGCCAGCGCCTTGTGCCACAAGCCGCTGTACTTTGAACAGGTTAACTACGAGCGCTACGGACACACCTGGGGACCGGTGATTGATCCGGTGTTGCAAGGTGCCCACTTCTTCACCTCGATCGCCTTCTTGCCGTACAACATGGGGATCGAGCCGCCCCAAGAGTGCATCTATCCGTTGGGCTATTACCGTCCCAACAGTTGCGCTCCTTACATGCTGTTTCCGGTGCCGATCTCGTTGCGTGGGGCCGTGTTCCAAGCGGGTGCCGTTACCGGGGTAGCCTGGCTATTCCATTAAGTGATCGCCTTGCCTGCCAGCCCTGGCAATCAGGGCTGGTGGCAGGCCTGGCAACTCATGGCAATCTGCCAGATACCGCCGGAGGGCGTAGAGGCGCGTCCGGCGGAATGGCAACGGGTACAGCAAGCCAGCGAGGTTCGGTCGATCTCGCCTAACAAGCGGTGGGCAGGGGCCGCCGGCGCATCACCCGCCGCGGGTATGGCCTGGCAATCGTCGGAAAGCCGGATACCGGCCCAGGCCGCAGCCGGTCCATCAGCCTGCCCTGGACGAACCGATAGCAGCGAACCTGGCCAAGGCAGCCCGCTTTTTTCCGTTGCGCCATTCGCCCCGCGTTGGCTAACGGCCCCAATGCCCCAGACCGTTCCACCGACGAATACTCCTACAATGAGCGCCGCGACGACCTGCCAAATTGGCCGGTCGCTCCAACTTGCCACAGCGTGTCCATGCCGAGAGAGGGGGACTGCCGGTTGTTGGGGCTCGGCTGGCCGGTTAGGCGGCGTGGCGGTTTCATGGCAAGCCGGCCAGTCGGGCGCACCGCCATTGTTTTCATTCGCGAAAGTCTGCCCGGCGTCCATTTCGGCATCGGCGCGAAAGAGTTCCAAGGCCGGCTCTAGCGTTTCCGCCAGCGAACGGCAGCGCGGGCAGCCAGCCAGGTGCTGGGCCAACGCGTGGCCGTCAGCGGGAGGGACGGTCAGCGTCAGGTGGTCGAAGGCCTGGTCGCAATTCATGAGAGCTCTCCGGAACGGCTATCGAATTCCTGCAGGGACTGGCTGGCTTGGGTAGGCACCGGGCAAAAATCGCCGCGAGCCGCCAGCATTTGGGCTAGCCGCAGCAGGCCGGCTTTCACGCGGTTCTTGGCGGTACAGGGGGTGCAACACATGGTTTCGGCGATTTCGTCAAACTTCAGTCCGCCGAAAAAGCGGAGGCGTAATGCGTCGGCTTGCACATCGGCCAACTGCCCCAGCATGGCATGTAGTTCCGTGGATTGCTCTTGCGCCAGCAGATGTTGCAGTGGGGATGCCCCCGCATCGCGGGAGGGCAATTCACCAGCTTGCGTGAATTCCGTAATGGGAAAACTGGACCAGGCAGTTACCGAAGGGACGCGCGAGGCCCGCTGCCCGATCCTGCGGCATTGGTTTAGCATGATCGTCCACAGCCAGGTGCGAAAGCCAAACCGCGCGTCGTAGGTATGCCGCGACTTATAGGCTGCCAGAAATGTCTCTTGCACGGCGTCTTCGGCACTGTCGGGCGGCTTCAGGCGGCTGCTGGCTACCCGCACCAGCGCAGGGCGATACCGGCGGATCAACTCGGCGAAACAATCGGTCTCGCCGCCCTGAACGCGTTGCATCAACTCTCGATCGGTTTCCGCGGCGATATCCAAAGACACGTCCTGGCCGTCCGCTTGGGTTCGCGATATTTGCCCCGCCCCGCTATTGTAGCCGGTCAACGGCCTAAAAGTATAACGGCTCGCACAAGTAGGGTGGGACAAGCGGAAGTGGGTAGGCCATTTGGTAGTGGCTTATCCGCGATGTCCCACCATGACACGCGATAGCGGCCGCATTGGGTGGGACAGCGCGGGACGATCCATATTGGAATGAAGGAAGCCATTGCCGCCTGCCCCCCCCCCGCGCTTTGTCATCGCGAAAATCTCGCGATCAAAACAGATTCCGTTCGTTGACTGGCGAGCCGCCAGGGGCACCCTAGAATGTGGTTGCGGCGAATCACAATAGACCAGTCCGGGACCGACCCACTATGGCGCACATTCTCATCACCTCGGGCCCGACGCGGCAGTATCTCGATCCGGTGCGCTATCTGACGAATGCCTCGAGCGGGCGAATGGGAACAGCCCTGGCCGAGGCGGCCTTGGAATTGGGGCACGATGTGACCATTGTCAGCGGGCCTGTCGAGGTAGCGTATCCGTCCGGAGTGCGTGTCGTGCCGGTCGTTTCCACCGAGGAAATGTTGGCTGCTGCGCAAGGCTTGTTTCCCGATTGCGATGGGTTGATTGGCGTGGCTGCCCCTTGCGACTATCGGCCGGTGCGCGTCTCGACCGAAAAAATCACCAAAACCGGCCAGCCGCTGGTGCTGCATCTGATTGAAACGCCCGACATCGTGGCCACTTTGGGGGCAACCAAGGCGCGGCAGTGGGTGGTGGGCTTTGCCTTGGAAACGGACGACCACCGCTTGCGGGCGTTGGCCAAACTGGAAAAAAAGTGTTGCGATTTGGTCGTCCTCAACCGGCCGGAAGCCATGAACGCCTTCGATACCGAGGTGGAAATCATCGACCCCACCGGCACCGCCATTGCCAGCCTGAATGGATCCAAGGGAGAGGTCTCGCGAAAGATTCTGGGGGTGATTCAAACCAGGCTGGTCGATAAGCATTGATCGGCCGCTGGAGCGAGTTGGCCCGGTCGGGGATCGGCCCGGAAGTTTTCGGCCCGCCGTTGCGTTACTAGCCAGCGGCTAGCGATAGCCGCCCGATGACGATACCTTCATGTCGAAGCGGCCGAATTTATCGCCAACTAATTCAGTGTCCTGACGAAGCATCAGCATGACCGATGCATCAGCAAAGCAGAGCATGACCTGGCGGCCTTGGCGCTGGCCGCTGACGCTGCGCGTGTTGTTAGGCGTGGTGCTGGGGGTGCTGGTCGGGCTGGGAATTCAGTTAGCCCTCGGTCCCCATGCTCCACGGTGGTTGGCAGACCTGCGTGAAAGCTCCAGCGCGTTCAAGTCGGCCATCGAATCGGTGGGGCCGACGTTGGGGACGCTGGGCAATCTGGTGGTACGACTGCTGACCGCGTTGGCATCGCCGTTGATCTTCTTTGCCATTCTGGATGCCTTCCTGCGGACCGAGATCAGCGGGCGGCAAGGCGTGAAGTTGATTTTCATTTGCCTGCTCAATGTGAGCGTGGCGTTTGCCATCGGACTGGTGATCCTGAACCTGGTTCATCCCGGCATGCGCACGAGGCTGGAACAGGAACAGGCCGCGGCCGCCATGGAAACCGCGGAGCCGGATTCCGGCAGTCCAGAAAGGCCAAAAACGGAGCTTCCGACGGCCCCGTCTCCGATCCATTTGATTTCGGAATACGTCCCGACCAGCGTCGTGCAACCGTTCCAAGAAAATCGGGTGATGTCGATCGTGATTCTGGCCTTGCTCGGCGGAATTGCGCTGCGCCGCGTGCGCCAGCATCAATCGCAGGCCGGTGAGCAGAGTTTCGAGACGCTCGATAAGTTCGTCGAAGCCGCCTATCAATGGACGATGCGGATTCTGGAGATTCTGATCGAAGCGATTCCGTTTGCCGTGTTTGGGCTGATGGCCAAAGTGGTGGCCGAGTCGGGGTTGGAGTACTTCGGGCAATTGAAGTGGTATTTGCCCTGTACTTTGCTGGGCTTGGGCCTGCATGCGCTGGGGTATTACCCGCTCTCTTCCTGGCTGGTAGGCAAGGTTCCCCCTAACCTCTATTTGGGCAAGGGCATGATCGCCGTGGTGACGGGCTTTTCGGCCAATAGCAGCCTGGCGGTGGTGCCGGTAACGCTGCGCTGCCTGAACGACGGGATGGGCGTCTCTCCCGAGTCGGCCCGCCTGTCGGCGTGCGTGGGGACCAATTTCAACAACGATGGCATCACGCTCTACGAGGCAATGTCGGCGCTGTTTGCCGTGGAACTGATGGGGCACGACCTGGGCATGGCGCAGCAACTCACGGTGATTGCCGTATCGCTGATGACCAGCCTGGGGATGGCCGGCCTGCCCGGTTCCGGCTTTATCATTCTGCCCCTGGTATTGAAAGCCGCCGGATTAACCGATCAACAAGTCTTGGAAGTCTTGCCGCTGTTCATCTCGATGGATTGGCTGCTGGCCAGAATTCGCACGGCCGTCAATGTGTTAGGAGATATGCAAGTGGCGGTTTTGCTGGATGCGGGAAGAAGGTAGTTCTTAGTTTTAAGTTTTCAGTGATTAGATAGTGGCTTGTCGTGTGCGGCAGACAGATCGCCTTCCGAACATTGTGATCAGTCCAGGCCCTGGAATGCAGATAATAGGAGACTCTCCAGACGCACCGGATACCGAAAACTGAAAACTAAACACCAAGAACTGAACACTGACAACCGAACACATCCCCCTCACTGCACCACCGGCGGCGGATACGCTACCCGTTCCAGGACTGTCAGCAGAATTCGTTGTTCCAGTTCCACGTCTCGGCCTTGGGGGATCCAGCCGACGCTGAGGGGCGCGCCCGATACGGGCTGCGAGAAGCGTTGGATGGAGCCATCGTGCCGCAGTGTGGCCGCGCCGGCGGTGGCGTGCTCGGCCATGCGTACGTCTTCCAGTTCCTTGAAAACTTGCACATCGACCAGAAAACCTTGTTCCGCCGGGATGACGCGGACAATGCAGCGGCGGCGGATGGATTGCAGCGTGGCTTCCAACTTGTCGTAGCCGGTGACGGTATCGCCGCGCCACGGTTCCAACAGCGTGGAACTGCTTTCGGGAAAGGTATCAATGCGGCCTTCGATAACCACGTCGCCTACTTGCCGGACCGTCTCTTCGCGATCGATCGTGAAAAAGTCATCCACGCAATCGACGACGGTGTTGAAGACAAATTCGCCGTTGCCGCAGGTCACCAGCAGCGGGTTCTCGGCCGGCCCGCCCGACATCGGCATGAAGGCCGGCCGGTTTAGCGCACACCCAAACAACAGCGCGCACCCCAACAGGGCACCCGCCCTCATGGCAGCCGCCAAACCAACGAACGATTTCCGCACAGGCGCGTTCATGCCCTGCCTGAATGAAAAACAAAGTTGAACAAGGTAGAAGACACGTGGCTTCCCGAACCGGGAGGCCAGCGCGGGGCGTAGTCTGACGACGATGCGATTTCAACGCAAGACCGAAGGGGAGAAAGGCGAAAGGCTGAAGGTCGAACACCGAACAACGAGCACTCCCTCCCTTACCTATTCTCCCACGCCGCGCATTGCTACGATGGTCATAGGCCCCTAGCGTACCCAAGTTCTTGAGATTCAACGTGTCGCACAAGAACACCAGCCCTGACGAGTCCCTGGCGGAGGTCCGCCAACGCATTGGCGAAGCAGGCATGCGCCGCACTGCCGCTCGCATTGCTGTCTCGCGGCAATTGCTGGCCAGCCGCACCCCGATGAGCCATGCCGAGGTCGCCGAATTGCTGGCTGCGCAAGGCTTCGACAAGGCCACCGTCTATCGAAACCTGGTGGAATTGGCCGAGGCGGGCATTCTGTCGCGGTTTGAATTGGGTGACCACGTCTGGCGGTTTGAATGGCGCGAGACAGGCCCCGACCATCGCGCGGAGCACCCGCACTTTTTGTGTTTGGATTGCGGCGAAATCTCTTGTTTGCCGGATGTCTTGGTCAGCATTTCGCCCTCACCCGGCAGTAAAAACTCCGGCATGGCGGCTGTTTCCCAGGTCTTGCTCAAGGGACAATGCGGCCGTTGCCAGTAACGCCGCGGGTGCTAGCGGAGTTGAACGATAGCAACCAGTTCGATTTGCCTTTCGGCCATTTCAGGCATAGAGTTAAATCTGTCAGCCCGAATTGGGCACGGGAAATTCCGGCCGCTGGCGGCTAAATATCGCAATGCCAGAGCCAGCGGCTTGCCGATGAAATAGGCGGATCGGCTTGGAACTACCAGCTGCCAGGAACGAGCGGCTGGTTTGCCGCGATCCGTGCAAGTTAAGCAGAAAAATCGAACCTTTTCCGTCCGTATTCCGTCAGGGGTGCCTAACCATTCAGCGTGAGCCCGGTTCACCAACGGCTAGCGCCTAGCGCAGCCCGATCCGTTGGCCTTCTCGCAGCGACTCCCCAGTCGCAATCGACGAAAAGGTTTGTTAATCGACACGGCCTTCCGGGAAACCCTGGAAGGCCGTTGTCATTTCTGGCTCGGCCGTTTCATCCATGTCGTCCTCAACCGGCAGCAGCTCGTCCGGTGCGCCCAACCGCTGCTGAATGGCGGGCCATTCCCGCTGCCAGCCCGCTAACTGGTTGGAAATGGCGTCGATCAATCTTTCCAGAGTACCAGGAGCCAGCATAGCCACTTCTTCCTGGTAGATGCCGCGGCCATACACGCCCGCCGGCGGCAGATAGAACGGCCGCGACCCGTTGGCCAGCACGCTGACCACCATCGGTACGCCAGGAAAACGCCCCCGCAACGCCTTCTGCAAGACATTGTAAGGTTCGCCCTCGACGGTAATCCAATACGCGGGGCCCATCTGCCAGATGGTCACCGGAAGGGCAAACGTGGTACCCGGCGGCATCGCCGCCAGCCGCACCAACTGCCGGTCTAGCCGTTCGATCATGGCCCGGGCGTCCCGCGCGGCTGCAGAGTCGCCCTCGGCTTGGGCTTGGGATTCTTTCTCGCGCCACGTATCGCGTTCGGCGATGGTTTGGGCCGGAGTGGATAGATCGGGCCGTTTGTCGAGGTCCACGGCCAGACGCTTCACGCGGAAGTACGCCAGCGGACCTTGTTCGACATCGTCCAACGGACGATGCGACCAATCTCCCAGAGTCGCGCCCGACACAACCGGGCCAACGTACTCAAAAGTGGTTCCAGGGGCGGGCAACGCCTCCAGCACGGACAGAACCGCATGACCCAAGATGCGCCCATTGCGGTCGGCCACCGCCACGTCCCCGACGTAACCCTCACGCGGGCCAAGATCGCCCGACGCGCCTTGCAAGAAGACGCAGGGAGCGCTGGTGGACTCCTCGACCATTTCGCGCATGGCACCGGGGAAATCGCTGCTGATCAGCGTGTTCGCCCAAGCCAGCGTCGTGGGGTGGCAAGCGTAATTGACGATGGTGGCCACAGCCGCGTTTTGCTCGTCGGAAACGCGGGCCACCAGCAGCGTATCGTCGGCCGCGGCCGTGGGATTGGGACCGCAAACATACTGGCCGCTGGCTTCGTCGAAAAAGTCACGCTGCATGGCCAGGTTGCAACGGCCCAGGCCGTAGGCAATGGTTACCGGCTGCACCGTCTCGCGAGCTTGCCGGACGCAAGTAGCCAGCCGCGCGGCCAATTCCTCAAGATAAGGCTGAATGAGATCTCCGCCGGGCAATGCGGCCCGTTCGATATCCATTAGGCCGGCGGCGTGCGTGTGTGAAAACGTGACGACAATGCGTTGGCGGGAAACGCCCGCTCCCTCGGCGATGCAATCGAGAACGTAGTCCATCTCCCGATGCCAGAGCAGGCAATGGTCGACCGCCAGCAAGATCTGCTCGCTGTCGTCGCCTGCTTCACCCGTCAGCGATTGAAAGACCAGCGCCGTGGCGGTCAATCGGCGATGAATGCCGGTGGAGGTGTCGTGGGTAGCCGCGCCCCACATGCGATGGTAAATCCCCACGGGCGGCGTAATGTCGCACCGTGCGCCGCCCATGCGGCAGCGGCTTTGTGGTGTTGGAATGGCGGTCGGCATGATGGGCAATAGGCTTAGGGGGAGTGTCGGCCGGGAAAGGGCGGGCGGCCGGTTTTCGCTTGCGCGATTCCAACTATCCGCCTTACCCAGGATAATCCCTGGGCGCGGCCACCGCAAAAGGCTATTGCCAGAAGTTTGCCCGTAGGAGTGGCCTGCAATGCCGACTATGGGCGGATCACTCGCGCAGCAGGCCAGTACCGACCTTAACCTGCTTGCTGGTGAACATCACCACGCGCTGGGTTGAAACAGGCCATTCGGCCAGGCGGGCCATCAGTTCACCCACCCGTTGCTGGAGCCGGTCGAAGAATTTCTCGCGCTGGTCGATGTCGCGGCGAATGACAATCCGAATGACGTGGGTCTCCTCCTGCTCCCCACGCCAAACACCGGTCGCCCCCTTGGAGATAGTGGCTCCGCCTTCAATCTGTAGCGGCTCTGCCACGAACTCTTGGACGGCCCCATGCGTCCAGATACCGGCGGGGATGTACAGCTCGTATTCGATGGCATCGAACTCATCATGTTCGATGACCAGATTGGCGGCTTTCCCGGGCAGCAGCGGGTGAATCGTGTGTTCCGTAGGGCCGCGCATAAACAACTATGCCCCGTAAGGCGTACCCGGCCCAGGAGGATTCCACGGCAATTAGCCGCGGTCTGAGTTTTCAGAAGGAGCCTTGGAGGCACTACGCGGGGAAGTTGCCAGATCGACTACCAACAGCACGGCACCAGCGGCGACGGCCAGTAAGACAGTCGGCTCGGAAGCAAAAATGTTCGCTAGAAAACTCATCGCCCAGCCTCGAATGCTAGAAAAGTACGGCTATCGAACCGTCTACATCCTTGGTTGCCGCCACGTCTTAGGGCGTCACAAGAAACCTGACGCGGCGACCTAACGATTACACAAGTCCATCTATTACAACAGCTTGCAACTACAAAAACTGGCCCGTGCGTCGCCTACAAAGACTGCAAATAGGCCAGCAGCCTGTTCAAATCCCGGTCCTGCAAACCATCTTCCTTCAGGCCATGCCCAAATTGCGCCAACACGTCCGCCAAGCTCTTGGCCCGGTTGTCGTGAAAGAACGACTCGCGCTGGCTAACTCCTTGCAAGGAAGGCGGATTGAAGTGATGGTTGCCTAACCGATCCGCCAGACCGACATCGTAGGCTAAGTCGGAAGTATAACGGTATTGCGGATTATGACAAGCAGCGCATTGCAGTTTTGTGAACAACTTTTTGCCATCCTCCACGTCCGTTTCCGCGCCTGGCTTGTCGAACGAACCCAGCGGCGGAGGCGGGGCAAGCCCGCGAAGATATTCCGACAGGGCCGCCACGCTGGCGTTGTCGGCTTGTCCCTGCATGGTGGTTTCAATCGAGTTCTGGACCTGATGTTCGAGCTTTTCAACCTGGCCGTTCCAGGCCCAAGGGCCTGTCTGGCCGCATCCCAACAGCGAAATCACCTGCTTGGCGGCCCCGTAGGAGTCATCGCCAAGGTTATCCACCAACTGGCCTGATGTATGCCCGTCGGTATGGCAACTATGGCAGCTAAACCAGCCATCCAGTGATAGCCGGGCGTCGTAAAACAGCCGTTCGCCCTGTTCCACCAGATCGGGCTCACGGGCGGCTCCCAGCAAAATGGTGCGCGGCGGTCCACTGGCTGGCAGATCGACCACGGAGATCGAGTCATCGGAAGTATTGGCCACATAGGCCCGCTGCCCGTCCGATGTGACGATCACCTGGGTAGGACGCATGCCCACCTCGATACTTTGCAGGGAGTAGTCTGTCTCGCGTCCCCATGCCAGGCGATTGGTGCCCGCCAACGCCGCCAGCATGGTGCCATCCGGCGCGAAAGCGATTCCGGCGGGGTCGCCGCCGGCGCTATGAAAGTCGCCCGCCGGGTGAACGTGGCTGTCGTCCAGAATGCCTGCCTTGGGGTTCAGTACATTCTCCAGAGAGAGCCAGCGGACAACATTGATCAGAACAATCCCCCAATGAATGTCGTTTTCCGAGGTCTCGGCCAGGCCGTTGGTGATTTGATGGGCCACCAGTACTTTTTTGCCGCTGGGGTCAAGCGACAGGCCGCGAATATTGTGGGCCGGCAATTCGCGCAAGGATTCGATCTGGCAGCGGTTGGCATCGATAACTGCAAGCCGCCCACCAAACGAATCGGCCACCAGCACCTTGGTTTCTTCTTGGGCCAGCAGTTGCTCTCGTGGAGCGAAAGGCAGCCGCAAGGTCTCCGTCACGCGCAACGTGGGCTGATTTTTCTCGGCGGTAGACATGCTGATGGCCACCTTGCTCAGGCAGCGCGACCAGAGGGATGCCACAAAGCAGGTCCGGCCGTCGGCGGAGACCGACAACGACACGGGAAAAGGACTAACGTCTAACCGTTCGAGAGTCTGAATCTCTTGCCCCTGCATGGCCAGCAGCAGCAATTGATGTGCCGCTTCATCCAAGGCCAGCAGCCGGCCGTCGGGAAGTAGTTGAACATCTGAAATCTGCCGGCCGAGCGAATGTTCGGCGGCGACCTGTTCCAAGACGGTATCGATGACCGAGACCGTGCCGCTGCGATGGTTGGCCACCAGCAGCCAGCGATCATCTTCCGTCAAGGCCAAAGCGGCTGGGCGGCGAATGACAGGCAAATTGGTTTGCGACCGCAACGGCCCGGCGGCCAAAGCCATGGCGGCGAAAAACAGAACTCTTGCGCTCGCGGCAACGCCGGACGCCAACCGATTTGACCAGTGCATAAGTCGGTCCTTTCCTCAGTGGCAACAACCGGGCCGGCCGTTGCCGTGGCACGACGATAGCCGATGGCAGGTAGGCCGGTCAAGAAATGGACCAGAGGCGAAGCTAGGTCCCCGTGGACCGCTTGGCGGTCAAACTCAGGCGAAGGCGGCAACAAAGCCGCTCTCGACGCCCGGAGTGGATGACCTGGCTGGATACGCGACGGGAAGCACTCAATCGCCGTTGAGCAATTTCACGCGATAAGGGAAGATGGCGCATCCGGGCTGATGGCTGCGGAATTCGACCGTGCGGAGGGGACGGCATAAATCGGGGAAGGGCTTTCCGTAATGATTGTCGCAACCAAGCGGGATCAAACCGTCGGGCAGGCAGGGGCTTGGGGCAATAGCCGTCAGGGCAACAACACAGCCACTCGCTCGTCTCGTACTTATAGTTGGGGCAAAGCAGTTTTTGGCAAGGGGTTGCCGCGGCTGCGAGCCCCGCTAGAAGTTTCCAAGTCCACCGGCTGCCGCGACGGCCAGGCTGCCAATCTGCCCCATCTGATTCGTCGCCGCGGATGACAAACGGTCCAAAGATATCTCACCAGGAATCAGTCGAGCTGTTATCATGGTGCCTACCTTGGCCTACAACCCAACCGCGTCGCGGGATTTCGCCAACAGGAGATACACGGAATGTCAGAATCGTGCCCTGGCGAGAAATCGGCTAAGCAGCGACAGGCGTTTCCAAATTCTTT
Source organism: Pirellulales bacterium (assembly GCA_050247075.1). Taxonomy (GTDB): domain Bacteria; phylum Planctomycetota; class Planctomycetia; order Pirellulales; family JBFWUW01; genus JBFWUW01. The sequence goes on along the minus strand of JBFWUW010000059.1, from coordinate 11,095 downwards.
TGGCATTCAACGCGCAGCCCTGACGGTTAGTAACAGGCGGGGAATGCTCAAGGCGGGAATGGCGGGACTCGCCGGATTGAGCTTGCCCGAATTGTTGCGTTGCCGCGCGCATGCGATCGACACAACGCAAAGACCCGCTGGAGCCAAAAGTGTCATCTTACTGTGGATGTCCGGCGGACCAAGCCAGATTGATAGTTGGGACGTCAAGCCTGATCGGCCCCTGGAGAACCGTGGTCCCTTTGCGCCGATTGCCACCAAGCTGCCGGGTGTTCAAATTTGCGAGCATCTCCCCAAGCAGGCGGCCATGCTCGACAAGTTCACGCTCATCCGTTCGGTGGATGCCCGCGGGAGCAGCCACAATCCCAATCGAGTCTTTCAGACCGGGCATCTTGGCTCCAACACGGCTAATTCGCGGTACCCAGCGATAGGTTCGGTGGTGGCGAAAATGCACGGGCCGAACCATGCCGGGATGCCTCCGTATGTCGCGGCGGTGGCCTCTCCGCGCAAGCATCTGGCGTTCGCGGGATACCTGGGCAAGCAGCACGATCCCTTCATTGCCGAACAGGCGGCCCGGCTGCCGATTTATGACATCAACGGCATTGATACCGGTGCGGTCACGGGAGCCAGCCTATTTAGCTTGCCAGACGGCCTTTCGTTGGGTCGGCTCAGCGAGCGGCAGTCGTTGTTGAAGGACATTGACCAAATGCGTCATGGCCTCGATCAGAACGGGTCGCTGGCCGCGATAGGCAGCTACCAGCGTCAAGCCGCGGAAATGGTGCTCGGCGGCAGGGCCCTGGCCGCTTTCGACCTTATGCAAGAACCCGTCGAGAACCGCGAACGATACGGCCAGCATCTTTGGTTCCAACAAGCGCTGCTGGCCCGCCGGCTTGTAGAGGCCGGTGCGGCTTTTGTGACCATCGGCATGAATCATTCCGGCGGTGCCAGTTGGGATAACCACGGAGAAAACAGTTCTTGCCCCTACGGCGGCATTTCTCAAGGCATGCGGAAGCTGCTCAAACTGTTCGACCATGCCTTGGCAACGCTCGTCAGCGACCTGGACGAGCGGGGCTTGCTGAACGATGTATTGGTAATAGCCATGGGGGAATTTGGCCGCTCGCCAATCATGGGGTTGCAATCCGGGTACACGGATGGCCGCGACCATTGGCCCTCGGTAATGTCGATGGCGCTTGCCGGAGGCGGATTGCGCCACGGCCAGGTGATTGGAGCAACCGAGACCGACGGCGGCACAATCAAGGAACGGCCAGTGACACCAGCAGACATCGCGGCGACGATCTACCGCTACTTCGACGTGCCACTCGATGCGACTTATCTTGATAATCAAGGCCGGCCCCACTACATCGTGCAGAACAATGGGCAGCCGATTCGCGAGCTGTTTTGATGCCCTGGCCTTTTCATAGATGCCGGCCGGGCTCATAAATGCTCGCGGGCGCTACTGCTTGGAATTGCCTCGCTTGGAGCAGCCTTTTGCCGCCATCGCCGCTGCTATCGAGAAAAACATCCGAGTTGTGCCTTCGCTGCGCTACCCTTGCGGCCATTGCCCGTTGAGGAACTTGCCGTTTTCGCTGATCAATTCACCGTCGGCGGTGATGCGGCCTCCCCGCCTTAGGTCGCAGACCATGTCCCAATGCAGGCCCGACTGGTTGACCCCGCCGCTCTCCGGATAGGCCGCGCCGACGGCCGCGTGGAACGTGCCGCCGATCTTTTCATCGAACAGCGTGTTTTTGCTGTAGCTTTGGATAGCGTAGTTGGTGCCAATGGCGATCTCGCCCAGCACGCGGGCACCGGCATCCTGGTCCAGCATGGAGATCAGGAATTCCTCGTTTTTGCTGGCGCTGGCATCCACCACGCGGCCTTGCTTGAATTCCAGCCGGATGCCGTCAACTTCGCGTCCGCCATGTACGGCCGGAAAGCTGTAGCAGACCACCCCTTCCGTCGCGTCCTCGATAGGACCGGTGAAGACCTCGCCATCCGGGAAGTTCTCGTGCCCGTCGCAGTTGATCCATTTTCGTCCGGCGATTCCCAACCGCAGGTCGGTCCCTTGCGGCGTGGTGAAATGGATTTCGCTCTTGCCGTTGAGGAAATCGACCACGCGCTGCTGCCCCACGCTGATGTCGCGCCAGGCCGCGGCCGGATCAGGAAGATGCAGCAGGCCCGCGCGAAAGACAAAATCGGCGTAGGACGCCAGCGACATCTCGGCGTCTTGGGCCGATGAATGCGTGGGAAACATCGTTCCACACCACCGCAACTGGCCTTCGCCAAACCGCTGCATGAAGCGGGCCATGTACTTGCGGCGGGCCTGGCTGACCAGCGCCTGGCGCGCCGGGTTGACGCCGCTGAGGGCCTTGGTGTTTTCTTGCCCCCACATGCTGATCGAGACGTCGATAGTGTCCAGCTCGTGCAGTTCGATGGGGTCTTCCCAACGGAGTTGGGTATCGTTCCCTTCCATCAGGCGAATCTCCGCGCATTCGTCCAACGTCACATTGACGCGGGGCAGCCCGCCCGCCCGCAGCACAGCGCGATAGAGTTCGACCAACAATGGCCGGGCAATGGCGGCACCCGTCAAGCGGACAATGTCGCCGGGTTTGACGGCCGTGGAATAGTTCACCAGCACGTCGGCCAGTTTTTGCAGGCGGGGGTCATTCATGAGTTTGAAATGTTCATGGTGTGCGTGCTGCCAGAGCGATGGTCGTGTGTTACGATAACGGGCTGACACCTGCTTTCCAAGCGCGGCACGCGCCGTGCGTTAAACGCAACTACATGCGGAGTACGCCATCATGGCCCTGACACCCAGCACCATGCTTCCCTTGGGAACCGCCGCCCCCGATTTCTCGCTGCCCAACATCGATGGCAAGACGGTTGCATTGTCGCAATTCGCCGGCAGCCCAGCGCTGCTGGTGATGTTCATTTGCAACCATTGCCCCTACGTCAAGCATGTAGCGGCGGGCCTGGCCGCCTTGGCCAAGGAATACCAGGGGCGCGGCGTGAGCGTGGTGGGTATCAGTTCCAACAACGTCGCAGCACACCCCGATGACTCGCCGGAGAAGATGAAGGCGGAAGCCGCCGCCCAGGGGTATACCTTTCCGTACCTGTACGACGAGTCGCAGTCCGTGGCCAAGGCTTATCGAGCCGCCTGCACGCCCGACTTCTACGTCTTCGATGGCGAGCGAAAGCTGGCCTACCGCGGCCAGCTAGATGACAGCCGGCCCGGCAACGATATACCCGTGACGGGCAAGGATATGCGGTCAGCCCTGGACGCCATCTTGGCCGGCAAACCGGCCAGCGAACAGCAAAAGTCCAGCATTGGCTGCAACATCAAATGGGTGCCAGGCAACGAGCCGGACTATGCCAAATAACGTGGTGGACAAAACGGCTTGTCGCCAAAGCAGCTCGCGGTAGCTTGCGAACGTGGAATTGCTGTCATTTCGAATAAACAGGCGCGGCAACCAGTAGCCGCCGGGCGGCCTTAAACCACACCTCGTCGATCCAATCCAGATCGCCGTAGGGAGCGACTCGTTCAACCGGCCAGCCCCCTTCCACAAGTCGAAATTCCATACCATCGCCAGCGATGCTGTTCGATGTATGTACGATCACGGGGAAACTGGGGGTCCGCCCAGCCAAATCGTCCGCGACCTCGCGTCCGGTGCCTGGGTCGATCGAGCCGCCATTTTTGGATGGCAGAAGCACGAGATCGTGGTCGAGCGAGACCAGCAAAATTCGATCGAAGCTGTCCGCGATGGCCGCGATGCAGTCCTTGGCATTGTCCGTCACGACTAGCTCGAACTGGGGAAAGCGATCCGCCAGCCGTTCCCGCATGGCGGCAACGCGCCGGTCGTCGTCCTCCAAGAGTACAACCCGCATCCTGCGGGAATTTGTTGCCACTATCGAAGTGTCCATGGCGGAGCACCATCAATTGGAAAGAAGCGAACCACTCCCGACAACACATGGAATCCCAATCGTTCCAGGTCCGTCGCCATTTTCAACAGACCGGAAGCATCATCAAACTGAAATGTGCCAGATAAGTTAGTTAGTTCCAGTATTATATCACCATCTAAAGACAAATCCCCGGCATATTCCGCCGATCGACCTCCGCCCAAAATACGAGGATGAAGATGGGGGCCGTCTGGCAAAACCCAGATTTCGCCATCGGTATCGCGCGCATAAACGTAAGTTCCCGACGCTATCCCCTTCTGCAAGCGCGCGCTGCGAGGATCGCGCGGGTACGGGAAGGAGTCAATCGGCGGCTTCGCCATCGAGAATAACCACGACCCTGTCTAAATCAACTCTGGCAGCGGCTGCATGTGGTCAACCAGGTACTGTGGCCGGCCGTTGAGGTCGTTGATCGTGGCCGTGTTTACGTCGATGCCGATATTGCGGTAGAGCGTGGCAAAGACCTCTTGGAAATGGACTGGCCGGTCCTTGGCGTACTCCGCCAGCCGGTTGGTTGAACCGATGACCTGCCCGGTGCGCATGCCGCCGCCCGCCAGCATGGCGCAAGAGACTTGCGGCCAGTGGTCGCGCCCCCCCACCGGGTTAATCATTGGCGTCCGGCCAAACTCGCCCCACACCAAAACCGTGGTGTCGCGGTCCATGCCGCGGTCTCGCAAATCTTCCAGCAGCGTGCTAAGTCCCTGGTCCAACGCTGGCAAGTGAATGCGGGCATGCGAGAAATTGGTGCCGTGCGGCAACCCGTGCCAGTCCCAGCGACCATAGGCCAGCGTGACGACGCGGACACCCGCCTCGACCAACCGCCGGGCTAGCAGAAAGTAGTCGTTCTTCAAGGGGCCGGCATCACCGTAGCCGGCCGGCACGTCGCAACCGCGGCCGTAGCGGTCGCGCAGTTCGGGGTCTTCTTTTTCCAGGTCGAGCGCATCGGCTAAACGGCTTGATGTAAGAATGTCCAGCGCCTGCTGGTTGAAGACGTCCAGCCCTTCCATCGAACCGTTGGCGTCGGTATTGCGGCGGAAGCGGTCGAAGCCGGTGAGCAGGCTCTTGCGGTCGTCAAAGCGTTCGAGATTTGCGCCGCCCAAAATCATGTCGGGTGCGCCGTCGGCGGTCGGCCGAAAAGGAGCATGCTTGATACCCAAAAAGCCAGGCTGGCCAGGGTCTGCCCAGGTGCCGGTAATCATCTTAGGCGATAGATTCACAAACGGCGGAGACCCGCTGCCGGTCGGCCCTTGCAGTTTGGAAACGGCCGAACCCAGCGACGGCCAGCCCCCTTGCGGTTGGCGGGTGACGGGCCAGCCAGTCATGCATTGAAAAGCCGCGTGCCGGCCTTCACTGCCGACGACCGAGCGGATCAACGCCCAGCGGTCCATCATGGCGGCCATCCGCGGCAGGTGTTCGCAAATGTTGATGCCGGGGACATTGGTGGCGATGGGGCTGAATTCGCCGCGAATCTCCACCGGGGCCTCGGGCTTCAAATCGATCATGTCTTGATGTGGCGGGCCACCCGACAAAAAGACCATGATGATCGACTTGTGGGGCGAATGCGTGCCGCTGGCGGCTTCCGCCCGCAAGATGGCGGGCAAAGACAGCCCGCCCATGGCCAGACCGCCGACTTGCAAAAACTGCCGCCGCGAGACGCGGTCGCAATAGTGGCTGCCACCTTGTCCCAAGATGTTCAGCATGGCTCTGCTAGCTCCATCGCAAGTATTGGCCGATCCACCGCGTATCTTCAGGCATCGACAGACGTTGCCTAGAATACCGCGCCCGGCCAACGAATCCAAGCTGATTTATGGAGGGGTTTTCAAGGGAAGGCGCTAAATCAACTGTAGGAGGCGACTCCGCCGCCGATGAACGGCCGAATGCGCGGCCATTCCCTTCAGAATTGCCGCCAACAAGGCCAAGTGATTAAGAAACCGGCGGTGGCGTCTTGCCGGCCTGCTGGATACTATTTCACCCATGCCATACGTTCGTTTCGCGGTTATTTGCCTGGTGTGGGGCGCTAGCTTCATCTTGATGAAGAAGGCGGGCCTGGCCTTGGGACCGATCACGATCGCTGGCTTACGGGTGCTGGCCGGGGCCGCGGTGCTGGGGACGCTGCTACGATGGCGCGGTGCTGGCGAGAATGTGGGCCGCCGGCATATATGGCCCTTGCTGGGCGTGGCGGTGGTGGGGTTTGCCATTCCCTACACCGTGCAACCGTACTTGGTGCGCATGCACGACAGCGGATTCATCGGCATGTCGATCAGCCTGGTGCCGCTGCTGACACTGGCGGTGGCCCCGCTGATGCTGGGCGTTTATCCTAGCCGCCGCCAATTGATCGGCGTGGTCGGCGGCCTGTTCTGCATGTTGGGGATGTTTGGCGACGGACTCGATCGGCGAGTGCCCATAGCGCACCTGGCGCTGGCGGCGTCAGTCCCCTTGAGTTACGCCCTGACGAATACCTATATCCGCAAACGATTCGCCGGCGTCAACACGCTTTATCTTTCCACCGTGATTCTGGCCATGGCCGCCGCCATGTTGTTGCCGACGGCGCTACTGTGCGAAAGACAGCCCTGGAACAACGCCCAATCACCAAACTTGAAAATACCACCTTCTCACAGACAGGTTGCCTTGCTGGCTTCCACGGCGGCAGACAGAGTTGCCTTGCCAGTGCCGGCGGGACCAAGTTCACCGTGGCCAGCCTTGGCGGCGGTGATGGTGCTAGGAATCCTCGGCACGGGACTGACAACATTCTTGTTCAATAAACTAGTGCAAGAACAAGGGCCGCTGTTTGCCGGCATGACGACCTACATCGTACCGATCGGTGCCATGCTGTGGGGCTGGCTCGACAACGAGCGCGTCACGCCGCTGCAGATTGCCTCATTGAGCGGAATTTTGCTGATGGTGGCGCTGGTGCAGTACAAGGCGGCCACGCCCCAACAGCGGCCGGTCGAATCGTGACGGCCGGGGCCAAATATTGGCTGTTATTCAGATTCCGGTGGGGCCTTTTCAAGCTGCTTGCGAAGCTGGCCGACTTCCTCGGTCAGCGACTTGATTAATTCGTTGGTGTCGCGCTGGGCTTCGTCGCGACGGGCCAACTCGGCTTGCAACCGCTCGATCACGCGGGCGAAAGCGTCGATCTGCACGCGCAGCAAGGTGGCTTCGTCGCGCGGCAACCGGCCGCCGGCCGCCACGGCAGGCTTGTCGGGTTGTGGCTGGGCGTCCAGATCGGCCACGCGGGGACCATTTTGCACTTCAATCTGCCCCCGGCCCGTCGATCGCACGGTCAATTGGGGTCCAACCTTGATACCGCCAGCGACCGCCGCGCCGCCGGCATCTTGCAAAGTGACGGCAATCGTTTGCTGCCGGCCATCGCGCTCAACCAAAAACTCTACCACCTCGCCCGGCTGCTTCTTGAGAATCTGGCTGACCGCCTGATAAGCGCTGCGAATCCGCCGCCCCTCCGTGCGCAACACCAAATCACCCGTCTGGATACCGGCTTGTTCGGCGGGTCCGCCGGCCGTGACATGCTCCACGCAAACGGTATCTTCCTTGGCGCTGGGGCCTAACGTTAACCCAACCGTGGGCCGTTGCCGCTTGAGCACGACAGCTTCCCGGCTGTCTTGGCCTTCGCTTTGGGCACTGGCCCGCAACAGGCGTTGAACGTGGGTCGTCGGTACGGCGTAGGTCCAGCCGTCGGAATCTTGCGCGGCGGCGGTGACGGCGATCAGTCCAATCAATCGGCCGTGGGTATCGACAATGGCCGCTCCACTGGAAGTGCCAGTCGTACGCAGATCACACTGCAACAAGGTAGGCAGCCCGCTGCCAGGCAACGAACGCTCTGATCCGGCCACAATCCCCAACGAAACGGTCGGTTGCTCGATGCCGGCGGCAGCCGCCGTCATGACCGAGGCTCCCAGCGGAGGCAGCTTCGGCGCTACCTCCAGGCCGGGCAATTTACCGCCGCTGATTTCCAGCAATACCAGGCCCGAATATTCGTCTACCACGCGTACTTCAGCGGAAGCTTGTTCGCCGTCGGGCAGGGTTGCGCGGCAGCGACTTCCCGGCTTGACTTGTGAAAAGGTGACTGCGCGACCGTCTCCCAAAGAGACTCCGGTGGCGACGGTGATGCGTTCGCGCCGTGGGGCATCGGCCCCGCCAGCCGGTTCATTATCGACAAACCGCAAGGTGATTGTCGCCTGTTGCAAGCGGGCCGCCAATTCTTGCGTTTCGGGACGAGGCACATCCACGACGGCATCTTCGGCCATCGCCGACGTGCCATACCAAGCACTAGGCATCGCCGCCAACAGCCCGAAGATGATCTGCCTGCAATACCGTATCATCGCCGCATCTTCCAGAAGAGACTCAGCCCCGCCACTTACACCCAATCGCGACTAAATTGACAATCGCATTAGTTCGTCGTCGCCTTCCAACAAGTCGAGCACCGCCTCTTGCTCGGGTGGAGTCAGATCCTGAAAGCCGACCGTCGTTGGCGTTACATCTGGCATGTTCGCCGGCAAAGTTGCTCCCGCGGCGGTTTCGACCGGTACGCGGGTCATTTGCCGGGATGGCAGCAAATCGCCGGACGGTTGCAACCGCCAAAACGAGAGGGATGCTCCACCAATCAAGCACAACGCAATCACCGCGGCAAACCGTCTAATCGCGTGGCCCGGCGATTTGGAGACAATGGCCGATCCGACTGACTTCGGCTTTGTCAACCGTGTGGGGGCGGGATAACGCTCGGCCAAAAAACGGGCATCGTCCGAAAGCTGTTCTGCCAGGGCTTCCAGATCGGCGGGCCATTCCTCGGGGACGGGCAAATCGGCCGGTTCATGCGGTTGAAACACGCGGGGTGCATGGCGGTTTGGCCCGCTGTCGCCGGCCATGTCGTCAAAGGTGTCGTATCTAGATGGCATGTTGCACGTCCTCGCCCGCGAATTTTGGTGCCGTGCGTAAGTCGTCCGCCGTGCCGGCCAACCGTTCGCGCAGGCTGGCCAGGCCGTGGAACAATCTTGACTTGACGGTTCCTAAAGGGCACTCCAAGACTTCCGCGATTTCCTCGTAAGAAAGTTGCTCGCTAAACCGCAACACCAAGGCTTGCCGCTGGCCGTCGGGCAGTTTGGCGACCTCGGCCCATAGGCTGCGTTTCCATTCGGCCACTTCGATGGGTGCATCGGCCGGCGGCGCGGCGGGTGTTTCGCCCGGTTCGTTATCCCACAGCACGCGCAACTTGCGGCGTCGAACCCCATCTTGCCGCCTCAAGCGGCGATCCAGGTTGAGCAGCACCCCGTACAGCCAAGTATACGGCTGACTGCGGCCTTGAAAGCGGTCAATCTGTTCGGCCAATACCAAGAACGTCTCTTGCGTCAAATCGTCAGCGTCCCAGGGATTGCCCGACAACACCATCGCCGCCCGAAAAATCCGGGCGTGGTAGGCATCGCTCCAGCGTTGGACGTTTTCTTGCGGCACGGTTTCTCGCGAATAGTACCAGTGCGTGGCGTAAGCGGGCGGCCAAGCGTGGAATGGAGCTAGCAGCCTATCTCGTTACGAGGATTCATCTTAGCCCGTTTGAAGCAAACTTCCAACCAGTCAGCCAAATTCCTCCCTGCAACTCTGTGCCTTGGCAAGGGCCGGAAGTTCATTCCCGATCGCCACCAAGAATCCCAGGCAACTGTTCGCCAAATGAGTGTAGGAGGCAATTCCATCACGGATTGGATGGGCACGGTATGCCTCCAACGGTTGATGGAATGCCTCCCACAATCGGCGATGGAATCGCTACAAGTGATCGGCGATGGAATCGCCTCCTACAGCTAGTTCGATGCCAGCCCGTCAGCCTCCATCGCAAAGCGGCTTTCGTAGCTCAAGCGATCGATGAATTTGCTGGATTGCATGTATTCGGTGGGACCCAGGACCTTCACGTATTGCCGCAGATGCGACTTGAGCTGCCGGGCCACCGCCTGAATCTGGCGGTAATTGTCGGTCCCCAGCCCGCCTAGGCCCTCCGCCCGTTCCGCGAACAGGTCGTCCAACATCAGACGGGCCGCAGCGAATTCGTCGGCGGTCAATGTGGCGGGCCAGTACAGATTGCCATCGGGGTCGATCTGCGTGCGGTCCAACCGCTTGGGGGCGCGGGCCTTGTTAATGCGTGCCCGGGCTTCGGGACTGAGTGGGGGCTTACGCATTTTCTTGATGGCGTAATCGTGGATCTCTTTTTTCTTGTAGAAGTACTCTACCGCCTTGATATTGTTATCCAGGGCCTTGCTGTAGGTATCTTGGTCGATATTGGCGGCTTCGGACGTGAGCTTGTTGTAAGTTCCGTGAGCACGAATCACTTCGGCCTCACCGTACAGAATGCCTTGAATGGGGGTGCTAGCCCGATTGTCAATGTACTGGGCGTGAGCTTGCAGGGCAGACAGCGAAACCAAGGTCAACACGGCGGCGGTGGCGAAGCGAGTGACGAGCATGATCGGTTTCCTTTCGGTCAGTTTGGTCCAAGGCCCGGCGGGCCAAATTGTTTCTGACGGCTCCTAACGCAAGGCCGATGCCAAACGCCATCAGATTTATTTCGATTGACGTAACATCTTGTCCGCGTTGGCGCTACGAAAAATATCGGTGGAGCCAGCAATCTCGCGTGATATGCCGTTGTCTGTCTCAATTTGATGACGCTATCTCATATCGAGAATGCCAGTCTCTCCGGATCCCCACCTAAGCCGCTGGCCTCATCACTCTGCAATTGCTTGCCTCCCGGTGGCCACAAACCGTCTTTGGCGGCTAAGATTGGCGGAAAGGTGAACAGAAGAAGCGCTCCGATTCCCCAATAACAATTTCCACGGAAGAACCATCTGATGGCCATCGAAGCGGGCGGTAAAGAACCATCGCTGGCCGCGCTTACCGCGGCCTTCCGGGATCAAGAGGCCCAAATTGCCTTGGGCGGTGGGATCGATGCCATTGCCAGGCAACATTCCAAGGGGCGGCTGACAGCCCGCGAACGAATTGCCAAGCTGATCGATCCCGGCGCGGGATTCTTTGAGACCGGGCTGTGGGCCGGCTACGAGATGTATCGTGAATGGGGGGGCGCGCCGTCCGGGGGAGTGGTGTGCGGGGTAGGGGCAATCGCCGGCCGGCTGCACATGTTGGTGGCCAACGATGC
>JBFWUW010000058.1:0-46819 GCA_050247075.1 Pirellulales bacterium | reverse complement strand
TGGTCGTGGCGATATCGACTTCAAACCCAAGTTCTCGCAGCAGTCCGGCCATGTTCTGGGCCTCGACAAAACTGGTGTCGGCCACCAGGGCCCGAGGTGACCCCGCCGCGCCGACAAAATAGACCAACGAATCGAGCACTTCGCTGGAACCCGCGAACGGCTGCGTAGGTTGATACCGCATAATGGCCGCCAAGGCGGCAAATCGCAGGCGGCGGTCGGGCGAATGGAGCGCCCGCACGACCGCGGACAAGCGGGAACCTTCCTGGTGGAGCAATTCGGAAGAGCCGATCTCCGCCAAGACTTCCAAGGCCAAGGCCGCCGTGCGTGGCCGATTGGTCGCCAAGGCGTCTTGCAGAAGATCATAGATGGCCGCCGGTCCGCGCAACGCGGCAACGGCGAACGCGGTACCCGCGCCGCGCGGCAGTGGGCGGTCGAGGCCGTTCTGGAACGACTCCGCTTCTAGCTGGCTGCCCAAATAGAGCCGAGTGGCGGCCCGGCTGTGGGGCAGAAGCAGATCCAAATCTCGCGACAGCCGCGCGGCCAGAACCAGCGAGGCGTCGGCCGATAATATCCGTCGCGAGACGGGCGTTTTCTTGGCGTCGTCCCAACTCCAAACCTCGACCAGGTCATTCAGATCGGGATGCAAGGGACGAGTCAGTTCGTAGTGGGACCGCGCACGGTTGTAGAGCAGTGTGGCGGCTTCATCCAGCGGCGGCACGCTGCCCAACAGGCGTTCCAGTGCGTCTTCGGCAGCCGTGCGAACCGGCAGGTCGCTTTGCGGCCAGACGGCGGGTGCCAACAAGAAGGGGCTGGCTTGTTGAGAATTCAAACGCGACAACAGCCCAATGGCTTGGGCCTTGAGGCGCGTGTCGGAGGAATCGAGCGTGGAAATCAAGACGGGTGCCGCCACGTCCTCGCCTTGCGCCAGAATGGCTTCGCCCACGGCTTTGTGTTCCGCCTGGCGGCCGGCGTCGGCAAGGACGCGAATCAGCGCCGCCAATCCGTCGGTGCCAGAACCGCGCAGATCAACAATGGCCTGGCTGCGAACTTCTGGATCTGGCGAGGAAAGCTGCTTGATCCAATTCTGGATGGTCTGGGGATCGTGCGCATAGTCGCGAACCGCGGCACGGACGCTCTCGGCGAATTCGCCCGCGTCGGGCTGCAGTTCCTCGGCGGACGACATTTTGAGAAACACCGCCAAACCAAATTGCCGCCCCAGGGCGGCCAGTTCGGTTGGGCCTAGCTCGGCTTCTTTAAGTTTGGCCAGCAACGGTTTGGCCGCGGCCGGGTAGCCCAGGTCGATGAGAATATCGATCGCCCGCACCAGTTCATCCGGCTGTTCCGGTTTGGTTTCGAGAATCGCCTCGACGGTGCGCTCTTCGGGCGTGGAGGGCTCAACCCGCAATACATCGCGGCTCTTCCGCGCGCGGCGGGGGGCATCGTCTTGAGCCAGCCCGCAAACAACGCTGAGTAACAGCGAGCAGCCGGCACACAACCGAACGATATTCCGACAAAGGGTGGTCATGGTTCTTCCAGTTGCATTGAAGCCCAAGTAGCGAATGAAACATCTTGGATTGTTCGCATCCTGCGATCATGGATCGTGGGACATTCCCAAACGTTGCTTCCATTCGTTGACTTGCCGGTCCACTTGGGCGGGTGCCGTCGAACCGTAACTGCGAAAAGCGTCAATGGCCGCCCGTGCGCCCAACACCGCGCGAACATCTCCATTCAAGCTGGCGTCCGCCGCGCGGAATTCATCATCGGTCAGATCGGCCAGGCGGGCTCCGCGAGACAACGCCGTCTTGACCAACTGGCCGACAATATGGTGCGCCGTTCGCTGTGGCGTGCCGCGGCCTATCAGGTGTTCCATCAAGGTCGTGGCGTCCAGGTGGCCATCCTCGATCCGCGCGGCGATGGCAGCGCGGTTCAGTTGGGCACCCGCCACCAACGGTGCCGCCAGTTCCAGGCAGGCGGAAACCGTGTCGAAGGCGTCAAACAGCGGCGGCTTGTCTTCTTGCAAATCTCGGTTGTAGGCCAACGGCAGCCCCTTGATCAGCACCAGCAGTGTCTGCAGGCTGCCCAGCACGCGCGCCGTCTTGCCGCGAATCAACTCCAGCACGTCGGGGTTAATCTTTTGCGGCATGATCGAGGAACCGGTGCAAAATGTTTGCGGCAGTTGGATGAAATCAAACTCCGCGGTCGACCAGATGATCCACTCCTCGGCCCAGACACTGAGATGTTCGGCAATCAGGGAAAGGGCAAACACGCTCTCGACCACAAAGTCCCGGTCGCTCGACACATCAAGACTATTGGCCGCCACATCGGCAAAACCAAGCCGCTGAGCCACATCGTGGCGGTCGATGGGCAGGCTGGTCCCCGCCAAGGCCGCCGCGCCCAAACTTAGGATATTGACCCGCTTGCGGGCGTCGGCCAAACGGCCGCGGTCCCGCTGGAACTTTTCGCAGTAGGCCAGCCAGACATGCGTGGCCAGCAACGGCTGCGCCCGCCGCAAATGGGTATAGCCCGGAACGATCATGTCCCGATCAGCTTCCGCGCGGCTGACAAACGCCTGTTGCAGGTCGCCCAACAGGCCATCGACCTTGTCGATCTGGTCGCGAACCCATAGCCGCAAATCGGTGGAAACCTGATCGTTGCGACTGCGGGCGGTGTGCAGCTTGCGACCGACATCGCCCGTCCGGTCGATCAGGGCACGCTCGATATGCATGTGGATGTCTTCCAGTTCAATACGGAACGGAAAGACCCCTTGCACAATTTCTTGGCGGATGTCCAGCAGCGTTTGCTCAATTTGCTGGCACTCGTCTACCGTCAGAAGGCCCACTTTTGCCAGCATTTGGGCATGAGCGATAGAGCCCAAGATGTCATGCGCAAACAGGCGGCGATCAAAGCTGATGCTTTCAGTGAACTGCTCGACGCGGCGATCCGTCGCCTCGGTGAAAACTCCTCCCCAGGGCTTATGCTCGGCCACGTGCGTCGCTATGCTCCCTGGGTGAAGGACATGAAAACCGCATCAACATATTTACTCTAAACAGCTTACGACGAAGTGTCAACTTGCCAGACGGGGGGCCTTCACGGCTGTCAACCGCCTGTCAGCCGAGATTCGACATCGCCCCGCCGGGGGCGGGTACCAGATGCTGCCCGCAAACGAAGCAACGCCGCAAGTGTAGCTTGTTGATACACTTGCGGCGCTGTGGATTATCGTTTCGCGCGGCCCATCGGCCACGTAATTATTCATTCCCCCCCGACAGTGCTGCCTATTTCAGCTTCAACCGCAAGGTCGAGCCGGCATGGCTAGCCTGCCGGACGGGCGACTCGGCGGCAGCCTCTTCGACATCTGGCAGCGGTGGCGGAGGAAGTTGGCGGCCCGCCAGAGGGACGGCCAGCGGTTGCCGAACCGGTTGGGGCGGTACTGTAAAATTGTCTTCGCCGGCGGGCGCGGCGTGGCTTTCGGCCAGATTGGCGGCCGGCGGGTTTCCCGTCTGAGCATAATGGCAGCCGCATCCGCAGCCGTTGTCGCAGACGTATTCAATCACGCACTTGTAGTGCGGCACTTTCTTGACGATCTCTTTCTTGACCAGCTTCTTGCGGTGGAAAATGTCGCACCAGCAGGGCTTGTAGGTCGGCTTCATCGTGACGCAGCCGCAGCAGTCGCACTCGGGATGGCAACCCACGCATTGGCTGCGGCCGGGAACGCAGAAGTCCTCGCACTCGCAGCAATAGCAGGTCTCTTTGACCTCTTTCATCTCGCAAACAATGCGGCAAACCGGCCTCATGCAGCAGCCGCTCTGGCAACCGCAACCAGGATCGCCCGCCTGCCCCGTTGAAACCATCGCCACGGCAGCCAACGACATGGCCCATAAGGTGCGGATCATCTTGTGTGTTCCTCCGTGAACAGTGACGCCAGATCGTCCCGACCTGGCGGATTTCTAGCTTCGTCCCAGCGAAACCGGCGGCGTTGTCACACATGTGGTTCGCTATCTAGAAAATCGAACGTCAGCCGGCCATTCCTTCCCTGGAATCGTCAAAAACGTGCTACGCCGGCCAATCACGATTGCACAATCGGCACCGCCGTCAGAGTCGCTACAATCCGCTGCCAGGCACATCAGACTTTTGGTCAAGTTCGAGTATGAGGGGTCGCTACATGACATCACATTTTCTTTAAGCCAAGCCACGAAGGCTACGACTGTAGCAGCTTGCCAAAAGGCTGAAACCACGCAAAATACTCCTTCCGATGGCTGTTATGCTGAAGTTGCGGCCTCAGCGTGCGAGTGAATGAACGATGCAGTGAACCGAAATCACCGGTCGCTTCGTGCCTTGCATTAGTATCAACCCCGATGACCGCGGTTTCCGCAACCGTTTTACCGCACCGTACTCCGCGGATGGTCTTCAACGTGAATCAGCCTGCATCAAAACTGGGCTACAGCGGCGCATGGTCGATGGCCGTTGGCGGTATGATTGGTGGCGGCATCTTTTCGACACTCGGCGTCGTTGTTGGAATCGCCGGCGCATGGGCATGGCTTAGCTTTTTAGCCGCGGGTTTGATAGCACTAGCCGCAGGGTATAGCTACGTGAAACTGGCCGCCCATTACGGCGAAGGGGGTGGCGCGTTCACTTTTCTCCGCAAGGCCAATGCCAAAGGCTTCGCCGGCAGCCTGTCATGGGTGCTAATCGTCGGGTACGTCCTCACCAACGCGGTGTATGCCTTTACCTTTGGGCAGTACCTGGGACATGTCGTGGGTCTCGGGCCGTGGTTCCCGCGTGTGACCGGAATTGCCATCGTGGCAGTGTTCATCGTGCTGAACTTGCGGGGTGTCGGTGAGGTTGGCGTGGTTGAGGTGTTTCTCGTATGGTTCAAGCTGA
Organism: Pirellulales bacterium; assembly: GCA_050247075.1. Lineage (GTDB taxonomy): Bacteria > Planctomycetota > Planctomycetia > Pirellulales > JBFWUW01 > JBFWUW01. The sequence goes on along the minus strand of JBFWUW010000058.1, from coordinate 41,941 downwards.
CTGTGCTGGTGGGACTAGCAGGCTGGGGCCTTTCGCAATGGGATTCCGCGATGCTCTCGCGCGGTGTTCCGCCGGACACCGGGATTGGCGCAGCGCTATTCGGCGCGGCATCGGTGTTCATGGCCTATGAGGGATTTCAACTGCTGACCTACGACTACGACGAGATCCGCGACCCGCTCAAGACTCTACCTCGCGCGGTCCTGTCGGCGATCGTCGTGGTGATCGGCGTCTATGTCATCGTTGCGCTCGGCACCGCGATGCTGATCGGAGCCGATCAGGTCGTGAAACACAAGGAAGTTGCGTTGGCCATCGCGGGGCAAAAGGCTTTGGGAACCTTTGGCCTCGTTGCCGTCACGATTGCGGCGGCATTCTCCACCGGGTCGGCCATCAACGCCACCCTCTTTGCCACGGCACGTCTCGCGCATACAGTCGCCGCGGATGGGGAACTGCCCGCCGCCATGGCTCACAAGAATGCGGCGGGTATTCCGGTTCGGGCGGTGATCGGGCTGGGTACGGCGGCCGCGGTCCTTGCCGCGGTGGGTACGCTCACCACCCTCGTTGAGGCCGCTAGCCTCGCGTTTCTTTTCACGTTTGCCGTTGTCTGCTCGCTCGCTTTTCTGAAGCGGGCAGGCTTGCGGATAGTTACGGGGCCAGGTGCGCTGGCTGGGGCGGCCGCGTCCGTTGCTCTTGTTGTACGTTTGATCGAAACCGACCTATTTGCGCTCGTATTTCTCGGCCTGTTGATAGTTATCGCCTTGTTCGGGCGTCCGTTGCTGCTCCGCCATGCGAAAACCGAGCGCCGAGATAGCTAAGCGGGAATTTGCGTCCGTCGTTTTTCACGAGCGGATAAAGATGGGATGAACCCTCGTCCGCATAGCGTTTCCCGTTCACTCCGCTCATCGACGTCGACTCCCGGCCCGGTTGTCCTGAATGTACAACGCGAGGAATTACCGCCGGATCTCAAACACCTGCACGGTCGGCTTGAGATTGCCGTCGTCGTAGGGAACATTGTCCACGCATTCAATTTTCAGCCCGCGATTGCGGCACTCGGCCACGAAGGCTGGCAGATTCCGCCGCCCAGGATCGCTAAACAGTCCCAAGCCTTGCGGGGCTAGCGACCGCAGAAAGGCCTCGGCCACCAACGCCGGGTACTCTTTCTCGTAGATCACATCCGAAGCCGCCACCACGTCGAAACGCGGCAAGTCCTGGGGCCAACGCCGCCAGTCCAGCAACCGCACTTGCGGTTCGGGGGCGGAGTTGCGGACGGCATTGATCTGGGCAAACGATAAGGCTTCTTCGTAGTAGTCGGTTGCCAAGACTTCAAAGCCCACGCGCGAGGCGACCGTGGAAACCATGCCGACCGCGCAGCCCATTTCCAAAAACTGGCGGCCCTCTCCCCGCATCTGGCCGATGCGTTCGGCCAACACCCTGGCCGAGGGCCAGATTTCGGCCCAATACGGAATCCGCTCATCGCGTTTGAAATCTTCCTCGTCAATCAAATCGTCCGCACTGCGAGGGTGCAACATTTGATAAGCCACGCCGGCGGCGGTGACGGTTTCATCGACGAGGTCGAATTGATCGAGCAAGGAAGTCATGAGGGAAGGCGGAAGGATGAAAGGGTGATTAGAGGAAGTTTTGCGTTAGAAACTCCACCAGGTGGCGTTGGGTTTCGGCGGCATAGCGGTCGAGGCTGATGGACTTGGGGGTGAGTTCGCGGAATTCGGCGTGGGGGATGCGTTCGGCCAGGGCCTGGCCGTAGGTGAAGGGATGGATCGGGTCTTGCAGGTTGGCCAGGATGAGCGTGGGAACGGCGATGGCCGCAAGCTGGTTGAGATCGTGGCAAGGAGCATCGCGAGGAATCCGTTCTAGCTTGCAGACGGTTTCCGCCGCCCGATGATGTTGAAATTGCGCCAGCAATCCGGCGGCGCAATCGGGCGATTCGGCCAGCATCTGGCGGTATTCGTCAGTCTGTTGATAGAGCCGATAGCCTTCGTCAGGGCCAGCCTCGCGAATCAAGCGGGCGACCTGGCCAAACAGGTCGGCGATATGCTGCATCGGCCCATCCAGCCAGGCCGGCCGCGACAACACCAGTCCCATCACGCGCTCGGGGTAGCGCAGCGTTACATTCAGGGCAATGGCCGCACCCATGGAAATCCCGCCGACGACCACGCGGGCAACTCGCAGATAATCCAGCCAGGCCACCAGGTCATCGGCCGACTGCGCGATGCCAATCTTTTCCTCCGGTCCCAACGGCATGGTCAGCCCGTGGCCGCGCGTATCGAGTGACAAGGCGCGAATTCCCGGCGGCGGCACGAACAGGCTTAGCGGCTGGTTGACATCGCCCCCCAACCCGTGCTGAAACACAAACGGCAGCCCGCCCCCCACTTCCCGGTAGCGAAACTGCAACCCATCGTGCGGCCAGTAAGGCATGGCGTTATTGGCCCCACATGGCGGGCCGAGCTTGAAAGCAAACGGCCCGCTCGCACCAGGCGGCAGCCGCCAGCAGCGGCCCCTCGGCAAGCGGCCCGCCGACCAATTGCACGCAGACGGGCAGCCCGTCTTCCGCCAGTTCCACCGGCAGCGATGCCACCGGCAAGCCGGAATAGCTCCACTGCGAGTTAAACCGCGGCTCGCCCGTACTGTCGGCGGGAGGCGCTGTAGTGGGGGTGGCGGGCATGATGAGTGCGTCGAATTGCTTGAGCGCCAGCTTGATCTCTCCTTTGTACCGCGCCTGATGAGCCACGGCTTCGGCGTAGTCGATGGCGGATATCGCCATGCCTTCATCCAGTAGCGATGCAATCTTAGGCCCATATTGTTGTCGCTGCCGCGGAAACCAGCGGCGATGAAAATCGGCCGCGCCCACCGCCATCAAGCGGCGATGCATGGCGTACGTCTGTTCAAAACTGGCGGGCAGTTCCGCCGTGCTGATTTCCGCCCCTTGGCTACGAAGCAGGCTGACCGTCCGCGACATGGCACTCTGCACCGCCGCGTCGGCCGTATCGACAAAGAACCGCTCGACCAATCCCAGCCGGGGCGGCCCCTCTTGCAGAGCCAACCGTGAAGCATAATCGGCGACCGGTTCAACATCTGCCAGCGGATCGCGCGGGTCGTCACCGGCAATGGCCCGCAACATGGTTGCCAGATCGGCCACGCAGCGCGCCATCGGCCCAGGGTGATCCAGCCCAAACGCCAGCGGTACAATGCCGGCCAGGCTAACGCGGCCATAGGTGGGCTTCAAACCGGTTACGCCGCAATAGCTGGCTGGCCGGGTGATGGAGCCGCCCGTCTGCGAACCGATGGCTCCCAGGCACATTCCCACTGCCAAAGCCGCTGCCGAACCGCTGCTGGAACCGCCCGGCGTGCGCTCCAAATTCCAAGGGTTGCGGGTGACCGGCGGATCGAAGCTGGCGAACTCAGTCGTTACGGTCTTGCCCAAGATCACGGCGCCAGCCTGCCGCAAGCGGGCCACGATCGTAGCGTCTACCGCAGCGGCCGCGGAGTCGGTCAACGGGGAACCGGCCCGCGTGGGAAAGCCCTCCACATCGACGATATCCTTGATGCCAATCGGTATCCCATGCAACGGCCCGCGATCATTGCCGGCGGCCAGTTCCTGGTCAGCACGGGCCGCTTGCTGGCGGGCACCGTCGGCATCGACCACAACCCAGGCCTTTACTTGCGGTTCCATGCTGGCGATGCGGGCCAGGCATTGGGCGACCAAATCGGCCGATTTGCAAGTTTTGGCCCTCAACTGGGCAGCGGCCTCGTGAATGGTCAGCGGTTCTTGGTTGGTCGTTTTCATGCCGCGAATATAGCGGCAAGTGCGGGATGGCAAAAGAATAGGGAAGTTCTCAGTGTTCAGTGTTCGGTGTTCGTTGTTCAGAAAGAATACTCCTAGCTGACGGCTGACAGCTTCTCCGCTGACAGCTAATCCGCCTTTCCCTAGCTCCATGCCGCTGGCTGCTCGATGAACTGATTCAGAGTTTGCAGGAAGCGGGCGGCGGGTGCGCCGTCGATCGCGCGGTGGTCGAAGGTCAGGCTGAGGGAGAGGATGCTACGCGATTGAAGTTGCCCGTCGATAATGGCAGGCTCTTGGCGGATGTGGCCCACACCGAGAATGGCCGACTGGGGCAGGTTTAGGATGGGGGTGAAGTGGCCGATGCCAAACATGCCCAGATTGGTAACCGTGAACACGCCCCCTTGCAATTCGTCGGCCTGCAACCGGCCGGCGCGAGCGCCTTCAACTAGCCGCGCCATCTCTTGCGAGACTTGCCGCAACGTCCGCTGGCCAACATCACGGAGGACTGGTGCCAATAAACCGGCTGGCGTATCGACGGCCACCGCCAGATGCATTCCCTGGGGCTGGAAGAGTCCTTCATCGCGCCACTGCCAGGTCAGCGCTGGATGCCGTGCAAGCGCCGCGGCCGCCAGTTTGACGATGATGTCGGTGTACGAGGGGACCGCCCAGGCCTCGGTATCGGCAGCGGCCGCGGCGCGATATTGTTGCCGCAGGCCCATCAGATTCGTGGCGTCGGCCAAGGTATGCAGCGTGACGGGTGCCGCCTGATGCACGGCGGCCGACATTCTGGCCGCGATCGTGCGGCGCAACGCGGTCAGGGGCAGCAGTTCGCCAGAGACAGTATTAATTGGGCCGTTCGTTCCTGGACGATCGTGGTTGGCTGCCGTGGGAAGGGCCGCCCGAACGTCGCGTTCGCGAATGCGGCCACCGCGTCCGCTCCCCACGATCTGGCCAGGATCGACGTTCAGCTCGCGGGCTGCCCGCCGTGCTCTGGGGGAAATGGGCAATCGCCCTGGCCGCCCGCCATTGGTCTGCTGGCGGGCGGAAATGACATCATCGGCGGTAACGTGGCCCCCCGTGCCGCTGGCGGAGATCGCCGCCAGGTCAAGCCCTCTCTCGCGAGCCATTCGCCGCACCGACGGGCTAGCCGTAGGTGTAACCGACGCGGCTGGCGAAGACGGTCCCATCTCTCTCTGGGAGAGGGCTGGGGTGAGGGCCGGCGTCGGCGTACTGGCGGTGGAACCAGCATTCGCCATAGCGGAAGTCTGCCCGGCCATCGTTTCCCCGGCCTCGGCTCCCTCCAAATAAGCCAACACCTGTCCGACTTTCACCGTTTGGCCGGCCTGGGGGGCGTCGGGCGGAATGCGCAGAATGCCGGCATCGAGCGACTCAATATCTTGCGCGGCCTTCTCGCCTTCCAGAATGAACAACGGATCGCCCGGCCGCACCGCGTCGCCATCTTGCTTGAGCCAACCGCCAAACGTCCCCTCTTCCATCGACCAGCCAAGGCGGGGAACAGTGATCGGATTTTGGATTTTCGATTTTTGATTTTCGATTGCAGACAAGGGGGCACCGCCTATTCTCATGTTCGCATCAACCAACGGCCCAACGCATCGCTCAATCAATCCAAAATCGAAAATCAAAAATCCAAAATGAAACTATTCTTCCATCAACTCCCGTATGGCTTGCAGCACCTGGTCGGGCGTGGGGACGACGGCGGCTTCTAGCGGCGGACTGTACGGGGTGGGGGCGTGCAGGCCGTTGACGCGGCGGATGGGAGCGTCGAGATCGTCGAATCCGCGGTCGGCCGCTTGTGCCGCGATTTCCGCCCCCAGGCCAAACGGGGCAAAGGCTTCATCCACGATTAATAGCCGGCCGGTCTTGGCCACTGATTTCAAGATGGTGTCGGTATCCAACGGTGCCACGGTGCGGGGGTCGATCACTTCGACCGAAACCCCCTCGGCGGACAGTTGTTCGGCCGCGGCCAGCGAAAGGTGGACCATGCGGGCCAGCGCGACGACGGTCACATCGGTGCCCGGCCGAACAATGGCGGCCTGTCCAAACGGTAACTCGTAATCGCCCGCCGGCACCTGGCCTTTGACGGAAAGAATCTCCCGGTGTTCCAAGAAAATGACTGGGTCCTGGCAACGCAAGGCGTGCTTCATCAGCCCCTTGGCATCGTAGGGGTTGGACGGCACCACCACCCGCAACCCAGGAAAATGGCCGTACAGCGGGTAGTAATTGCCGGAGTGGTGCGTGGCCGCCGAGTGGCCAATACCGATGCAGCCCCGCAGCAGAATGGGCATCTTCAGCCGGCCGCTGCTCATGTATTGCATTTTGGCGATCTGGTTCAAGATTTCACCGATGGCATCAAGGACGAAATCGGCAAACATGAAGTCGATAACCGGGCGTGCGCCGGTCATGGCCGCGCCGCAGCCCAGGCCGACAAAGCCGCGTTCGCAGATGGGCGTATCGCACAGCCGCACCGGGCCGAACTTTTCGTACAAGCCGACCGTCGTGTTGAAGTTGCCCCCCCGTTTGCCTATCCCCTCGCCCATCACGAAAATGGCCGGATTGCTCTCCATTTCCTCGGCCAGGGCCTCGTGCGTGGCCTTGGAAAAGGTTAACTCGCGCGTGTCGCCGGTCGGCGGTGCCGCTGGCACGGTAGCTGGCACGGCGTAAACGTGGTCGGCCGCGGTGGCTGCCTCGGGCCAGGGGCTGTTTTCCGCGAACGATTGCGCCGCCGCGACTTCCTCGGCCACCTCCTGGTCGATGGCATCAAGTTCGGACTCGGTCGCATACCCCTCCTCAATCAGGTAGGCCCGCAACCGGGCGATGGGGCAGCGTTTCTTCCAATCCTCGACATCCTCGCGCGTGCGGTAGGTGAAGTCGCCCATCCCCTCGGCATGGGCCCGCGTGCGGTAAGTTTTGCACTCGATCAGCGTCGGTCCCTCGCCGGCGCGGGCGCGGGCTACCGCCTGGCCGGCAACCTCGCGGATAGCGATGGCGTCGTTGCCGTCCAGTTCAAAACCGGGAATGCCATAAGCCGAGCCCCGGTTGCCGACGCTGGGGTTGCCGCTGGAATAACTGAAAGGGACTTCGGTGGCAAACTGGTTGTTCTCGCAGATGAACAGCACCGGCAGTCGCCAGATGCTGGCCATGTTCAGACCTTCGTGGAATGCGCCGTTGTTGACCGCCCCGTCGCCAAAGAACGCCACGCCCACATGCTCCAACCCGCGAACCTTAAAGCTGTAGCCCGCCCCGGCTGCTTGAAGGATACATGGGGCCACGATGCCGCTGGTCCCCATCATGCCGATCTCGGGCGAAAACAGATGCATCGAGCCGCCGCGCCCCTGCGAACAGCCCGTGGCGCGGCCCAACAGTTCGGCCATGAGTTCGCTCGGTGGCATGCCCTTGGCCAAGGCATGGCCATGTCCCCGATGCGTGCTAAAGACCACGTCTTGGGGTGTCAGGTGGGCACAGACGGCCGAGGCAATCGCCTCTTGCCCCACGTAAGTATGGCATGCCCCATGCACCACCCCCCGCTGATGCAGCCTGGCCAGTTGCTCCTCGCATTGCCGAATAAGCCGCATGCGGCGATAGAGCGAGGCGTTTTCGATTTTCGATTCTTGATTTTGGACTTGTGAGAGAGAAACGCTCATGGGCGGAGGGATCGAGAGAAAAAGCGGTGTACGGAAATAAGGCGTTTCATTCGCAGGGCAGCTAAACCGCCGCTCGGCGAGAACTGGTGTTCAATAGAAGTTCATACGGGCAGCGAGATTGCCGGTTGGGCAAATTGCTCGCCACTGCAGTATGGCTGGGACCGCGTTCAACGTCCAACAAGTGCCGCGATATTCCCAGCATTCGCCGGCCGATCGTGCAACCGCGCGCCAGTGTTGCTTTAAACTTTAATCCCAGGGGGCTGGCCGGTTGATGAACTGGTCCATTGGAATCGGAACGGATATATTGATTCGCTCGATATTTTACGATGCGAACGCCCCGTCTACCGGCTCTACCAACCAGTCATGAAAACCGACGAACTGCGCGAGAAATACCTGGAATTCTTTGCCTCCAAGGGCTGCGTCCGCCGGCCCAGCGATGTGCTGGTGCCGCGGTGGGATCCCTCCGTGCTGTTCACGCCGGCCGGCATGAACCAGTTCAAGGACCATTTCTTGGGCCGCTGCAAGTTGGAGTGGACCAAGGCCACCACCTGCCAAAAATGCTTGCGGACGGGCGACATCGACAACGTCGGCCGCACGGCCTACCACCACACCTTCTTTGAGATGCTGGGCAACTTCAGCTTTGGCGATTACTTCAAGCGCGAGGCAATCAACTGGGCCTGGGAGTTTCTGACCGCCAAGAAATGGCTGGGGCTGGATGCCAACAAGCTGACCGTGACCGTCTATCTGGACGACGACGAAGCCGCCGAGATCTGGGCCAAGGATATCAAGCTCACGCCGGACCGCATCGCGCGGATGGGCGAGGACGACAACTTTTGGCCGGCAGGCGCACCGAGCAACGGGCCGGATGGCGTCTGCGGCCCGTGCAGCGAGATTTTCTTCCATCCCGATGGAGGCAAGGAAGTCGAAATCTGGAACCTGGTCTTCACGCAGTTCAACCGGGTCGGCAATCCGCCCGACAATCTCAAGCCGCTGCCCAGCAAGAACATCGATACCGGCATGGGGTTGGAACGCTGTGCCGCCGTGCTGCAAGGCGTGACCACCAATTACCACATCGACATTTTGCAGCCGATCGTGGAAGCCGCCGCCGAGGTCTGCGGCATCAAGTACGATCCCGCCAGTGACAACGGCCGCCGCCTCCGCCGCATCACCGACCATGTGCGGGCCTGCACCTTTGCCGTTCACGAAAATGTCTACCCTGGCGCCAAGAAGCAAGAATACGTCATCAAGCGGCTGCTGCGGCGGGCCGTGCTAGATGGCCGGCAGATCGGCCTGCGCGAGCCGTTCCTCTACAAGCTGGTGGGGCAAGTCGCCGACGTGATGAAGGTTCCCTACCCGGAGCTGCAAGAGACCCGCGACCGCGTGGCCGAGGGGATCAAGACAGAGGAAGAGGCCTTCTTCGACACCATCGACGCCGGCCTGGCCCGCACCGACAAGATTTTCGCCGAGTTGCAAAAGAGCGGCGGAGAGAAGGTGGCCGGCGCGGACGCCTTCGACATGTATCAAACGTATGGCTTTCCGCCGGAACTGTTTGAACAGATGGCGGCCGAGCGGAACCTGGGCTTCGATTGGGACGGTTACCGCGAGGGGATGAAAAAGCACGAAGAAGTTTCTGGCGGCGAGCAGCGCGAACTGTTCACCACCGGGCCGCTGGTGGCCCTCAAGAAAACGCTGGGGCATACGGAGTTCTTGGGTTACGAACAAGTGGAGTCGCCCGCCCTGGTCAAGGGGATCGTCTCTCACGACCATCTGTGCGACCGTTTGGAGGAGATCGGCCACGATCAGCCGATCGTGATCGTCCTCGACCGCACGCCTTTCTACGGAGAGAGCGGCGGGCAGGTGGGCGATTACGGGACGCTAACCGCCGCCGGCATGTTGTTTGAAGTTACCGACACGCAGCGCGACGGCGACCTGGTATTGCACATCGGCCATTTGCGGTCGGGCAAGCTCACGCTCGATATGCCGGTCACAGCCACGGTCGATACAGTGCGGCGGCAAGGAATTCGCCGGGCGCATTCCGCCACCCACGTCTTGCACTACGCCTTGCAAAAACATCTTGGCTCGCGGGCACAGCAGCGCGGTTCCAAGGTCGAAAACGACAGCCTGCGGTTCGACTTTACCCATGCCAAGGCGGTAACGCCCGACGAATTGTCCGCCATTGAGGCCGATGTCAACGCCCGCCTGATGGAGTGCGCCCCGATTTCCTGGAAGCATATCCCGATTGCCGAGGCCCGCACCGCCGGCGCGATGATGTTGTTCGGCGAAAAGTACCCCGACATCGTCCGCATGGTGACGATGGGCGACTTCAGCAAAGAACTGTGCGGCGGCACGCATTTGGACAACGTCGGCCAGGTAGGGCTGTTTCGCATCGTGCATGAGTCGAGCGTGTCGGCCGGCACGCGGCGGATTTCGGCGATTACCGGCGCGGCCGCCAGGGACTATTTCCTCAAGCACGAAGCCGCCTTGCACGACACGGCCGCTGCCCTCAAGCTGCCGCCGGGCGAGGATGTGGGCAAACTGCCGCAGCGCGTGTCGGCTTTGGTGCAGGAAGTCCGCGACCTGAAAAAACAGCTTGCCGCCGCCAGCAAGGCCGACTCGGCCAGCCCGGAACAACTGCTGGACGCCGCCGAAACAATCGGCGGCGCCAAAGTGGTCGTGTCCGAAATCCCCGGCGGTAACGCCGGTAGCTTTCGCGAAATGATCGACCTGCTGCGGAGGAAAGGCTCGCCCGTCGCCGCGCTGCTGGCCAGCCGCGAGGAAGGCAAAGTCACCCTGGTGGCCGGCATCAGCCGCGAGCTGCAAGAGCGCGGCCTGGACAGCGGCAAATGGATCAACAGCGCCGCCGCCCTGGTTGGCGGCAAGGGAGGGGGCCGCGCCGATCTGGCCCAAGCAGGCGGCAAATTGCCAGACAAGCTGCCAGAGGCGCTGGAGGCGGCGCGGGCGGCCGCCAAGTCAATGCTTGGCGGATAATGCCACAATGCCCTGGATGTAGAAGGACTACCGCACGCACGGGATAGGAGCGACCGATGATTGCCCGATTTGTCCCCCTGGCGATGTGCTTCGTCGGAGCAGCGATGGTTGCCTTGTGTTCCGTGGCCTACTTCACCAGCGACCTGTTTTTCTACGTCGGTTCGCCTCGCCTGGCGAGTACGGACTGGACACTGCGGTGCGCCGTCTTTATGGCTGGCTCAGGGTTCATCTGGGCCGCGCTCGAAACTAATCGCCTGCGATGGCCTTATGTTGCCGCGGCTCTTTTAGCGGGAGCCGTCGTCATGCTTATCACCGTGGCTTCATTGACTGCACCGTTGGAACATCCCTGACGGACTCGCGGAAAAACGGCAGTACCGGCGAAGAGGACAGGTGATTTCATGCCGGAGCAGTCGAACAATGATGACATCAATCCAACCGACGACTCTCCGTCGGAATCGGATGTTGAAGCGAGCCTAGGCCGCAGCTTGCGGGCGGTATTGCAAGATACCGCCGTGGGGGAATTGATTCTGCGTTCGCCCGAGGAATTAGAGTTTTCTCGGTGGGTGGAATATTTCCTACCCGGAGTCTTGGGTGAGATTCATCCAGAATGGGAAAACGAAGCTTTGGATGGCATCTATCCTTCCTGGATCAAGAAGACAGGCGCGACATCACTTGAAATGTTTGGCCTGGCCTTGTTGATATCCGACCAGACATTCGTGCCGTTTCACCTGCATTTGGCTACTTCTCCCACCGACGACGCAATCACTTGGGTTGAGTGCCGCCTGGGTGAACGGGGTCCGCAAGGAATGCTCCGCACGCCGTACGGTACCCCTCAAATCATCGCCAAACGGCTGGCGAGGGTAGATCACAATGTCGATAGGATCGACTGGTATTACCGCGTGACATACGGTGACAAGAAACTGTAACGGGATGCCTGTAGGGCACGATCCGAGCCGTTTTCCGGATGGACCCATTTGATGCCCACTGAAGCGTCCAAGACGGACTTCATCGATTGCGCGCTTCTCGAATGAGATCGATGGCAACTTCGACTGTTCCCCCGCGTTTGCGGAGTTCGTCGCGCAACCGGTCCATCTCATCGCATGCCAATCGCATGGCATCACGGTCGCGTACACTGGCAGAGGCACGTTCCGCGGCTTGCCGCATTTTGCCCATGACTGCAGCGGATAGGATCGTTTCAGGGTTCATCTTGCTATTCTTCGATAAATCCCCGCGGCAAGCTAGCTGAAGTCGTCCAGAAATGCCGCCCTTGCAACCCAATTTCAGCCGTTGCCAAGGCCTTGATTCTCGATGAAAATGGTAGAATCTCCTGCTGCAACAGGACTTTAGCGATTGCTGATAGGGCGCAACCATGTCAACGTCGATAGAAACGTCCGACTTCTCTACCCCCCTGCGCGGCGTCATGCCCGTTGTGAGCGATTCCTTCTTGGAATGGCGGCGTTCGACGGGGGCCGGCCAATGGGATGAAATGTGGGAAGGGGTACTGCACATGGCGCCATCGCCCAATCGCTCGCATCAGGATTTTGAGGGATGGCTAGAGTTTTGGCTGCGGATGCATTGGGTGCCGCGGTTTGGCGGGCGCGTTTATCACCAAATCAATGTTACGCCCAGCGCCGACAATTGGCGCAAGAACTACCGCGTGCCCGACCTGGTGCTGCTGACGCCCGACCGCTTTCATATCGACCACAATGAATTTTTCTGCGGGCCGCCGGCCGCCGTGGTGGAAATCCACAGCCTGGGGGATGAGAGCTACGACAAGCTGCCGTTTTATTTCAGCCTGGGCGAGCCAGAAGTTTGGATTGCCGCCCGCGACACCTGGCGGATGGAGGTCTTTACGCGGGGCGAGCAGGAGTTTGTCACGCAGCCCGCGGCCGCCGATGGCTGGCTGCGCAGTCCGGCGCTGGGCGTGGAGTTCCTGTCGCAGCCCGCCAACCGCCTGGCCGTCCGCCTGACGGGTGAAGACGCCACGCGCGAGGAATTCTCCACGGCCCGCTAAGTGTTGCCACTCAACAACAACAACAACATGCCCACGGCAAGCGTGGGCATGGGAAGGGCTTCTCAAGGATACGGCTTGTTCTTCAAGTCCCTTTACTCAAACATCGTTACTCAAACATCGAGTCATCCATGCCCAGCCGCAGACGCAGTTGGTCGAACTGCTCGCGGTACTGGTCGCTGGACGAGTGGACGTGCTCGGCCTCGGTGATGAATTTCATGCGGTCGTTGCGGCGGACGCCTTGCTGCTGAAAGACCGACTCAAACTCGCGGAGATCCTCGCCGTACACGATGAGCAGTTTGTGTTCGTCAAACTGCACTTCGCGCGGCACGTGCGGGTTAAGGACCGCCACGCCGGTACAGCCGTCGTTGAGCAGCAAGTCCTCAAAGTCCCACAGAATGCTCTTCAGCACCGGCAGGTCGATCTGTTCGCGGTACAGGTCTACGTGGCCGCGGGCCTGTTGGCTGTTGTGGCTGGTTTCCAGCACGACATCCACTTCTTGCCCCAGCGAATCGAGCAGATCCATGAATGTTTCAAACAGGTTGCCGCTGGAGGCCGAAGCCATCAGCACCGGTACGGTGGCTTTGGTCTCTTCGTCGTGATAGACATCGTGGCGGTATCCCTGGCACGGGACCACCTGCAAGTCGTAGGCGGGGCGAATGGCATCGGTCAGCGTGAAGTCGCCGTAGCGGCAGACCGACAGATGCGATTCCAGCTCGTCTTCCGACAAGTGCTCGAAGCTGCTGGTGTGGACCGGCGCGGCTCCATCGCGAAACACGTTACGGAAGAATTTCTTGATAAATCCCATGGACGATTAAACCCTTCTCTCGGGCGAAACGTGGAAACGCCGTTGCTTTGCCGGTCCTGGCGAACTGTAGGTCAGGCTTCGATCCTGCCGCGGAAAGCGTTCCGAAATTTTCTCGAACACGAACCATTTTTTGCCCCATTCAGGCTCCCAGGCCTGGCCCGCCGCGGCCATGAAAACAACCGGTGCAGGCCGTCGTTTTCACCACCAGGGCGGGATTGTTCTTTTGCGACCCACCGGGAATGCCAACAGGCACCACGGCAAGCCGCACAGCAATAGTCTAGCACTCACGCCGTGACGGGGCGGCGATGCGGCTGGTTTTCTCCCAGGAAAAAGCCATCCGCCACGGCAAACCTGAACGATCTGGTTGAGTTGCGCGGCGTTACGGCAACTCTTTTCGGCAACGCCGGTTGCGTCGGCAGCTTTTGACAGGGGCCAGCGTGAAAGAACGGCCCGCGCGGCGGCCTTGGCAAGCACGGCGAACGGTACTCAGGGACACTTGGGACAGATTCCACCAACAGGCGTTGCAATCGTTACATGTGCTTCCGCCGGTCCCTGGCAGGCTGCCTATGGTATATTGGGGCCGAAGTTTTCGGACTCCCAGCATTCCTGGCAGCGTTCCGCGATGCGATCTTCTGGCCCGCCCGGCGATGCGGTTGTTGGCATCTTCCTGGCGGCCTCGCGGACTGGATACAACCCAATGCAAGACTTGCGCCAATTGGCCCGCCATTCGCAAAATAGCGTTTGTAGCGGGTTTTTCGCCTGTTTGCCGCTGTTTCGGCCGTGCAAAAAGCACCAACGGTTACAAACGGGGCGTATTGCCTGGCTGCTGCTATTGCTGTTAGTGACGGGCTGCAATCCCTCGGCCCCTCCGCCGGCCAAGCCAACGGCGGTTCCGGCCGCCGCGCCGCGAGAACAGGCCGTTGATAAGCAGGAGTCGGAAAGGCGAAGTTCCGCAACGCCGCCCAACGACCAGCAATCTGCCGACGGGCCGGTCCCCGCCGCCATCTTGCGGCAGACGTGGGATGCCATTTATCTGCAAGGCCAGCAAGTCGGCTATTTGCAGACGACTGTCAGGGCCGTGGAGTCTACCGGCCGCCAACTCGTGCGGATCGACCAAGAGACCGAGCAAAGTTTGCGGCGCGGCCAAGATGTGGTCAAGCAACGCATCTTGCTGACCAGCCTGGAAACTCCCGACGGCCAAATTGTGCGTTGTGAGTCGCAATTGCTGGGGGGCGAACAGGCCCAAACCTGCCGTGTGACCGTGGATAACGGACAGGCCCGGCTGGAAACCACCACGGCGGGCAAGACCACGCAAGAAGCATTGAAGTGGCCGGCCGATGTACGCGGGTTCCTGGCCATCGAGCAAAGTCTGGCCGAAAAACCGTTGGAACCGGGCGAAATTCGCACGTTCAAATCGTTCGTGCCGCTGCTCAATCAAATCGGCGAAATGGAACTGACGGCCCGCGACAGGGAAACCGTCGACGTGGCGGGCAACGAAATGGAACTACTGCGGGTGGAGATAAAAACCAGGTTGCCCGACCAGGAACTGCCGACGCAAATCTCATGGATTGACCGGACGGGCGAGCAAGTTAAATCGAAGCTGGACCTGCTCGACTACGTGACCGTGCGCACCACGAAGGAAGTGGCCCTGGGGCAGATCGAGCCTGGGGCGGTCGATATCAATGTCAGCAGCATGGTCCGCATCAAAAAGCCCGCGAAGAGTCCGCACGGTGCGCAGCGGGCCAAGTACCACATTCGCCTCAAGCGAAGCGACCCTGCCGCCACCTTTGCGACAGGCGCTAGCCAAGCGATTGAGCCCGTGGATGACCGCACGGCCGATGTGACCGTCATGGCGATTCGGCCTGGCCAGGTTTTGCAAAAAGATCCTGCGCCAGACGCTGCCGAAACAAAGGGCGACACGGCACCCAACAATCTGATTCAAAGCGACGACCCGGCCATCGTGGCGATGGCCCAAGAAGCCATCGGCCCGCTGACCGACCCTTGGGAACAAGCGGCCGCCCTCACCCAGTACGTTCACAAGGCCATCCAACTCAAGGATTATCGTTCGGCCCTGGCTACCGCCGCCGAGGTGGCCCGCACGCGCTCGGGCGACTGCACGGAACACGCCGTGTTGCTGGCGGCGCTAGCCAGGGCCAGCGGATTGCCTGCCCGCGTGGCGATGGGGCTGGTGTATGTGGAACGCGAAAGCGCGTTCATGTTTCACATGTGGACCGAAATCTTCGTCAACGATACCTGGATCCCCCTGGATGGCACGCTGGGCACCGCCGGCATCGGTTGCGGGCATATCAAGCTGCTGCGATCCAACCTGGAGGGAGGCAATGCCTACTCCAGCCTGCTGCCAGTCGCCAACGTGTTGGGCCAGATTGAGATTGAGGTGCTGGAAGTAGAATAGTTTTTCGTAGCAGGCGATTTCAGCGCCGATCAACCGCAGCGAAGAGTGACTGAGAATTCCGCTGCGCTACTGACCCAGGCACTCCCCGTTTTCGCCACGGCGGATTTTCGCCTTCGGAAACGGTTCCCGCGGGCATCGGCGAAGAAATCGCCTCCTACAACGGGTGAGAACCGTCCGCGTGTTTGCTTGGGGCCGATAATCGACTAAAATCGGCGGTTGTTCAAAACATTGGCAATTACCCCTGAGTGTTTCATCATGATGCGCTTTTGGACGCGGGCTGTTGGCTTCGCGGCGTTGGCTTTAATGGTGTCGGGTCTCTCGGCCAGCGGCGCATCGCTTGATGTCAAAGCGCTGCTCAAGGACATTCAAGCGGTAGGGCCAGAAGGAGCCGGCCACGCGGCCGCTGCCAAGGCTTGGAAATCACTGTCGCAAGCCGATGCCGAGCAGTTGACCGACATTCTTGCCGGTTTGGACAATGCCAATCCGCTGGCGGCGAATTGGATTCGCAGTGCCGCCGAAGCGGTGGCCCAACGCAGAATCAAGGCGGGCGGCCAGTTGCCCGCCAAGGCGCTGGAAGAGTTCGTCCTGGAGACCGAACATGCCCCCAAGGCGCGACGGTTTGCCTTTGAACTGTTGACCGTAGCGGACAAGACCGCACCTGACCGGTTGATCCCCGGTTTTTTGAATGACCCTAGCGTGGAGTTTCGCCGCGACGCCGTCACGCGACTGTTGGACCAGGCCGATCCGCTGTTTCAGGATAAGGACGAACAGGCCATCCCCCTCTATCAACAGGCTTTGAGCGGTGCCCGCGATCTCGACCAGATCGAACTCATCGCCGGCCGGTTGGAGGAACTTAAGCAAGAGGTGAACCTGCCGCGGCATTTTGGCTTTGTCGTAAAATGGCATGTGATCGGCCCGTTCGACAACAGCGAAAAGAAGGGCTATCCCATTGCCTACCCGCCCGAGGAGGAAAGGGAGTTCGATTTCTCCCAGACTTACATGGGCAAAGAGGGCGAACTCAAGTGGGCCGAGCACGTCAGCGACGACAAGTACGGGCAAGTCGATCTGAACAAAGTGCTGGGCAAGAACATGGGGGCGGTGGCCTACGCCGTGGCCTACTTTCAGGCTGGCAAGGAACAAGAGGTCGATCTGCGGCTAGCCTGCACCAATGCCAACAAGCTGTGGCTCAACGGCCAACTCATCGGCGAGCACGAGGTCTACCACGCCGGCACCAAGATCGACCAGTACATTCATCGAACCAAACTGCAATCCGGCCGAAACGTCATCCTGCTGAAAGCGTGCCAAAACGAACAGAAGGACGCCTGGGCGCAAGATTGGTCGTTTCAATTAAGAATTTGCGACACCGTGGGAACAGCGGTATTGGAAAAGTAGAAGTTCGTAGTTTTCAGTGATCAGTTTTAGCCTTTCGCCTTTAGCCTTCATCCTTTCCCCTATGCCCCGCTCCCTCGCTATCACCGTCGCCTGTCTGGCCGCCGTATTCTCTGCCGCGGATTGGCGGCAGTTTCGTGGAAATGACAACAACAGCGCTACCACCGCCGAGCGCCTGCCGCTGGTCTGGACGGAGAAGAAGGACGACGTAGCAGCCAAAAACGTCGCCTGGAAGGCCGAACTGCCGGGAAAGGCGGTTTCCAGCCCTATCGTGGTGGGCGGCAAGGTTCTTGTCACGGCCGATAGCGGCATCCGCCGCGACCGCCTGCATGTACTGTGCTTCGATGCCGCCTCTGGCCAGCAAGATTGGGAGCGCCAATACTGGGCCACCGGCCGCTGCTTCTGCCATCCCACCAGCGCCGTGGCCGCGCCCACGCCCGCCAGCGATGGCCAGCGGGTGTTTGCCTTTTACTCTTCCAACGATCTGGCGTGCCTTGATCTGGAAGGTAACTTGCAGTGGTATCGCGGGCTGTCGCACGATCATCCCGATGCCGGCAACGACGTAGGCATGTCGAGTTCGCCTGTCGTTGTGGCCGATACGGTGGTGGTACAGATTGAGAACCAGGGGGACTCTTTCGCCATGGGGCTAGACGCGTTGACGGGCGAAACGCGGTGGCGCGTGGAACGAAAACGCAGCGCCAATTGGGTCTCGCCCGTCGTCATGCGCGGCCCCACGCCCGAGGGCGATGTGGTTGTGCTGCAATCCTCCGATCGCGTAACGGCCCACGAACCCAAGACGGGCGAGATTGTCTGGTCGCACGAAGCCGCTTGCGACATCATTGCCTCCGCCGCGGCCGTGGGAGATGTCGTCTATTTGCCGTCGGCTGGCCTGACGGCCCTGCGGCGTTCGCCCGGCAGCCAATCGCTGGAGAAACTGTGGGAGTCGGGCAAGTTGGCCCCCTCGCGGTGCAGCCCGATCGTGCAAGACGGCCGCTTGTACGTGGTGAATAGCGCTGGCGTACTGACCTGCGGAGACGCCAAGACGGGCGAGTCTATCTGGCAGTTGCGGCTGGGGGGCAGCTATTGGTCCACCCCGTTGATTGCTGGCGGCCACCTCTATTCCGTCAGCCAGGATGGCACCGCCCGCGTGGTCAAACTGGGTGACGATGCCGGCGAGATCGTCCACGAGTACGAATTTGGCGAGAGCATTCTAGGCTCGCCCGCCGCCGCCGATGGGGCCCTTTACTTCCGCAGTGATAAGCATCTCTGGCGGATCGCGGAAGATGATTGAGTTTCGCGCGGCCAATCATCTCCAGGCAACCGCGGCAACAGTACGTTTCTCGGCCTTTCGTTGGTCGGCCGAGGCACCTTCGCCCTAAGGACCGCTTTAAGTCATGCCGCGCGATATGCCAGATGAATATGCCATCACCCCTTGCGGGCCGTTGCGGGCCGAGATTCGCCCCCCCGGATCGAAGAGCCTGACCAACCGGGCGTTGGTCTGCGCCGCTCTGGCCGAAGGCCCATCGCGCCTGTCGGGCGTGTTGGACAGCGACGACACGCGCCTGATGGCCGCGGCACTCGACAAACTGGGCATACGGCTGCAAGCCAACTTTGATCAAAGCACGATTGATATTGTCGGCTGCGGGGGAAATATTCCGGCCCGGCAGGCCGACTTGTTCATAGGCAACAGCGGCACCAGCGTCCGTTTTTTGGCCGCCATGATCGCCCTGGGGCATGGCCAGTACCGGCTGGACGGCACGCCGCGCATGCGTCAGCGGCCCATTGAGGACTTGCTGGCCGGGTTGCGGCAATGGGGAGCAGACGCCTCCAGCGAAGCGGGAACTGGCTGTCCCCCGATTCTGATCAAGGCCCAAGGACTGGCGGGGGGACCGGCTACCGTGCGCGGTGATGTCTCTAGCCAGTTCTTGAGCGGCCTGTTGTTGGCGTCGCCCTATGCCGGCCGTCCGGTGGAACTCCGCGTGGCCGGAACGCTGGTCTCGCGGCCTTACGTCGAGATGACGCTGGAAGTCATGCGGGCCTTTGGTGCCGCGGTCGAAGAGCAAGCGGGCGGCTTTTCCATCTCCAATGCACGGGCCTATCGCGGCCGCGCCTATGCCATCGAACCAGACGCTTCGGCCGCCAGCTACTTTTTCGCGGCGGCGGCGATTGCCGGAGGCGAGACGACTGTCAGCGGGCTGTCGCGGAACAGCCTGCAAGGCGACGTGCGGTTTGTCGACGTGTTGGAACAAATGGGATGCCGCGTGCGGTGGCAGTCCGACCAGATCACCGTCGCCAGCGACGGGCCGGCGGGCGTTCCGCTGCATGGGGTGGATGTCGACATGAACGGTATTAGCGATACCGTGCAAACGCTGGCGGCGGTGGCACTCTACGCCCAAGGGCCGACGAGGATTCGCGGCGTGGGGCACATCCGCCACAAAGAGACCGACCGCATCGGCGCTTTGGCCATGGAATTGCGCAAACTAGGTGCCGCCGTGGAAGAGTTCGAGGATGGCCTGTTGATTATGCCGGGCGAACCGCGCGGCGCCCATATCGACACCTACGACGACCACCGCATGGCCATGAGCTTGGCGCTCGTCGGACTGCGCACACCGGGCGTGGTCATTCGCGACCCTGGCTGCACCGCCAAGACTTACCCGGCGTTCTTTGACGATCTGGAGCGCGTCTGCGCTACGGCATAGCGAAATGGCTGCTGCCATGTCCGCTGGCGCTGGGTTCGGTCAACCAGGCCTGGATGCCTTACCAGAAATAAAGCGCCCATCGCCAATCCAGCCGACACGGCGGAAGGCGTGCAGCCACGATGTCGCCAGCTCCCTACTGCTTCTTGCGCTGCACATGGACCTTAATCCGGTATTCGCCGGGAAACTGGTTGTTGACGTAGTCGGGCAGCATTGCCATGGCAAACGACAACGTGCCGGTTTTGTCAGCCGTAAACGAATGCTTGCTGCCGACCTTGAAGATCGTCCCTCGCCGGCCGATTTGAGCGACCAGCGCACCGATGGGAATGGTGTTGGCCTGGTACCAGCCAAAGTTCTGTGCGCCATCGGGATTGGACGAAGCCTGGTTGCCCCAGGGGCTCATGGTGATTTGGCCCTCGGCGGAGATGGTCACCCGGTCGCCGCGCTCCAGCTTGATGCCGCTGCCCAACATGCTGGTCTGCACGACGTGCGTGCCGTCCATCCGCAGCGACTTGCGAATCTCACCGCCGCCTGGCGCTTCGCGTTCGCCACGGCGAATATCGCTGAGCTTGATCGACAGCGGCCCGTACTGGCTGGCAATCGTAAACTCTTGCGTGACGATCTGGCCGACAATGGTAAAGTCGGATGTCTCCACCGTATCGTGGCGAATCAACAATCCGCTGTCTGCCCGCGGTTCTTCCTCGTCGTCCTCGCTGTCGGCCAGTTCGTCGAACAGTTCCAACAATTCCTTAATCCGCGTGCGGCGCTCGTTATCGGTGTCGTCGGCGCGGCGCTCTAACTCGCCGCGGACGGGCGGGCCCAATTTCAGCAGTGCTTTCTGGGCCAGTTCGCGCTTGGGGTAATTGCTAGAGCCTAGATCCTCGATCAGGCTCTCCACGTTCCGTGCCAGTTCCGGGTGGCTGGTCAGACCGGGGGTGAAACTACGGATCGAACGGATCGGCACTTGCAGATTTCCAAAGGCGGTGCTGACTTCAATCTCCTCCACCGACAACTTGCCGCTAATGGTGGAACCATCCATGAGATGAATGCGGATCAAATCGGGGTCCACCGCGGCGGCCGGCGGATCGGGCGTTTCAGCGGCCTCTTGCCCCCAGACAGCCGTGCAAAATAGCCAGCAGCCCGCAGCGCAAATCAACAGCAAGCGGTTCATCGTGGATATCCAAAAGAAAGAAGATTGCCTGAAGGCCGGCCGGGCCGAAACAGAACTGCCCGGCGGGCAACCTCTATTGAACGCGCCGGCGGCCACGCTTGCAAGCAACTGGTCTACACAACAGGTTATTACTACCGGTTTCTCCAGGCAATCGTGGCTTGATGGTAGCCCAGCATGGCTCTAATCGCCTGCTTTTTCCAGGGCGTCAATGTACTTTCGGCTGGCCAACAGATGCCGCCAGATTTCCTGGCTAGCCCGAATTTCAAGACAGGCTGGACCGGCATAGCCCAGGCGGCTCAGCGTTTGTATTTGGACCTTCCAGTCGATGTCGCCAGCGTTCACTTCCGCCTGCATCTCGCCGGCCCGCAATTGCTTGAAGTGAACCATCCCCAACGACAGCCTACTCACGTCGGCCAATACTTGCCGTGCGACGGCGGGCTGGGCGATATCCGGTACGTTAGCCGGATCGTAACACAGACAGATTTCCGCACCCGTGGCCTGGGCGTGTTCCCGTGTCAGCGCCATCAAGTGGACCATCCGCGTCCACGGTTGCCGTCCATTTTCCAACGACAGCTTACCGCCGCCATCGAAAAGCTGGCGGGCGATGGAAGCGATTCGACTCGCCAGCAGTTCCAGGTTGTCCCGAGCGGCAGCGCCGTCGTCCGTGCTCACATCCACGAGCCGCAAGTGGGTTGCCCCTGGTAAAGGGGCCAGCGCCTGCGCCGCGGCCAGGCCTGCGCTCAACAATGGGTCGTCGAGCGGCCATTCCGAATCGAAGAACGGCCAGGCCAGGGCCAGATTAAACCGCAGTTCGGGGAACCGCCGAGCCAACTCGGCCAGAGCCGCTGGCCGGGGGATCTGCGACTCACGATCCTCAAACTCGCCCAGGCATCCCTGACGCAACTCAATCGCTTGAAAGCCTTGCCTGGCTGCTTCGGCTACCAGTTCTTCCAGCTTCGCGCCCCCTTCTAACTGTAGCCGCCAACAATTGGAAACGATTCCGGTGAGCATTCGATCTTGAGCCAAAGGGGCGTTGCGGAGAGAATACAAGGGCGGCTACTGGATTGGTCCACCCGCGGTTTGATCGCCTGCCGCCATGCTACGCTATCGACCGCATTGTACGTAGTTTTACCACGGAATCCGCCATGCGTTGGTCCGATATCCCCTTCAACGCCAGCGAACGAATGTTGCGCCAGTTTGCCGGATTAGCGGCGCTGGCCTTGGTCTTGGTGGCCTTGTGGAAAGGATCGACCGCGACCAGGGCGGGGCTGGGCTGGCCAGCCTGGACCTGGGCCTTGGTCGCCGTGGCGGCAGCCGTAGGGGTGATCGGCTGGACAAAGCCAGTCTGGCTGCGGCCGGTGTTCGTCGGTTGGATGGTGCTGGCCTTTCCCATTGGCTGGCTGATGTCGCTTGTTTTGCTGCTGGTGCTGTTTTTTGGATTGTTCACCCCGGTGGCTTTGTTGTTTCGCTTGCTGGGCCGCGACTCGCTCATGTTGCGGCGGCAAGCCCGCGAAAGTTACTGGCTGGCCAAGTCCAGCCCCAGCGACTTGCGTCGCTATTTCCGCCAATACTGATCTGCTGTTTCATTTTCGCCGGAGAGGCCCATGTCTCAATCACCGCAAAGCGACTTTGAAAAGTTGGCCTCCGAGGAAGCCAGTCCCGGCCTGCTCCGCGAGTTCTGGGATTTTCTGCGGTTCAACAAGAAATGGTGGCTGCTCCCCATGATCGTGGTCATGTTGGGCATGGCGCTGCTAATGCTGCTGCAGGGGACGGCTGTCGCGCCCTTCATCTACACCTTGTTCTAAAGGCGGGAGCCGATCGATGTCGGTAGAACCCCTGTCGGCGGCCGAGATGTCGGCTTGGGAACGCGACGGTTTCGTACTCCGCCGCGCCTTGTTTGACCCCCAAGAGATGCAAGCCCTGCTGGACCACGCCCGGCAAGATGAGTCGCTTCGCGCAAGCGCCTATGGGCGCAAGGATGCCACCGGGGCTGAAACCAAGCTAGCCTTGTGGAACACCCCCCGCGACGACCTGTACGGGCTGTTTAGCCGTTCGCCGCGGATCGTGCGGCGGATGGAGCAGTTGCTGGGGGAGGAAGTCTACCATTGGCATACCAAGATGATGCTCAAGGAGCCTTTAGTCGGCGGAGCCTGGGAGTGGCACCAGGACTACGGTTACTGGTACCACAACGCCTGCCTGGCACCCAACCTGGCCAGTTGCTTGATCGCCGTGGACAAGGCCTCGCGCGAGAACGGCTGCCTGCAAGTCTTACGCGGCTCGCATCGTTTGGGGCGGATCGACCACGGCAAGACGGGCGATCAAACCGGTGCCGACCTGGAGCGGGTGGAACAGGCCCTGAAGCGGCACGAACTGATCTACGTGGAATGCCAGCCGGGGGACGCGCTCTTCTTCCATGCAAACTTGCTGCATCGTTCCGACCAGAACCGCTCGGCCGATCCGCGGTGGTCGCTCATCTGTTGCTACAACACGCGCTCCAACAGCCCCTACCAAGAGACGCGGCACCCTCCCTACGCCCCCTTGGAACTGGCCGACGACCAGGCCATTCGCCAGTGGGCCAACCGTGCCGCGAAATAGCAACATTGCCGCTGGCTATTTTTTGGCCGGACGATTGGGAATGAGCAGGGCCACAACCGCTGCCACCCCGGCCGCTCCCGCCAGGGCGTAGGCGATGTTCTTCCAGAACTTCACGCTTTCATACATCTTTTTCAAACTTTGGCCCGCATCATCACCGGTGATGTCGACGCCACGGTGCATCATGGCCCACAACGTCAACATGTGCTGCGGTTCGGCCTCAGCTATGGCTTGGGGCCAAGGATCCTCCGGTATCCGCGAGTGGACCCAACCCCACAGGCCAGCGGCCATCAACAGCAGGATCACGGCCAGGGACAAAGCCCCTTGCCGCCGGCCCCAGCCCGCTGCCGCTGCGGCACGCTGGCTTTCTGGTTTGCTGGCGGCGGTTTCTGGCGGCGTTTCGGCCCTGGCCAGTTGCCGCAAGCCGCGATGCGTGGGAACTTCCATCTGCTGGCCGCATTCGCAAGGCACGCGCAATCCAGACTGGCTGGAATCGACCTCCATCTGCTTGCCGCATTCGCATGGCAACAGGTACTTCACGCCCATGGCAACGGACTTTCCAAGAGTTTACGAGGGATTGGGCGGCGGAGGACTGAATGTTGACAGCGGTCTGAAACGAGCACATTACTCCGGAACCGCGGACCCTCGGTTGGCCCACCAGGGGAGCGAAATGCCGCCATCGATCAGCATGGCGCTACCGGTCATGTAGTCACTTCGCGGATCGCACAAGAATACCACGCCCCGGCCAATTTCGTCGGGCTGCCCCAGCCGCTTCCAGGGAAGTTTGGCTCCGGCCTGTTCGATCTGTTCGTCGCTGGTGAACTTGCGTTCGCCGGGAGTGTCGATCCAACCGGGGTGGATCAAGTTCACGCGGATGCGGTGTTCGGCCAGTTCTATCGCCGCGGTGCGGGCCATCTGGTCGATCGCCGCCTTGGACATATTATAGGCCATCGAGCGGGGAATCGGCAGATAGGCGTGGGGCGAACTGACAATCACCACACTCCCCCCCTGGCCCTGGGAGATCATCTGTTGCGTGGCGGCCCGCAAGAGATGCAATGCGCCCCACATGGTGACATCAACCGTGCGGCGAAATCCTGGCATGTCGGCCGTATGGAACAGTTCGCGCTCGGAAAACGCCGCGTTGCTGACGGCGATATCGAGCCGGCCAAACTCGACCGCGGCGGCGGCCACCATCTGTTCCACCGCCGCCAGATCGGCCACGTCCCCCGCCACCAGCAGGGCTTTGCGGCCGCAAGCCCGCACTTGGGCGGCGACTTCCTCGGCTTCGTTGGGGTGCGAGCGGTAGTTGATGGCCACGTTAGCCCCGGCCTGGGCCAAGGCCACCGCCACGCCACGGCCAATTCCCCGGCTGGCACCCGTCACCAGGGCAGAAATGCCTTCAAGTTCCACGTTGCGTCAACTCCTGTTGCCAGCTTCTAGATGTTCCATCGTCCCGCGAATGCCTCCAAGATGGAACTTACCGCAAGGCGGCCTGCTTGGCCACAAGAATGCAGGCCGTTGTCAGGACCAATCTTGTGTGAGAACAATTCCGAGTGGCGAGTCTAACAAGTGGGCCGCACAGCGACAGCGGATTTTGACGCAAAGGCGCCAAGGTTTGTTGAGGACCACGAATCGAACGAATCCAACGAATAGGAACTAGGCGGATCGCCTTCTCCAAGTTGTCGCCTGCCCCTTTTTAGCAAAGCGGATTGTCGCCGTCGGAGACGACACCTAGAGACTGCGATGAAATCGCCTCCTACGGCTAGTTGCCACCAGGCCGCAGGTCGAGGCATTTCAATGACTTTTGGTCGCGGACGTACAGCAGGCCGTTGGCCAGGGCGGGCAGCGGTCGCGTGACCGACTTGAAAATTCTTGACGATGCCAGTTCCTCGTATTTGCCAGGCGCAGCGCGGACCATGACCAGTTTGCCGTCGGTGCCCATTAACAAAAGTTTGCCGTCGGCCAGCAGCAGCGTGCCGTTGGAACAAGGCTGCTGCCACACGACTTCCCCCGACTGCGGCTTGAGGCAACGCAAGCTGGTTTCCGCGCCGATGCTTTCGCCGCCGTCGATGCCGTACAAATATCCATCATGTTCGATGCTGGTGGCGTATTGGCTGGAGAGAGTGTTGTCGTTCTCCCAGACCGGTTCGGCGTTGTCGTCGCTGACTTTGGCATACACGGCCCCTACGCCATAGTTGGCCGAGACAAACAGATTGCCATCCAGCAGCAGCGGCGTGGCGGCATTGACCGTGGGGCCAGGCGCGCCAAACCGAAACTTAAACCGCACATTGCCATCCTCGGGATTGACCGAGACCACATGCAGCCGCGTGATGAACACCACGTGCCGCGTACCCGCGACGGTAAAGGCAGCCGGCGAGGAGTAGCTGGCGGCATCGTCGAACGATTTCCAAACGGTGTGCCCGTCTTGCAGATCGAACGCCACCAGGCTGGCTCCCTTGCGCCCGCCAACGTTCACTAGCAACTTGCCCCCTTCGACAATCGGCGTGCTGCCCGCGCCAAAGTAGCTGGAGGGGGGGCTAAAATCCTTGTCGGTGTCGCGCGTCCAACGAGTTTTACCGGTCGCCAGTTCCAGGCAGCGCAAGTCCCCTTCCGCGCCGTAAACGTAAACGGCGTCGCCAGAAATCACCGGCACGCAACGCGGGCCGTTGTCGCCCGATATGTCGTTCTGGTATCTCGAGGGAAAAGGCGTCTTCCACTGTTCCTTGCCGCTGCGTGGGTCGAGTGACTCGACAATCTCGTCCTGGCCCTGGCGATGAAACAAGATCAACCGGCCGGCGGCCACGGCCACACCCGACCAGCCCGATCCGACGGGGCGTTCCCACACGGTCGCTGGTCCGCCGGCCGGCCAGCTCGCGGCCAGTTTTTCGTCAGCGGCCTTGCCATCGCGGTGCGGGCCCAGAATTTGCGGCCATTCGCCGGCCAACAAGGGGCTGTTGCCGTGCCAAGCCAACCAGGCCGCTATCAAACAACTCAGCAGCCAGCAGCAGCGGCCCGCGGGGCGTGGCAAGGCAATACAACGCATGATGATGATCCCGGAAAGAATTCTTGTAGGAGGCGATTCCATCGCCGACGGCATTCGGCGTCAAATTCCGCAACCGTCGCCTGCGCCGGCGGATTTGATTATAGTCGTGTTGGCGGCAAGGGGCGAAGGCCGTAGCACCGCCCACTCCCGCATCACGCTGGATATTCAAGGAACTTTTCGTGTCTCGACGGGTTCGATTCTTTCTGAAGAA
The DNA here is from genome assembly GCA_050247075.1 of Pirellulales bacterium. GTDB lineage: Bacteria > Planctomycetota > Planctomycetia > Pirellulales > JBFWUW01 > JBFWUW01. Next base: position 15,161 of record JBFWUW010000058.1, on the reverse strand, counting down.
ACGGGGCTCGCGGCGGACTGGCTCGCAACAGACCGGTTCGTTTGGTTGGATGCTGTTTCTGGCCTCGCTGTTTGTCGGCGGCTGGTTGCTGCTGATCTTCATGGTGCGGACCGAGATTGTGCCCGAGTGGCGCGCCAACCGCCACTTTCGCCCGCATACCTGCACTGTTCTCACCACGCGGGTGGGCGAAAAAACGACCGACGAAGGCAAGCTTTACCGGCCTGAAGTCAAAATTCAATACGAGTTGGACGGCCAGGAACACACGATCTGGACCTATAACATCGCCCAGTTCAAAGGGGGCGGATACAGCAGCGGACAAGAAGACAAAGAAGCCGTCATCGCCCGGTTTACGGCGGGGCAAGAATTTCCCTGTTGGTACGACCCTGACAGGCCCTCCGTGGCGGTGGTCTATCGCAGTCGGGCTTGGCTAGCCTGGGCCATGCTGTTGCTGCCTGCCTCGTTCATCACCATTTCTGGCAGCGGCTTGGGCTATGCCTGGTTCAACTGGGGAGCTTCGGCCGAGCGCCGGGCTTCGCTCGCCCGGCAGGCGCAACGCGCGGTGCAATTAGACCGCTTCGATCCAACGGTCATGGCGTCCAGCGAATATCCCTTCATCCCCACCGAGGCCGATCTCACCAATAGCCCCGGCGTCCATCTGGCTTACCGGTTGCCCGTTTCCAATACCGTGGCGGGTGCCATGGCCAGCCTGATCGTGGGGACCGTGCTGTGGAATCTGGTAGGGCTGTTCTTTCTGATCTTGATGGTGCAAAGCTTCGTAAGGTACCAGCCCGAGTGGCTGCTGGCCGCCATTGCCATTCCCTTCGCCGTGGCGGGTGGATATCTGATCCGCTACACCGTGCGGCGCGTGGGAGGCTACGCGGGGCTCGGCCCCACACTGCTGGAGATTTCCGGCCATCCGTTGCATCCGGGGGGGACCTACACCATCAACCTGTCGCAGTCGGGCTGGCTCGATCTGCGGATGTTGGAAGTGGTACTGGCCTGTGACGAGCGGGCCACGTTTCAACAAGGGACCAACTCGCGCACCAACACGCGCCGAGTATACGAAACAACCGTACTGCGGTTCGACAAGCCGTCGATCCGTCCAGAGACATCGTTGGAAGCCGAGGTGAAGTTTACGGTGCCGGCCCACGCCATGCACTCGTTTCGGTCGGGGCACAACGAAGTCTGTTGGCGGCTCATCGTGCGCGGCGAGGGACCGGGCCGGCCCCCCTTCGAGCGCGACTTCTTGCTTGTCGTGCGGCCTTCCCTGCAACCCCTTCAACAGGGGCAGGCCGCATGAATGGTTGCCAGGTACAATTGCTGATCGACGGCGACCGCCAATCGTTCGCCCCCGGTGAGACGTTGGCCGGCGAGTGCCGGTTGGATGCCCCGCGGCGCGACGATATCGAGGCGATTGAACTTTCCATCATGTGGTATACGGAAGGAACAGGGGACGAAGACCTGGCGGTGCATTACTTTGAACGCCGCGGGCCTGAGAACGGCCGCACCGACCTTCGGGAGCCCCGCCGGTTCAGCACCGAATTGCCCAACAGCCCCCTCAGCTACGATGGGGTCATCGTCAAACTGCATTGGTGCGTACGCGTGCGGGTCTTTCTGCCCCGTGGCAAAGACATGCTGGTCGAGGCTCCGTTTCAACTAGGCAACGTGCCGCCGGCGAAACTGCCGGAGGAGCCCTCCGCATGACCACGATTTCCGGCCGGCCGCGCGGCAATCCGTTCTCCACGCGCCACACGCGGCCGGGGGCGTTGCCCTATCTGTTTGAACAAGGAGCATCGGCCGAATCGCTGCTGGACCAGCTACAGCGGCAACATTGGCGCGGCCAAATCGTCGGCCCGCACGGTGCCGGCAAATCAACGCTGCTGGCAGCCTTGCAGGGCGCGTTAGCCAGTGCCGGCCTTGACGCGCCCCTGGTCGTTCTGCGCGATGGCGGGGCGAGCCAGGACGAACTTTGGCGGATGTTGAAACAACCGTCAGTGGCGGGCAGCCCTGCCGTGAACCTGGTTCTCTTGGATGGAGCCGAACAACTCACTTGGCTAGCCCGCCAGTGGCTATTCTGGCGTTGCCGCCGCCAAGGCCGTGGACTGCTCGTCACGTCGCATCGCGACTTGGGTCTGCCGACCTTGATGGAGATCCACCCGCGCGTCGCCACGGCCCAACGCGTGGTCAATCAGCTACTAGCCGGGCAATCGTCCCCCATTTCCCCGGACGACGTTTCCGCGGCATTCCAACGGCAACAAGGGGACATGCGGGAGATGTTGTTTGCATTGTACGATCAGTTCGAACGGCGGAAGGCGAAAGGTTGAAGGTGAAAGGCTGTAAGAGGCGATTCCGTCGCCGATCGGCCTGTCGGAGCCGTCTCCCGACGTCGGCAATCCGCTCTCCACAAAAACCACTCCCACCCGCGGATTGCGCCGCGCCACGCTGCCGGCCGCGCTGCAAAGAAAAAATCTCTCTCCCCAAAAAGCTGATAGCTGACCGCTTCTCGGCTGACAGCTATTTCACTACCCATGCAATTTTTCCAACAGCTTCGCCAGCTTTTCCCCCAGGCCCATCACGGCACCATGTTGCTTGGGGTCTTTTAACGTGCCATCAGCGGCGAAGGCTTCGTGCGCTTTGGGCACGGCCACCTGGTCGGGCAGCACCAATACGTTGATATTCGAGAGAATGGAACGGACATGCACCAGCCCGCGCAGGCCCCCCAGCGCGCCGGGCGAGGCGCTCATCAGGGCCGCCGCCTTGCCGCTGAAACAGGCCAGCGGCGGCTGGCCTTGAACGGGGCGCGAGATCCAGTCGATAGCGTTCTTGAGTACCGCGCTGATCGAACTGTTGTACTCCGGCGACGACAGCAAGAACCCGTCGTGGTCCAAGAACAGGTCTTTGAGCAGACGGCCGTTGGCCGGCAGCCCCTCGGCCGTTTCCAGATCCTCGTCAAACAGCGGCAGTGGCAAGTCGCGCAGATCGAGCAGCGTCACCTCGGCACCCGCCCCCTGCGCGCCGGACGCCGCAATCTGCACCAGCTTCTTGTTCCACGACTCTTTGCGCGTGCTACCGGCAAAAGCCAGAATCTTCAAAATGTCGGACATGCAATCTCTCTCCGTCGGACGGTAGATGGCCGGTGTCGGTTCGTTTGATGGTAGGAGGCGATTCGCCGTTTGTAGGAGGCGATTCCATCGCCGATGATTGGCGAAGCAAAGCCCCCATTGCCGTCCCCCAATGTACACGACGCGCCGCCACGGAGGGTCACGCCAGATGAGAGCCGAACCTCTCGTTTGTGGACTGACCTTGCCAACAATGGCCGAATAACGTCACAATGGTGGAGAAACACCACGGTCGGATGTGCGATTTCTCTTCGGTGGCAGGCCAGTTTCTTATGAATGTTTTTCTCGAGTTCGCTGGTTTCTTCGGTTTTATTCTGGTGCCGGGCTATCTGCTGCCAGCAGGCTTGAATTACTGGTTCTACCACGTTCGCGATTTCGAGCATAAGGACCAGCTCCGATTGCAGGACCGCCTTCCCACGCGTCGCCAAATCGCCCGGGAAGTCAAGCTGTCACTGCTGACCATCGCCATTTTCGCGGCCGGCTCGACAGCATTGCTGCATCTTTACCGGGCGGGCTATACCAACGTCTATTTCAAGCTCGGCTCGTACTTTATCGGGTATTTCTTCGTTAGCGTGTTTCTGGCGGTTGTGCTGCTGGACACGTACTTCTACTGGACCCATCGCTTCATGCATTGGCGGCCGGTCTTCAAATACATGCATTTGGGCCATCATCGTTCGGTCAATCCCACTCCCTGGTCGATCTACGCCTTTCAACCGTTGGAAGCCGTGGTTCAGTTTCTTGGCGTGGGGCTGATCGTGGCCATCCTGCCGATGCACCCGCTGGCCATCTTGCTGTTTCTGTTTCTGGACACGCAGATGAACACCGGCGGGCATACGGGTTTCGAGATTGTCCCGCGGTCCATTTCTCGGCAGCGCTGGTTTCAGGGGTTCAATACCGTGGCCCACCATGACGCCCACCATACCAACATGCACAGGAACTTCGGCGCGTTCTTCAATGTATGGGACCGCTGGATGGGGACGTTCCTGGACAGCCAGGCCCCGACTGTCGACGAGGACAACCCGGCCCCAACCGTCGGCGACGGCAGCCAGGCCGATGCTGACGATCGCCGAGTTGCTTAAGGTAAGTTCCGCCTGGCGGCGAAGAAGCCATCAGCCTGACGGCAATCCCGCGGAGAACAAGCGGCCCAGCCACCCGCCGTTCATCCTTCATCCTTCCGCCTTCATCCTTTCCTCAACGGCGGTTGGTGCCAAAGGCGCGAGAGAAACCCTGCTCCAGGCTCTCGGCCGCGGCATCGCTCATGATGTCCTGCTTGCCGGCTCTCACCAAATCCTCTGCGAGTTGCGGGTGATCGATCCAATCCCCCACGCCAAATTGCCGGGTATCGACGTAGGTATCCTTGAAGTTCGACTCGCTCTTGCGGACAAACTGCACGCCAGCATCGGTCTGTAGAATGTGGAAATTCAAGGCCCCATAAACGGCGGCGGCACCCACCAACACACCAAACACCAAGGCACCTGGCTTACTCATCGGTTGTTTCCTCCATGAATCACGGTTAATTCCAGGCCACCCCGGAGCAGCCCGATACTCCACCACAAACAACGCCTCCGCGTTGAACGTGCGACGGGGAGCGATACCATAACCGATACCCGCCCGGCTCTCCAACAGCAGTCCGATAGCCCCCTGAAGGAGGCGGCTTTATCGCCAATGAGCCTGTAGGCAATGCCTCTTCGCAAATTCGCCGGCACCTGCTTGGGCGGCACCTTACGGTGTTTCGTGGTGCGGCAATAGCAGGACAGAGCACGGCGCGTGGGCCAGTACCTTGACCGCCGTGCTTCCCAGCAGCAACCGCACCAGGGGCGCGGCATGATGCGTCCCCAGCACCAACAGATCGCTGCCGGTTGCCGCCGCCGTCTTCAGAATTGACTCGGCCGGATGGCCTTCGACAACTTGCGGCTCTAACTGCCGGAATGGTTGGGGAAGCTCTTGGCATAACGCGGCCAGGCTCTCCCGCTGCGCTGCCACCTCGCGGCGATGATCTTCCACCCAGGCCCGGGCTAGTTGCTCCGTTTCGTCACTGCGGGCCTGTTGCACCAACCAGTCGGGCAGCTCTCCGCCAAACGACGATTCCACCACGGTCAAGGCCGTGCCGCGGCTCTCCGGATGCCAATGCAACTGGTGCAGAAACCTGGCGGCCGACCCGCAAACCGTACTGGATGCACAAGCCAGTAAGACTCGCAGGCCCTCGCCCGCTCGCGGAATATGGCCGCGGGCAATCAACAGAGGCAGATTCGATTCAGCGGCCAGGCGCTGCGAAACGCTTCCCACCAGCAACCCGCGAAGGGGGCCAAGGCCCCGCGCACCGACGGCGATAAAGCCGGCCTGGCACTCGGCCGCGGCCACCAGAATGCCATGAGCCGCGCGAGCCTGGGTGCCGACGATGTTCGTCGCGCGAGCCCGCAAACCAGCCGGCAATGCCGCGGCCGACTCAGCAAATATCGCATCGCAGAGCGACTTTCGTGTGCGTTCGACGACCCCGGCGTGGCGCGCTGCGTCCGCTGGTACCTTCACCGGGGCCGGCAAGTAATAGAAGGCCACGGAATCGGCATGTTCGTCGAGCAGCATGCCAGCCAGTTGGGTCGCGGCCAGGCTTCCAGGAGAGCCATCAACGGCAATCAGGCATTTCATGGTCAAGTTACTCCGATTCCAGATGACACCGACAATCTTCGGCGACGGGCGTTTGGCCATACGCCAGATTTCGCGACAACGGCCCGCGCACATCTAAAAAGCAATTCGCGCGCCGTACCCATTCGATGGCGTGCGAAACGGCGCAACAGCCGAGGGAAAGCCGATAGGCGCGAAAACGAGCGTTCTTCGCCGCGCTGGCGGCATGTGCGTAGTCGCCCGGTTGCGCTCTTTACGTGCGAAATGGCTCAGCCTGGAAGCATACGCGGCTTGGCCGAAACGGTGTTGTCCTCCGCTCATGTTCCACCGCTGCCACACACGTATAAGCCCGCGTAACAGCCGCCCCGCGGCAGGCAGACGCCAAAAACGCGCAAACTGGCACCGTAAATGCATATAATGCGTGGAGAGTCCGCAGAGCGTACTACGCGGCAATGGGCCGTCCGCGCGGGTGGAAGGCCAAGCATGATGATTGCGGCGTGTTCAATAGGGTGCTAGCGCCCTACGTTTCTCAATCAACCTGAAAGGAGAACGTCATGCGTGCCCAGAAAATCATCTTTCCGACCGATTTTTCCAGCTCCAGCGATTCGGCATTAGCGTATGCCACCGCACTGGCTCGCGATATGGGGGCGACGCTGTACTTTGTGCATGTCGAGGAACCGCCGTTGGCGTATGGCGGGGGCGAAATGTACTACGGCATCCCAGAGCCCAATACCGAAGCCTTGCTAAAAATGCTGCATGCCGTCAAACCGACCGACCCGGCGGTTCCCTTTGAACATCGGCTGCTGGCGGGCGACCCGGCCGGCGCGGTGGTGGAGTTTGCCGTCAATGAGAAGGCCGACATGATCGTATTGGGAACGCACGGCCGAACCGGCTTAACCCGCTTCCTAATGGGGAGCGTGGCCGAGTCGATCGTGCGGCAATCGCCGTGCCCCGTGCTGACGTTCAAGGAACCCAAGGCGGTCGAGGCGGCATCGTAAGATCAGGCAAGCAAGGAAGTGGTCGGTAAGGAAGCTGTCAGCGGAAAAGCTTGCAGCCGTCAGCTTGTGTCACTTGGCCAAGGCAAGAACGACGGGTAGCTGGACCAGTCAAGCAGCGAATGGACCAGCTGAGTTGATGTTCTAACCGGGTTGTTCTTGGTGGCGCGACGAAAAGATGCCCTCTCCCGGTACTTCGGGAGAGGGCAAAGAAGCGACAAGCTGGCGGCGTCACGAACCTTGAACGGGATCTACCCGTCGGTCAGTCCCAGGCACTCTCCCTTTCATCCTGCCACCACTCGCCTTCATCCTTCCCCCTACATGCCAATGCCCGGCATGGGGCTGGGGGCCGGCATGGGGACGACGGGCGTGGCGGTGACGGGAGCCGTGGCCGGCTTTTTCTTGACCGCGGCCTTTTTGGCCGGCTTGCCCTTGGCGGACTTCTTAGCGGGCGACGACTTCTTGGTGATCTTCTTCGATTTGGCCTTCTTGACGACCTTCTTGGCGGCCTTCTTCTTGGCCGGGCTCTTCTTGACGGCCTTTTTCTTCGAAGCCTTTTTCTTAGCCACGATCATCCCCTTTACCGACGAGTGAGAGTAGTTTCACCAGCACAGCCGGACAGATTAGCGATCTGTTTCAAGTTCGGCAAACAAATTGATGGGACTTATTTTGTTCCGAGCCGGCCATTCAGGCAGGCGGTTAGAGCAGCCGAAAGCGCGGCACGGTCTGGCCATCGACCTCGACCGTCTCCAGGAACATCGCCTTCGGCCTGACCCACAAGCCCCCTTCGCCATATTCGGGCCGGTAGACCACCAGTTCCTCTTCCGTCTCGCTGTGCCGGGCGACACCCAGCACGGTGTACTCGCCCCCTTTGTAGTGCCGATAACGGCCCGCCGTGACGGTATCCATGAGGTAATCCGTGTTTCTTGTTCAAGTTGGAATAGTGCGGAAATACGCCGCTGCCGCCGTGCCGGCCTAGTGCGGGTGGAAGCCAGCCATTTTGCCCCAGGCCGACCGGCATGGATAGCCGGGCTTGCTTAGCAGCTCGCACCCGATGGAAGGAATCCTTGCCAGGGCTTGCCCTGCGTCCGGCAAATGCTCCAATCGACGAACAGCCGTACCCGCGAAAGCACGACCTACGACCATCATCCAGGAACCAGCCATGCCACGTTTGACATCCAAAGTCGCCATCGTCACCGGAGGGGGGGCCGGAATTGGCCGGGCCACCTGCGAACTGTTTGCCGAGGAAGGGGCCGCCGTGGTGGTGGCCGAGCGCGATGAGGCCAGTGGCCGCCTGGTAGCCCAAGGCATTCTCGAGCGCGGGGGCCGGGCCTTGTTTGTCCATACCGACGTGGCCGACGAAAGCAGCATCTCCGCCATGGCCGCGGCTGCCGAGCATGCCTTTGGCAAGATCGACATTCTGGTTAACAACGCGGCCGTCTTCGTGCTGCGGGGGATTGAGGCAACTGTGCGGGAATGGCGGGAGATTCTGGATGTCAACGTCGTCGGCCCGGCGCTGTGCGCCAAGCATTGCGTGCCTGGCATGCGCAAGGCGGGGGGCGGGGCGATCGTCAACCTGGCTTCCATTTCCAGCGTGATCGCCCAACCGCAAATGGTGACCTACAACGCCACCAAGGCGGCCGTGGCCAACATGACCCGCTGCATGGCGATGGACCTGGCGGCAGACAACATCCGCGTCAACGCGGTGGGGCCGGGTGCGGTCTGGACGCAGATCGTGCAGCGGATCACGTCGGAGGCGGGCCTCGACCGGGCGGCCGCCAACGCCGACGCCGAATGGGGCGGCGCCCACCTCCTCCAACGGATTGCCGAACCGCGCGAGATCGCCTACCCGATCCTCTTCCTGGCTTCGGACGAAGCCTCCTTCGTCACCGGCTCTCTGCTGATGGTGGACGGAGGATACACGGCCCGCTGAGATCGCTCGTGGCCGCATGTCTCTAGCCGTAGTGGCTGGTACGGTATGGGTGGTCCATTCCCAGTTGCGCCGAGGGGAATGGAGCACTGATAGGGACTCAAGCAAACATAGCGGGAGCCATGTTGCTACGTTGCCGTGTCGGCTGGATGAAAGAGGGTGCGTTAATCTTGGCCCCGACCGAAGAACCGTTGCTTCCATCCGCCAGCTTTCGCACTACCCCCTGCTTCGGATTTCATCTGCATCCGCAGCGACGCGGCCTGTTGCGACATGACGCTGGCCATCGCTCCCGGGCGAGAGTCGGCGATCCAACCCATCACGCTCGACAGCACGAGTTCCTTAAGATAGGCGAACGAAAAGTCGTCCGTGACGGAGGCCATGCTCTGGATTTCGTCAGCCGTCAATTGCAGTTCCGCCGCCAGCCGGCAATTCCAAAAGCCCAGGTAGGTCACTCGTTCCGCCAGTTCCGGCAGGCCGAAATAGTATTTCATGTCGAACCGGCTGGGCCGGTCGAGAATGGCCGGATCGAGTTGCTCCGGATGGTTCGTCGTGGCCAGCGTAATAATCCCCTGGTTGGCGGCGAATCCGTCCATCCCGTTCAAAAAATACGACCGGTTGGCATCGTTGAGCAGCGAGTCCAGATCCTCCAAAACCAGAAGGCAGGGGCTGGATTGCCGCGCGCGGTGAAACACCGACTGAATGCAGTGTTGCTCGGTTGTGTGCATGGCTTGAAAACTCCGCACGTATAGGCATGGCCAGCCCAGCAAGTTGATGATCGACTTGACGCAGTGCGTTTTGCCGTTGCCGGGGGGACCGACCAGCAGAACGCCGCGTTTCCACGGAACATCGTACCGGGCATACGTATCGCGGGCGGCGACAAACTGCTCGAAGTCGCGGCGGATATGTTCTTTCAGTTCCCCTTGCAGAACCAGCGACTCAAGCCGCGTCCCTTGTATCGCCTGGAACAGTTCTGCGTCCTTGCCCCAGCAACCGTCGCTAAAGACCACGACTTCGCCGCGAACCTCTGAATTCCACAGGCAAACCGCCTGAAAAAACTCTCGTGCCGTGGCCTCGTCGTCTGCCACGATCCAATGCCAGCGAGTTTCGTGGAAGTTGCCTCTCCAGCCGACTGTGATGGTCTCCAGGGTTTGGCCTCGCCATTGCACCTGTTGCCGGGCCTGGTCGGGCTGATCGCGAAGCCCGTGCTGGGGCCCTTCCCACGATGTCACGATCTGGCTATGCACGCCGGGACCTGTCGCGGCCGAACAATGTCCAGCGGCGGCATACTCGTCGAGGCGAAAGCCTGAACTATCATCGCTCGACTCCAGCACGAATTTGCCGGGCAAGGCCTGGGCCAATCGGCGGCTGATGTCGTAAGCAATAACAGGCAGCGGCCGAGACAGGCCATCTTGAAAAAGGTCGGTGATCGACATAGGAGCTTTGCTTGCCTTGCATACGGAAGGGCAAAACTAACGACGTTAAGATCTGCACAGTTATCCGGCAGCTTCATCCCACCGTGACTTCTATCCGCTCCACGCCGTTCCAGGTGTAGCCGGCGGGGTTCCAGTGGATGGAGCCATCTAGCGGCTGGGTGCGGCCCAGGGCGTCGGTGGCACGGGCCAGAATGGTTTGCTGGCCGGCCGGAAGGTCGGCCTCGATGCTCCAGGGATGCCAGGCATAAGGGCTGTCGGGCCGGCGGAGTTGGGCTTGCCGCCAGGTTTGTCCGCCATCGACGGAGACTTCTACCCCGTCAATGCGGGCGGTGCCATCGTTCCAGGCCACGCCGCGGATGGTGGTCCGTCCGGCGGCCAACAGGTCGCCGTCGAGCGGGGCAAAGATCACGCTTTTGATGCGCATTTGCCAGTTCGGTTCGCTGTTTTCCAGCGTACTGCTGAACTTGTCGCCGGGCGAAAGCCGCGTTAGCGGCGTGCGATAGCGGCCGACATGATGATGGTTGGTCGATTCGCTCTCTTCAAACCGCAGCCGCGTCAGCCACTTGACGTGCATCGTGCCGTAAAAGCCCGGCGTGACCAGCCGCAGCGGCCCGCCATGCACGCGGGGGAGCGGTTCGCCATTCATCCGCAACGCCACGATCGACCGCGACAGGGCATCGGCCAGCGGCAAGCTGTGTTCAAAGTCGGCCGCGCCTTCCATGCCGGGCGTATCGGCTCCCTCGGCGGTCAGGTACCTGGCCCCGTCCAACGGGCTGGCACCGGCATGTCTCAGCAGCACCCGCAACGGCACGCCTTGAAAGACCACATTGCCCATCGCTCCGCGTTGCCACTGCGCACCGCTGGTCTTGGCGGCACGGCTGAAGAGGGCGCGGCCATTGCCCGAACATTGCAGCACCAGTTCGACCTTCTCCTGGGGCAGCCTTGCCAGATCGGTCAGGGCGACCGATTGCGGCTTGTCGAGCAGGCCAGCCAGTTCCAGGCTCCAATCGCCCGGTTCGGCGGGGGCGGTGGTCAACACGCCCGGCAAGATCTGATTGTTGCGGACGAACAAGACTTCCTTGGGCGTTTGCGCGTGCTCTCGCAACAGTTCCAGCGGCGTCTCTAGCTCGCCTACCTTGTCGTTATGCACAATCAGCCGGGCATCCTTGCCCTTGATAAAGGCATCGGCCTGGGCAGTCCGGCCTTGCTCTTCGGCGGCAGCCGCATAGCGGGCAGCCAAGGCAACAGCAGCGGCCGAATGGAGGAAATCGCGACGGTTCATGGGAAAGGATGAAGGCTAAAGGATGAATGATGAAAGCTATCAGCCGTCAGCGGAAAAGCTATCAGCTTACTCGCGGAGAGCAACAAGCTGATGGCTGATCGCTTCTCCGCCGACAGCTTCCGACGTAATACTCAACCATGCTACCCCGGTCGTCAGCTCGAAAGAACCCTTCGCGCAAGAATCGCCATCACTTTGCCGCGGGCGCGGGTGACGAACAGGGTTGCCCGGTTGTCGCCGTCGCCGGCTAGTTCCTTGGCCAGGGCGTTGGCGTCGTTGTGGGTGCCGCGCTGCTTGACTTCCAAAGTGCCAACCCGATGCTGCCGCACCCAAGCCCGCACGCGGCGGGTTTGAAAGGGCATTACGTCGAGCACTTCAAACGCCGCCAGGGCCGCGTCTTCCAGCAGCGTGTCGCCGGTCAAATAGGCCACCTGCCGATCGAGGCCCAGCAACTTGTGCCGCGCGGCCAGCGAGCCGCGCAGGTCGGCCGCCAGCACGGCATTGTCGGGTTCATACAAGTAACGGCCGGCCGCGTCGGCGGTCTCCACCGGTTCACCCGCCTGCCCCACGATGGTTCGCAAAACAACGTGGGTGCCGAAATTGGGCTGCACGGTTTGACTCGGCTCGCCGGCCTGGGCAAAGGCCGCGCGATCGAACGGGTCGGCCCAGTCGACCAGCGTCGCGCGGCGCATGCCAGAGCGTCCCGTCAGGCCGGCGAACCAGGCCACCAACTGGCGGCACTCGCCGCCGCGGCTGATCCATTCCTGCTCCGCTTCCGCGGCCCAATGTGCCGGCAGCACGCCCGCCGGCGCCAGCTTGACCGCCGCGTGCGGGCACGCGCTTCGCAAGCCGTCGATGACTTCCGGCGCGGGCTGATGCAATTCCACTCGCGTCGTCCGTTTACCGGTCGGGCGACGGTCAGGGTCGATGTGCCAGGCCGACGTGCCATTCATGTCGCAGTCCGCCACATTGGCCACGGTGATCGTCAACGACTCGCTCGATGAACACCCGGACGGCTCGCCGAGCACGGCGGCATTGGCGGCGGCCAGATGGCAGGCGACAGGATCCTGATCCACACCGGTCGTGGGCCCGCGTTGCGAGAGCGCCATCAAATCGCCACCGATGCCGCTACAAAAATCGACAACAGGAGAGGCGACGGGAAAACGGCTGGCCTTGTAGCTCGCCACGGCCAGATCGGTGGCTTGCTCCAGGCCGACCGGTGTAAAGAACATTCGTCCGGCCAGGTGGCCAAACTTGGCCGTGGCACGTTGCCGCAGGCGGGTTTGTTCCAGCAGCAAATGGACCCGCTCGGCTGAAAGCTCGCGGCGCAGGCGGGCCACCTGCTGAACGTCGGCAGCGGGCGCATGGCGCAACCCGTCCAACCACGCCGCGGCCGCATCGCCGGTCAGCCAGTGATAATCGTCAAGGTTTGCCGGCCCCATCTGTTCCCCAAGCATAGCACGGCGTCTTCCCCCAACATTTCAGCTTACTCCAAACGCCAGCATTGTGTGCAAGAAATCGCTGGCAACGGTCGCCCAAGTTCAGCGGGCAAGATGGGACGGAAACGAGCCGAGGGTGCGTTTTGGTCGATGGGAGGTAAAGAGCCGTCAGCGGAGAAGCCATCAGCTATCAGCTCTTTCGCGACAAACTCATTCGCGATGGAAACGCCTTCCCGCTGATGGCTGATGGCTTCTCCGCTTCCCCGCTTTTTTCCCGGAGTTCTACCCAATGCTTCCTGGCCGGAACAAACTGCTTGCGGCGGCTTTGGCCGCGGCCACCGGCGCGCCCTATCTGGTGTCGCTGACGGCGGAAAAGGGGGACAAGCCGGCTGCTGTCGAGCGATCGGCCGGGGCCAGCAGCCATGCCGATCGGGCGGACGATCCGCGGCATGATGGCGGATCGCATCACGCCGATTCGTCGAGTGCGATGCCGATACGGCAGGCCCGCGTCTATAGCCACGACAACATGCCGATCGAGGGGCTGCCCGTTCGCAGCTTGGATGAAGTATTGCGGTTTGACATCAACCCGTCGTGGATCATGTCGCGCTGGGGCCGCGTGTTTACCACGCCGACGGAAGATACCTTGCGGGGCTACCGCGTGGCGCTGGTCACCGGCACGGCCGACTACGATCTGGCGGGATCGCTGACGTATCTGTTCAACACCGATCAAAAACTGCAGCGGATTACTTTCGTGGGATACACGGGCAACGCGCTGCCGCTGGCCACGCTGGCCGAACGTAAATACAACTTGCAACGCCAATCGACCGACGACCCAGGCTTGCAACTCTACCAACTCCAACGAAGCGGCGAGGCCGTCAGCGAATTGCGGATCGAACCGGCCACCGTTGTCGAGTCGGGCAATCTCCACGGCCGCTACCACGTCAGCCTATGGCTGGAACGGCCGTTGGAGCCAAACGCCATGTTCTCTCGCGACGCTGGGCCGTATTCGGATAGGTTGTGGTGAAAGCTGTTAGCGGAGAAGCTGTCAGCTATCAGCTTTTCGATTTCCGCGGATAGCTGACGGCTGATTGCTGACGGCTAATCGCCTTCAGCCTTTCGCCTTTCTCTATGACGGTAGCCATTCTGGCAATTGCTGCGCGGGCAACGGTTCCGACATGCTGGCCGATGTCGCGGGGTTAAAATGCGGCGCGAAAACGTGCGCGGGGGGAAGCCGCCGGCAGATCAATTCCGCGGCCACGATGGCTTGTCCCTCGCGGGCGGGCCGCACAGTCCAGTTCCAACAATGCCCCTTCAGCGGCCCGAAGCCAATCAGCCGAAACTGGGCCGCTTTGCCACGAAACGCCAACCGGATCAAGGTGCCAAACAAAGCACGCCGTTCGGGTGAGATGGCCTCCCAAACGCTCTCCTCGGCGGCATTCAAGCAACGCCCTTGGCGATCGACTCGCAGGCAAATCTCGGTCCAGTTAGGTAGTGGGGGAAACATGCAACCAACCTCCTGCACGGGCGGTGGCACAAACAGCAAAGCAGTTGCGCGAGAAGGAACCGACCCGAAATAATTTCCCGATTCCAAAATGGCCGTGGAGGCGAACAGTTCGCATTCCACAAGCCAGGTGAGATCTTGAAATGATTCGCGGCGCAGTCCGCAACCTTGCGCAGCCAGAATCGGCGTTGCCGGCACCCGTGACGGTTATGCGGCCCTCAACGCGCCAGCAGCGCGTTGGAAACGGGGCGAACCGCGATCTTCCCCGGAGCCCGATCGTCTCGGCACCAGAAGGCACGGCCACAAGCAGTCACCGCGTGATTGCAATATCCACGCGAAATGAACACCTGTTCACATGCCGCCTCTTATCTTATCGGCCTTTCCGCCGATTGCAAGCATCGGATTTCAAAAATTCCGCCCGTCCGTGCCGGAGAGCGGGGTGGCTCTGGATTGGTACAACAGCATCGTGGGGCGATCGGCCCGATCACGGCAGACAACGGCCGCTTCATCCAGCCAATCCGCCGCGTCGAACAGCGGGCGATGCAGCGGGTTGTGGTACAGCAGTTTGACGGACCGCGGCTGCCGGACCAGGCTCTCTTGGATATTCGCGAGAACCGCGGCTATGGTTTGCTCGCCGAAGGGGTTAAAAAAGTAGAAAACGGTCCCTTCCGAGCAGTCAAAGTCCAGCGCGTTACACTGCGTGACCTCAATGCATGCCGTTTTCTTGTGCCGTAGCCTGGCCACGTTGTCCGCGGCCCACTCGGCCCAATGTTCGGAGATCTCAACACCGACACCTTTCTTCCAGGCCAATTGGGCGGCAAAGAAACAGATGGCCCTCCCCTT
>JBFWUW010000057.1:0-46878 GCA_050247075.1 Pirellulales bacterium | reverse complement strand
GCATTCAAGTTATCCCCAACGGGGCCGACTTACGGTTTGCCGACGCCAGCCCCGCCCCTTTCGCCAGGCTGGCCGGCGGACGCGGCTTTGTCCTGTACGCCGGCCGCTTCGAGCCGCGTAAGAACCAGCTCGGCTTTCTGCGGGCCATGCAATCGACCAACGTGCCGATCGTGATGCTGGGCGATGTTGTGCCTGGGCATGAACGGTACCTGCAAGCTTGCCGCCGCGCGGCGGGCGACAACGTCAAATTCATCGGCCGGCTGGGGCACAATGACCCGCTGTTGGCCAGTGCTTACGCCGCCTGCGGCTGTTTGGCGCTGGCCAGTTGGTTTGAAACGCCCGGCCTGGTCGCGCTGGAGGCCGGCATGTCGGGCGTGCCGCTGGTGCTGCCGGCGGCGGGCGCGGCGCAAGAATACTTTGGCAGCCTGGCCGAGTACGTCTCGCCGGGCAATCCACGCGAGATTCGCGCGGCGGTGTTGCGGGCCTTGCAGCGCGGCCGTTCGCCCGCCTTGGCCCGTTGCGTGCAGCGGGAGTTCTCTTGGAGGGCCGCCGCCGTGGCCACCCGCGAGGCCTATGAAACTTTACAAATGACCGAAAAATAACTGCTCCTTCTGACTCCCTCTCCCGGTACTCCGAGAGAGGATTGGGGAGAGGGAGATGCGGCGAAAGGGCCGCCAGCAGTCAACCCTCACCCCGGCCCTCTCCCAGAGGGAGAGGGAGGGAGTTCACATGGGCAAGTTGTTTCGTATCGCATCCTTTACAAACGATAGACGGCCATGTCCGACCGCGCCCCATCCCGGCTTCAGCGACGCTTGCAGCGGTTTGCCGCGCAGCGCCGCGCGCTGGCCAACGCGCCAAGCCGGCCGCGATACCGCTACGTCCGCCTGCGCTGGCGGGTGCTGTTTGCCATTGTCGATGCCGTGGGTTACGCCTGCCGCTGGATGGTGACGCGGGTGTTGGGTGCGGGCCCGTCTGGCCTGGCCGATCCACGGCGGATTCTGGTGGTGCAGCAAGATCATCTGGGTGATGCCATTCTTTCCACCGGCCTGTTGCGCGGCCTGCGGCACCGCTATCCCGCGGCGACGATCGACGTGCTGGCCAGCGATGCCAACCGCGAACTATTTGCCGCCTGTGCCGAAGTCGACGAAGTCCTTACGGCCAGCGTCAACCGATTGTCGCGCGGCCGTCGGCGGGGGTGGATCTGGTCGGTATGGCAGTGGGGGCTGCGGCTACGGCGGCGGCAATATGATCTGGCGATTGATCCCCGGGGAGAGTTTTCAGCGGCGGCCTTGATGTGGTTGAGCGGTACGCCGCGGCGGCTGGGTTGGAGCAGCGGCGGCGGCGGATTTCTGCTGACCGATGTGGCCGATTATGTCTTGCACCGGGCGGAAGCCGCCTCGCGGCAGGCCTTGCTCGACCGGCTGGGCATCGCACCTCCCACTGGCCAGGCAGTCTGGCAGCCGCGTGTTGAACCGAATTTCGCTGCGCGGCGCTGGGCCGAGGAGAAGTTCCCGATGCTGCTGGATGATCGGCCGTTGGTCGTCTGTCATTTGGGAGCCGGCACCGCCGCTAAACGTTGGCCGGCCAGGCATTGGCAGTCGCTGTTGTGTCTGCTCACGCACGATGGCCAGATAGAGGGCCGCTCGGCCTGCCGCGTCGTACTGATCGGAACGGCGGAAGACCGCGTGAACCTGCCAGAAGCGTCCCCGATTGAGGACTTCACCGGACAGCTAACCTTCCAGCAGTTGGCCGCCCTGTTGGAACGGGCCGATCTGTTGATCGGTGCCGACTCCGGCCCGGCGCATCTGGCGGCGGCCGTCGGTACATCGGTCGTGGTGCTGTTCAGCGGAACCAATCACGCCAGCCAATGGCAGCCGTGGGGAGAGCGGGTGACGGTCGTAAGCCAACCCGTCGCCTGTTCGCCTTGCCATCGCCAAACCTGTCCCTTGGCGGACCATCCCTGCCTGGCCGAGTTATCCCCGGCGGCCGTGCGGAACGCGGCGGAACATGCACTCAGGCCATGTAGGACGAATTCTATTACTTTTGATCAGGCGGCCTGTCCATGATTGCACCACTTCGTCCTCCGGAACCTCCCCGGCCTTGGCGGCTGCGCCGGCCAAGTGAAACGCTGCGCAAGGCTCGTCGGTTGGTGGCCGATACACTGCTGCCACGGCGGATGGTGCCGGGTGGAAGGGGGCCAACTCCCTGGAAAGCCTGGCTAGCAGCCGGTTGGATGTGCCTGGTGCTGGCCGCGTTCGTCATCACCTGGTGGCAAGCCCGGTAGCGTGGGCTAAAGCCCACGCTACGGCCTGGTTTGACCCCTCCAATTTTCGATTCCAACGAAACCATGCTTGATTCGCTTAACTCCTTGCTCGCGTTTGCCATGCTGGCGCT
The DNA here is from genome assembly GCA_050247075.1 of Pirellulales bacterium. Lineage (GTDB taxonomy): Bacteria > Planctomycetota > Planctomycetia > Pirellulales > JBFWUW01 > JBFWUW01. Next base: position 44,484 of record JBFWUW010000057.1, on the reverse strand, counting down.
GGCGGCCTATGGGCCGGGCCGGTTGCTAGCGCGTGCGATGCGCTGCGAAGATCGCGACGATGTGCTGGCCACCACGATCTGGAGCCTGGCCCTGGGACTGCTGGCCGGCGGTATGTTGTTAACCGGCTTGGGGCTGTTGGGTTGGTTGCCGCGGCCGGCGATTGGCGTGGCGACCTGGTGTGCTGGGTTTTGGGGCCTGGCCGAGATCGTCCGTGATCTGTCGCCCGACCGGCCGCCGCCCGATGTCATTTCGCGCGATCGCGAGGACATGCCCGACGATCGCCCGCCGCCGTGGCTGCTGTGGACGGGGTGGGCGGCTATTGTCGTGGTGGCTTTCAGCTCACTGGTCACGGCGCTGGCCCCGCCCACCGCGGGCGACGCTTTGTGCTACCACCTGGAACTCCCCAAGGTCTACCTGCAACAACAGTCGCTGGTGGCCCTGCCGTATAGCGACAACAGCACGTTTCCGCTGTTGGTGGAGATGCTTTACCTGTGGGGGTTGGCGCTGGAAGGGGCCGTCACCGCGCAATTGATGGCCTGGGGCCTGGGATTGTTGCTGGCGTTAGCGGGCGTGCTTCTGGCTACGCCGCTGGTCGGCCGAGGCTGGGCCTGGTTGGTGGCCGTGGTGGTGCTGGTTGTGCCCGGCGTGAGCAATCAAATGTCGGCCCCGTTGAACGACGCGGGCCTGGCGATGTGGCTGACACTGGGCCTGGTAGCCTGGCGAAGAGCGGCTCAAGCAGAGGAACACCCGCGTTGGTACGCGGCGGCCGGTTTGATGTGGGGAGCCGCGTTGGGAACCAAGTACGCCGCGCTGCTGTTTGCGGTGGCGGTGGGGTTTCAGCTTGCCTTTCGTCTGGCGCGGGCCAGCGACCGGCAACAGCGGCGGCAACTGCTGCGCGGCGCGGTGCTGACGGGTGCCATCGCCTTGGCCGTATCGAGCGTATGGTACGTCCGCGCTGCCTGGCAGCGCGGCAACCCGGTCTATCCGTTCTTAAGCCGGCAGATCGGCGGCGATTTGGCGGCGGCGAGCGAACCAGGCCTGAAAACGCCGCTGGGGTTTCGCCCTTGGAACCTGGCCGCCGCCCCTTGGCAAATCACCATGCGGCCCGAGCGACTAGGCGGACGCGGGCATCAGCTTGGACCGCTGTTTCTGATGGCGCTGGGGGGAGTACTCTTCGCCCGCCGCTTGCGCGGCTTGGGGTCGCTGTTGGCGGCGGCCGGCTTGTACGGATTGCTGTGGTACGGCCTGCGGCAGAATGTCCGCTTCTTGCTGCCGATTGTGCCCCCGTTGGCCGTGGCCGTCGTGTGGACCTGCATGGAACTGCGCCGCTTGCCGGCGCTGCCCCGTTGGATTGCGGCGGCGGCCCTGTCGGCGGGCGTGCTGCTGGGAGTAGCCGCTCCCCTTAAACGGGCTCGTGACAAATGGCCTGTTGCCGCCGGCAAGATTTCGCGCGAGCAATTCTTGGCCCGCCACGAACCGACCTGGTCGGCAGCCTGCGCGGCCAACCAATTGCCCGCGGGCAGCAAGATTCTCAGCCAAGATTTGCGGGCCTTCTACTTTCAACCCGCCGTGGTCCGCGAGAACATCTTTCGCCGCCACACCCGCTACGACCAGCAAGTTGGCGATACGACCGGCCTGCGACGGCGGCTGGCCGGCGAAGGCTTTACGCACTTGCTGTTGTGCGATGTGCAAAGCGACGTGCCGCAAGACGAAACGCTTTCCCGTTTGGTGGCGGAACATCCGGCTGCCGTGCGGCAGATCACCGAGTACACCGCCGACCACATCGACGGTCCACGGCACTACCGGCTGTTGGAGCTACGCTGATTGGACGATCGCAACACTTGTAGGAGGCGTCTCCAACGCCGATGCTTCCGCGCAATCGCCTTTGGTCGATTTCCACAGGTCCGCCAGGCCGCGGAAGTACGGGTTGCACTTCCGCAGGTTGTCGGCCACCATCAGCAGGGCGGCGCGGAGGCTGCGATTGGCGCAGCGCACCGCGCGGCCGTCCTTCAAGTCGACTTGATCGCTCTGGTAACGCGCCGGTTACAAGCCCGCCCGACCGGTGATGGCTTTGGCGCTGGCGTAGTGTGTGATGAGTCTCATTTCGCCAGCCAACTCAGCCGCTGAGACGACGTTTACGCCCGGTGTCGAGATCAGCAACACATACGGCGTGCCCGCCAGGAGCTTGACCCGTTTACATTCCACTGCACGGATTTGCCGTGTTTTCTCGGCCCGATCCATCTCCAACGTCAGGTAGACGCGATGCTGAACGGCCGCGTCGATATCGGCATCCGCCGCGGTCATGGCCCAGGCCAGCACCTTCTCCCACGTCGCGCGATGGATCGTCAACCCGGCCTGATTGAGCAGCAGGGTCAGCAGCGCAGCGAATGGCGAGAGCGGAGTCGATGGTCCAGCCCGGTTGATCGAACCTGCGCGGATTGGGCGAAGCGGTTGGAACGCCAAATCCGCTGGGCCTTCCCGTTGGTCAGAAGCCTGCCACCCTCTTCCCCCAGGCCCATTCATCCTTCATCCGTCATCCTTCTGTCTTTATCTCCCCGCCTTGTTGCTTCAATCGGGGACGGTTACGATCAACCGGTTGTACGTGCCTGTTTTTGCCGCGATTGAATGCCGCTCGATCGGAGTCCGTTTCGCATGACGCAGACCGCCACGGAAAGCCCCGCCGCCACCAGCCAGCCTTATACCGTGGTGATTGGGTTGGAGGTTCACGTTCAGCTGCAAACCGCCAGCAAGCTGTTTTGCGGGTGCAGCACGCGGTTTGGCGCGGCCCCCAACACGCAGACCTGCCCGGTTTGCATTGGTATGCCGGGGACTTTGCCCGTGATGAACCGCAAGGCGTTCGAGCTTTCGCTGCGGACGGCCATCGCCCTGAATTGCCAGATCGCCACGTTCACCAAGTGGGACCGCAAGAACTACTACTACCCCGACTTGCCCAAGGGCTATCAGATATCGCAGTACGATCTCCCCTTCAGCCACGATGGCTGGCTGGAAATTGGCGACCCCAAGGGCAAGGTCGCCCCCAAGCGGATCGGCATCATCCGCGCCCATCTGGAGGAAGACGCCGGCAAAAGCATGCACGACGAACAAGCCGGCCAAGCCGACAGCCGCATCGACCTCAACCGGGCCGGCACGCCGCTGCTAGAGATTGTCAGCCAGCCCGATATGCGCTCGCCCGCCGAGGCCAAGGCCTATCTGGGCGAAATGAAGCTGCTGCTGGAGTATCTGGGCGTCAGCGATTGCAACATGCAAGAGGGCAGCCTGCGTGTCGATGCCAACGTCAACCTGCACTTGCCATCGCCGCAAGGCAAGATCGCCACGCCGATCGTGGAAATCAAGAACATGAACAGCTTTCGCGCGGTCGAGCGGGCGCTGGAGTATGAGTCGGCCCGGCAGTACCAGGAGTACCAGCGGACCGGCCAGAAGCTGGGCGATTTTCCCAAACAGACCCGCGGTTGGGACGACGTGGCCCAAATCACGCGGGCGCAGCGGCACAAAGAGGAATCGAGCGATTATCGCTACTTCCCCGAGCCCGACCTGGTTCCCGTCCGCGTTACTCCGGCCGAGATTGAAGCCGTGCGGGCCGCGCTGGGTGAGCTGCCCGCGGCGCTGCGTACTCGGTTGGAAACGACGCATGGGCTAACTCCTTATCACAGCGACGTGCTGGTGAACCAGGGGCGTCCGCTGGTCGATTATTTTCTGGAGTTGGCCGCGATCTGCGGCGATAGCGAGGCGGCCAACAATTGGACGCAACAAGACGTGATGCGGACCCTCAAGGAGCAGTCGATCCCCATCGACAAGTTTCCGCTGACACCCGCCGTGCTGGGCGATCTGCTGAAGCGTGTCGCCGCCGGCGATCTGAACACCAGCCGTGCCCGCGAGGTATTTATCGAGATGGTGGCGACGGGCCATTCGGCTGAACAAGTCATGCAGGCCCAAGGCATTGCCAAGGTCGATGAATCGGCCTTGGTCGAACTTTGCCGCGAGTTGATCGCCGCCAATCCCAAACTGGTGGCCGATATCCAAGCCGGCAAGCTACAAGCGGCGGGTGCCTTTGTCGGGCAGGCCAAAAAGCGCAACCCCAACGTCGATCCAGCCCGCGTCCGCGAGATCTGCCTGGAGTTGGCCAGGCAGTAGGGTGGGACAAGCGGCCAGGAACCCCGCCATTCGCATTCGGCTTAGCCGCGATGTCCCACCGATTGCGGGTTCCATCGCCAATCGTGGTGGGACATCGCGGGCATGCCGTGCGCATATGGTCCGTCGATTTCCGCTTGTCCCACCCTACGGCCTCGGCTAAATCTCGGGCATGTCCCAGCCTGGACATGGATCGTCACCGCCCCAATTTTGCTCGTATTCGCCGCTCGAGACGAACCGCGCGAATGTGGAATAGGGCCATTCGTGGACCTGTTGCACCAGGCCGTGTTTTTGGGATTTTAATGAATGTAGTCCACGCAGCGTTTGACATCTTCTTCATCACGGCAGGAGTGTTCCCAAAACCGCCGTTGCCAAATACCGCGTTCTCCCTTGTGTTGCCGCGAAGCCGAGAGTGCCGCTTCCGCGCCTCCGTTGGCAAGCCATAGTCTCGTAAAACGTTCCTTGATCTTGCGCAGGCGTAACGAATAGTTGTCGTCGTTGGGAGGCAGGCTCCAAACCGCGTGCAAGTGTTCGGGAAGCAACACCATGGCCACATTCTCGAACGGCCATCGCGCGCGGATCGAGTCGATCGCCTGCCGCAAAGAGTCTCGCCCCAACTCCGTCGTGAGGATGGGCCGTCTTCGATACGCGACCAGCGTGAAGAAATAAGTTCCGCCCGGTACAACCCAGCGACGATAGTTTGACATGCCAGCGACGCTATTCGATGATCGCCAGGAAATCAATCCTCGCCCTTGAATTTTCGTAGGGTGGGACAAGCGGCCAGGGCCTCCGCCATTCGCATCCGGCTTAGCCGCGATGTCCCACCGATTGCGGCCTCTCTCGCCAATCGTGGTGGGACATCGCGGGTATGCCGTGCGCATATGGTCCGTCAATTTTTGCTTGTCCCACCCTACGCTCACAACCCTTGACAACGGCCTTGCCACGGTCTAAATATGCTAAAGAAGTAAATCATATACATCTTTAGAAAGCCCGGCCGTGCGACTCGCCTTGCATACCGACTACGCCTTGCGGACGCTGATCTACCTGGCGGGCAAACCGCAACGGGCCACGATCGACGAGATTGCCGACTTTTACCGCATCTCGGCCCACCATGTGGCCAAGGTGGTCAACCAGTTGGCCCGGTTGGGCTTTGTCCGCAGCGTGCGCGGGGTGGGGGGCGGGTTGGAGCTAGGGCTGCCCCCCGACGATATCACCATCGGCCAGGTGGTGCTGGCCTGCGAGGGGAACATGCACCTGTTGGAGTGCGTCGGCACCGACAACATCTGTGTGATTCAACCCAATTGCCGCCTCCGCGGGGTGTTGGCCGAAGCCGAACGCCTGCAGCGTGAATACCTGGAGAGCGTGCGTCTGTCGGACATCGTGCGGCCCGGCAAGCAATTGGTGGAACTCAAAAAACTATCCGACAAGCAGCTCCGCGGCCCCATTCCGGCGCGGCGCGGCAAGTCATGACAGGCGGGGCGTTGTTTCTTGTGACCCACGGGAGTTTAACGATGCGTAAAGGCAAGATTGCGTGCGGGCTGGGTGCGGCGGCGCTGGCGGTGGCCGCTGTCTGTTCCGTAGCGGCCGAGAAGCCGGCCAAGCCAGATGCCGCTCTGGAGCGGGCGCGACGCGAAGTCAAAATGTTGGACGATCTGTACAAAACGGCCGTGGTGCTGATTACGGACAAGTACGTCGAGAACGGCACCAGCGTCTCGGCCGGCACCGCCGCCAAGGCGATCTTTTCGGCCATGAAGAAGAACGGCTGGCACGACGCCCGCCTGATCGACGCCACCGGCCAACCCTTTGCCGAGGAGAACTCGCCGCAAGACGAGTTTGAGAAAGAAGCCATCAAACAGCTCAAGGCGGGCAAGCCGTACTACGAGCAGGTCGTCACCAACGACGGCCAGCGGACGTTGCGGGCCGCCACCATCGTGCCGGTCGTGCTCGACAAGTGCATCATCTGCCACCCGCACTATGAGAAGGTCGAAAAAGGGGCGGCCATTGGTGCCATCAGCTACAAGCTGAAGATTGAGTAGTCGCACCGGGCCATGTGCCGCCTAAGCCGGAATGGGCCGTTTTCCCGCGTTTTCCGCGGGAACGCGGCTGCATTCCCTCTTGCTTGCGGCATGAATTCCCCATTCTGCCCGCTTGTCCGGCGGATAGGCGGGGGCCTACAATTCGGGATTCGCCAATGGAATGCAATGTTTCCCAGCGGTAGGGTGTAATGGCAGCTAGCGACATCGTGATTAATGGGGCACGCGAGCATAATCTGCGTGATATCAGCCTTTCGCTCCCCCGCAATCAACTCATCTGCCTGACCGGGGTGAGCGGGTCGGGCAAGAGTTCGCTGGCATTTGACACGGTGTACGCGGAAGGCCAGCGGCGGTATGTCGAGAGCCTGTCTACCTTTGCGCGCCAATTTCTGGGGCAGATGCCCAAGCCTGATGTCGATTTTATCGGCGGGCTAAGCCCCTCCATCTCCATCGCTCAAAAGGCTAGCGGGCAAAACCCTCGCAGCACCGTTGGCACGATCACCGAAATTTACGATTACCTGCGCGTGCTGTACGCCAGGGTGGGCCAAGGGCACTGCCCCCAATGCGACCGGCAAATCACCGCCCAATCGCGCGAGCAGATCATCGAGCGGATTTCCGAACTGCCCGTCGGCACCAAGTACTCCATTTTGGCACCCGTCGTCCGCGCGCAAAAAGGGGAACACCGCGACCTGTTCGACGACCTGCTCAAGCAAGGTTTTGTCCGCGCCCGCGCCGACGGCCGGTTGGTGCAACTGACGGATGATCTGCATCTCGACCGGCAAATGCGGCACAACATCGAGGTCGTCATCGACCGCCTGACAGCCGGGCCGAATGTCCGCTCGCGTCTGGCCGAAGCGGTGGAGCTGGCATTGCGGCTGGGTGGCGGCAACTTGTTGGTCTCTCAAGAGGGAAGCAGCGGCGCGGCGGCCGGCACGACGCAGCCGGTGAAGGCAGCCATCAAGAAGGGGAAGCGGTCGAAGTCGCAACAGCCGGACGAAGCCGAAGCGGCCAACGATCTGGCGGACGAAGACGACGAGCAGCGGCTTCCGCCCACCAGCACTCGCTCGGAAGACGCGCCCAGCGACCTGCATCTTTCGGCCCATTACGCTTGCACGCATTGCGGGTTGAGCTTTGAGCCCCCCAGCCCGCAGATGTTCAGCTTCAACAGCCCGCAAGGGATGTGCCAGGATTGCGATGGGCTGGGCGAGATTTATGGTTTCGATGTAAATCTGCTGATCCCCAATCCTGGCCGCTCGTTCAAGCAAGGCTGCTTTGAGTTGATTGGGCCCTGGAAGGAACTGGGCCGCTGGCGCAAGCATATTTACCAAGGCGTGTCGGACACGCTGGAACACAAGTACGGCTTGGGACCGGGCGATCTGTTGGAGACCGCTTGGGAAGAAGTCTCGCCGGAGTTGCAAAAGTTGTTGCTGTGGGGGACGGGCGATCTGCACATCACCTACAGTTGGAAAGCCGGTCCCACGGAACATAAGTACGGCGGCAAGTTCGAGGGGATTCTGCCGGAGTTGCTGAGCAAGTACCGCGGCAGCAAGAGCAAGATGCAGCAGCGGCAGCTTGAAAAATACATGAGCGTGGTCGGCTGCGGCACCTGCGGTGGAAGACGATTGAACGCGCAGGCCCGCTCCGTCATGCTGACCAGCAAGGATGCCCGGTTTGCCGATAGCCCCCGCAAGTCACTGCCAGCGGTGGCCGATCTGTCGATTTCCGAAGCGGTCGATTTCTTCAGCGAGTTGGAACTCGACAAGACTTCGCAAACCATTGCCGCCGAGGCGCTCAAGGAAATCCGCGGCCGGCTCGGCTTCCTGCTGGGGGTGGGGCTGGACTATTTAACGCTGGCCCGCACCGCCCCCACGCTGTCGGGCGGAGAGACGCAACGCATTCGTCTGGCGGGGCAAGTTGGCTGCGGGCTGGTGGGCGTGCTGTACATTTTGGACGAGCCTTCGATCGGCCTGCATCCGCGCGATAACGACCGGCTGCTGGAAACATTGACCCGCCTTCGCGATCTGGGGAACACCGTCGTTGTCGTCGAACATGACGAAGACACCATGCGGGCGGCCGACCACCTGGTTGATTTCGGTCCCGGACCGGGCGTTCGCGGCGGCGAGGTCGTGGCCAGCGGACCGGTGAAAAGCCTGACCGACGAACCGCGCAGCGTGACGGGGCAGTTCTTGTCGGGCGAGCGCAAGATCGAGATTCCCGCTGAGCGCCGCCAGCCGCAAGGCCCCTTGTTGAAGATTGTTAGCGCTTCGCATAACAATCTGAAGGGGGTCGATGTCGAAATTCCGCTGGGACTGTTTGTCTGCGTGACGGGCGTGTCGGGGTCGGGCAAGAGCTCGCTGGTCAACGATATTTTGGTGGAGGCTTTGCGCCGCGATCTGAACGGCGGAGACGGCTTGCCCGGCGCGCACGAGCGGATCGAGGGGATGGAACATCTCGACAAGATGATCGCCATCGACCAGTCCCCCATCGGCCGCACGCCGCGGAGCAACCCGGCCACCTACATCAAGGTCTTCGACGAAATCCGCAAGCTCTACACGCAACTGCCCGAGAGCAAGGCCCGCGGCTACAAGGAGGGGCGGTTCAGCTTCAACGTGGCGGGCGGGCGGTGCGAGGCCTGCGAGGGGAATGGCTCGAACCGGCTGGAGATGGACTTTTTGGCTGACGTGTGGGTGACCTGCCCCGTTTGCGAGGGACACCGCTTCAACCGCGAGACTCTCTCGGTGCGGTTCAAGGGGAAGTCGATCTCCGAAGTGTTGGAAATGGACATTCAGCAGGCCCTGGAACACTTCGAAAACGTGCCGCATGTCCGCCACAAGCTGCAAACGCTGCACGACGTGGGCCTGGATTATCTCAAGCTGGGGCAGCCCTCGCCAACGCTGTCGGGTGGAGAGGCGCAGCGCGTCAAGCTGGCCCGCGAACTGGTCAAGCGCAGCACCGGCCGCACGCTCTACCTGTTGGACGAACCGACGACCGGGCTGCACTTCGCCGATATTCAGATGCTGCTGAAAGTGCTGCAAGACTTTGCCCAGGCCGGCAACACCGTGGTCGTGGTCGAGCACAATCTGGATGTCATCAAGACGGCCGATTGGGTCATCGACATGGGACCCGAAGGAGGCCACGGCGGCGGCCGCGTGATCGCCAGCGGCACGCCCGAGGACGTGGCCAAAGTAAAGGAGTCTTACACAGGCCGGGCCTTGGCCAAGGTTCTGGCTGGCCACAACGCTTTTGCCGGTTCGGAAAAATCGGCTGCCGAACATGCTCCGCGGCCCCGCGTGCCGCAGTCCGACAGAATCGTCGTCCGCGGAGCAAAGCAGCACAATCTGAAAGAGGTCGATGTCGAGATTCCCCGCGATCTAATCACGGTCTGTTGCGGGCCGAGCGGATCGGGCAAGAGTTCGCTGGCGATGGACACCATCTACGCCGAGGGCCAACGCCGCTACGTGGAGAGTTTGAGTTCCTACGCGCGGCAATTCGTGGGGCAGATGCAAAAGCCGGCGGTCGAACATATCGAAGGGCTGTCGCCGGCCATCGCCATCGAGCAGAAGCACCTGGGCCACACCCCGCGAAGTACGGTCGGCACCGTGACGGAAATCTACGACTATCTGCGGATTCTGTTCGCCCGGCTGGGGCAGCCGTATTGCCCCAAGTGCGATATCCCCATCGGTACGCAATCGGCCGACGAGATCATCGACAAGCTTATGGCCGAGCCGGAAGGGACCAGGCTGTTTCTGCTGGCTCCGCTGGATGTGCAAGTCGGCGAGAAACACGAAACGTTGTGGGCCGATTTGAAAGCGCAAGGCTACCAGCGGATTCGCGTCGATCGGGCTACGCACCCCATCGACCAGCCGCCAACCATCGACCGCCGCCGCAAGCATCTGATTGAGGTCGTCGTCGATCGTGTCACCATTCGGCCCGAGGGCCGCTCGCGCATCGCCGATAGCGTCGAGAAAACGCTGGCCCTGGGCAAGGGCCTGTTGAACGTGGCCTTCGTCAACGAGGAACAGCCCGAGCCGAAGTGGCGGACGGTGGTCCACAGCCAGCACAACGCCTGCGACAAGTGCGGGCGCAGCTTCGAGCAGCTCACGCCGCATAGTTTTTCGTTCAACAGCTCGCTCGGCTGGTGTAGCGGTTGCGAGGGGCTGGGCGTGCAGACGGGTGCCAATCCGGCGGCCCTGCTGAACGACCCCAAGCTGACGCTGGCCGAAGGGGCGGTCTCCGTCTGGCCGAATGTCGAACTCAAGCTGGCGCGTTTCATGCTTTCGGCCCTGTCGGCGCATGCCGGAGTGCCGTTGGATGTGCCGTTCGACCAGCTCACGCCCAAGCAGCGCCGCATTGTGTTCCACGGTTGTGATGAGGAATGGATCGATGTCTGGTCCGGCGGCAAGAAGCAAAAAGAGGGCCGCCCGCTGTTTCGCTTTCAGTACAAAGGCTTGTACCCCGCGCTGGACGAGGCCAGCCGGCTTTCGACGTTCTTCCGCGGCAAGTTGGAACACCTGGTGGGCGAGGTGGAGTGTTCTTCTTGCGGCGGCAGCCGTCTGCGCGATGATGCCGCCGCGGTGCGCTTGCGCGACAAGACGATGGAGGAGCTTTGCCGTCTGCCGCTAGGTATGCTGTTTCAGCAGTTCGACGCGTGGAAGCCGACCGGTTCGGAACGCAAGATTGCCGGAGAGCTGATTCGCGAGGTTCGCAACCGGCTGCAATTCTTGGTCGATGTCGGCTTACAATACCTTACGCTGGCCCGCGGCGCGCCAACGTTATCGGGTGGAGAAGCGCAGCGAATTCGGTTGGCTAGCCAGGTCGGCAGCGGTCTGACCGGCGTGCTGTACGTATTGGACGAGCCGACGATTGGCCTGCACCCTCGCGACAATGCCCGGCTGATTGAGGCGCTCAAGCGGCTGCGCGATCTGGGCAACACCTTGTTGCTGGTGGAGCACGACCGCGAAGTCGTGGCCGGTGCCGACCGCCTGTTGGACTTTGGTCCCGCCGCCGGCGAATTCGGCGGCCGCATCGTGGCCCGCGGCACGCCAGGCGAGGTCAGCGAACAGTCCGGCAGCGTCACCGGCCCCTATCTCAGCGGCGAAAAAGCGGTCGCCGTGCCGACGAACCGGCGGATGGATGGAATGTCGAGTGCGGAGTGCCGAGTGTCGAATGAAGGCAAGAAGCCGGCCAAGGGGACCAAGAAGGGCAAAGCGGCGCCGGCGGCTAAAAAGCCACCCTCTGTTTCCATTCCACACTCGACACTCGGCAATCGACACTTCCTCGAAATTGTCGGGGCTCGCCATAACAACCTCAAGAACGTCTCCGTCGGCATTCCCCTGGGTGCCTTGACGGTGGTGACGGGCGTTAGCGGCAGCGGCAAGAGTTCGCTGGTCGAAGACGTGCTGTACAACGCGCTGGCCAAGGTGTTGCATCGGGCCAAGGTGACGCCAGCGGCCCACACGGCCATTCGGGGCGTGGAGCAGATCAACAAGGTCATCCAGGTCGATCAGCAGGCGCTTGGCAATACGCCCACCAGCAATCCGGCCACGTTCACCGGCGTGTTCGAGCTGATCCGGCAGCTTTTCGCGGCCCTGCCCGAGGCCAAGGTCCGCGGCTACACGGCCCGGCGGTTCAGCTTCAACGTGGCCGGCGGACGTTGCGAAACGTGCGAGGGAGCCGGCCAGAAACGGATTGAGATGCACTTTCTGCCCGACGTGTGGGTGGAGTGCGATGTCTGCCGCGGACAGCGCTACAACGCCGAGACGCTCAGCGTCAAGTATCGCGGGCAGTCGATCTCCGACGTGCTGAACATGTCTTGCGGCAAGGCGGCCAAACTGTTCGAGAACATTCCCAAAATTCGCAAGACGTTGCAAACCTTGTGCGATGTCGGCCTGGACTACCTGGCTTTGGGCCAGGCCGCCCCCACGCTGTCGGGCGGAGAGGCGCAGCGCGTCAAGCTGGCGGCGGAATTGTCGCGGCCCGACACCGGCCGCACGCTGTATCTGCTGGACGAGCCGACCACCGGGCTGCACTTCGACGACCTCGTCAAGCTGTTGGACGTGCTCAACCGGCTGGTCGATCTGGGCAATACCGTGGTGGTCATCGAGCATAACATCGATGTCATCAAGACGGCCGACTGGGTCATCGACATGGGACCAGAAGGGGGCGACGAAGGGGGCCGGCTGGTCATCGCCGGCACGCCGGAGGATCTGGTCGCCCATCATCTGCAATGGAGGAAAGCGCAAAAGGCCCTGGTCTCCGCCGCCAAGAAGAAGACCGCCAAATCGGCCAAAGGCACCGTTAAGAAGCCGGCACCAACCGCCGTGCCGCTGTTGCGCTCGCACACGGGCGAAGTGCTGGAAGACGTCCTGAAGGCCGGGCCGTTTGCCGAGCGGAAGCACTTCAACGCATTGGAATTAGAAGCGGCTAGCGAGACCGACCTGGACATCAGCGAGGTTGGCCGCGACACCCGCATGCCGTGGGAGGCGGACGGCCGGCGGTGGCACACGGTCGATCGCGTGGGCCGCAATGGCGAACCGTGCCGCTGGGATGGCCGCATCTTGGCCCAGGTGGTCGACCGCATTCAAGACACAGGCGAGTTCAGCCCGACCGAGTGGAACAACCGCACCGTGGTCGAGATCGCGGCGGAGCGCAAGGCCGACGGCTGGTTCATGCACGCCATCACCGGCGAACAATGGCTGTTGAAACTAAAGTTCCGCGTGGCTCGCAATACCTTTCGCCGCGGCGACCCGCTGGCCGAGTTGGAGCTGAAACCGTTCAATGAGCTGCCCGACCTGCCGGTGTACGGCAACGAGCCGCGGGTGAAGTGCAAGAACCTGCGTCCGCCGTGGCAAGAGATTCAGGTGGCGGTCCATTCGCTGGAGGAAGTCGACAAACCGGCTTTTTGGGAGTTCATCGACAAGGCCATCGGCGGCTTCCGCAAGCATACGGAAAAAGCCGGGCAGAACCCCGAGGATATCATGCCCTGGAAAGTGCTGGGGCAAAAATGGCATCTCTCGCGGAAGGGCTTTCCTCCCGGCAAACGCGTGCAGTGGGAGACCGACCTGCTGGAGGAACTGTGCGGCCTATTGACCCAAGCCGCCCCCAAAGGGCAGTTCTTGTGGAACAACCAACAGGTGGTCCATATGCTGGTGGGCGGACAGCGCGAGCCTTGGGCCACGCTGCACACCAAGCGCCCGGCCGCCATCGAATTGGTGCTGACCGGCCCCAAGGGGCACTTTGCCCTGGGCCGCGTGGCCGGCCTGGCCGCCGAGCGCGACTTTGTCCCCGGTCCCGAAAAGGACATTATCAAACTCCGCTTCCGCACCAGCGACGACGTTGCCCAAGGCGACCTGGCCAGGTTTGTGAAGGAACATGTTGGCAAGATCGGGGAGAAGGTATGAGGGATGAGGGATGAAGGATGAAAGACGATTTTGCGATATAGCGTGATGCGGCTGTCTTGTGTCCATTGAATAGCTTGGAAGAAATGTGAACGCACTGCGTACCCAATTGTCTTGGTTGCAGCGCCACGCCTATCTGGCAATCCAAAATCCAAAATTGAAAATCCAAAATCAACCATGATCTCCGCTATCGACGTTCACGCCCATTACGGTGATTACGACAGTGGCCGGCCGGGCGACGTGGTCAATACGTTTATGTCGGGTGGGCCGGAAGAGGTGGTCCGCCGGGCCAAACTGGCTAATACGCGGCTGACGATTGTCTCGCCGTTAGCGGCGCTGCTGCCACGGGGCGGTGGCGATCCCGTGCGGGGCAACGTGGAGGCCGCCCGCGACGTGGCGGCGACGGAAGGCCTGCTGCAATACGTGGTGATCGATCCGTTGACGCCAGAGACTTACGAGCAGGCCGATGAAATGCTGCGGCTGCCCAAGTGCGTCGGCATCAAGATTCATCCGGAAGAGCATGTTTATCCTATTCGCGAACATGGCCGGGCGATTTTTGAGTTCGCGGCCGCGCGGCGGGCCATCGTGCTGACGCACAGCAGCGAGCGGAACAGCCTGGCGGAAGACTTCGTGCCGCTGGCCAATGAGTTTCCCGAGGTTCGGCTGATCCTGGCGCATATTGGCTGCGGCTGGCATGGCGACCTGACGCATCAGGTGCGTGCCATCCAACAATGCCGCCACGGCAACGTCTTCGCCGATACGTCGAGCGCCCGTTCCGTCACGCCCAAGCTGATCGAGTGGGCGGTAAGCCAGATCGGAGCCAACCGCGTCTTGTTCGGCACCGACACTCCGCTCTACTTCGCCCCCGTGCAACGAGCCAGGATCGACCACGCCGACCTGTCCGACACCGACAAGCGGCTGATTCTATGCGACAACGCCGTGAAGCTATTCGGCCTGGAGTGACGCCAGCAGGTCTTCCACCAGCAACGGCTGAGCCAGGACCTGGCGGGCCCCCAAGGCGATCGCACGGTCGATCTCCTCGGGCCGGGGAAATCCCAAGCTGCATACCACCGGGGCGGGTGCCACGGCCGCGATCAGAGTGCGAAGGTCGGACCAGTGTTGTTCGTAACGAATACCCGCCTGCCAGATTCCGGCGGTGACACCGGCAATTCTGCCGGACGGAGTCGATTCCAAGCCCGCCGTGGCATAGCCGGCATGGCGGCAGACTTGTGCCAGCCAGGCCGCGCCGTCGGTATCGCAGCCACGAATGACAATCAATCCCGTGCGATGCGGCGTCGCCGCCGCGTGGTCCAACAGACGTTCCTCGGCGCTGGCGGTGACGGGGCCCGGCCAGCCTGGGTGGGAGGTGTCCCGGACTTCACGGCGAAACCAAACGGGCCACAAGTGGCAGGGGACGCGGATGGTAGCGGTTAGCGGTTGGCCGCTGCGGAGTTCGCCGTCGCACCAAGTCCCCAACAGTTCAACGATCCGCGCTAACGGCGCGGCCCGGCGCAACCGCTCAATCTGCCTGGCCGATATGTCGCCCGGTCGAATGCGGGCCACAATGGCCAAGGCTGGTTCCTCGTCCTCCGTGGCAAGCAGGCGAACCGCCGCCTCCACGGAATCGGCAAAGCGTGAGGTGGCATGCGCTTCCAGATCGTTCGCCGCCGCTACAAATTCGCCATGCGCACGGTCACCGATGAACAGGCAGGAGGTTTGCATGGCGTGTCGGGTTGCTACAGTTCCGCTTCCGCCCGCACGATGACCTCGTGGGCTTCCGCCGCGCTTGTCGCGGCACGCAAGTCGGCCAGAAAACCGGGCTGCCCCACCAGCCGGCTCAGGCGTGCCAGCACGCGCAGGTGCGTGCGGTCCTCGGCGGAACAAATCAAGAAGAAGATATCTGTCAGCCCGCCGCGCCCACCACCAAACGGAATGCCGCGGTCGGTCCGTCCCAAGGCCAGAAACCCCTGTTCCAAAATACCGGGCAGGGGGCGGCGGGGATGCAAGAACGCCACGCCGTTCTCCATAGCCGTGGGATACATTTCCTCGCGGGTGCGCACGGCGGCGGCCATTTTGGCCGGATCCCACAGCCAGCCGGTGGCAGCGGCCGCATCGACGATTCCCTCGATAACCCGGCTGCGCGTTTTGGCGGCCAACGGAATGGCAATCGCCGCCGGCGGCAGCAGATCGGCCACCCGCACTACCTTTTGTTCGCTCCCTAGGTCGGCTTTCTCCAAAGCCCCTTCCATGTGCGCCAGTTGCTCGTCGTCGGAAATTCCGATTCTTTCCTCGAGCCAGTGGTGGATCTCGGCGGGCTGAAATCGCCAACCCCCCCCCACGCGGCGTCCGGGGATATTGCCGCGCTCCGCCAACCGCGAAACCTGCCCCTGCTCCAGGTGCAAGTAAACGGCCAGCGACTCCAAGTTAAAGTCTTCTTCGGCCACAGTTGGAAAGGATGAAGGCAGAAGGATGAAGGATGAAAGGGAACGAAGAACCGAACACGCCCCATTTTGTCGTTCGGGCGATGATTGTAAACCATTTTGTTCACCCGGTGCTTTCACCGCTGGTGGCGAGCGCGGGGTTGGCTGTTTGTGCCAACTGCTTGCGCCAGCGTTCCTTGCGTCAATTGATTCCCCATAAACCGGCCTTGACGAAAACAGGAAATTTCGGAGAATCCCCGCCTCATTCATGTGCCGGACACGGTTCGGTCATGCCGCAGGGAAATCCTCCCAGCGGCGACCGAATTACGTCCCACGGGGGCGAAGAGCGTTCTGCACTTCCCCCTCTCCCTCTGGGAGAGGGGCGGGGTGAGGGCCAGCCAGCGTCGCGACTTTCTCATTCGACATTCGTCACTCGACATTCACTACTAATTAGCGCGAATTTCGCGGCTCAGAGCATGGAGGCTCTGTGTCATGCGTGCCAGGTCCACACACCACCGCGGAATCAGTCTTCGCGATATTCTGCCCGAGGCCGAGTTCGGCCGCACGGCGGATATTCGCTTGGCGGCTTGTTCCACCGACGCCAACCGCTGCCGTCCGGGCGACCTGTTTGTCGCGCTGGTCGAAGGCGATCGCGACGGGCATGGCCAGGTGCGTCGCGCCGTGGCGGCGGGTGCCAGTGCCGTGGTCACGGAGCGGCCCGTCGAGTGTGGCGTGCCGTTCTGCCTGGTTCGCGACACGCACGAAGCCTTTGCCCAAATTTGCCAGGCGTTGGCGGGCCAACCCGGCCAGCAGCTCAAGACGATCGGCATTACCGGCGGCACGGGCCGCGCGACGACAGCCTATCTGGCGGCCAGCGTATTGGAAGCAGGCGGCCTGGCTGCCGGCATCATGGGGTCGCTTGGATACTGCGACGGCGTCGATTCTTGCCCGCCGGAGTCGGCCCATATCCGTCCCACGGCCGCGGCGAGATGGTTGGGCCGCATGGCCGCCAACCAATGTTCGCACGCGGTGATCGAGATTTCGCCCGCCGCCTTGCGGCGGTCGGCCCTGTCGGGCGTGGAGTTTGATGTCATAAGCGTCGCCGGCCAGTTGGGCCGCAATAATTCCGACCCCAACAGCCCCGGCGAAGGTGAACTATTGCAATCGCGGCTGGTGGACCTGATGCGGCCCGAGGGCTTGGCCGTGTTGGAAGCCACCGGAGCAACGAGCGAATCGATTCTGTCGGTGCTGCATGGTCCCGCCTTGACCGTGGGATTGGAAGCACCGGCCGAGATCACCGCCAGCCTGCTGGAGCAATCCGCCAGCGAGCAGTTGTTCTTGCTGCACGCCGGCGACGAAAGCGTGCCGGTGCGGACCACCCTGGTGGGCCAACGCAATCTGCGGCATTGCCTGCTGGCGGCCGGCATCGGCCTGGCCTACGAAATTGAACTGGCGGCGATCGTCCGCGGCTTGGAAAACGTGCATCGTATTCCCGGCCGTCTGGAACGCCTGGAGTGCGGGCAGCCCTTTGCCGCGTTCGTTGACGACGCCGGCTCGCCGTCCGCCGTCAAAAATTCACTGCAAGAGTTGCGTCCGCTGACGGGTGGGAAGCTGATCGTGGTCTGCGGTGCCGAAGGCGAGTGCCGCGAATCGCAACGTCCTTGGTTGGGCCGGACGCTATCGCAACATGCCGAGAGCATCGTGTTGACGAGCGACAACCCCCGTCAAGAAAGCCCCGCCGCGATCTGCCGCCAAATTGACCGCGGCATTCCGAACAAAGGCCAACGGGCCATCATCCTCGACCGAACAGCAGCCATTCACCACGCCTTGTCGCAAGCCCAGCCGGGCGACTGCGTGCTTGTGGCCGGCAAGGGAAACCAAGACCACCAAATCATCGGCCAGCAGCGGCATCCTTGGGACGATCGCGAAGTTGTCTGCGAATGCCTGTACCAACAGGCGTTTCGCCGGCCCATCACACGGGCCGCCTAACGGCAACTCCGTTCCATCCGCTGTACCTTCTTTGCCCAAAAATCACTCGATCGAATGTCCATGAAACAGAACGCTTCCACCAATACCATTCCCGCACGGCCAGCCACTTTCGATGGCACGGTGGTGGCCGTCACCGGCAGCATTGGCAAGTCCACGACCGCGCGGTTGATCTCGGCCATTCTGGAACAAAGCCTGCACGGCGTAACGCTCACTCGCGATCGCCAGCGAACAACCGGCTGGCAACAGATTCTGGCTGCCGTCGAACCGGGCCATGATTATGCCGTGGTGGATCTGGCGGCCGAACAAGCCCAGGACGTGGCGGAATTGTCTGCCTGGCGGACGCCCTGGGTGGGTGTTGTCGCGCAGCGCTACGAAACACTTCGCGCGGAAGGCTGGCGGGCCGACGAAGCCGCCGCCACGACCGCCCTGCTGGAATCGCTGCCGGCCGACGGCTGGGCCATCGTCGATGGCGACGACCGGCTGCTGAAACAATGGCAAGCCGCCACCAACGCCAGAGTCATCCGCGTGGGACGCGGGTCCGAATGCGACCTGGCCGCGACCGAAATTCGCAATGCTGCCGCCGGATTGGAGTTCGTCCTCGAAGGGCGGCGGTTTCACGTACCGCTGGGCGGAAGGCACTTGCTGCATCCTGTTTTATCGGCCTTGGCGGTAGGACGGGTGTTTGGTATATCCCCTGCCAACATGGCCGACAGTCTGGCCGAACTGGATAACCGCGCCGTCGCGGCTGGCCAGGCCTGGTCGGAAGTAACCGTGCTGGCCAATGAATGGCGACACTCGCCAGACGCTTTGCGGATGGGCCTGCAAGCCCTGCAAGAAGCCCCCACGACGGGTCGGCGCGTGGTGGTCTGCGGCGAGTTGGATGCATCGCCCGAACGAAACACACAAGAGGTTTTTCGCCAACTAGGTTCCGACACGGTCACGGTGGCAGGTGCCGATTGCTTGCTGGCCACGGGACGTGGCGGAGAACAAATGTTGGATGGTGCCCGCGAGGCCGGCATGCCCGGCTCGGGCCGAATTGCCTTTCGGCATCCGCGGGAACTTCCCAAATTGCTGGGGCTGCACGTCAAGCCGGGCGACAGTGTTTTGCTTCGCGGCCGCCTGGAGAACTCAGGAGCTTCGCCCTATCGCGGACCCAACAACCTCAGCGGCATGTCGGCATGAATCGCTCGTTGAAACATGAGGCAGCGATTCCGTTACCAACCAACATCAAGACACAGAGAGACCAATTGTAAGTTCCATCGTCAGCACGCTAGTTTGCGGGAACCGGCGTGCTACCCTCCCTCCTGGGTCGGAGCATTAAGCTTGCAGCTTGTGGCTACTGGGTCAGCCGCGGCGGCGAGTGCTTCACGATGGAACTTAAAGACTGAGCGCCGGGGCGGTGCAATGCCGCCCCGGCTGCTCAGGGATCACCGGCCGGCGATGGAACAGATGTTCCATCGCCGGCTTTTTTTTATGGATGGAAGCAGCCGCGTCTGGGGCGGTAACGTCCCGCGGCTCACTGCGCTGGACTGGATATCGCGTGATGTTCCTATCCACGGCACTTTCCTGATCCGCCGCCATGCTTGTCCACTGCGCTACTCAATTGCCTTGCCCGGCCGCGATGGTCTGGGACGAAGTTCTAAAACCATCGCTGTTGCACGAGGTGATCTGGCCAGTGGTCGTGATCCGTGGAGAGGATTGGCCTACGCGGTGGAGCGAGCGCGCTGCCCTCCGCTGCCGCCTGTTCTTATTCGGGCTGATCCCCCTGGGGCCGCGGACGCTGCGGTTTGAAAGGGTCGATCCCGACGCCCGCGAAATTCGCACGCGCGAGACCGACGCTCTCTGCCGCCGTTGGGACCATTGCATCCGCGTGCGGGAACTGCCCGACGGCCAAACCCGCTATTCCGACACGGTGGAGGTCGATGCAAGGTGGCTGACGCCGCTTGTCTGGCTGTTCGCGGTCTGCTTTTACCGGTATCGCCAACGCAGATGGCAGCGGGTGGCGAGGAGGTTGATGGCGAAATAGTGTTCGATGTCCGGTATTCGGTGTTCAGAACGGCGCCTGCCAGGCCATTTGCCACGGAAAACCCGTGCTAGCAATGCCAGCAAATCGGAAAAGACTTGATTGACTTGCCCCCCATTGCCGTAATATAAATAGGAGTGGATGTATCCTGCCTCCGGGCGGGTGGCTGTGCCACCCGTTAACGGTTTGTGTTTGCCTGCCCTCCGACTCACCCACCAATCAGGTTTGCGATGAGCCAGAATTGGGACAATCGTAACGGCTGCGCCGAGTTGCGCCGCACGTTCGACTTCAGCCGCCGCGGTTTTCTCAAGGCCGGCATGTTGGGCAGCAGCGGCTTGACCCTTTCGCAATTGTTGCGAAGCGAGGCCCAAGCCGCGACAGGCACGCGCCCCAACTCCGTCATCATCTTGTGGATGCGCGGCGGGCCCAGCCATATCGACATGTGGGATGTCAAGCCCGAGGCCCCCGTCGAATACCGGGGCGAGTTTGGGATCATCCCGACCAACGTGCCGGGCATTCAGCTTTCGGACATGCTCCCCAAAACCGCTTCCATCATGGACAAGTGGTCGATCGTGCGGAGCCTGCACCATCCCGATGCCGGCCATTCCACCGGCGATCAGCTCTGCTTCACGGGCTACCCGCCAGGCCCCAAGGCCGACGAGAACATCCATCCCAGTATCGGCAGTGTGACCGCCAAACAGTTGGGCCACCTTAATCCCAGCCTGCCGGCCTACGTGATGATCCCCAAGATGGATCCCGGCACCAACAGCGCTTACCTGGGCGTGGCCTATAAACCGTTTGAAACCATCGCCGATCCGGCGGCCGACGGCCCGTTCAATCTGCCCAATTTCGCCATGGCGGAAGGACTGACGCTGGAACGGCTAGGCGACCGCCGCGCCCTGCTGAACGGGTTTGACCGCGTCCAACAAGAAGTCGATAACCGCGGCCACATGGGGGCCATGGACAGGTTCCAGCAGCAAGCCTGGAGCATTCTCAGTTCGCCATCGGCCCGCGAGGCTTTCGATCTGGATAAAGAGCCTCGCGAACTCCGCGAACGCTACGGCTTTTTTCCGGCGTTCGATCCGGGTGCGGCCGACCGTTGCGGTGCGCCGGCCTGGAGCCAGCGGATGTTGCTGGCCCGCCGCCTGGTTGAGGCGGGCGTGCGGTTGGTGACGGTCGATCTGCGCTGGTGGGATACCCACGTCAAAGGCTTCGATTCGCTGCGGCGCGGTTTCTTGCCGCGTTGGGACCAGGCCTACACCGCGTTGATCCAAGACCTGGAGGAACGCGGGTTGTTATCCAGCACATTGGTGCTGGCCTGGGGCGAATTTGGCCGCACGCCGCGGGTGAATGGCAACGCCGGGCGCGACCACTACCCCAACGTGTTTAGCGCGGCGCTGGCCGGCGGTCCCATCCAAGGGGGCCGCATCGTAGGTTCCTCGGACGCTCTGGGCGCCTTCCCCAAAGCCAATCCCAGATCGCCTCAAGACGTACTGGCCACCGTCTACCGCCACCTGGGTGTCGATTATGAAGCCCAGTACCTGAACAACGCCGGCCGCCCCATCAGCGTGCTGCCCAGCGGTTCACCGATAAGTGAGTTCTGGACGTAGCCGTAAAGCTTCTGCCTCGCCGGTTTGGCGCGTGCGTGATTGTTGTTGCCGCGCGCAGTTGATGGGCATGAAGCATCCAAAGCACTCACTCTCCCCCGGGCATTCTCCCTCGCAGGGGCCATGGGCGGATGTTGTGAATGGTCCGTCGCTACCGTCGCAAGCCGGCACGGCAGGATCCATGCGGCTACGGCAACGCTTGCGTCGCATGAAATTCCGCATCAAGATGGATGCATGAACTCTCTTCAACCATGCCAGCCGTTGGGCCTCTCGCGGCGCGAATTGTTGCGTCGCGGCGGCATGGGCCTGGGTAGCGTGGCGCTCGGTTCGATGCTGGCCGACATGGGCCTGGTCGCCGCTGACCGTGGCGGCAACGGGCTGCTGGCCGCCGAGCGGGGCAATCCGTTGTCGCCCAAGGCTCCGCACTTTCCCGCGCGGGCCAAACATGTGATCCACCTGTTCATGAACGGCGGGCCATCGCAGGTCGATACGTTCGACCCCAAGCCGCTGTTGGCCAAGTACGCCGGCCAGAGCCTGCCCACCGATAATCTGGTGACGGAGCGCAAGACCGGTGCGGCTTACCCTTCGCCGTTCAAGTTTCAAAAACATGGGCAGAGCGGTATTGAAGTCAGCGAGATTTTTCCCAAAGTGGCCGAGTCGATCGACGACATCGCGGTCGTCCGCTCGATGTATGCCGACGTGCCCAACCATGAGCCATCGCTGTTGATGATGAACACGGGCGAAGCCCGGCTGGTGCGGCCCAGCTTTGGTTCGTGGGTCACCTATGGCCTGGGAGCCGAGAATCAGAATCTGCCGGCGTTCATTTCCATGTGCCCCGCCGGCGTGCCGATTCAAGGGGCGCAAAACTGGCAGTCGGGCTTTCTGCCCGGCATCTATCAAGGGACGTATCTCGACACACAGCACACCGAGATCGAGAAGCTGATTGAGCATATCCGCAACAGCACTTCGACCTTGAAGGAACAGCGGCGGCAGCTCGACCTCGTGGGCGAACTCAACCGCCGCCACAAGGAGGCCCGTCATGACGATGCCCAACTAGAGGCCCGGCTGCAATCGTTCGAGCTGGCCTATCGCATGCAAATTGAAGCGGCCGAGGCCTTCGACCTCAGCCGCGAGCCGCAACATATTCTGGACCTGTACGGCCCGGGTACGCAGGCCCGGCAGATGCTGACCGCGCGGCGGTTGGTGGAGCGCGGCGTGCGGTTCGTGCAGATCTGGCACGGAGCCGGCCAGCCGTGGGACAACCACAACGATATCGAAGCCAACCACCGCAAGCTGGCGGGCGAGAGCGACCAGGCGATTGGGGCGCTGCTGAAAGACCTCAAACAACGCGGGCTGTTGGACGAAACACTGATATTGTGGGGGGGCGAATTTGGCCGCACGCCCGTGGCCGAACTGCCCGCCGCCAATGGCCGCGACCACAACCATTACGGGTTTAGCGTCTGGCTGGCGGGCGGCGGGATTAAAGGAGGCCAAACTTATGGCGCAACCGATGAGTTTGGCTTCAAGGCGGTGGAGAACCGCGTTCACCCCCACGACCTGCACGCCACGATGCTGCACCTGCTAGGCTTTGACCACGAGCGGTTCACCTTCCGCTACGCCGGCCGAGATTTCCGCCTGACCGACGTGCATGGGAAAGTGGTGAAAGAACTGGTGGGGTGAAGGCAAAAGCTATCAGCGGAGAAGCTGTCAGCCATCAGCTTTTTCGTATCCGGCTGATGGCTGACAGCTTCTCCGCTGACGGCTTCTTCGCTCCTCACTCATATCGAACCAAACTGAACGCCTCGTGCGGGGCAATCTTGGCTTTGCCGTTCAGGCTGGTTAGTTCAATCACGAAGGCGCAGCCCGCTACGTTTGCGCCGCAGCGCTCGACTAGTTGGCAGCAGGCGGCCATGGTGCCGCCGGTGGCCAGCAGGTCGTCGACCAACAATACGTTTTGGCCCGGCTGAATGCCGTCGATGTGGACTTCCAGCGTGTCGGTGCCGTACTCCAGTTCGTAATGGAAGGCGTGCGTGTCGAAGGGCAGCTTGCCCGGCTTGCGCACCGGCACGAAGCCGGCATTCAGCTCTAGCGCCAGTGGCACGGCAAAGATAAACCCGCGGGCCTCGGCGGCGGCGATGACGTCGATCTTCTTGCCTCGATAGTGTTCCGCCAGTTGGCGGATCGACTCGCGCAAGGCGGCCGGGTGGGCCAGCATCGGTGTGATATCGCGAAACAAGATGCCCGGCTTGGGAAAATCGGGGATCGCCCGGATGTGATCGGCTAAGGACAGCGTCGCTGCGGCAGGCATGGCAAAGCCTTATGGATGAGTGAAGCGGTCGCGCAAACCAGCCAGGGCCAAACCCAGCCCACGGCAACTTCACCACAAACTAGCCGACAGCGGCAAATCCTCCAACAGCAGCCGCGCGGTCAAGAACCGCTCCTTTTCGCCAGGTTCCCGCGGCCTAGCTCCAACACGCGGGCGGGAACGGGCTTCAGGTCCCACACCAGGCCCAGCCACGATAGTCCCACCAGTCCGTAATACGTTAGGTCGATCTCCCACCAGTAAAACCCTTGCCGCGCCGACGAGGCATGGAAATGGTGGTTGTTATGCCAGCCTTCTCCCAGGGTCAAAATCGCCAGCGGCAAGTTGTTGCGGCTATCGTCGCGGGTGGCAAACCGCCGCCGGCCCCACAAGTGGGCCAACGAATTGATGGAGTAAGTGACATGGTACAGGCAGACGGTCGATACAAACCCACCCCACACCAGGAATTGTCCGCCCGAGGTACCCAGCGAGGGCCAGGTGCGGTTCAACCAAGTGCCAGTCGCGTAGAGCAGCCCCCAGCCAATCACGGGCACCAGCATGCTCAAGCGGTCGAGCCACACAAGTTCGGGGAAGCGGGTCCAATCGCGAACCCTGGCCGAGTGGCAGGTGTTGTTATCGTCGGTAAGAAACCAGAGCATGTGCGCCCACAGCACGCCATGCTGCCGTGGCGAGTGGACATCTCCCTCGTTGTCGGCGCGGCGATGGTGTTCGCGATGGTGGGCCGCCCACCACAGCGGACCCTTTTGCGCCGCCGCGCAACCAAGCAAAGCCCCCGCGAACTGAAACCAGCGCGAGGTCTTAAAAGCCCGATGGGAAAAATAGCGATGGTAGAACGCCGTCAACCCAAACGCGCGGGCTACATACAAAGAGACCGCCACGGCAACAGCGGACCAACTCCAGCCGACCCAGAACAGGGCCAGACAGCCGGCGTGCATGCCCAACAACGACACCAAGCGATGCCAGCCGATGCGCTTTTTTGCCGCGGCAGACGATGCTTGAAGGATTGGTTGACGAGCCAAAACAGCCGATTCCACATGACTCAAGGGGCACATCCTTCCTGCTGAAGCGAGCCAGCCAGCGATGTCGAAGCAACCTTGCGGGCGGCGCCTTGGTGGGCCAATAACGCGTGGATGACATACCACTCCGTTCCGCCGGCGAAGCCAAACAGTTCGGCCACGGCCAGCAAAAACATCCGCCAGCGCTGCAACCACAGGTCCGCTTGGCCGGGACCATAGGCCGCCCGCAAGATGGCCAGCGCCTGGCCGCGATTGGCATCGAGCCGTTCCAGCCAGCTTTCGGCCGTGCGGCGGTAATGTTCGCCGTTCCAGTGCCAACGTTGCTCGACGGCTAAGTCGTCGTCGTGGCGGTCCAGCCAGTCTCGCGATGGCATCATGCCGCCGGAGAAAAAGTGCCGTCCCATCCAGTTTTGTTGGCCCTGTTGCTCAAAGGGATAGGCAAACCGCCGGTGGCAAAAGATATGCACGAACAATTTTCCACCCGGCCGCAGCCAACCGGCAATCCGCTGTAACAACCGGGAGTGGTTTCGCACATGCTCGAACATTTCGACCGATACCACGCGGTCAAATTGCCGCGTGGGGCTGAAGCCGTTGATATCCGCCGTCAACACTTGCACGTTGGCCAAATGTAGCCTGCGGCATTCGCTCTCAATAAACCGCCGTTGTGAGTGCGAATTGGATACCGCCACAATCCGTGCCGCTGGGTAGCGGGCCGCCATCCACAACGTGAGAGAACCCCAGCCGCACCCCAGTTCCAGTATCTCTTGGCCATCCTCCAACTGGGCATGTTCGCAGGTGGCATTCAGGGCCACATCTTCCGCCTGATCCAGGTTGGTGGCTTCTGGCTGCCATAGCCCGCAACTGTATTTGCGGCGTTCGCCCAGCATCAGGGCGAAGAACTCGGCCGGCAGTTCGTAATGTTGCTCGTTGGCCAGTTCCGGCAGCAAGGCGATTGGTCCGCGACGTGACTCTTGCAGCAAGGCTTGCAAGGCGGCTTCATTAGCCGAGTCATCGCGGGCATCGCACTGCCGCAAACGCTGATGGCATAAGCGGCGAATGCCGGCCCGCAACAGCCAGTCGGGGAGCCAGCTCCTTTCCGCCGCGGCTAACGCGCAGCCGACTCCGTACTCCCAGTATTTCGTTAGCCGTTTCATAGTTCCTCCGAAGTCATTCCGCAGGCAGACAGCAATTCAGCACCGCAGCTCGCCCCGGCGGCCCGGTTGGTGATTTCCAAGGGGTCGTGGCGTATGCGCGGCTTGTCGAACTGCATTTGGGCCACGCTCACGGCCCGTTCCGCAAAGCCAGCCTGGCAATAAGACAGGTAGTAACGCCACAAGCGAACGAACCGTTCGGGGTACCCCAGTTGGCGTACCTCCGCGAGCCGCGACTCAAACCGCTGCCGCCACGCATCGAGCGTGCGGGCATAGTGCGGTGAGATCTCCTCAAAATGGACGAGCCGCAAGTCGGTCTGGTCCGCCACGGCGGCATGGATGGAGGCCATCGAAGGCAAGCAGCCACCCGGAAAAACGTACTTCTGAATGAAATCGACCGATCGCAAGTACTGCGAGTCGCGCTGGTCGGGGATCAGAATGGCTTGCAAGGCACATCGGCCGTCCGGCTTGAGCAAGCGGCTGATTTGCCGAAAGAAGCCGGGCAGGTATCGCCGGCCGACCGCTTCAATCATTTCGACGGAAACCAGCTTGTCGTATTGGCCGCGCAGATCGCGGTAGTCGCAACCCAACAATGTGATACGGCCCGCCAGTCCGGCGGCGTCGATCTTGGCCTGGGCATACTCCCGCTGGCTGGGCGAAATGGTTGTGGTGGTGACGCGGCAGCCGTACTCCGCGGCGGCGTGCAGGGCCATGCCCCCCCAGCCGCTGCCGATTTCTAGCAGATGGTCGCCCGGCCGCAGCGCCAGTTTGCGGCAGAGCCGGTCGAATTTTTCGCGAGAAGCCTCTTCTAGCGTGCTGTCGGGCTGCAAGAAGATTCCGCTGGAGTAAGCCATCGTTTCATCGAGCATGAGTGAGAAAAAGTCGTTGCCCAGATCGTAGTGGGCTTCGATGTTCCGCCGGCTGCCGCGGAGGCTGTTGCGCCGCGCGGCGTGCCAAAACCGGGCCGCCAGCTTGCCCAAGCGGGCCAGCCCGCGTTCGCCGCTTTGGGCCAACGACATATTGCGTGCAAACAGCCGAAAGAGGGACAGCAAATCATCGCAATCCCATTCGCCCCGCAGGTAAGACTCGGCCACGCCCAAGCTTCCCCCGGTGACGGCACGGACGAAGAACGCCGGATCATGAATGTCCCAACACACCGTCGGTTCACCGTCCGATGTGCCCACCGTAGCGGCTTGACCGCTAAAATGCAGGGCAATGCGGCCCTCGCGCAATGTATCCAGCCGGCTCAAGAACAGCCGCCGGCAAGTGCGTTGCAGCCAGCTTGCCGATGCTGTACTGGGCAGCAGCGGCGCGGCGATCGGGCGGGCTAGTGAATCGTGGATCATGCGGCCACCTTGGCGGGAGAGTTGTGTTTAGGATGTGGGT
Source organism: Pirellulales bacterium (assembly GCA_050247075.1). Lineage (GTDB taxonomy): Bacteria > Planctomycetota > Planctomycetia > Pirellulales > JBFWUW01 > JBFWUW01. The sequence continues at coordinate 16,989 of JBFWUW010000057.1, read as the reverse complement.
GGAACGGCACTCCCTTCCACCACAGTCGCCAGGCCTGCCAGTAAATTCCCAACCAGACTTGCAGCGTCATCAAGGGATAGCGCAACAGCGACAGCGCCAGATTGCTTGTCGTGATGGGCCGCCGCCGCATGGTCAGCCGGGCGTCGAACAAGGCGGGGCTGGCTGATTGGCCCGTCAGTGGGGGTGCGGGTGCTTCACGACTGGCAATCTGTACTCGCAACGATTCACCAGGGAGGCCGACCTTCCAGTCATACTCTTGCCGCATTCCCATAAAGGGCGAAACGTGAAACTCTTTTTCGTGCCGTTGTTGGATGCCGCGGGTCGATCGACCACTTGGCTGCCGCGTGGCGGGCAGGACATACAGGTGCCGCTCGCCCCAAGGCGTGTTATTGACTTCAGCCACGACGGCTTGCAGCCGCTCGCCGTCTTGTTCGAAGCAGTAGTACAAGCTGATCGGGTTGATGATAAAGCCGGCGTAACGCAAGTGCGTCAACAGTCGTACCGGCCCGCCGGGGCGGCGTCCGGTGCGCTGCTCCACAAGGTCGCGCACCGCCTCATCCAACGGCTGGCGAGCATCGCCCAGGTGGTCTTGCCGGCGAAACCAGGCCAGATTGAAACGCCGGGCCGACCACCACCAACGTCCGGCAAACACCTGGTCCAGCTCGGCCAAGTCCAGATAGACCAGGAACAAGCGGAAGCGAAAAGCATGCGCTGCCGGTAGTCGCCGGTGGTGATGAACGAGTCCTTGGTAGAGACAGGAGTGCATGGGGTGTTCAGTGTTCAGTTATCGGTAATTGTCGTGCAGGCGGTCGGTTGCGGATGGTGTTCCGATACTTGCGGAAGGGCGACTGTGGGGCGATTAAGAGGCGGCAGTTGAATGTGGTTCGTGTCTTTCTGAATCCTGAAAACTAAACACGGAACATGGATCACTCCCTTGCAAAGCCGCGCAAACGGCCAGCCCACTTTGGACCCCATCTTCGTGAAAGCCGTTGCCCCAGTATGCCCCGCAGTACGAGGTGCGGTTGGCCAGCAGCAAGTCGGAATGCCGCGCCTGGGCCAATTGGCGACGGGTGGTAAAGACCGGGTGCTGGTACTCAAACCGCCGCAAGATTTTGGCCGGGTCGATCTGCTGTTCGCCATTCAGTGTGACGCAGATTTCCTCGCTCGATTGCAAATGCTGCAATCGGTTCATGTGGTACGTGACCGTCGCGCCGTCGTCGCCGTTGGTGGGCAGCAGATAGTTCCAACTAGCCCAGGCCCTTCGCGACCGTGGCAACATTCGGCGGTCGGTGTGCAGCACGGCAATGTTCTTCTGATAGGGAAACGCCTCCAATACTTCATGCTCCAGCGGTGTCGCGCCGTCCCCCAGCATCCGCAAGGCCTGGTCGCTATGGCAGGCAAACACCACATGGTCGAACACCTCGGCGGGCTGGCCACGGGGGATGATTTGCACTCCTAGTTGGTCTCGCCTGACGCCCACGACGGGTGAGTTGGTACGCGTTCGATCCAAGAACGGCCGCGTCAACCGCTCGACATAGGTCCGCGATCCTCCCTCCACCACACGCCAGGTTGGGCGGTCAGTCAAGCTCAGCAGGCCATGATGGCGGTAGAACTCAATAATGAAGCGAATCGGAAACCGCCCGAACGATGTCCGCGGGCACGACCAGATCGCAGATCCCATCGGCAGCAGATACCATTCGGCAAACTCGCGGCTAAGTCCTTGGCTGGCGATGTAATCGTCCACCGTCTGGTCGTGTCGCAGACCATTGAACTGCCTCGGAGCCAGGCGATTGAACCGCAGGATGTCTCGCACCAGCCGGTAAAATGCTGGCCGCAACAAGTTTTTCCGCTGGGCCAACAGCCCATTCAGGGAACTGCCGCAATACTCCAAACCGCTCTGCTGGCAGCGAACGCTAAAGCTCATGTCGGTGGCAAACGACGGCACCCGCAGCTCGTCGAGCAATCGCACGAAGGCCGGATAGGTTCGGTCATTGAAGACAATGAAACCGGTATCCACGGCTTGCCGCTGGCCGGCCACCGTGACTTCGACCGTATTCGTGTGCCCGCCCAGGTAGCCATTTGCTTCAAAAAGCGTGATCGCGTGGTCGCGACAGAGGTGATAGGCCGCCACCAAACCCGAAATGCCTCCTCCGATGATGGCTATTCTCACTGTTGTATCTCCGAGCACTTGTCGTTGATCGGCGAGCCAGCCTAGCGGCTTTTCCAAAAAACGTTCAAAACGTTCATTCTGTTATAGCCGTTCCATGACGGTCGGCAAGCGTAGTTAGGCCAGAAATATTCTTGGTCGTAAGTTATTTGCAATAAATTATTTGCGTCGAAGAGAAAACGGCTTGTTCAGCCCCGCCAGTGGAGTTGCACGAACAGGGTGCTAAAGTAGTGCTAAATCGTCCAACTCGACCATGATGAGATTGCCGTGCCCGCCGAACTCCTCTCACCCAAGCAGGTTGCCCGGGCGATTGGCGTCAGCGAGTCGTCGCTTAAACGTTGGTGCGATTCTGGTCTGATCCAGACCGTGCGGACGGCCGGCAAGCACCGTAAACTGCTGCTGAGCGACGTCTTACGATTCATCCGCGAACGAGATTTTCAGCTTGTTTCGCCCGAACTGTTGGGCCTGCCCCCCACCGCGCCGGGGGCCAACCTTGGTTTGGCGCGCGGCCGCGGGCTATTGGCCGATGCCCTGTTGGCCGGAAATGAAGCCCAGGCCAGGCAGATCGTGATGGACCTGCACCTGGCCAGGCATTCCAGCAGCGTGCTGTGCGACCAAGTCATCTCCCCGGCTTTTCGCCTGATTGGCGACCGCTGGAGCTGCCAACAGGCCGAGGTCTATCAAGAACGCCGCGGATGCGAGATCGCCCTGCGAATCTTGCTCGACCTGCGGCGGCTGCAGCCCCAACCCCAGCAGGAACTGCTGGCCTTGGGTGGCACGATCGAAGGGGACCAATACATGCTGCCCACGACGATGGCCGAACTGGTCCTTCGCGAATCGGGCTGGCACGCCAACTCGCTGGGCGTATCGATTCCGTTCGCATCGCTGATCCGCTCGCTGTACGACAAACGGCCGCGACTGTTCTGGCTGAGCGTTTCGCACATTCGGGAAGGCATCGACTTTGTGGCGGAGTTTGCCGGGTTGTCGGCCGCCGCCACTGAAGTTGGCTCGGCACTGGTCGTCGGCGGCCGGGCACTTACGCCAGAGTTGCGGCAAGACATGTCTTATGCGGCCTTCTGCGACACGATGCAACAGCTAGAGTCCTTCGCGGGCACAATCCGCGGGGCATTGGCCAACATTGACAAGCCCGCGGAGTGATCTTGCCCTGTAAAAGGCGAATCATCGGCACAAGTTCAAGGCAGCGGCTCGATAAAGGTTTGAATCGTGGGGCCTTGCCATGGGGATAGCTCTTGCTGGATGCCTGACGGCCACCAGATGCTCAGGCCGAGCACGGTCGCATCGCGCGGCAGGCCCCAATCGACGGTTAGGTCCGAGTGCGAGACGTAACTGCCTCCCCCTTTGACGTGCCTCAACTGGTCGCCCGCCGATGTGTGCAGCACCAGCCGAGTGCCAATGGCATCGCGGTTGGACGTCGTTCCCACCAGCCTGATGCGCACCGTGGTCCCCTCTGTTGGCGTGTCGTTGCGCAGTACGGTTGCCGGCTCGTTGAGGTTCGAGAGCGCTACGTCCAAGTCATGGTCGCCATCCAGGTCGGCCAGGGCCAGCCCCCGGCCCGCGTGTGGCTGGCCAAAGTAGCTGTCATTGGCAAACGGGACGGGCCGCAACCGGTTGGAAGGTTGCTCATTCAACAGCACGACTGGCCGTTGGCGATGCGGTACGCCTTCCGCGTAGTAAATGGCGTGCCCGTTGGTGACCAGCAGATCCTGGTCACCATCGCGGTCGAGATCGGCGGCGACTGCTCCCCAACCGACGTATTGCGAGGCCAGCACCCCCAGGCCGATCCGCGCACTGACATGGTCGAATTCGGCACCGCCCAAGTTGCGGTACATGGCATATTGCTCGCCTACATAATTGGTGACCCACAGGTCGGGCCAGCCGTCGGCGTCGAAGTCCAGCAGTTCCAGCCCCATGCTGGCGTTTGGCTCAGCCTTGTCATCGACCGCCGCGCCGCGCGGCAAGCCTTCCTCGGTGAAGACTCCGTGGCCGTCGTTGATGTACAGAAAATTGTCCATCGTGTCATTGGCCACGTAAAGATCGCAATCGCCGTCATGGTCCAGATCGGCGGCAATCGCCCCCAGCCCTCGACCGTCGGTACGGATGGCGCTGGCCTGGGTGAAATCGGCAAAGGTGCCGTCACCGCTGTTACGGTACAGCAAGTCGGGAAGCGAATCGAACCGAATCGGCGGACAGGTATCGCGATCGTTGCTGCTCCAGGCTTTGCAGTATGGATGATGCCCCTCCTCGAACGACCAATCGGCAAAGTGGATGATGTACAGGTCCAAGTTGCCGTCTCCGTCGAAATCGCCCCAGGCGGCGGAACTGCTCCACAAGCGATCGGCCAGGCCGGCCGCGGCGGACGCCTCCTCAAAGGTTCCATCGCCCAGGTTGCGGAACAATTGCACTCCGCCGTAGCCAGTCACCGTCACGTCGATGAAGCCGTCATTGTCGTAGTCGGCGCAATAACAGGCATGGCTGTAGTACCGCGCGGCTTCGATGCCAGCCAGGTTGGTCACGGGCTGAAAATGCCAATCACCCAAATTACGGTACAATGCGGCAGGCAAACCATAGATCTGGTGTCCGTCGCTAAATCCACCCCCGCCTGGCAGAAAAACATCGACTTGTTGGTCGCCATCAAAATCGAACAGCGCCACGCCTCCGCCTAGGGCCTCCAGCAACGCACCATGTCCCGCCTCGCGGCCATTGTGGTATGTAAAATCAATGCCCGACTCGGACGTCATATCGCGTAGTTCGACGGTGCCGGTATCCGTGGCGGGGGCTGGGTCGGACTCCGTGCCCTGCGTCGTGTTCGGCACCGCGGCCGGCGGAACCGAAGGTTTGGCGGGGCAACCCGAACCGGCCAGAATGGCCAATAGCGCCAGCACCATGTTGAAGCAGTGAACCCGACGGCGCTGATCGAGGGATGGCAATAGCCGAATAGCGGGACGGCGCGCGGGTCGCACGGATGTTTGGGGGCGGCGTGTCATTCGCATTTCGCGGGGGGCCGGTGCGGCCCAAGGGTTACGACTCCGCCGCTGGATTTCGCGGTTCAACGGGAGCAGGCGGATCGACTTTCTTGTCTGGTTCTGATGGTTGCTTCTCCGCGGGCGGCAACTGGTTGGCGGGCGGCACGGCTTCCTTTTCCAGCTTATCAACTATGTCCGCATGGGGTGGAGAATCGGTCGTGGAGGAAGAGGGTGATGGCTGGGGGGCATCATCCAGAGTTTGCGCAAACCGGCGATGCCACAAGGCGTTGTCCGCATCACCCAGTGACTGGTAAATCTCCGCCAGCCGGGCATGCGCCTGGCGATGGTTCTGGTCCATTAAAATGGCGCTCGTCAGCCATTGCTTGGCCTCTTCCAGCATACCTAATTGCAAGGCGACGTCACCAATCTGAAAGCGCAAGTCGATGCTGTCGGAGTTCTGCACCAGGTCTTGCGACAACAGGCCGAGCCGTTGTTTCAAGTCTTGAAGTTCCCTGGCGCGGTCCAGATGCTTCTTGGCGGCCTCGGACTGGCCTGCCTGCCGCAGGCATTGCCCCAGCTTGTACTGAACGTTGGCTTCCTCGGGCCACAGTTTCTCGGCTTCCGTCAACCGCGCAATGGCTTGCTCCGACTGGCCCGCCGCCAAGTCGAACGACGACAAATCGACCAGAGCCTTGGCCCGCTGGCGCGAAGACAGGTTGGTGGACAGGGCATCGGCAAGTTGTTGGCGTGCCACCTCCGTTTGCCCCAGGCGCATGTGGGCCTGCGCCAATCCCAAGGTTGCGCCGGGGTCAGCCGGCGATTGCCGCAGAATTAGTTCGTACTCGGTCACGGCATCGGCCAGTTTGCTCGCTTCGAGCAAGCTGTCAGCCAGTTTCAGGCGTACGTCGGCGCGCTCCGGAAAGCGTTGCAAGACCTCTTGGTACTGCTGCCGAACGAGGTCGAAACGCTCCATCCGCGACAACAATTGGGCCAGCATCAACCGAGGCGGGACCAGGTCGGGCCGAAGATTAATCCAATGTTCCAGCCAATAGCGGGCCTCGTTCAGACGGACCAGCGAAAGATAGCCCCGCGACATCGCCTCGCAGACTTCATCGGTGACGTTTTCCGAGGCATCGACCAGCCAGATCTTGGAAAGTTGCGATTCGACCTCGTCAAATTGGCCAGTCTGGGCCAAGGCCAGCAGTTGTTGGCGCTGGATCTCCTCCAGCGGCCAACCGCCCCTTTCGGCGCGCTGCAGGTAGACTTTGAACTGCTTCAACCGCTGGGCCCGGCGCGAGGCAACCGCCAGCCAGTATTGAATGTCGGCGCGTGTTTGAGCCGTTTCCTCGGCGGCTTCCAGCAGTTCCAAAGCCTTTTCGGGCTCGCCCCGGGAGAGTGCGGTACGAGCCGCCGATATCCGATAGCTGTTCACGGCCGACCGCCATGCCGGGCGAAAGCCAACGCCGACAACCACCAGGCCCACCAACAGCAGCCAGGGCGTTCGACCGTTGAAAAGACCTGACATGGCGGCATTCTTCATTCGGTGGTCAACAACAAAACGACGCGGCTTCATCCAAAACGAGTCGGACGAAACCGCGTCGCGGATATCGTGCAACGAATTAGCCACTGGCCCGTCCGCCGGCAGCGTATCAAGATTGCATTGTATCGGGTCTTGCGTCTACGGTTCCAAATCGAACTCGAAGACGTTCTTGGAGGCATCCTTGTCTACCACGGCCTCCAACGGCGTGCTTTCCTTGGTGGCGTACTTGGCATTCAACTGGTTCTTGGGGCCTTCAGCCAATGGCTCTTCCTTTACCGCGCTGGGATCCGGCACGGCGGCAACGTCGCCAGTGGTAGTAGTCGGGGCGGGTGCCGCGCCCGCGGGGATTTTCGTGACCATCACCTTGTACGTGCCCGGGTTGGCCCCCTCTTGATTACGGGTGAACAAGGAAAAATTACCCTGGGCATCGGTGGTAGCAAATGCCGTATAGCCAGCCGCCGACGAAAAAATCACGGAAGCGCCTTCGAGGGGGGTACCCCCTTGTTTGATCGTTCCTTTGGCGGCGACTAACCCGTCAATGGAATCGCCGCCGCAGCCGCTCATGGCAACCGCCACCGTGGCCAACAACATGCAACCAACAACATAATTGCGTTTCACAACATTCTCCCTAGGTGGTGTATGACAGGCCCAATAGCCGCGAAAATAGACGTCCCCTGCGCGACCTATACCCCAAAAATTGGACCAGCCCCCATACGGGGGCTGGTCCTGTACTCGGATTCTTCAGCCCAAACGCTTAGAACTTATTGAGATCAATGGTCTGGCCGTCCCTACGGCAACCCAACCAGCGATAGGTCGATTCTTGAATGGTCGTGCGAATGAACTTTACAGACGCATCACCCATCAAGAAATTGGCACCGGCTGGGTGCCGCGACTTGAAGCCAAAATTGATCTTGTGGCAATTCAAGTTATTAACGCTAGCGTTGTACTGCCCACATTGGAACGGTTGCACGCGCTGAATTGGCTCGTTGAAGCAAGACGCGAAGATGTTCATGGGGATGGTCGTGCTGGCCTGTCCCAGGTGCATATGCCAGGGGTAGAACAACCAGCCGGGGTGATCCGAGCAATTAAACGTCTGCTCGCCAGCCATGATGGTGTTGGACAAACCGTCCGTAACGTCGCTTTCCTTGCAGGCATAATTGCCGGTGGCGAACATACCCGATACGTAGCCTTCGTTCGATTGGCTAGAACCGGGATTGGGATAGCCGCTATCGGCAAACGGCACGTAAATATCGCAATTACCCGTGCAGCTTCCCTCGTTGACGTTGTTGTTGCCGGCGCTAAGGCTGTAGTTGGTCTTTCCCCAGCTACCATCGGTAGGCGGACCAGGATCGGACGGGCAAATCGCAAACTGAATGATCTGTGCGCGGGGGTACTGACTAGAGTTTGTAATCATCGGCTGGTCCCAGTGCCAAGCCGTAGCGTTGGTGCCAATGTCTGCCTGGTAAAGGTCGCCGATGCGCATATTCTCGTACAAGCTGGCGTAGTCGGTGTACGGCATGATCGCCGTAAACCCGGACTGACCCGGCAAGGTCCAAGTGGTGCCGCAAGGGAATTTCTTCCATTGGTCCAGGTAGTTATGCATGCCCAACCCAATTTGCTTCATGTTGTTGGTGCATTTCGTGCGACGAGCTGCTTCGCGCGCGGCCTGAACGGCCGGCAGCAATAGGGCGATCAACACGCCAATAATGGCGATGACCACCAGCAACTCCACGAGCGTGAATGCCGCTCGCAAGAGCAATGCGGTCTTCCTCATGGGACACTCCTTATAACGAAGAAAAAGAACTTGCCGACCACCGGCAACGGACAAATCACCAATGAATGCCGCACAAATCGCGGCCCGATTATGACAAATCTACGCCTAACGCAAAATCTCTTGCCAGAACGGCATATTTACCGGAATCTGCGGAATTGAAAATATGGTTCAAGGCTTAGATTTACCAGAATCTAACCCTAAGTCAAGAAAATTGCAGCACCACCCGTTTCCTAACTTGACAATTTTTTCCGATTTGACGGATCTTTTCTGCCTGGCCCAAAAAATGAGGCGCGGTCGCCTGAACCACCCACATTTACCGGTTGGCCTAGGCCGGATCCGGCGTGCGACTCCAGGCACGGACGAGCCTCTGCTTTCGACAGCCTACCGCCAAAGTGCCAAAAACGAGGCCTTTTGCGGTCCCGATGGCTTCATCGGCTACCCCGGACCCGTTATTGACTAGGCCGCGAGGGATCGCGCCGTCGGCCACTGGCAAACCTCCGCCGGCACTCGTATATTGCGCCAAATGCCCGTCTCGGACGGGCGTTCTTTTTTTCCACAGCCCGCGATGGCGGTTGCGGCCCTGGCCGGTGAGAACTTTTCATGGCAATCACGATCCCCACGCCTAATATGGGCGAGCACCGCGCCGCCTCTGAGAAGGTCTTGGTGCTGGACTTTGGCTCGCAATATGCCCAACTGATTGCCCGCCGCGTTCGAGAACAGCAAGTCTATTGCGAAATCGTCCGCCACGATATTACAGCCGAGCGCGTGCAGCAAATTGCCCCTCGCGGGCTGATCCTGTCGGGTGGCCCCGCCAGCGTCTACGAAGATGGCGCTCCGAAGTGCGACCCGCGCATTTTCAAATTGGGAATACCCGTGCTAGGCATTTGCTATGGCATGCAAATAGCCTGTTCGGCACTGGGGGGCAAGGTTGAGAACGCCAAAGCCCGAGAGTACGGACGGGCCCATTGCCGCATAACCTCGCACGCCGACCTGTTCGCCGGCCTGCCCGACGATACTGAGGTCTGGATGAGCCACGGCGACCAGGTTTCGCGTGTTTCGGAGGACTTCGTACCGCTGGCCGCCACCAAGACTTGCCCCATCGCCGCGGTCAAGCATGTTTCGCTTCCCATTTATGGCTTGCAGTTTCATCCGGAAGTCACGCATACGCCGGGTGGATCGAAAATCCTGGGCAACTTTTTGCAACAGGTCTGCCGCACCAGCGGTGCTTGGAAACTGGGCGACTTTGCCGACGAGGCCGTGGCCGGAATCCGAGCCCGCGTCGGCCAGTCGCGCGTTATCTGCGGGCTGTCGGGCGGGGTTGATTCCGCCGTGGTAGCGGCCCTCATCTACAAGGCGATTGGCCCGCAACTGTCGTGTATTCTGGTCGATAACGGCCTGCTTAGGCAGGACGAAGCCAAACTGGTGATTCGCGAGTTCAGCACGCACTTCAAGACCGATCTGCATGTTGTTCCGGCGGAAGACCGCTTTCTCAGCGCCTTGGCGGGCGTCACCGATCCGCAAGAAAAACGCCGCCGAATTGGGCACTGTTTTATTGACTGTTTTGCCATCGAGGCGGCCAAGATCGCGGATGCCCGGTTCTTGGCGCAAGGCACGCTGTATCCCGATGTGATAGAGAGCGGCGCATCGCCCGACGGCCCGGCGGCCACCATCAAGCTGCATCACAACGTGGGGGGCCTACCGGACAATTTGCAGTTTGAACTGATCGAACCGCTACGCGACCTGTTCAAGGATGAGGTTCGCCGCCTGGGGACGCAGTTGGGCTTGCCCGATGAAATCGTCTGGCGGCACCCCTTCCCCGGACCTGGACTGGCGGTGCGCTGCCTGGGTGAGGTGACCAAGGAACGGTTGGTCAAGCTGCGCGAAGCCGACATGATTGTGGTGGACGAGATCAAATCGGCCGGACTCTACCGCCAGACCTCGCAGGCTTTCGCCGTGCTGCTGCCGGTGCAAAGCGTGGGGGTGATGGGCGACGCGCGCACCTACGAGGAAACCATCGCGGTGCGCTCCATCGACTCCGAGGACTTCATGACCGCCGATTGGAGCCGCCTCCCCTACGATCTGCTGGCGAAAATCTCCACCCGCATCATTAACGAGGTCAAAGGGGTCAACCGCGTGGCCTACGACATCAGCAGCAAACCCCCCGCCACGATTGAGTGGGAGTAGAGGGGAAAGGATGAAGGATGAAGGCGGAAGGATGAAAAGAGCGGTCAGTAAAGAAGCCATCAGCTTTTGGCTTGCTGCTGATGGCTTCTCCCTGAACACCGAAAACCGAAAACCAAAAAACCGGCACAACCGGTACTAGCCGCACATCCTTTCGCTGGTTGGCCGTTTTCTTAACGGCAAACGTTTCCGAATCGCCCCATGTTGCCGTTTTGCCACCTAGGGTTTGGGGCGTGGGCAATGGGGATGCCGCCACGAGTTGTTGATGGCTGGATGCCGGCTCTGCTTACCGTTTGACTTCCATGCCGCGATTTTCCGGGATTGCCTGCCTCTGCTGCCTGCTGATTCCTGGGCTGGAACGGGGGCCTGATTGCCTGGCTGCCGATACCGCCGGGGTGGAACTGGCGGCCCGGCCCGCGCCATTGGCCGCGGCCTGGCGTGCTTCGGCCGAGCCTCGGCTGACGTGGGACCAATTGACGCGCCCGGACAATGCCGCGGAGGCCGCATTGCTGGAGGATGCCATCGATGGCCAACTCGACCGGCACTCGCTGCTAGCCGCGACTTTGATCGCCGGAGGGGCCGACGCGCATGTGATTCAATCGGCCGAACGCCGCCTTCGCCAGTGGACCGGCGAACTTAGCCGCACCTTCCAACCGCACGACTCCCACCGCGACCGCGCTGCGGCCATTTTGGCCTTTCTGCACGAGCGGGTTTTTACCGGCGCCTACGAGCTGACTTGCAGCGATGTGCGGCGGGCACTAGACGAAGGGACCTATAATTGCGTGAATTCCACCGTGCTGTTCAATGCCTTGGCCGAAAGGCTGGGACTGGAGGTTGCCGCCGTGGAGTGCCCGGCCCATGTGTTTAGCGTGGTGTTGACGCCGACAGGCACGATTGATGTCGAAACGACCTGCCCCGAGTGGTTCGCCCTGGAACACCAGCCCAAAGTGCAACGGGCCAGGCTGGCCGCCAAAACCGGCGAGAAGACCGCCGGCCAACGCTGGGAAGGCCCGCGACGCCAGATTGGCGCGGCCGGCCTGACGGCGCTGGTGTATTACAATCGGGGCGTCGATGCCTTGGAGCAGCACGCCTTTGCCGGCGCGGTGGCCGCCAACGCCAAAGCCCTGCGGCTGGATCCCCAAAACCCGCAAGCGGGGGGCAATTTGCTGGCCTCCCTGAATAACTGGGCCCTCGCCGCCGCCGCCGCGGACGAGCACGAGCTGGCCGTCCGCATTCTCGATTCCGGGCTGGAACTGGCCCCTGCCCATGAGTTGTTTCAGTCCAACTATCTGGCGATCCACCAGCAGTGGTTCCAGCAGTTGACGGCGGCCGGCCGGCATGGGGCCGTGCTGGAACTGTCGCGGCACGCCTCGCAACGCCTGCCAGGCAAGCCCTACTGGCGCCAGGCCGAGGCCTCGGCCCAACGCGGGCTGGGCCGAATTGCCGAGTAGGAGGCGATTCCATCGCCGACCAAAACGGCGAACCGCGCGGCCATCGGCGCTGGAGTCGTCTTCTACATGCTCTTTGAATGCGGCTCGTTCGGCACGACCGGAAAAATCGGCCTGGCTGAATCTGATGCCAGCGAATGGATATTTCGAGCTACTCTTTTAGTACGAGAGTTCGGGTGGTTTTTGGTTCCGCATGGCAGCGCTGGCGTGATTCGCCACCCCATGAAAAACAGAGTCGCTGAATCGTACTTCGTTCGCTGCCGTTCCAGGCAAGAGCTTTAGGTCCGAAGTAGACCGGATAGCCGTTTATGGCGATACTTCCCCATTCCACAGACGACAATGCGCCAGCATCGGCGGCTCCTGCCGTGGCAGTTTCACAACCGGCCCCGCTGCCTCCTCGTCCCGACAACGCGCGTTATGCCTCGTTCGATATCTGGCGGGGATTCGCTTGCCTGGCACTGCTGTTTTATCACTCGGCGTTTTATGCCGAACATGCGTTTCGCGTCCACGACACGGCCACCTGGAGCCTGGGATCGATCGGCATCCGACTGGCGGGATTCTTGTGGGTGGGCGTGCCGTTCTTCTTCGTGATCAGCGGCTATTGTATTGCCGCCAGCGTGGACGGACTGCGCCGTAAGCCGCACTCGCTGCGGGATTACTTCCGCCGCCGCATTCGCCGCATCTATCCGCCGTTTTGGGCGGCCTTGGCACTGGCGGTGATGTTTTGCCTGGTGGCGGGCTTGAACCCGGTCTTATTTGCGCGTTGCACGCAGTTGGCCCATCCAACCGAGTTCACCGCCTGGCATTGGCTGGGCAACTTTCTGGCGGCGGAAGCCTGGATGCCGCGGCTTTCCGGAGCTTCGGCCCCTAATTACTTGATGAGCAACACCTGGACCTTGTGCTACGAGGAACAGTTTTACGCGCTGGCCGGGTTGATGCTGTTTCTGGCGGCCAGGCGGTTCTTTTTGGCGGCCGTGGTACTGTCGGTATTGACGCTATGCGTGCGGCATGTCGGAAGGGCCAACGGTTGGGATGCCTGGGGCTTTTTTTGCGATGGCCACTGGCTGCTGTTTGCCGCGGGCATATTTGTCTATCACGGACTGCACTACGCCAGCCGCCAATTGCGGTGGGCCACCCTGGCCCTGTTTGCCGCGGGGGCCGTGTACGCCGTTTGCGACCGGCAGAGCCAGACGAGCTACCATCAGCGGCACCTCGATGAATACCTGGTGGCGTCTTGCCTGTTCGCCATGGCACTCATGCTCGGCCGGCGTTTCGACCGGGCCATTGCCGACTTTCGCCCCTTGCAGCCCCTGGCCTGGTGCGGACGGATTTCGTACAGCATCTACCTGACACACTTCCCGATTGTGGTCGTAATGGCTTGCCTGTTTTCGCTGACCGGCCTGGGAAGCGATTCGGCGGTGCTGTTCATCGGCATGCCGGCCAGCCTGGCGATCAGCCTGCCCGTCGCCTGGCTGTTCTACAACAACGTGGAACGGCACTTCATGAACGTCCCCAGCAAGGCCCGTACCAAGGCCAGCAACACCCGGCTAGCGGGCGCGACGTAGCCGCAAGTTGACGGCTGATGGCTTCTCCGCTGACAGCTATTCCCAAGGCCGCTCGCGTTACTTGTCCTGATAAACCAATGTCTGGCTCAGCAGCCCGCCGGTTCCCAGTTCGTTAAAAAACGTCCGCGTGCAAAACAGGCTGATCTGGTTGTTGCCGTCGGGCCGCAGGGCACTGGTGATATCCAACGAGATCGGCTGGCAGTAGCCGTTGAAGTCGGGCGATGATTCCCCCTTTTCGTTGACGTAGGGAATGTGCTGGCCATTGACGAACACCTTGACGCTGCCGTCGGTGCTGCCGATCCACAGGTAAGACTTCTTGCCGGCGGGGGCCGCTGGCAATTTAACCTGGGTGCGGTACCACATCGAACCAAAATAGTCGTGGTAGCCCAGCGCCGACCAAGAATCGGTGCAGGGGTCGGCCTGTTTCCACGATGCATCGTCAAAGTCGATCTTGGCGAATCCGGCCGCTTCGCCCTGCTTTTCCTGGTCATCCTTGATCTTCCAACTGCGCATCGGCGGAGTGACGACCTTGTAGTTGGCGGCCACGCGGGCGGCGTCTTCATACGTCGCCCGATAGAACGCCTTGAAGTACAAACCGGCCACGGTCAGCGGCGTCCAGCCGGCGTTGGAAAAGCACGACTGGGCCTTGTACGTTTCCCCCAGTTCGACATGCTTGTCTTGCCATTGGGCGGCTTCCTGGGCCAGATGCTCGTAGCGGCCCTCGGCCAGGTCGCGGCGCATCTTCATGAACAACTCTTGTTGCAGCAGCGACTCGTTGGCCAGACCCACGCGAAATTTTTCCTCCGCCGTCTGGGCCGCCGAAAGGCCTTCGTTCATCAGCCGGCGGGCCGTGGCCAAGGCCTCGGGCGTCCAGCGCTGCATGTAGTAAAAACCGCTGCCGGAATACTCCGGCACATCGGTCCAAATACGGTCGATATGGTCCCAATAGGCGGCCATTTGCGGGCCGGCATGGCCGTAGAATTTGGTGTTGATCTCGTCGATGATATCGGCTGGCTTTTGGGTCGGATCCCAAGCCATCCGCAGCCCCAGCCACAGGCCATGCATCGAAGTCTCAAAGTTGGGCATGGTCTCTGGCTGCCAAAACTTGCAGCCGTTTTGCATGACCACCGGAATATCGACGCTCCACTTCTTAATCATGGGGAAGGGAGCGGCGACCTCGGCCAGGTTGAAAGCATAGAAGTAAATGCTGGTCATGCCCGACCGCGATGCCTTGCCCCAGCCCTCCACCATCAGGCGGTAGTCTTCCACGCCGGGGACGTTGTCGTCGGTAATGGGGTGGTAGCGGTTGTAGGCGATCGGCGCCAACTGCGGGATGATACTGGGGTGCAATTGTTCGCGGACGGGCGGGCGGATGTAGTTGGAGTAGGCCAACATGCCAAACAAGATGTCGGGATACTTGGCGGTGACGCGCTCGGCGATGCGGTTATCCAGCACGCATAGCCGGTCGGCGATGGCCACCACCCCGTTGGTCTTGTCGAAATCGCCCGCGTCGAGCGCCCGGTCCTCGGCCGATTCGTCGAACGACATGCCATCCTCGGGCGAGAGGGACCACGACGGCACGGGGCTGGCCTCTTGGCCGGCGATGATCTTGTCGGCAATCGCCTGGGCCACGCCGGGATGGCTCCAGCGCAGCCGCACGGGGTCGGGCTTGCCGCCAATCTCGGCCTTCCACTCCGGGTGTTCCTCGCGCTGTTCCTTGGTGATGTAAAACTCCAAGGCATGCCCGGCCGACAGCAGCAACCCGCCGGTGCGGTTACGGCGTTTGTAATCATCGTCGGCATACCATAACCCGCGGTAAATGGTGCCGGGCGTGAGCGAGACATCACGCTCTTTGAAGGCTACCGTCTTCAGCGTGGGAATGACTTCGCCCTGTTCGCTGGGCATGAACCAGCGGCAGCCGAGTTCGTCCAGCAGTTCGTACACGGCATAGCTGACCGCCAGGTTCGACTCGCCAATCAGGCCGATCCCTTTTTCGCCCACGACAATGCGAAAGCCTTGCCGGTAGGTGTACTTTTTGCCCGGCGGCCCGTAAGCGGCCTCGGCCAGCGAGCCGACGAGAATCGGGATCGTCTTGGCGTCGGCGGGCGGCGGGCCGGCGGCCACTTCCACCTTGGCCCCCGACATTTTCTCCAGGTATTTGGCCAGATCGAGCACGCTGGCCCGCAACCGCACGCGATTTTCCTCGGCCTCGCGGGCCGGGTTCTTCAGCGCGGCCAGATTTTGGTCCTCGGTCGAAAGCACATCGGCCGCGACATAAATCGTCGCCCGCGGCTGGCCATCTTGAATGATGGTCACATCGGCCACCGCCACCGCCCCACCCGCCAGCCACATCCCCACCACCGCCAGACAAACCGTTGAAATCCGCGTACGCATGAACAGCCTCATGGTTGGTTCCAAACGCAAATACTCGTATGCCAGCAGCATAAGCCAGCACCTGGCCTCGGTAAAGCCAGTCAAGGCAGAGGGGCCGGAGCAGCAGGGCATCAAGTAAAAGGCGTGACCACGGATGCGGCCAGTTGTTGCCTTAATATTGCGCGGAATTGCCGCATGCGTGGGAACGGCTTGGGCCGGCGTTTCCGCCATGCAGTCGTGAGCATTGTCCACGTACCTCGCTACGGTGCGCGTGTTGCTTCCCACGGACGCGACTGTAGGCCGTCGCGCTGGAATTCAATCGTTCCCTTGATGGTGTCGCCGCTGACCTTGCCTTTGTAGGTTTGCGTGAATTTCTGGCCGTTACGCTCGCGGACAATATCGAACTTGACTTCATCGTTGCTAAACGTGGCATTCTCGATGGCGCGTTCGGTGTTATTGCGGCCGGGCATGCTGCCGGTCAGCTTGTCGCCGTCCAGCTTGAGCGTCAGCGAAGCCTCGCGGGTGCGGTTGTTAAATGTCATGGTCCACTTCCAGGTCCCCGCCGGGTTTTCCGCGGCAAACGCCTGCTGGGCCAGATTCAACACCGCGGCCACGACCAACACGCCAGTCAACCGTTTCATGGTACTTGCTCCCGAATGAGATTCAGCCAGACCGCGCCGATCGATCACGGAGGGACATCCCCCGTGGTGTGCGGCCACGACAAACCCATTTATCTAACCATTGCCAAGATGAACCACCGATGAATTTGGCGTGATTTCTTGGCTGTAGGGGCCGTCTCCGACGGCGACAATCGGCGTTCCATCCTGGAGGCTGCACTTTCCGAAAACTTTCAGTGTTATACCACCAGGGCGGTGAGGCGTTTGAGGAGGGAGCGGATTTTTGGAGCGGGCGGCGTGGGAGCGGTGAGACGCAGAAATTCCTCGTGGAGACACGTGC
>JBFWUW010000056.1:0-48435 GCA_050247075.1 Pirellulales bacterium | reverse complement strand
GCAATTGTACGAGGCTTGGTGAGAACCACGAATCGAACGAATCCAACGAATGAATCTCGTATTGCATTTCGTACGGCCAATGAGCCCAGGCCGACCAACGGGAAGGCCGAAAGCTATGCAATTTGAAGCGTTCGCAATGGATCATTATGCAAACGAACCGCTATAAGTGGAAACCCGCGCGAGGAAAAGGGGGCGGGCAGCGGCTAGAAGAACTCGTACCGTGGGATGCCTATTCGTTCGATTCGTTCGATTCGTGGTTCTTCTCATGGCGGGGCGAGCCCGCTGTTTTAGGCGGCGACGCGCTCGCCGGCCTGAGTAATACGGCGTTTTTCGCGGTCTCGGCCCTCCAGGATGGCGCGCCGATGGTCGCCGTCGGAGACGGCTCCCGCAGCCAAGCACCACCCTCGAAAACCAGGTGGACCGTTATCGTTGCATTATCGAATGCCTGGAAAACCTCCGCGAAACTCGCCTCCAAACCTGTTTCGCCTAGATCAACAATTTGCGCGGCGCACAAGGAAATCGAACGTTTGTTTCACGGATGAAATTGGGGTTTAGTACCGACAAGGGGTGGACACCTTATGAATAGCCCAGGCATTCATGCCTGAAGCATTCAAAGGCATCCGTCGATCAATGGGCGCACAACAAAATATCCGTGAAACCCGTGTCATCCGTGGTTCATCAAACTTCGACCCGTTCGCCGTTGGTTCGCCCCCCAGACTGGCGAAAATCGCTTCCATCAGCGAGCCTGTTCAGCCCACTTGCCGGGCGTTATTCTGCCGGTGGCCGGTATTTCGTCGCGATGAGAATAGCGTGCCTGCCGTCAACGGAGCGCCGCCCATGGAACTGAACGAGGCCCAAAAGGACGCCGTGGCCACCTTGCGCGGGCCGCTCTTGGTGCTGGCCGGCGCGGGGACCGGCAAGACGCGGGTGGTCACCTTCCGCATCGCCCAATTGATCCGCCACGGCATCAATCCGGGGCGAATTTTGGCGGTGACCTTTACCAAAAAGGCCGCCGGAGAAATGCAAGAGCGGGCTTTGGCCTTGCTGGGCAAGCAGCCGGGCGGGGAGAAGCCAGAAATCTCCACCTTTCACGCCTTGTGCGTTCGCGTGCTGCGACGGCACATTCGCCGCTTGGGCTATCCGGAAAAGTTTGCCATTTACGACCGGGGCGATCAAGAAAGCGTGGCCCGATCGGCCCTCCGCGACATCAAAATTGGCAGCGATACCTTGCGGCCGAGCGACCTGATCAACCAGATCAGCCGTTGGAAGACCGCCTCGCTGCGGCCCGACCAGGCCATTAGCGTGGCCGCGACCGACAAAGAACATCTGGCGGCCTCGGCTTATCGCCGCTACCAGCAATCGCTCAAGCTGGCCGGCGCGGTCGATTTTGACGATCTGCTGCTGTGTACCCAAGAGCTGTTTGAAAAGTTCGCCGATGTGCGAATCGAAGAAGCCGGACGCTTCGACCATTTGCTGATCGACGAATATCAGGACACGAACGGTTCGCAATATGCCATCGTGCGGGCCTTGGCCGAGGGGCACCGCAATCTGTGCGTTGTGGGGGACGACGACCAGTCGATCTACGGTTGGCGCGGGGCCGAAGTCACCCACATTCTGCGGTTCAAGAAGGATTGGCCGGAAGCCAAGGTCGTACGGCTGGAGGAAAATTACCGCTCGACGAAGCCCATCTTGGAGATGGCCAACCGGCTGATTGTGTTCAACAAGCAGCGGCACGACAAAGTATTGCGGTCTTGCCGGCCGGGGGGCGAGGAGCCTCGCGTGTTGCAGCTTCCCGACGAAACGATCGAGGCCGAGTTTGTCGTCGGCGAGATCAACGCCGCGGTCGTCAACCGCCGCGCGCGGCTGCGCGACTTTGCCATCTTGTTCCGCACGAACGAACAGCCGCGGGCCTTCGAGGCGGAACTGCGCCGCCAGAAAATTCCCTACGTGCTGCTGGGGGGAATGTCTTTTTACGACCGCAAGGAAGTCCGCGATATTCTGGCCTACCTTAAAACGCTCGATAATCCCCACGACGAAGTCTCGCTGCTGCGGATTATCAACACGCCCGCCCGCGGGCTGGGGCCGGCGGCGGTGGAAGCCCTGTTAGCGCACGCGGTTTCTCAAGGCCAGCCAGTGTGGCAAGTTCTGCCCGACGCGGCCTCGCTGGGACTGGCCGCGCCGGCGGTCAAGGCGGTGGCGGCGTTTCGCGCCTTGATTGAAAAGTACCGCGCGCGGTTGGAGAGCGAGGCCGCCGTCGATGTGGTGGCCGACCTGATCCACGCCATTCGCTATCAAGATGAACTGGCCAGAATTTACAAGGAACCGAACGAACAGACCGCCCGCTGGAACAGCGTGGAAGAGGTCGTCAACGCGTTGGGCGAGTACCAGAAGCGGGCCAAAAAACCGACGTTGAGCGGTTTCTTGGAGGACACGATGCTGGGGGGCCGCGACGAGGAACCCGACAAGGAGAAGCAGCTCAACCGCGAAGCCGTGGCCCTGATGACCTTTCATAGTGCCAAGGGGCTGGAGTTCTCGCAGGTCTACATGGTCGGCTTGGAAGAGGGAATGCTGCCCCACCACCGCAGCGTGGCGGCTGAGGGGGACTCCATCGACGAGGAACGCCGCCTGTGCTACGTCGGCATCACGCGGGCACAAGACCGGCTGACCCTCTCCATGGCCCTCAACCGCTTTAAATGGGGCAAGCCCCGCCCTACGCAACCCAGCCGCTTCTTGTTTGAAGTCACCGGCAAAGCCGACAACCCCAACGCCAAACGAGCCATAGCGGCCTCGCAAGCCAATGCCAGGCAGGCCAAGCCCGGAGGGAAGGGAAAAGAAAAAAAAGGAAAGACTAATTCAAAACCACCAGTCGGTCGCCCGAAGCGCCGTTCGTAGGCACGCGATTGATATCCAATAATTGCTTGACATTCGTACACCAAGCTAGCATCATGCGTTCGTTCATTTGGATTGGCTGGTGGTTGAAACATTTTGCAAAACGGGATTGGAAAGGAATCGAGCGATGGGTCAGACATTGAGTGCGCAAGCGGTGGCCTCGCCTTATGCTGCCCGACAGTCGCTTTATCGAAAGTACCGTGACCAAATCTCGGTTAACCCTGCGCTGAGCCGAGGTCTGGTGAGCTACCAGTCCAATCGAAATCGCCCGTACTACCGCTGGTTCAAATACAAGGAGGGATTTTCCGCGGCATTGGTGGAGTATGTGCTCGATAAATTCTCGCCGAATCCAGGCACTATCCTTGATCCTTTTGCCGGATCGGGGGCCGCGCTATTTGCCAGCCGTGATCGCGGCTGGCGCGCGACGGGCATGGAACTCTTGCCCGTCGGTGCCTTTGCCATGCGTGCCCGGCTAGCGGCGGAACAAGTAACCGCGGCACAACTGCGCGGCGCGATAGACCGTTTTCGCAAGTCGGACTGGCGGGCGGAAGCAGAAGAAGCCTTAGCTTTTCGACATTTGAGCATTACGAAGGGGGCATTCTCCACGGTCAACGAAGCCGATCTGGTCCGCTATCGGACCTACATTCAACAAAGAATCCGCAACGACGAAATTCGCTTGCTGTTCGACGGGGCTGCCCTGGCTGTGTTGGAATCGATCAGTTTTACGCGAAAGGACGGCCAGTATCTTCGCTGGGATGAACGCGCTCCACGCAATTTGCCGGGCAAACGGTTCAACAAGGGCCCGATCCTGGACTTCGAAGATGCGGTATTGCGCCAACTCACCAACATGCAAGATGACATGTCGGACATTGGACTATTGAACGGCTGCGATTCTAGCGTAAGAGGAGGTGTGCGGGTGCTCGAGGGATCATGCCTCGAACTGTTGCCAAGAGCCAAATCCGAAAGCTTTAATTTGGTGATTACGTCGCCCCCATACTGCAACCGCTACGATTACACGCGAACTTATGCGTTGGAGCTGGCGTACCTGGGAGTCGATAGTGAGCGCCTGAAGCAATTTCGTCAGGCGCTGCTGTCTTGCACGGTGGAAAATCGAGCTAAAGAGGAATCATTGCGCGAGCAGTACCGTCAACTTGGGCAGCTCGACCGGTTTGATCGCGCGGCGGCATCGTTCCACGGCAACGATGCCCTCCAGGAAGTGCTGGCAATCCTCGAGGCAAAAGGCCGCGCCAGAGAACTCAACAACGCGAATGTCCCACGCATGGTACGAAACTACTTCTTCGAATCAGCGCTCGTCATCCATGAGTTGGCACGACTGGTGCGCCCCACTGGGCGGATCATCATGGTCAACGATAACGTGCAATACGCTGGTGAAGAAGTTCCGGTCGATCTGATCTTGAGCGAATTCGCCGCCGATGCCGGTTTGGATACGGAGCATATCTGGACTTTGGGGCGAGGCAAGGGAAATAGCAGCCAGCAAATGGGAGCACATGGCCGAAACGAGTTACGAAAATGCGCCTACGTGTGGCGAAAGCCGCGTTAAGCCATGCCAAGCGGATATCGCAAGATGAACATTGAAAAGTTCCACAAGCAGTTGCTGGCATCTGATGAATTTGCCGAGTACAGCTTGCGCGCCGGATTCTTTTATTCTCGCTTGCGCTCTTCGCGGCTTTACAAGAGCATTCACGAGGTGCAGCTACTGACCAAGGCCGCTGCCAGTTTCCCTTGGGGCAAGTTGACGCATTTGGGAATCGACCAAGAAGCTTGGGATGTGATCGAGCAACGCGGTATCAATCCGCACCTTGTATTCTGCCACCCGCGAGTCATTTCGGACCAGCCATACTTGCTGTTGTACTATCGAACGGTCTCGCTCGTCTCGCAGAAGGGTTTAACGAAAATCGTCGGCGGAAATATCAGTGCGGTCGAGAAAGGCACGGCAAAGGTGATCGACCCCAAGTGGATCGAACAACTCGCCGTGGTTCTCAATAGTATCGTCAGTGTCTTTATTAAGACGGCCGTCACGCTGAATGTGTCGAATCTGCAAGACTTGCAATTCGTTTCCCTCGGCGCTTCGATCCAGGGTTCGTGGAACAATCAAATCGGCGCAGCCGGAGAGGCCGCGATTCGAAGTCTGCTGATTCAGCATCTGGAGAATGAGATTCTTCAGGTAGTTTGGCGAACCGGGCCAACCTCCGACTTCACGCCCGAACTTCTCACCCGCGCTATCGAACGAAATCAAGAGATCAAGTTGATTCGCTTGAAGAATGGCTTTCATCTGGTGTTTTCCAGTGAGCCAGACGTATCACTCCGCGACGCCAACGACCTCCCCCTGCTGGCCATTGAGGTCAAAGCGGGGTTCGATTCGGCCGGTGCATTGGAGCGGTTGGGGGCAGCCATGAAGTCGTTTGAGAACGACCGCAACTTGAACCCGCGGGTGAAGACGGTGTACGTGGCCCGCTGTATGACGCCCGAATTGCAGAAGCGGATTTCGCACGGCAGCCCCTTCGACTACACGTTTGGACTGTCGGAGTTGATGCTGGCCGGCAAGCCGCGCACCACCTTCGCCAATCTGATCGTGCGGACCATGATGGGCAAATGAAGCTACCGGCCGGCGAAACGGCCTCCCGCCAAGCCTGCTACACCGCTCCGCGTCAGTCTTTCGCCGGGGCCTTTTCCGCGCGGCAGTGCGAGAGGGCCATCAGGGCGTAACCCGTTACCAGGTTGGCGTCCCCTTCCATCCAGCGGGCGTTGTCGTTGAACCAGCCGCCGTCCTCGCGCTGGCGGCTGGCCAGTTCGGCCACTAGTTCATCGCGCCAATGATGGACCTGGCCATCGGCGTCGGTGAAGGTCTCTTGGCCGACCGCATCCAGCGACTTGGCGAAGGTGTTGTAGTAGTAGTACAGGCCAGCCTGCCCCATGCCGGGGTTGGACTTCAGATCGTAGTGCTTTTGCAGCCACTCGGTGGCGGCTTTCACCCGCGGGTCGTCCGGCCCCACGCCGGCAAAGATCATGCTTTTCAGGCCGGCGTAGGTCATGGAGGCATAACTGCGCAGGCCGCCGTTTTCCAGCTTGCCGGCCTGGCTCTCGCCGTCGTTGGCCGCCGTGTAGTAAAAGCCGCCATCGGGGTTGAGCGCCGGAAAGGGTGTGGCGTTATGTTCGCTCTCCAGGTTCTGGCAGCGTGAAACGAAGATCAATGCCTTCTTCACGGCCTCGTCATCTGGCCCGCGACCGACCGACTTGAGGGCGTCCAGCAAGAACTGCGTGTTCGACAGATCGGGCCGCTTCTTGCTGCCGTAGCCCGCCCCGCCGTAGGCAAAGGCCGACTCATCGGCCCCTTCGCTGCCATCCCATTGCAGGCCCTTGACGTATTTCTCGGCACCGGCCAGCAGTTTGTCGTAGCGTCCGTCGCGGTTGGCGGCGGCAAACGCCATGATCGCCATGCACGACTCGTAGTTCTGGTGGTTCGACTTGTCCTGATAGATGCCGCCATCTTCATGCACGAAGCCTTCCAGATACTTCAGCCCGTTGGCGACGACCGGTTCCGTGGGCGAGCGGCCATTCTTCAGCAAACCGGCCACCACCAATGCGGTCACGGCGGGGCTGGCCTGGGGCGAAAAGGCACCTTCGGGCGTTTGTTTCGTCTTGAGGTATTCGACCGAGCGCTCCACCAGTTTGCTGTAGGTGGCGGCAGTGGACTGCTTATCGTCAGCCGCGTTAGCCCAGCCGGCGGGCAGCAACAGGCCCGCTCCCAACGCACTGGTCAAAACCACGGACAATATCGAACGGCGGCAAATGGGTAGCATGGAAGGCAACTCCACGAAAAGACCAGGCAACAAACAACACTATCCCATTGTATGCCGCGGACGGTCCCATAAACAACCACGTAGCCACACGGTTTCCCGCCCTGCTGGCTGGAATTGGAAGTGGTCACCCAACTGTTCGCTGGCGATACGGTCCCCATCCTGTGGACTATTGCGTTTCGTGCGGCCAATGAGCCTAGGCCGACCAACGGGAAGGCCGAAAACTAGGCAATTTGAAGCGTTCGCACGGGATCATTATCCAAACGAACCGCTATAATACCAGCACCGCCGCCTCATCCCCAGAAAGGCCAAATCCATGTTTCGCCTCGCGATTGTAACGGCCTTGGCGTGGCTGGTTTGGACAGCACCAGCGCACGCCGCCGACAAACCGGTGAAAGTCTTCATTCTGGCCGGGCAGTCGAACATGGAGGGCAAAGCGCCCAACGCCCTGTACGACCATCAGGCCGCCGATGACAAGACCAAGGGGCTGTTTGCCCATCTGCGCCAGGACGACCAGTGGATCGTCCGCGACGATGTGTTCATCAAATTCCTCGACCGCCACGGTCCCCTGACGATTGGCTACGGCTCGCCTGACCGCACGGGTGCCGAGTTGGAGTTCGGGACTGTAATGGGCGATCATTTCGAGGAACCGGTGATCTTGATCAAGGCGGCTTGGGGCGG
The DNA here is from genome assembly GCA_050247075.1 of Pirellulales bacterium. GTDB lineage: Bacteria > Planctomycetota > Planctomycetia > Pirellulales > JBFWUW01 > JBFWUW01. The sequence goes on along the minus strand of JBFWUW010000056.1, from coordinate 41,047 downwards.
ACACTCGCTCTATAAACTCTTCCGATCTCCCTCGGCCGGATTCCCCGCTGACGAAGTGTTGCTGCGGGAACTCTCCCAGGCCCAAGAGCAGGTCAAACGCAACAACGACAAGAACAACAAGGACGACCCGCTGCCGACTTTGGACGATATCAAACGCGACTACGGTTCTTCGTACCGCGACATGTTGAAAGAAGTGCAGGAGGTTTTGACCAACCACGCCGAGCTGTTTCCGGCTATAAAAGATCAGGCACTGGAGTTGGCCGGCTTTGTGTGGTTCCAGGGGTGGAACGACCAGTACGGAGCCGAGAACGAATATGCCTCGAACATGAAGCATTTCATCCAGGACGCGCGAAAGGATTTGCACGCGCCCATGCTCCCCTTTGTCATTGCCGCCATGGGCCAGAACGGGTCGAAGCCGGCCCAGGGACCGATGCTGATCGTCCGCGAAGCGCAGTTGGCGATGAACGAAGTCCCCGAATTCAAGGGGAACGTCAAAGCCTTCCGAACCGACTTGCTTGTCGATCGCGCCGCCGAGGAACTCTATCCCACCTGGCAAGAAAATTTCGAGCAATGGAAGCGGACCGGGGGAGACCACCCTTATCACTATTTGGGAAGCGCGATCTGGTTTAACCGCATCGGCAGGGCAATGGGCGATACCATGCTGGAATTGTTGAAAGATTGACAGCCCGTAAATTCCGCCACTTAAGCCGTGGCCTGGGCTTCAACCCACGATAGGCCAGGTTTTTCTGATAGCTGATGGCTTTTCCGCTGACAGCTATTGATCGCGGCGATACGCCAGCCATCCCAACGGCAATGCCGCTAGCCATAGCAGCCGCGCGGTAATCCCATGCAGGTCGCGGAACTGCCGGCCCGCCCCAATCCCTTGGTGCCAAGAGAAGCGGGCATAATGCACGGCCGACCGCAGAAAGGCCAGCGGTGCATAGCGAAAAAAATCCAACTCCTCGTTGAGCGCATGCAGATGCTGGGCGCGGCCCCCTTCCGCCGCGCGGGCCGGCGATTGGCCATGCACCAGCGACGGACCTTCCAGGTAGTAAATTCGCAGTGGCTGGTTAATGCACCGCTCGCGGTAACGGCGAGCCACCCGCGACCAAATGATTCCCTCGGGCAGGTAATAGGCCCGTTCGGCCGGAAAGGGAAACGCACGCAGCACGTCGGTACGATGACATGACCATTTCTCACCCCCAACCTTGTAGCGATAGCGCAGCGAGAGATAATCAGCGTCCATTCCATCCTGGGGAAAGGGATCTCCCACGACGTTGCCATGCTGGTCCTGGCAGAGGCAGGTTACGGCGCTATAGCAGTCGCGTTCCGCCGACTCAATGGACTGCCACTGTCTGAGGAACGTCTCCAGCGCGTGCGGCAGGCAGGCATCGTCCGAATCGAGATTGACGAACAACTCGCCGGCCGCCAGTTCCACGGCGCGGTTATAGGCGGCATGCTTGCCGCGGTTCTTCTGGAATTCGTAGCGGATGGAAAAGCTAGCTTGCGCCCGCCAGCCGGCGATTAGCTCGCGCGTGCCGTCGGTTGATCCATCGTCGATCACCAGCCATTCAAAATCGCCCCGCGTCTGGCCCCGCAGGCTGTCGTACACCCGCGGCAACGTATGCGCGCGGTTGTAAGTGGGGGTAAAAACAGTCAAGCAAGGCGGCGCGGTGGAGATACGGAACCTCGCGGGCGATTGGCAATGGCACGTTCGCGCAATAACGGATGCGGAATACCATCCAGTTCTACCTTGGGCCGATGCCTAAGGCCATGATTGCCCCATTGCGGCAGTCATGCCTCGCGGGCTCAATGGTTGGCGGTGCCTGGTCCGTCGGCGGCGAGCGCCATGGGGGGTTCGCTGGAGCGGTAGTCGCCCGTGAACAGGTGCGAGTTGGTTTGCGCCTGGCATTCCCACAAGCGGCAGCCGCCCCGATAGGCGTTGCGGTTGTGGCCCAGCCTCACCCAAGAAGGCAGGTCAAGCTTGAGCTTCTTGGCGTTGCCGCCCCCCAAGACAACTTCATCGGCCATGAAACCGTCGCGCATCCGTTCCAACACTTCCACCGCCGCCTTCCGCCAGCGTTTGGTGCCGTCATCCTCCAGGGCCTGTTTTGCCAGGTGGTCCTCTAATGTCTCGCCGAAGGGATGGAACAGGTTGCCCAACTCGAGCGGAACTACCAGGCGATCGACGATCAACGTCGAGCCGACACTGGTCCCCAGGCCCAGGAACAACATCCGCCCGCCCCGATAACTGCCCAGCGCCTGCATGGCGGCGTCGTTCATCCAGCGGATTGGCTTGGGGAACTTTTTGGCGTAGTCAAACTCCACCCAGCCTTCGCCCAGGTTGAAAGGATTGCGGCTGGGGCGGCCATCGGTGATGGTACCGGGATAGCCGATGGATATCACCTCGAAGTCGTTTGCGGCCAGAATCTCGGCCATTTCCTCGACCAAGTCGGCCGGTGTGAGCTTGCGGCCCGACTCGATCTTTACGGCATCTTCCTGGTCGGCGCTCCAGACCTTGACGTTGGTGCCGCCGATATCGATGACGAGCGTTTTCATGACGTTTATCCGCCTTCTACGTGGATGGTTCGGCCGACGAATTCTTTTCCTCGGTACGCACGCGAAATCTAATCCCGTCGCGCAGCACCCATGTTTCATCCTCGGCCAGGGGCCGATCCGCGGAGACGTGGCTGTCGCTCCAGCGACCCAGCCAGTCGGCATCCGTCGCTAGCGCCAACGAGTCGCCCTTTGTAAGGGACGGCAAACCCGCGGAGTGTTGGGCCACCATCAAACAACGGTTGTCTGGCCAGTCGCCGGTGATATCCCGTTGTTGTTCGGCATTTTCCGACATAAGCTGGCCCGGCTCGTGCAGTACGATCCAGTGCGGGCGATTGGTACGGCCGCGCAGTTCTTGCAGTCCGGCCAGCGCGGCGGCCGTGAACGCGGTTCGTTCTTCCAACGGTAGAGCCGACAGATCGACCGCCACGCTGTTCCGCGGAGAGGCAACCCCCATGAGCAGTTCCTCGACCGTGGGAGGGTTGTCCGCTGTCCCCAGGGTGACACTGCGGCCGGCCAGCATGTTGTGCGGTTCGGCCGCCAGCACGACAGTCTGGTAATGGGCGGTTGTCAGGGAATCGAGCAGCCGTACGGCGGCGGGGGGCAGGCCATCGGGCGTCTGCTGGGCGGCTACCAACCGCGCCGTGCCTGGGTCGATGCGCAGTTCTCCGCCGTCGTGCCCCACGCCAATCGACAAATGATGGCGAGTTACCTGGCCAGAGAGCGATTGTAAATCGTCATCCAGGACGCGGTCGATCAGTTCCACCACACCCGCGCCGTGGTCGCCGGCGGTCACCAGGTCGGCCTTCTCCTTGAGGGCCGGCAAGGCGTTCGCGACGGCAGCCGAGCATTCGCAGACGCTCAAGAATGCGTGGTCGTTTTCCGCATCTCCCACGCCCACCACTTCGTGCAGCGACAAACCGAATTCCTTCAATGCGGCCCTCAGCCCGGTCGCCTTGTTGACCCCGGCTGGCAGCACCATCACCGCCCCCTTGTTGAAGATGACTTGCAGTTCCAAGCCCATGTCGCGGATGGTTTGCAGCACGGTGACTTCGTGCGGTTCCCAGGTGGCCACGATGGTCTTGCCGACGGAGATACGCGCCACGCCGCGCTCGCGCAGCAATTGCACGAACTCCTCGCTCGGCGGCTGGGCCAACAACTGTTGCTGGCCATCGCTGGGGCGGTACAGCAACGCACCGTTCTCGGCCACCACCAGGTGAAACAAAGGCAACTCCGGAAAGACCGCTTGCAGTTCCGGCAGTTCGCGGCCCGTCACCAGGATCAGCTTGCGGCCGCTGGCCACCAACCGCTCGAAGGCCCGCACGGTGTCGGGCCATACGCGGCCATGCGTGGCAATGGTGCCATCGTAATCGCAAGCTAAAGCCAGATATCGCAAGACAGTCACCGGTGGGGGCAAGAGAATCCGACATGCCCCAACTAAGCACTTTGCGTGCCGAGCAAAGCAGGGCGGATATTCCAGGCCCTAGCGCAAAAGGCTGACAGCGCAGCCGTCAACTTGGACGAAGACCGGCCACGGCAGGCCAGCGGTTGCAAGGGCGAGTTTACCCCGTCCCGCTTCCAATGCCCGCTAGCGGCTGGCCTTAGCCCGTTCCGTCAGTTTGGCCACCACGGACGAGAACTCCTTGCGGGCAGCCGCCAAGCCGGCGGCGGTTTTGGCATCCGCGCCGCGGACGTAATCCATCACAATCCCCTCGGCGGCGATGAACTCGGGCGTGATGTCCGCAATGGCTGCGGCAATCGACGGCGGAATGTTGGTCACTCCGTTGACATCTCCATGCAACAAATCGCCCTGATTGACGACCAGGCCGCCCACCCGCACCGGCATGCCAACGTGCAAAATGTGGCAATACCCGTGCGAGCAGATCGTCGAGCCGGTAAATACCGGGTACTTGATCGCCCGCACCTGGTCGATATCGCGGCCGGCCCCGCTGGTGATCAGCCCGGCCGACCCGAACGCCTGGTAGGTGGTACACATCACCTCGCCAAACGTGGCCGAAACGGCTGGGTTGTCGAGATCTTCAAAGACCACCACCGCCGGGCCAGGCAGGTCGGCGAATTTGGCCACCTGCTGGTCCATGCTGCCGTAGGCGTCCCCTTTGCCCGGCGGCGCGTCACTGCGAAAAGCAGCCGTGCAGGCGTAGCCCACCATCGGCGGCAACTCCGGAAAATTGCACTTGATGCGGTCATCCATGTAGCCGCGATTTCGCGGGCGTACATCGAACAATTCGATGACGTTGCAGATGGTAGGAGTGTCGAACTTGGCGAGGCGGGCGAGTAGGTTGGACATGTGAGGAAAGGCTGAAGGATGAAGGCGGAGGGATGAAGGATAGCTCTCTACGGCGTGGCGGGTTCCAGGATGGCTTGGATGGCGGGAGTTAGGGCGTCGGCCATGCGTTGAAAGCCGAGGTCGGTGGGGTGCGTGCCGTCGACGGTGGCCTCGCCGTCGTCGCCCAGCAAATCGCCGCCGGCAAAATAGTGCAAGCCGGTCGCTCCGCTGCTCATCAGGCCCTGGTAGATCTCTTTCAAGGCGACGTTCTTGGAGTCGGTGTTTTTTTGACTGGCCGGCACGACGGGTGAATTTTGATACGTGATGTTTTCCACCAGCATGATCGGCGTGTCGGGATGCGCCTGGCGGATCGTTTCCACCAGCGGCCCCACGCGCTCTCGGACGCCCGTCTCGTCCAGGTTCGGCAGACAGTCGAGGACAAACAGCGCTGGGTTCAATTCGGCCAACAGGGCGGCGACTTCCGGCTCCGCCTTGCCGCTGCCGGAGAAGCCAAGGTTGATCGTCTCTCGCTCTAGCTTGCGGCCGATGATCGCCGGATAAGCCATGCCCGGCCGGGCGGCGCAGCCCCCCTGCGTGATTGAAGTACCGTAAAAGCAGATAGCCCCGGCCTTCGATTTGGGACGCGCGGGCGCGGTTTCCAGCGTGCTATCAGCCGGCAAGCCAATCTGCACCTCGTCTACGCCGTTGTACAATGGCAAGTACAAGAAGTATTCACGCCGGCCGGCTGGCAGCCCCCCCACCAATATTTGCTGATTGGCCTGAGCCTTGGGGCGGCCGATCCCCAGCCATGTCCAGCCGCCGTCTGGCTTGCGGACGTACAAATCGACGCCGCTCACGCCCGTCGCCGGCATGTGGTCCATGGCCAGCGAGGCGTTCCGCAGCGACCAGCGGGCTGACAACGTGCTGGCATCGGTCACGAACCGCACCGCCAACCCGGTCGAGTGCCGGCTCAGCCCCCACACGGAAGCCGGCACAACCCCTTCGGCTTTGCCGGGCAGGCGGTCGTAGGGTGCCTTGGTCTCGCGCCAGCCTTGTCCCTCAATACCCAGCGCGCGAATGTCGTACCACAGCAGCGGATCGTCGCCGATCTTGTTGGCCGTGGCTTTGTCGATCGTCCGCGCCTCGTCCGCGCGTGCCAAACCGGCCAGCGCGATGGCTGCTATCCAACTGCACATCGCGACACGCGTGGAAAGTCTAGGCATCGGTCGTACTCCTGAGTTGCGTTACGCCTTCAACTGCTCGTCATGCCGCATGGCGCTGGGGGGCTGGTCGGCCAGGTGGACGTAGCGCAGGGCCAGCTTGCCGCCGGCGAGCTGTTCCACGTCGTTGTCTTCCCACTCGATCGAGACCGCGCCGCTGTAGCCCGCCCGGTTCAGTTCCACCATGATCTGCTCGGTGCTGGTGGCGTCGCGTTGGGTGCCGGCGGTGACAAAGTTCCAACCGTTGTGTTTGTCGCCCATCGGCTTGTGTCCCCCCAACCGGCCATTGCGGGTGTAGTGCGGCACGACCTGCACCCCTTTAATATGGGCACAATGGATACGGTCGCCGTAGGTGCGGATAAAGTCGATGCCGCTAACCCCTTGCCACTCCATGTGCGAGCAATCGAAGTTAAACCCGGCTGCCTTTTCAAACCCGGCCTTATCGACGGCGGCCAGGTAATCGCCGGCGCTGGAAATATCACCCATTGCCCGCTCGCTGGGGTGGCACTCCAGGTCGAAGGTCGTGCCGTACTTCAAGCAAGCCTGAAACACCGGCGAGAACCGTTCGACCAACAAATCAAGGCTGACCTGGTAGATATCTGGAATGGCATGCCCGCCCAAGGAACCAGGCAACGGCGGAAACAAGAACCAGTGGCTCCAGCAGTTGGCCGGCGAGCCGACAAAGCCAGACACAGGGCAAACCCGGTCTTGCTCCTTGCCGATAAAGTGCGCCAGGCGGACGATGTTCACCAGAGCAGCAGCCGCTTGTTTGTGGGCGATAGCGCCAACTTCAGGCGGAACATAAAAGGGATCGGTGCGGGGGGGATTGTTGCCGGCGGCCCGCCATTTGGAGTAAGCCTCGACCGCCTCGCCACCCAGGAATTGCAATGTCTTGGCGCTCGGTTCGTCCCCCAAGGCCTGGCCCTGCAAGTGGGCGGCTAGAGAGAATATCTCCAAGTTGCGGCTGCGGGCCTTGGCCACGCGCTCGGCGGCGTACTTTTGGGCACCGGCGTCGTCGCCACAGCGCGACAGGTCGAGTTCCCAGCTTGCTTCTTCCCAACCGTCGAAGCCGGTGCCGGCGATAAAATCCAGCCACTTGTCCTCGGGCTGGTTGCCGAACTGCCCGCGAACCAGGCCGATCTGGTGATACGAATGCTTGCCGCGACGATGCTCTTTGGTTTGATGGTGGCCCACCGCTAGTTTCTCCAGAAAGGATGGCAAAATCATGACCGAACTGGCATCTTAGGCAGCGTGGCGGCGATTGCAAGCGGAAGAAGCGGATAGCGGAGAAGCTGTCAGCCATCAGCCTTTCGTTTGCCAGTCCTGGACGAAGTGCCGCGCGGCATGATCGGCCGATGAACCAGATGCGTTAGGCTGATGGCTGACAGCATTCTCCGCTGACGGCTTTCTCGCTCGCCCTAATATCGCAACATCCGGCAAACAGATTGACTTTGCCCCCCTGGACGGCGTAGAAATTGATTGGTTGTTCGGCCTTCCACACTTCTTCCTTAGCGCAGTAAGGGCACCCCACATGGCCTACGACGACAATCCGTATCGCGCTCCGACTTATGATCTGGCCGCCAATGCGCCCGTCGACGCCCGTTCGCGGTTCATCATGCGGACCTACACGCATTTGACGGGTGCCATTGCCGCGTTCATTGGGCTGGAAGCGGTGCTGCTGAATCTGCCGGGGATTGATGGCGTGGTCGCCACGATGTTCGGCGGCCAATTCAGTTGGTTGATGGTGCTGGTGGCCTTTATGGTGGTGAGCTGGGTGGCCCAAAAATGGGCCGAGTCCGACGCTTCGCCCGCCATGCAATACTTGGGGTTGGGGCTGTACGTCGTCGCCGAGGCGGTGATCTTCCTGCCGCTGCTTTACATTGCCTCACGGTTTGGCGGCCCGCAAGTGATACCCGCGGCCGGGTTGATTACCGGCGTGATCTTTGGCGGGTTGACCGTGATCGTGTTCGCCACGCGGCACGATTTTTCTTACCTGCGGACGGCGCTAGGCATTGCCGGATTGGCCGCGATTGGGGTGGTGATCGCGGCGATGATGTTTGGCTTCTCGCTGGGAATATTATTCTCGGCCGCCATGATTGTGCTGTGCAGCGGATACATTCTGTACCACACGTCGAATGTGCTGCACCATTACAACACCGACCAGCACGTAGCCGCCAGTCTGGCCCTGTTTGCCAGCGTGGCCACGCTATTCTGGTACGTCCTGCGAATCGTCATGGCCAGCCGGGATTGAGTGCGGCCTGCCACGCATAGAAGGCGATTCCCTTCCGCCAATTAGGCGGCCGTATTGTTGCGCGCAAATAGGTGGTCATTTCATTCGCCGCTTGTAGGAGTCGATTCCATCGCCGATTGAACCGATTTGATGGCTGGGCGGTTGCTGTTCCAACTTGCCCGCACCGTTTCACGGTGTGGTGCGGGTAACAAAGGAATACCTCTCCGCGAATTCGCGGTGGTTTTGGCCGTTGTGGCCGCGTTACCTGTTCCATTACGTGGTGTGGTGCAGGTAAGGTTTTCGGCTTGGCGCCGTCAAAAGGCACCTCCGGCAGGCCAGCGCGCACCAACAGCGCCCCGCGCGGCGACCGCGTTTCAAAAATATCGGCAGGCCCCGTGGCACGTACAGGTCGGCGAAGGGAACGGCGAGAACGTCGTCGCGCCCAAGTTGGCCGAGTAGCCGGCAACGGTAGCCGTATTAAAGGACACGCCCGATCAAACGTCCGCCCCGGCCATGCTGTTCGAGCACGCGGCGGACGACGACACCTAGGCGGTTTGGGGGCTTCGCGCCCATTGGACGTGCAAAGGCCACGTCGCCGCGCAAAGCCAGACGCTGGCCATTGTAGCAGAGAGAGTGTATTTGTATACAATTAAAATAAATAAATTATAATACCTTTTATTGGCATACGTCAAGGTCCGGGTGTTTAAAGCGGGCCACTTCCATATGCAACCAGGACCTGGCTGGCCCCTGGTGAGTTTTGACGGTCAAATCCGGTGGCGAAACAGGCCACCAACTTAGCCGTGGCGAGACCGGCAGGTGCCTGGGTCAGTAGCATGGCGAATGGCGAGAGCGGAGTTGAGAATCCAACCCAGTTGATGGATTGGGCGAAGCGGTTGGAACACCAACTCCGCTGGGCCTTCCCGTTGGTGAGACGCCAGCCACCCTTTGCCTCAGCCACCCATTACCCCAGTCATGGGCCGCGCCCAGGCCGGCATGACCCTGGCTTAAAACCACTCGCGATCAGGACGTTATTGCGGACTATAATGTTAGAACTTGGGCACTTTGGCGCCCAGGGCCACGCGGCGCGGGTCGTCGTAGTCCTCGACAAGTTCAACGCCGAAGCCGCGGGCCAGTTCCCACTGCGCGCGAGACGCCCAAGGCGTACCGGAGTGGTCTTTGATCACGTCCTCGAACATTCTCTTGGATCGCTCGATGTAGCTGGCCGTCTTGTCGCCAGTGAGCGTTTCGGCCCGCCAGGCTAGTTCCCAATGGGTCGTTTTCTTCAGCGGACCCAAGGGGTTCTTGATCTTCTTGGGGTTCTTGGCGAAGGCTTCCATATAGGCACCGTACTCGTACAGCCGCACCTTGTAGGCCAGCACCTGCGCAAACAGCAAGTCGTAGTTGGCCCGCCAACGAGGGCTGGATTCTTTATCGCGGAACTTCTTGATCCGCTCCAGTTCTTTCTCGCAACGGTCCAGGTAGACAAAGTACTGAATAGCCTTGGCGTGCTCCTGATTCATCTGTTGATAGAAGGCCGCCGGTTCAATGGAGAACTGGTGCCGCATTTCGATATGCGGCTGCACGACCGGGTTCCACGGGTTAAGGTCGGAAATGACTTTCCACAGCGAGCGGCGCAGCTCGCTCTTTTCCCGCTGCTCCAGAGCCACCCGCCGCGCACTGAGATCGGGCAGATAGGGCTTGATGGCCTCCAGCTCGTACTTGCGGTCGTCGCGGGCGACGAGGTTCACCTCGGGGCTGGGCAGCAGGAAGAAAATGCCGCCCGTCTCGCGCGCCATGCGCGTCTGCTCGTAAGGGCCAAAGCCGCTGGCGTGCGCGTCGTAACGGCGGTAGAAGCCGTTGGTCTGCAATTGCTCGACATAAGGCGTTTCGGGACCGCGATTGATCTGCAGCCAGAAGTTGAGCTTGCTCTCCGGTTCGATCCAGTTCATGTAGGCATAGGGATAACCAAAGACGGCTTCGCGTCCCAGCAAATAAATGGGGCACCGGCTGGCCTTGGCCTCGTCGATGGCAATTTCCAAGTTGCGCTCGTTGTCTTCCTGCTCGCCGCTTTCGTCCGTGACCATGATGAGCATCACCCGGCGCTTGCCCTGGCTGGCGAATTTGCGATGCCGGTTGATCATCAGCCCAACCGCCGGGCACATGTTTTCCAAGCCCGATGGATCAATGGGAATGGAGTCGATGGCCGCGCGGATCTCGCTAAGCTTGCTGGTCGGCTTTTGCGTATGCAGCATGAAGTCCTTGCCATAGCTGCCGATGGCGGTGAGCAGGTGGTCGCCCTTGGCTTGCGGCGTGATGCCCAACTCCTGATAGACGCGGTCGAACCGCTCGCGGATTTCGACCTGGTCGTCTTTCATGCTTTCCGACTGATCAAACAGCCACATCACCAGCACGTCTCCCTTGAGCAGAGACATCAAGATTTCGTGCGTGATGCGGTCCATGGCCTCTTCGTAGCCGCCGACGACTTGCGATGGATCGCCGGGAGCGCCGTCGGCCACGTTGACCTTCATTTCCTTGTCGGACATGCCCCACAGGCCCACGTCGTTCAGGGAGGGGCCGCCCCCCGCCGCCAATGCCTCGGACATGGCCTCGGCCATCGAAGGGGCCGCCCCCCCCGTGGCCAGCGACCCGCCATGCCCCGACTGCAGCGCGGAGTTGATCACACTGGTTGACGAGCTGGAAGAACTGGTCAGGCTGACTTCGGAAGTGGCGTCGGTCGTTTCCGACATGACCTTGGTTAGTTCCTCTTGTGTCCGCGCTTGCGAGGCTTGCAACGGCTCTAGCCTTTGTTCCACCACCCCTTGCACGACCCACATGGCCATGGCAACCAGCAAGATGGCATGCACCAGCATAGAGATCGTAAAAGCCCCCATCGACTGAAAGAATTTCTTGCCGAACCGGGGCTCGACGTCGTCCGCTTCTTCCGGCAAGGGAAGGCCGTCGGCACCCAATTTGGCCGGCACCGGTTTCTCGACCTTTGCGCCTGGGGCCGTGGGCGGCGGACTAACAGCGGCATCAACCGCCGCCGTGAGCGGTACGACCGCGGCACCGACATCCTCCGCGGGAGGCGGTACGGCCGACTTGGCCGAAGTGGGTGATTTTGGAGTGGCCGCGGGCTGTGACGGCTTAGCGCCTTGCTTGCTGGCAGGTGGGGCCTTAGCGGGTGGAGCCTTCGGCGGAGAAGATGGCTTGATGCGAGTCTCGGATGCGGCAGCGGATTGCCCGTTCTGTTTCGACGGGGTTTTGCCTTGTTCCGGCGAAGCCTTGGCCGCGGGTGTGGCTGGAGTCTTGGGCCGGGCGGGTGGAGTCGCCGCCGACTTAGAAGGCGCTGCTGGTGAAGCGGTCGCTTCGGCGGCCATTTCCGCGCGCAGCTTTTCGGCCTCGGCCTTGAGCTTGGCTACTTCGCTCTGCTTTCGCAAACGCTCGACTTCAGCCTTGAGTTTGGCCAAATCGGTTTGGGAGTCAGACATTTCATTGCTGGTCTGATCGATCATTGGGCCTCTCCACGTAAATTCCGCGGCCACGTCCAACTAATCTTGCCGAACGATCTTCACAACCCGTCGGAAATGATGGCAACTAATAGCATTACGACAAACACAGCCCCTGGGGCAATGCCACTCGATGAGGCATCGGCAATCACAGCAGACGATTCTCACACCCGCTACCCGCGAGGAGCCATCTGCATCAACGATCGCCGATAACACCCCACCACCGCGCGGTATCTCCTACCTCTTGTTTTAAGGGAAGTCGGCATCCGGGGCAACAATTATTCCCCCAAAGTGCAAGTTTAAGCGGTGTTTCACGTGCATCCGGCAGCCCTTCCGCCTGTTGCCGCTATTTGGCGGGCTCTTTCTCTCCAAATGCGAGCGGCAGCGTCACGCGTTGCTGGCGGCCGAAGCGGGGCGAGTCGGATTGGGCAGGCAAGGCACCAATATCTGGTCGTGCGGCCTCGGCAGGCCGGGCAGGGTCTTCCAAGGCGGCCGGCAATACAATTCCACGCCCCACGGCGGGACTCTCCTTTTGCAGCCGGTAGTCGGCGGGTGCCGTCGGCTCCAGGCCGAAACTGATAAACCGCGGATCTCCCACACGGTCGTTGGCGCACCAACCGGGAGGATATTTGTCCTTGTTCTTTTGGGATGCCGCGCAGACCCGCACTTTCTCCAGAAATCCGTCGGGCGGATAGGTCTCTGGCACCGCGCACCAATGCAGGTTGCCGTCAATCTGCATGTCGTGCTCTGGCGCGCCGGCCACATCGAGCGGCGGAAAGGCGTTGAGATAAACGAACAGATTGTTGAAGACCCGTCGCGAGGTGCGGGCAGACGTATTAGCCCAAGTGCGGTGGGCGAACGAATTCGCGTGAGCGTTACTGACCAACGTATTCTGGTAAAAGAACAGGGACTCAATGCCAAACAGTTCCACGCCGTGCGTAAGAAAGATGTGATACGAGGTTATCGTGCCCTGGGAGTTCTTGTCGCTCGGCCGGTCCACATGCACACCGCCCCGCAAATCGGCGATGTTGCGGTAAATGTACATCGAGCCGAGCGAACCACCCGCCGAGTTGCACGAAAAAGCCATCAAGCTTCGCGTGATCAAGTTCTGGTAGATATGAATGTCGTCGTTGAACCCTGAGGCGGGGCTGCTGAGGTAGATGGCATCGTCCTGCACATTGTCGACCAGATTATCGTGAAAGCGAATGTTTCGTCCGCTCAGGTAGACGCCGTCGTGCCCATCGCTAAATTCGCACCGAGAAATGTCCCAATCATGGTTGTAGGGGTAATAAAACACCTCGAACTCGTAGCTTCCTTCCGTCACCAGCACGGCATGAGTTGGCAAACGGGCGATGTTGCGGGCGTTAGCGTCCGCGGCCAGAGGAATGTAGGGGTCATATTGGGTGGGAGTGTACGTGTACAGGCTGTTCTCGCTGCGCCAGCCCCACGGCGGAATCATGCCGTGCAGGCCGCAATCGACCATTTTCAAGGGGCCGGTGCTTTGGGAACGAAGGCCATAGGTACCGGCGAAGATGGTGACGTTGTCGAACTCCAGATTCACGCCAAACCGCAGTACAACCGCGTTCTGCCCACCGCCGCGGATCAACAGGTCTTGAAACCGCACATGCATTCCCTGGTCCACAAACAGCGGCAGTGAATTGAACGGCGCGATCACCAGGGGCAGCTTGCGGGGATCGGTCTCGCCACGGTAATTGGCGACGGCCTTGTTCTCCAGATGCGTGTGGGCCAGCCGCGCATGGATGTAGCCAGTCTGTTTGTCGTACCATAGCCCCGGCCCGCAATAGAGCGGCAGGACCATCGACTTCTTCTCCGGATCGTCGATCCACAGTTCGTTCTTGGCCCGCAGGTCGGTCTCGTGCCAATACGTTTGCAGGCCGATGTGCGCATCTCCAAATAGCCCCAGGCAGTCGCGGATATTCTTGTAGGGTTGGGCCGAGCGGAATTCGTCCTCGGCACCTTCGGGATGCGGCACCCAGGCTTCGGCGGGCCGCTCGAAAAACTCCCGCAGGCCGCCATCAATGACCGCCTGTTCCCCCGGAAACGATCGAATGGTGATCGGCGCGTCGGGCTTGCCGACCACGGCGCAGTAGACGTTTTCGTAGTACACGCCGCCGCGCAGATAGAGCGTGTCGCCAGCCTTCAATTGAAGCAGCGCGTGGTTGATCGACTTCCAGGGAGAATCCTCGCCCCCCGCGTGGGAATCATCCCCCTTAACGGCATCGACAAAATATGCGGGACCATCGTCGCGGGCCCTATCGCTGGGGGGTGGTGCCGTGCGCGTCGGCGGATGCGACAAATAGACTGGCTCTTCGGCCGCCTGAGCCTGATCGCCGTACCCGACCACAACGGCCAACGCGAAGATGGTCACAACAACGCGGAGCGGCAGACTGCTCGCCATAGCGGCATTCCTCATTGCGGGGTGTACAGTCGGCAAGCTCGCCAGTCTAGCCAGCGGCCAAGCTGCCAGGATCGCCTGATCGTAATAGTTTGCCAAGGTGTCCGCAATTTACAGCGATGAATTTCCAGCCACCGCATCCAAAGCTGGCAGCTTCTCCGCTGGCGGCTTTTCAACTCGGCAACTCAATCCCCATCCGCTTCATCAACAGTTGCATATCCTCCCATACGTCGCGCTTGGCCGCCGGATTGCGCAACAAATACGACGGGTGATAGGTGCAGAGTGCTTCGGCCCCCTCGTAGGGAAAGAACTTCCCTCGCAGTTTGCCGATGGAGGTCTCTGTCTTCAGCAGCGCCCTGGCCGCCGAGGCACCCAGGCAGCAAATGAACTCCGGCTGGATAATTTCCAATTGCCGCTCGAAGAAGGGGCGGCAATTGGCCGTTTCGTCCGGTTCTGGCGGACGATTGTCGGGCGGCCGGCACTTGAGAACATTGAGGATATAGACATCCTCGCGGCGCAATGTGCAGGCTTCGATGATCTTGGTCAGCAACTGACCGGCACGGCCCACGAACGGCTCGCCCAGGCGGTCTTCGTCGGCACCCGGCGCTTCGCCAAGAAAGCAGAGCCGCGCCCGCGGGTTGCCGACGCCAAATACCGTCTGCGTCCGTTGTTTGGCCAGCAGTTTGCATTTCGTGCAGCCCGCCACCTGCTGGCGCAACTCCTCCAGGGCCGCGACTCGTTCGTTCGACCCCAGCGGAGCACCCCAAGTGCTTACCCCTGGTAGCGAAGTTATGCCCAGAGCCGCCGCCCCTCTTGCGGGAACGGGCTTGGGCCGCTCGCTCATGGAAGGTTGGGGCACCGATTTCTTGGCGGAAGGGCGAACGGGCATCGCGGGAGGTGGCTGGTCCGCTGCTGGGGTTTCCGTTGCCGCCGCGGCGGTTTGGGATGCGGCCTTGGCCGCTGGGCGCTTGCCTTTAGGCAACGTCTGCACACCAGCCCGCTCCAGGCTTTCCAGCTTCTGTAAGACTTTTCGCCGCAGTTCGGGCGAGTTTTCATTGGCTGCCATGCTCTTCTCCTCGTCCGGCAACTTCCCGCACCCTTGGCGGGCAAGTCCACCCGTGGGACCAGAATGATAGCAGACTCACTGCCAACCTGTAGCGTTTTATGCTTCTGGCCGCTTGGCCTACTGGAAGGCCGAGGACATTTACTTCGCGGGCAGGGGCCTAAAATTCCGTAGAGGGCTTGGGTTGGCCGCTTTTCCTTGCGTTTGTTTGGGCTTTTCCACGGTTCAAGGTGTCCACGATGAAGTACTCATCAAACTATCTCGCGCGATGGTCTCGGCGATCGGTCCAGACTGGCCTTCGCACGCCTCCGGCATGTCGCGTAGAATCCGCCCCGGTCTGGCCATGCCGATCCCCCGGCTTGGCTCGCCGAATTCCTGCCCGATCCGCGGCAATTTGGGAGCGCACATCACGAATGCGCCTCAGAATCGCGGGCGGGACGCCGATGATGCTAGTAGCAGCGCCTGGCGGACGAAAGGAGTCGTGGGATGCGTGAAGTCGTGAAGATCGGCCGCAAGGCCGGATTGCCGGTGATGGCCGTCGTTTGGGCGTTGGCCGCCCTATTGGCCGAGCCATCGGCGGCGGTGGAGGAAGACAACGTGCTGGGCTTGCCCAAGCTGGCCATTTCCCGCGGCGGGGCACTGGTGATTTGCGGTGGGGGCGACATGCCCGCGGAAGTCAACCAGCGGTTTGTCGAACTCGCCGGCGGACCCCAGGCCCGCATCGTGGTGATTCCCACGGCTTACCCGTTTAGCGGGCTGAAAGAGGCAGTGGAATACCACTCTGAGTGGTTCGAACTGGACCTGGCCAAGGTCGATTTCGTCCATACCGAGTCCTCGACCGAAGCCAACGACGAGCAATTCGTCCAAGCTCTGACCCAGGCCACGGGCGTCTGGCTGGAAGGGGGCGCGCAAGGCCGCCTGGCCGATATCTACCGCGGCACCCGCACCGAAACCGAGATTAAGCGAGTTTTGGAACGGGGCGGAGTGGTGGGTGGGACCTCCGCTGGGGCGGCCATTATGTCGCAAGTCATGATCCGGCACGGTTCGCGGAAAGTGGCGGTGACGGACGCCGGCTGGGGGTTGGTGCAGCGGGCCGTAATCGACCAGCACTTCTTGATGCGAAATCGCCAGCAGCGGCTATTGGGCGTGTTGTCTCGACATCCAGAGCAGGTTGGACTGGGCATTGACGAAGGGACGGCGCTCATCGTGCAGGGGAATTGCTTGCAAGTGGTCGGCAACTCAAAAGTCGTCGTTTGCCTGTCCGAGGACGATGAACCCAAGCCGATGTGCCACCTTAGCCACGGCGACATGGTGAGCCTTGTCGCCAATGGACCCAAGGACCGCCACCCGGGCCGGATTAGGGTGCAGAGCCAAACCCGCGTGGCTACCAAATAGACGAGCGGCGCTAAAGAAAATTCTCTAGCGCCGCTCGCCATCGATCACTCTATAAGATCTTGCGGTCGTACTTACTGGCAGCAGCCCGAACCGTAGCCGCCGCAGCAGCCCGAACCGTACGAGGTCGAGGCACAGCTATTGCAAGTCTGGACGGGGACTTGCACGCAGACGGTCTTGGCGACCATCTTGCAAACCCGAACCTGGACTTCGCGTTGAACCGTGTACGGTACCTGTACGTGGTACGTTTCGACCTTCTGCTCAGGAACGCAGGCGTAGGTCGTTACGTTCACCATCCGGCTCCGCTGCTGCGGAACGCAAACGGTATACGGAACTTCGCGAGCCATGGTTTCCTTGACCATGTCGGTCACGTTGTACGTGCGGGACCGGGTTTCGGTGCGGCAGAGCTGGACTTGGTAGTCGTAACCCTGGTCGACCCACACGGCCTTGTTGACCGTGATCTGCTTTTCTTGCGGTACCAAGACACAATACTTGACATCGCGCATCCGCTGCTCGGCAACGCACTCGGTCCAGCTATAAGGAACCGACCGGGTCTCCGTGCGGCAAACCGTCACGGCGTACTGGTAAGGTACGTCGTACCATTGAGGACGGTTGACCGTCACCTGGCACTGGTGGTGAACCAGGTTCGGCACCCAAACCTTGCGGGTGCAGCAGACCGGGCCGCAACCACCACAGCCATCCCCGTAGCCGCCACCGCACGAACCGCAACCGTTGCCGCCGCACGATCCGCAACCGTTGCCGTAGCTAGGGGCGCAGGTCGGAACGTCCTGGTAGCAACCGGCGTCAACGCAGTAGCTGCGAGTTTCGACGGTCGGCACCATCTTGCATACCTTGCGAACGCCCTGGCGCATTTCTTGCGTCGGAACCTGCACGGTTACTTGACGATGGCCGGTCCGCTGTACGGGCACTTGCACCGTATAAGGAACCTGCTTCGTCTGCCAGCTTGGAACTTGGACCGTGATGGTCTGTTGTTCTGGCACGTAGGTGCAAACCTTGCGGCTACCGTGGCGGGTTTCCGTGTACGGAACCTGCACATTGTAGTTTTGCGTGACCTGACGGACGACGGGACGGCAAACCGTGTAGTGCTCAGTGCGGCTACGGGTTTCGTTGACCATCACCGTGTAGGTCTGCTCGACCTGCTTGGTCGTGGGAACCATGCGGTTCACCGTGTACGTCCGCTGGCGGGCTTCCGTACGGCACTCGGTCGCATTGACCATGCGAGTCTCGTTGTACCAAGTCGGAACCCAAATCGTCTTCTCAACCGTTTGGTAAGATTGGCAAGGGGCGCTATATGCGCTGCCCTCGCAGCAGCCACCGCCATACGACGACTGGCAGCAATCACCAGCGCGAGCGGTGGAAGCCACCAGCAGGGCCCCTACCGCAATCGCACTCATCCACAGGTTGCTCTTCATGATCACCTCTCCAACAAAAAAGAATGTTAAAATGGGTCCCACCGGAGACCTTTAGCGAAAGGAGAATATCCACACGCTGGGGGATATTGTCAAGCATTCGGTTCAAAATTTTCCGAATTCACACAATTTGGCCAATTTGCCAGCCGTTAAGCAGTAACCCAACCATGCGGCTACCGCTTTGCCCCTGGTTTTCGCACAAACCGTAATGGCAAACTCCCTTCTCCAAAGCTCTCAATCCGCCCTTTAGGATAACAACCAAGTGGGGGACATTCATCGGATTTCTCGACGAAATTGCCAGAATCTTTACGGAAGGTTGATTTCGTGCCAACCAACGACGAGCGGCCTGTTCGACGGTTTGCTGAAAATGGTCCTATGGTCTCTTACAGCCATAACGAGGTCCCTGTTCAGCACATTGCGGGAGAGACATGTTGACCTTCAATCTTCGCAGGCCCTACGAATGGCGGCCCTATCATGCCTTAAGGCTTGTTGCGGCGGCTTTAGGCGAGAATTACATTCGATGGCACGCGATAGGGCCTTTTGTTTCCGCGGAGGTGTTCATGACCGGTTTGCTCTTATGCGTCGTTTTAGCCGTTGCCGCCGGGCCAGACGAAGCCCCAACCTATCGAAAGTGGTCGATTGAAAAGGGAAACAAGCTGGTTGAAGCCGCCCTGGTGGACTTTTCCAAAGGACATGCCCGGCTGCAAGGCAAGGCCAAGGGTGCCCAGCCGTTCGATGTGCCGTTTGCCGACTTTGCCGCCGCCGACCAAAAATACCTGACCGCCACTGGCCTGCCCGCCCTAGCGCGGATGCGCTACAACCAAGGTTCGGAACTGTTGGACAAACGCGAGTTCGAACGTTCCATCTTGGCTTTCACCGCAGCCTTGGAGTTGAATCCCAAGTTCGTCGAAGCTCTGGTCAACCGCGGACTGGCCTACGACATGTTGAAGCAAGGCCCGCTGGCGATCGCCGACTACACCGCGGCCATCGAAGCGGCCCCCGATTTCCCCACGGGTTACATCAATCGGGCGGCCACCTACCGTGACCAAGGCCTGACGGACAAGGCGTTGGCCGACTACAGCGCTGCCATCCGGCTCAATCCCAAGGATCCCGAAGTCTTCAGCGATCGCGGCGCAATCCACGAGCAGTTAGGGGCGCGCAGCCGCGCCATTGCCGATTTCAGCGAAGCTATCCGGCTCGACCAAGACTTTGCCCCGGCCTACCGCCAGCGGGCCTTTGCGTTTTACCTGTCTGGCGACCGCAAGCGAGCTATCGCCGATTACAGCCGCTGTATTGAATTCAAGTCCGACGACGCGGAACTTTATTTCCATCGAGGGAATGCCTACCAGGACGAACAATCCTTGGAACTGGCCGTCGCCGACCTGACCAAGGCCATCGAGTTGCGCCCGGAATACCACGAAGCCCACTCCGTACGCGGCGTGGCCCACTACCTGCAAGGCAAACTGGACGAGGCCATCGCGGACTTCAGCGCGGCCATCCGCCTGCAGCCAAGCTCCGCGGAGGCGTTCTACAATCGCGGCCGGGCACACCTTGACCAGGGCAACTTGGACAAAGCCATCGCCGATTGGTCCGAATGCCTGCGGCTAGAGCCAAAACGCCCAACCGCCTTGAACAATCGCGGGTTGGCCTACCAGACCCTGAAGAGCCTCGATAAATCGCTGGAAGACTTTAACGCCGCCGTGGCCTTGGACCCCAAGAACCCGGAATACCTTAATAACCGCGGCGGGCTGTTGCAGCAGCAAGAAAAATACGCGGAGGCCCTGGCCGACTATGACGAGGCGGTGCGCCTCAAACCGGACTACGCCGAGGCCTTTCGCAACCGCGGACTGGTCAGGCAGCATCGCAACGAACACCAACTGGCCTTGGACGACTTTAACGAAGCCCTGCGGCTGGTACCCGGCTACTTTCGCGCATTGCAAAGCCGCGGTGCCACCTATCGGGCCTTGAACCGCTTGGAAGATGCCTTGGCCGACTACAACCTGGCCATCCGCCTGTCGCCCGATCTCGAAGATGCCTATGCCGGACGGGCCTTGCTGAACCAGCAGCAAGGCAAACTGCCGGAGGCAATTGCCGATTTCAGCCAGATGATCACCATCAACCCCAGGTCCTCCTTGGCGTATAACAATCGTGGATTCGCTTACTATTCGCAGGGGGAACTCGACAAGGCCATTGCCGACTACGACGCGGCGGTCAAGATCGACCCCGACTATGCCGAGGCGTACAACAACCGCGGCATTGCTTACCGTGCCAAAGAAAATCTGGAAAAGGCCATCATCGACTACTCCGAGGCGATCCGCATTATGCCCGGCTTTGCAGCGGCCTTCCGCAATCGCGGCTACGCCCGCTTGAAGAAGGGGGACGCGGCCAAGGCGGCGGAAGACTATTCCGAGGCGATCCGCCTGGCCCCGGAACATGCCACGGCCTACCAGGGACGCGGTATCGCTTATCAACGCCTCAACAAACCCAGCGAGGCCGAAGCCGATTTCGCCAAGGCCCGCGAGCTCAATCCCAACCTGGAGCAATAGCCCCCCGCCTCGGCTTCTGTATCTCGCGGCACCATGAGCCGTTACCATGGCCTTGATCGCATCTCTCTTGGATCATCGCCATGTATCCTCCACAGCTTCTGGCCGGTGCCCGCACAGTGGCGCAGGTCGCCATCCACTTTGATGAACTCAAGCCAGCCGCGCTGGCCTTGCGCGACCTGGGGACGGCCAGCGCACGGGGCTACTTTGCTCCACTGGAGGATGACCAGGTGCGCCAACTGCTGGTCACGTATTGGCATGCCCGCAACGCCCTGTACGACCTGGTGGTTAGTTTTCGCCGCGATGAAACTCTGGCGGGCGAGTGGCGGCCGGCGGCCTTTTTGGTGGCGTATAGCGCGGCGGTGCTGCTGGTCGACGCGGCCCGCTTTCTCCGCGAGACCTTTCGCGATACGCCCATCGTGCGGGCCAGGCTTAACGAACCCGACGAATCGTTCGGCCTGCCGGCCAACATTTACGACCAGGTACAACACTCGTTGACCGGCCTGCGCAACGCCTGGCACCTGTATCACGCGCAGCGGTATTTTGATACGCATTCGGCGGAACTGAAAGCGATTGCCGCCCGCGAACCGTTTGATGCCGCCTGGCGAATTCTGGAGCGGCACGAGGAGCGGGTGCGCGTGCCGGCCAGCCGTTTCGCCAGTGCTATGGGCAAGGTTCGCGCGCGAGAAATCGCCTCCGCCGTCGATCAGGCCTTGGTCGGCCGGGCTATTTACGGCCTGCTCAAATTGTCGGGTACGCTCGTCGCCGACCGCTATACGCGGCTGGGGCATTGTCCTTCGTTGCCGGTGGAGATTCGTCAACAGATCACCGCCCAGTTGCGGCCGGGCGATGTCATGGTCACGCGCAAAGAGCACGCCTTGACCAACTATTTCTTGCCGGGCTACTGGCCGCACGCCATTTTATACCTGGGCCAGCCGGCTGAGTTGCAAGGTATGGGCCTGCACAATCTGCCGCACATTCAACCGCGTTGGGCCAGGCTGCTGGCGGCCGACGGGCAAGAACCGCGGCGCGTGTTGGAGTCGATGCGGGACGGCGTATTCATCCGCCCGCTCGACTCGCCGTTTTCCAACGATGCCATCGTGGTCTTGCGGCCGGTCCTTTCGCCCGGCCAAATTGCCGAAGGCCTGTCGCGCGGCCTGGCCCACGAAGGCAAACCATACGACTTTGATTTCGACTTCACCCGTTCGGATCGGCTGGTCTGCACCGAAGTCGTTTACCGCTCTTACGACGGCCTGGGGGGAATGCGGTTCAGCCTCACCCGCCGCGCCGGGCGAATGACGCTGGCCGCGGTCGATTTGCTGGGCATGGCGATCGCGCGACGGGGGTTTGAAATCGTACGCGTCTACGCCCCCACCTTCTCACCCGACCTGCTCACGGGCACCCGCGCCCAGGAAGTCTTGGCCGCCACGCTAGGGGAAAGGATGAAGGCGGAAGGATGAAGGATGAAGGATGAAGGATGAAGGATGAAGGATGAAGGATGAAGGATGAAGGATGAAGGATGAAGGATGAAAAGCCGGGTGGCCTTGGGTGTGCTCGCTAGCAAATTGGCGGGGATTTTTGCCGGAAGTCAGATTTTTGTAGGATTTTTTCCGCGAACGTGAAAGAATTCATCGCCCCTTGCCATTTCTTTACGGGGGCAGTCAATTTTCGATTATCCGTATTTCAGGAGATTGTCATGTCCCGTCTGGTTTTGGCCTCGCTGCTGCTGTTGGTGGGAAGTTCGCTGCTGGCAGACGAGGGGGAAGCCCGCACCTGGAAAGGGACCTGGAACAACCGCCGTTTCAAGACCAGCGGGCCTCTACAATGCGTGGCCGTCGAGGATGGCGAGGGGAACTGGAAAGCCACTTTTAGCGGCACATTCCAGAACGACCCGTTCTCCTATGACGTGACCTTTGCCTCAAAGAAGAAAAAATCCCAGTACGATCTTTCCGGCACCGCCAAGATTCAGCAGTTCGACTACGAGTGGAAAGGTTCGATCAAGGGCAAGAACCTGGTGGGCGAGTACGAGGCCAGCAACGGGTTCAATGGCTCGTTTCAGTTGAAAGAAGAGAAGAAGAAGCGGTGACGAATGGGAGCGTCTCCAAATCTCCACGGGCGGCCGCGCCGCTATCTCCAGCAGCAGCGCAGGAGCGGTGACGAAAATAAAAAGCCCCGGAGCGGACCGGTAAGCCGGGTTTTGTCTCCGGCTGTTGCCAGCCGGCGACGGCCATTTCTCTAGGAGGCCAATTGCTTGGCCCCTCCAGCAACCTACCCGGAAGTAGGGCGGGCCGGACCAGCCCGCGACCGGCGTTGCCGCCGGTCTCCTTCCTGTTTGGTCTTGCTCCCGGTGGGGTTTACCTAGCCAGACGAGTCACCCCGCCTGCTGGTGAGCTCTTACCTCACCGTTTCACCCTTACCGCGCGGCGTTGCCGCCGCGAGGCGGTTTGCTTTCTGTTGCACTTTCCCTGGCCTTGCGGCCGGTGGGCGTTACCCACCACCGTGTCCTATGGAGCCCGGACTTTCCTCCCGCGCCGACTTGCATCGACGCCAGCGGCCGTCTGGTCTGCTCCGGGGCATATTCCCTAAGACGCCACGATAGTCTGCCAGGTTCAGGCAGTCGAGGCGTCTTCCTCATCAAATGGCTGTAGGAGGCGGAATCTACCCCCGAACCGGGTCGGGCTGTTTCCACGGAGGCGGCACGGCGGCGTCGATGCGGGCGAAATGTTCCGGCGGAATTTGAAGTTGCGCCCCCTTCACGGCCTCGGCGATCTGCTCGATCCGCTTGGCTCCGATGATCGGCGATTGAATGGCCGGCTGGGCCAACGTCCAGGCTACGGCGTACTCCGCAAAGCTCGCCCCCGCCTCGCTTGCCAGGCCCGCCAGCGCGTCCAGCCGCTGATAGAGCGCTTCGTCCAGCTTCCAGATCCAATCGGGCTTTTCGGCAGCGCGAGAGTCGGCGGGCAGCGGTGCGTTGCGGCGGTACTTGCCCGTCAGCAGCCCCCCTTGCAGCGCCTGGTAAGGCGTAACCGCGATGTTGTGCTTGTGGCAGAAAGCCAAGTCTGGCTGAAACTCCCGCCGCAACATGCTAAACGGTATCTGCGAGGATACCACCCGCGGCCAACCATGCTTCTCCGCCAGCCACAGCATCTCGCAAAGCTGCCAGGCGGAATGGTTCGACGCCCCGAAATAACGCACCTTGCCTTGCCGCACGCACTGGTCCATGGCGGCCAGCGTGGCCTCGATCGGCACATGTTTGTCGGGCCAGTGAATGATGTACAGGTCGATGTAGTCGGTTTGCAGCCGCCGCAGACTGCGATCAACCTCGCGCAGCAGGTGCGATGCCGAAAGCCCGCGGTCTTGCGGGCCAGGCCCAATGGGGGCACCGACCTTGGTGGCCAGAATCACCCTGTCCCGGCGATCACTGATAGCCTGCCCGACGATCTCCTCGGCGACGCCCCCCGGACTTCCCAGAAAGCGCTTGTAACCTTCGTAGACATTGGCGGTGTCGATGAAATTGATGCCCAGGTCGATGGCCTCGTGCGTCAGGCGAACGGAGTCGGCAGCGGATACCGGAGAACCAAACGTCATGGTCCCCAGGCAAATGGGCGAGACCAACAGCCCGCTGGCACCTAATGGCCGAAGTTGCATGACAAATTTTCCCTGGGGTTGAAGGCGCAAGCGTGGCGACGACGGACTTCCTACGGCTCAATCGGCCGGGCATTGTTATGCCGTTCGGTAACAATTTAGGAAGTTGACGCCCGCGATGCGAGTGGGCTAACGGGCTTGTTCGCACCGCTTGCCGCGCTGGCCACACGGCGATAGGTTGAAGGGACGGGCTGGGGCGTGCCGAGGCCAGGAGGTTTTGCCATGCGGATATTGCCCCCGTTGCACCATTCATTGGCTGCGGTTGGCTTGGCGTTTTGGTCGCTGCTCGCAATCGTCCCTACCGCGTTAGCGCAGGTGATCGCGGTCCAAGAGTTTCGGCCGTTTGTGATTGGCGTGCAGGCCGTGGCCCGCAACGGCGCGGTAGGGGGCATTTCCATCGACGCCGCCGGAGTGGTGGGCCGGGCCGACGAGGATGCCGCGGGCCGGCTGCGGCAAGCCTGGCAGGCCGCGCTAAACGAGTCGCCCGACGCGGCTACGCTCAACGATCCCATCATGCGGGCCAGCCCGCTTCGCAAAATCTCGCTGCGGCGATTGGAACGTGCCTTGGGCGAACTGGCCCGGCACGAATTGCCCCTCACGCCCGACCTGCGATTTTTGGCGGGACTGTCACAAGTACGGTTTGTGTTTGTTTATCCCGACCAGAGCGACATTGTGCTGGCCGGGCCGGCGGACGGCTGGCGCGTGGATGGGCAAGGCAACATCGTCGGCCAGGCCGCCGGGCTGCCGGTACTGCACCTGGAGGATCTGCTGGTTTCGCTGGCCGCCGCCGATGCCCATCCCGGCGACACGCTGCGCTGTTCCATCGACCCCTCGCCCGCCGGCCTGTTGCGCGTGCAAAAACTGGCCCGGTCGCGGCGTCTGTCCGCCGACCAGTCGGCCCTGACTCTGCTGGAAGAAACGCTGGGCCCGCAAGCCGTAACGATTGCCGGCGTGCCGGCAGACAGCCGGTTTGCCCGCGTGATGCTGGCGGCCGATTACCGCATGAAACGGCTGGCGATGGGTTTTGACGAATCGCCCATCGATGGCCTGCCGAGCTACTTGGATATTTTGTCCGCCGCGCCTGGCAGTTCGCCCAAGATGGCCACTCCTCGCTGGTGGCTGGCCACCCGTTACCAGCCGCTGCTGCGCGACGCCGACGGCCTGGCCTGGGAACTGCGCGGGCCTGGCGTGGAATGCCGCACGGAAGAGCATAGGCTCGATGCGGCCGGCAGCGCCAGACAGACCGGCCAGGCCGGCCCCGCCGCGATCCGCTGGGCGAAAAACATGACCGACCACTATGCTGAACTCGGCACGCGGGCACCCATCTTTGCCGAGTTGCAAGGAGTCATGGATTTGGCGGTGGTAGCCGCGCTACTCGGCGATCAAGGGCTTTACGACCGGGGCGGGTGGTCGCTCCCCATGCTCCGCGATCCGGCGGCAATACAACTCAGCGAGTTTCATGTCCCCGCTAGCGTCCCTTCGCTGGCCAATCTCACCCGGGCGCGGCAAGCCACGGTCGTCAGCGTGTCGGGCGGCGTCGAGATCGACCCCTGGGCCGTTCTCCAGAGTATCGAGGAAGCCCCCGAACTATCCGCCGCCCGGCAACAATCGGTCCCCCGCGCCAGCCAACGCTGGTGGTGGGATTGAGGCGAGCGGGCCTCAAGTGGCCCTTGTGCCTTGGCCCGTTATCGGCGGTTGATCGAGGACCACTGAGGGGCGTATGCTGGGGCCTTGTCAAACATTCACCAGGGACCGGCACGGCGCGCGGATATGCTTTGTTTAGTGACGGGGGCGGCCGGCTTTTTGGGACAATGCCTGGTGCGGCAACTGGTGGCGCGCGGCGACAAAGTGCGGGCGTTGGTGCGGCGCGACGCGCCGGAGTTGGCCGGCTTGGATGTGGAACTGGCCCGGGCCGATTTGCGCGATACCGACGGAGTGATGGCGGCGTGTGCTGGTGTAGAGGTTGTCTACCATGTGGGCGGCGTGGCCGGCATTTGGGGACCGTGGCGCGAGTTCTTTGAGATCAACACCTTGGGGACGCGGAATGTCTTGCAAGGCTGCCGCCGGCACGGTGTCGGCCGGTTGGTTTACACCAGCAGCCCCAGTGTCACTTTTGACGGCGGCGGGCAATGCGGCATTGATGAGTCGGTCCCTTACCCTACACGGTGGCTGTGCCATTATCCGGCCACCAAGGCCCTGGCCGAACAAGAAGTGCTGGCCGCCAACGGCCAAGATGGGCTGCTTGTCTGCGCGTTGCGGCCGCACTTGATTTGGGGACCGGGTGACCGGCATTTGATCCCGCGGTTGATCGCCCGGGCACGGTCGGGCCGTTTGCGCCGCGTGGGGGATGGCACAAACATGATCGACACGATCCATGTCGAAAATGCCGCTGACGCCCATTGGCAAGCGGCCGAGGCCTTGCGCCCCGGCGCGGCCGTTTGCGGAAAGGCCTACTTCATCAGCCAGGGAGAACCGGTCAATTGCTGGAAATGGATCGACGAAATCCTGGGGCTGGCCGGCCTGCCACCGGTACAAAAGAGCCTGTCGTTTCGCGCGGCCTGGCGGTTGGGGAGCACCCTGGAGGCCGCTTACAAACTGCTGCGAAGACGGAGCGAACCCCCCATGACCCGCTTTCTGGCGGCACAACTGGCCCGGCCGCACTACTTTGATATTTCGGCCGCGCGGCGAGACTTTGGCTACGAACCGCGAGTCTCCACCGCGGAGGGCATGCGGCAACTGGCGGAGGAATTCCGGGGGACGTAGATGGCGTACCATTCGCTGTAGGAGGCGTACAAATCGCCGATGAATGCGTGTTGAGCGGTTCTCATCGGCGATGGAATCGCCTCCTACAGGCGTGCCGGTCAGGCACTCTTGGAGAGCGCTCCGCCGGACGAACTTGAGGCCCCTTGGCCGCGGTCGTCCGAGGTCGATTGGCCCGACAGCCACAGTAACAAGGGGGACGCGATGTAGACCGTGCTGTACGTACCGACGATGACACCCACCATGAAGGTAAAGGCGAATCCGTGGATCGCCTTGCCGCCCCAAATGTACAGCACCACGGTAACCATCAACACCGTCAACGAGGTCAGCACGGTCCGCGACAAAGTCTGGTTGATGCTGTCGTTGATGATCTGGGGAGTCAACAGGGGGCTTTTGCCTTTTACCTCGCGGATGCGGTCAAACGTGACCACGGTATCGTTGACCGAGAAACCGACGATCGTCAGCAACGCGGCCACGACAGTCAGGTCGATTTTGAACTGATCGACCAGCACAATCCCCAGGTACGGGGCTAGATAATAGCTGACCGCTAGCGCGGAGACAGCGATCAGCACGTCGTGAATCAAGGCCACGACCGCCGCCACGCCGTAGATCACTTTTTGGAACCGCACCCACAAGTACAGGGTGATAAACAAAAAGCTGACGCCCAAGGCAAACAGGGCGTTCTTCCAGGCGCTGTCGGCCACCTTGCTGCCGATGTTGCTGGACGAGGGAAAATAGGGCGTCGCCGCGGCCTGCTGTTCAAGGGCTTTCGCCAACGCTTCGCCCTGAGCCAGCGGCATTGCCAGGCGGACATCCCAGGTGGGGTAAGACGCGCTGCTCCCCTTGGTATACGAGGGGTTGGTGACCTCAAAGGCAGCCCGCTCGCCCCCCGCCTCTTTGTACACCGGCGAGTCAAACGCCAAGGCCACCATGTCTTGCATGGTGTCGTGAGTGATGGGCTCTTTGAAAGTCAGCTTGACCGACGTCTTGGGGCCAGACTTGTTGGCCGCGGGAAACGCAACCCCGGGCGGCAAGACTGTGGCGGGTTCTTCGTCGGAGGGTTCCTCGCTAGCGGGCTTGTCATCGCCAGCGGGCTGTTCAGCGGCGGGTTCCTCGCCAGCGGGCGCATCGTCGGCTGATTTGTCATCGGCAGCCGGTTCCTTGGGTTCGGCTTCGTTGCCATCCTCGGCTGGTTCAGCAGGCGAATCCTCCGCCGGTTGGCCCTCTTCCGGCGCGGCTTCATCTTGCTGTCCCAAGGCAGCCAGGGTCAACAGCAGGTCGCCACCGCCAGCCAGCGAGGCCACCTGGCGATTTGGATCCAGACCGCGAACCGCGCCTTCCGGCGGGGTTTCTTCCGCGGGCTTGGCGGAATCGTCTTCCGCCGGTGGATCGTCGTTCGTCTCGGCGGGCTTATCGTCGGCCGGTGTGGCATCGGGTGTTGCATCATCGGCCGGTGCAGCGTCATCCGCGGGAGCCTCCGCCGGCTTGTCCCCGGACGGCGCGGCATCTGGCTTGTCCGTTTCAGCGGGTTTCGCCTTGGTGTCGCCGTCGGTCTTTTTAGGCGGCAGGCCACTGCCAGCGGGTGCGGCGGCATCGCCCCCGGTTGCCGGCAACAAGGCGACTTCCGTCTTCTCCAACGTGTTGGGCGACAACTGGCCAGCGAATGCCTCGGACAACTGGGCAATGACATCATCCAGGTCCTGGTTGGATGTCTCCATGCGAAAACGGAGTTGAGAGTCTTCGTCCCCTTGGCTGACGTCGGTCACGGTGACGTCGGGCAGCGTGGCCTCGTGCTCCTCCAACTTGGCCCGGACCTCGCCGACTTTCATGGGCTCCTTAAAGACAAAGGCCACCAGCGAGCCACCGGTGAAGTCGATCCCCAAGATGCCCTTGCCGCGTTGGGCCAGAGCCGCCATACCAATGCCAATGGCGACCAGCGAGATCACCATGCAGGTACGCATGGCGCTGGCAAAGTCGAAATGCGTCAGCGAGAACAAATGCCGCATGTTGAGTTTGGTGATCAGCTTCTTCTTTTCGCAGACATCAAACACGACGCGGGCACAGAAGCACGACGTAAACATGCTGATAATCAGGCCCAGCCACAACATGACCGCGAACCCCTTGATGCGGTCGGTGCCGATCCAATACAGCACGGTGGCCGTGATCAACGTCGTCAAGTTGGAGTCGATAATCGTCGTCATGGCCCGGCTGAAACCGTTGCGAATCGCCATCCTCAACGCCGCGCCGCGGGCCAATTCCTCGCGAAGACGTTCGTAGATCAGCACGTTGGCATCGACCGCCATGCCCAACGTCAAGGCCATGCCCGCCAGCCCGGCCAGCGTAAAGGGGGCCTTGATGGCAATCGCCACCGCCACTGTCATCAACACGTTTAGCACCACCGCCACCGCCGCGACAAAGCCGGCAAAGCGGTAGTAAAAAATCATGAACAACACCACGATGATCACCGAGGCCAGCGTGGCGATCGTACCGCTGCGAATGGAGTCGGCACCCAGCGTGGGGCCGGTCTGCTCCTCACTGATCGGCTCGGGGTTCAACGAGGCGGGCAGGCTGCCGGCGTTGAGCACTCCCACCAGATTGTCCACCTCGGCCTGCGTAAAGCTGCCGGAGATCTGCCCGCTGTCTGAAATCACCGAATTGATCGTGGGGGCGGACTGTAGATTGCCGTCCAAAATAATGGCCAGATGCCGGAAAAAACCGTCGGGCGTCGGCAGGTTGTCCCCCGTCAAGCCAGAGAACCGGGCGGCACCGTTCGCTTTAAAGCGAAACAGCACGGCCAACTTGCCACTTTCGTCACTGCCGGGCCGCGAGTTGGCCAGATCGTCGCCCGTCACGTTGTACTTGTCGACTTTGACCAAAATCTGCAATTCAGGCTCTTCGTCTGGATTGGACGAGGGGACGGCCCGCCTGCCGAAGTTTGGATTTAAGAGATCCTTGGCATCCTCGGACAACGGCACCCAACGGGCAATCTCGTTCGGTTCCTGCTCACCGGTTTGGGGATTCTTGCGAGTCCCTTCGATCAGGCGATTTTGGTCGAGCGGCATTTTCAGAGCCCGCTCGATCAGTTGCGGTTCCACGCTCCTGTCCGCCAAAATGCGAAACTCCAACGAACCGATCTTCCCCAGCAGGCCCTTGAGGCGGTCGATTTCCCCCTGGTCTACCTCGGGCACGATGATTTCAATCTGGTCGGGACCAAAAGGACGGATGGTGATTTCCTTCTGCCCGCCCGGATTGACGCGCTTGGTGATGGAGGCGATCAACTTATCGATATCGACGGGATTTTCCGGGTTCTTCTTGGACTGGTCCACTTCGTAGACCATGATGGCGCCGCCGCTCAGGTCGATGCCGAGTTTGGGGGGCCAATACAGAACGCAAATCAACACCGCCAGCAGCGTGGTAAAGGCAATTACGCCGATCTTCCAACCGTGGTCGGGTAGGCGTACGGCGGTCGAGATCGACTTGCCCAGGAAGACAGAGACCACGATGATCGCCACCAGCAGCCCAAGCTGCATCAGCTTGCTCAGTTGGTCGCCCAGCGGTTGTTGGGCCGCCAACAGCGGAGCCGCCAGGCTGGCCGCCAAGGTGTAAGTCGCTGTCAGAAACATGGCGTCGTTTTCCTGTGTGAATAATAGGCACGCCTTGCCTGGCGGCCGTCTGCCGGTGGATTACTTATTGGTGTCGCCCGCCGCGGCTGTCTCGTCGGTCAGAACGCGCGCGATGGAACTGATGGTCATTCGCAATTTGGTGTTGGAGCCTTCATCAACCATGACGGTGACTTCGTCCTCCTCGGGCCGGACGCTGTTCACCTTGCCGTAGATGCCAGCCACGGTGACGACGCGGTCGTTCTTCTTGAGCGTGGAAATCATGGCCTTGCGCTCGGCTTCTTGTCGGCGCTGCGGACGGATCAGCAAAAAGTAAAAGGCCACCGCCATCAGGCCAAAAGCCGGCAACATGCTCAGCGGGCTGCTGGCACCACCACCGGCAGCCGGGGCCGCGCCTTCGGCCTGGGCAAACAAGGCTCCATTGGCAAACAATCCCAACATGAATGGCTCTTTCTGCTAATCGCGGCTAAACAATTCGCTCATGGATTCCACCGGCCATTTGTCCTGGGGCACGCAATACGGCACGCCGCGGAAAAATACCGCCACATCCGGCCAGAGCACCTGGGAGAACGAACCAAAAACGGTTGAACCACAGGGGCGTTTCGCGGGAACCAGCCGGGCGAATTCCCGGAGGCTGGTTTGCCGTGCGAACAACAGGCGGTTCCATCCGAAAGCCGGCCTTGATTCTATCCTTATCTGGTGTCGGGCAACCTGTTTGCGCATTCCGCCGGAATCGGCGCGTCATCATAAGATGAAGCGCCCCAACGGACAAGGGGAGCCAGCAGGCACGCCAAGCCTGCAAGCTTCGGGCAGTGGTTCACCCACGACCAGACTGGTTGAGCGGCGGCAGCCAGACTGGTTTCCGGCAAACCGCCACGACACGGTGCCAATGCGCACTTTCATGGCCTTTTGGCGGTAATCCGATATCTGGGCACCCCTCGGCATGAAAGCTGCAACAGGGTGCGCGGGGGCGAATGATACCGCGAAATAGCGTGCGGTTCTTTTGCGAAGGAGGAAAATCATGCGAACGAGAAGTATTTTGGCGGCCTGTTTGGCCTTGGTCCTTTCCGCGGCACCTGCCTGGGCGGCCGAAAATGATGCCGCGCCCGGCGGCAAGAGAATCACCAAAGGGGGGGCGATTGTCCCCGCCGCCGCTTACCGCGGCAGCACCCTGATTGGAATGGAAGTCCGCAATGCCGCCGGCGAGGATCTGGGGCAGATCGAGGATCTGGTAATTGACATGGGTACGGGCGAAGTCCGCTACGCGGCCCTTTCATTCGGTGGTTTCTTGGGTTTTGGCGATAAGTTGTTTGCGGTCCCCATGCACGCCTTGACGATGACGGGCGGAGACGATGACCGGCATTTCGTGGTTGACCTCAACAAAGAGCGGCTGGAAAACGCTCCTGGTTTCGACAAAGACTCGTGGCCTAATTTCGCCAATCCCAATTGGGCCGACGATGTCGATACGTTTTACGGCCCGCGTACGAATGGTACGGCCGCCAGCGACAGCGACGACCGGCACGACGGCATCGTCGTCAGCACCAAGGATGGCAAATTGACCATGTCGGACGACGACGGTTCCAACCAGCACTCACACAATATTGGCGACGGGGTCAAGATCGTGCTGGATGGCAAGCCAGCCTCGTTGAAAGACCTGAAGGCCGGTTTCGCGGTCACGGTGACGATGGGCGACAAGAAAGGCCAGGAAATCGTAACCGGTATCGACGCCCGGTCTCGCCGAGTCGAGCGGTAAGCCCCTGGAGCACGCCAAAATCGAGGGAGGCAGGGAGGCAATGTTCCACCGCTGGCGACGCCGAGCACAAGCTTGCCCAGGCGAGAACGGAAGTGAGGCGTCGTCTTTTCTCGTTTTTCCGATCTGGCGATTGCCAGAAATCATAACCTGAAGGAGTACAAGCCATGAATTGGGACCAGGTACAGGGGAAGTGGACCAGCATGAAGGGCAAGGTCAAGGAAAAGTGGGGGAAGTTGACCGACGACGACTTGGATGTCATCAACGGCCGCCGCGAGCAACTGGCCGGCCGGCTGCAACAGGTCTACGGCTACGAGAAGGAAAAGACCGAGCAACAGATCAAGGAGTTCGAGAAGAACTGCGAATGCTCGTAATTGGCCGTTCGCCCGCGTTCGATAACGCGTACGCGGCGAATGGTTGAACCGACAAGCGCCCTGGTTGTCCCCTCAGCAGGGCGCTTGTCTTTTTTTGTTTCTCGTCCTCGCTGAGTACGCAAAAACAGGGCCGATCGATCCCCTTGGCTCTCGCGGTTCATCAACCATGGCCATCGTAGGCGAATGCGGAAAAAGTCGTGGCAAACGCGGACTATCCCAATTTGTTGATCGGCATTGGCGCCTCGGCGGGCGGGCTGAAGCCCATCGTGGAAATCGTCGACCTGTTGCCCACCCATTTCCAAGGCGCGTTGATGGTGGCGATGCATCGGTCCCCGTCCGGCGCAAATTTTCTGGCGGAGATCCTACGGCACCATACGCGATTGAGAGTGAGCGAGGCATTCGATGGTGAAAAAGTCACCTGCACCCACATTTATGTTGCGCGTCCAAGCGAGGTGATGACCGTCGAGGGGAAGGAAATCGATCTGGGCCTCGACTTAGGCCACTTCAGGAAACTCAGCCGCATCGATGACCTGTTTCTCTCGATTGCCGGCAGCGCGGGGCACAACGCCGTCGGTGTGATCTTGTCGGGCTGCTTGTGGGATGGCGTAGACGGCCTCAAGGCGATCAAGCAAGCTGGAGGCACTTGCATCGTGCAGACTCCGCACGAGGCCGCATTCGAGAGCATGCCCAGGCATGCTCTGGAAGCCGTGGAATGTGATTTCGTCGGAACAACCGTCGAGATCGCTAGCAGGCTTGTGGAATTGGCCGCCGGCAAAAAGTGCCAGTGAATGGCGGCCCCGCGCCACCCAACCTCATCTCCCCTTCTGTTTTTTGCGGCGGGTGCCACCGCTGCCATTTTGCCCGTTGGTGCTGGCCTTGGCGGGTGCCAGCAGGGTGATATCGCCGTTGGCCGGCTTGGACTTGGGCAGCAGTTTGCGTTCGGCAATGCCCCACAGGCTCGAAGCGATGAAGTAAATGCATAGCCCGCTGGGGACTTTGAAGAACATCAGCGAGATGAAGATCATCATGTACTTCATCATCTTTTGCTGCATGGCCGATTGTTCGTCGGTCGGCGGCGGCATGAACATCTTCTGCTGCCACAAAAACAAGCCCACCGTAAACAGCGGCAGCAAGTTGAAGTACGGTCCCAGCATCGAGGTGTAGCCGGTCAAGAACGGCTGCCAATTGGCCCAGCGGTGCAGCATGTCTGGCGCTGCCAGGTTGGAACACCACTGCATCCCCGGAATCAGCGGGGCTTGCCGCAGTTCCACATCAACCATCAAGGCCCGGTACAGCCCGATAAAGATCGGCAGTTGGATGAACATCACCAGGCAGCCGCCATAAGGGTTGTATTTGTGCTTGCGGAACAGTTCCATGGTGGCTTTTTGCCGCTGCTCTTGCTGGCCCTTGTACTTTTCGTTGAGCTTTTTCAGCTCCGGCTGAATCTCTTGCATCTTCTGCGCGCCAATGGCTTGCTTCCGCGACAGCGGAAACATCGCCCCGCGAACCATCACCGTCAGCATGATGATCGCCAGGCCGTAGTTGAAGACCAGGTTGTGGTAGCAGAAGTGCATGATCCCCAGCAGAAACTTGGAGACCGGCGAGAACATGCCGTAGTACACCAGGTCGTCCAGGCCGTAAGGGGCAATCACATCGGGCTTCTTCGGCCCCAAGAAAATGCGATAGCTATGCGATAGAGAGCCCCCTTTGGGAGACAGCGTCTCGGCCTGGCTGGAAACACGGAAAGAGACGTTGGTCAGTTTCTTCAGGTTTTTGTCTTCGGGCACGGGACCAGCCAAAATGGTCCGCCCGCTCGCCAACCAAGGCTGTTGGTCGGCGGCCAGCCTCGGCAGCATGACGGCCGAGAAGTACTGCGCATCGACCCCCAAATACCTCAGTTGCTTGTCCACCACCAACGGCTTTTGCTCTTCGGCCACCGAGACGCAACTCAGCAAGGTTGGCCCGTCGAAATTGTAAATGGCGATATCGCGTACGCCGACGCCGCTCCAGGTGCGGCTTTGCTTATTGGCGTACCACCAGCCTTCCGTCGGCAATCCGGTGGGACCATCCAACTGGTAGGCCACTTCCGCTGGCTTGGACTTGGTGTTGCGTATCTCGACCGTCAGGTCAAGGTGATACAGAGGCGTATTGGAGTCGGCTTCTTCGCCAGCGCTGGCCAGCCGGTAACGCTTGACGATTTCCAGCCCGTCGTCGGGCAGCGTCTGTACGAATTCCACCGACGAGGGAGTGGCATTCTTGATTTGCCAAGTGCTGCCCAGCAGTGCCACGTTTTTTAGTTCGGTGTCGTCCGATTGCAACGAGCGGTCGTTGATTTGCCGCATGGTCAGCAAGAACGACGCCTGGTCCAACTCGCCGTTGGTGGTGTTGACCTCGCGGCTGAGGACCTTCAATGGTTTCTGGGTCAGTTTGGCCCGGGCCGCCGGTTGCGCGCGTCCGTCTCGAAAGAATTCAATCGCCACCGTGTCATCGACTTTGGTCCTGTCCAGGGCGTTATCAAGATCTTCCACCTTGGTTAAGGCGGTGCCGGCAAAAGATGTCAACACGTCTCCCACTTTTAGCCCGGCCAAGTCGGTGGGCGTACCCGGTCCCACCACGTTGACTTTCAGGCCCCCTTCGACAGCCGCCGCCGCCAGAGGCCCCAAATAGCCGCTGTGGTCTTCAATGTCTTCCAGGTCGCGCGTGCCGTCGTTCAGTTCAACTTGTTCAATGCAGGCCCCCACGTTCGACAACACCGCCATCATTTTGTACGGGCTGTCGGGCGATGCCGAGCCAATCGCAATCCATTCCGCCTCGACGGCCGGAGCAGGCGTGGCCGGGCC
Organism: Pirellulales bacterium; assembly: GCA_050247075.1. Lineage (GTDB taxonomy): Bacteria > Planctomycetota > Planctomycetia > Pirellulales > JBFWUW01 > JBFWUW01. Next base: position 5,415 of record JBFWUW010000056.1, on the reverse strand, counting down.
GGCATCTTCCGGCTCTTCCTCCACTGGCGGAGGCCCAGGATCGGCGGGCGGATCGACCTTTTTCGGCGGCTCGTCGCCATCCTGGGGATCGGCGGCTTTCTTGTCGCCGTCCCCCTGTGCCAAGGGCTGTTCCACGGGCGGCTGCGGCGGACGCAACCAGTTAGCCACAAAGGCGTTAATCGTTAGTGCCGTAAAGGCTATCAACAAAAACAATAAGAACCGTTTGTCCATCGCACAGCGTCCTCAGGTATCACGGCGGACGGACAGGCCGACACAAACCGTGTTCGGAATGAGGCGCGCACCCGCGCGACAAATCCGGTCATGTTGCGCCCCACTTCCAACCCCTCTCGAAGATGTATTCTCCCAAGCTATCCATTTCTTGCAAGGAGAGAGGGGGGGCATCTGTAGGAGCCGTCTCCGACGGCGATAATCCGCGTAACCCAGGCAACGCAGTAGCGTCAAGAAACGAGGGCGTAATTGTACTTGTGGAGACACCGCATTGTCGCCGCCAGAGACGGCTCCTACAGCCCCTTCGCCGTCAGAGACTGCTCCTAGCAGGTTGGCCCGTGGCGGGCTAACGTCCTTCCATCAGCCGGTCGCCCAAGAAATTGTCTAAATCGGGCGTATCATAGATCTTGCGTCGGGTGACTTCGTTGTCGTAATCGACGCGGCGAAAGCGGACAACGCCATCTTCGATAATCACGTAGCAGCTACGAGGGTCGCCGTCGCGCGGCTGGCCGACCGAGCCGACGTTGACCATGATTTTCTCGCTCCCCAGCTTGTACTGGTGCCCCAGTTCGTCCGGGCTGAGAAAGTTCAGGCTCTCCGTAAACACGCCAGGCACATGCGTATGCCCCTGAAAGCAGTACTGGTCGATCAGCGAGAAGATTTTTTCCATCTTCCGCTTGTTGTAGATATCTTCCGGGAAAACGTACTCGTTCAAGGGGTTGCGGGCGGACCCGTGAACGAACAAGAATTGGTCTTCGCGGTGATTGCGCGGCAGTTCACCCAAGAAATCCCAGCGGCGGTTGTTGGCCTCGGGGCTGCCGGTGGGGTCTTCAAGCTGTTCGCGTGTCCAAAAGATGGCCCGCTCGGCACCCGCGTTGAAGCCCTCGGGATCGAACAAGGCCCCTTGGTCGTGGTTTCCCAACAGGCACATCTTGCAGTTCATCACCAGGTCGATGCACTCGCGAGGGTTGGGGCCGTAGCCAATGATGTCCCCCAAGCAATAGATCTCCGTCACGCCTTGCTGGCGGATGTCCGCCAGAACGGCTTGAAGGCCTTCTAGATTGCCGTGAATATCGCTGATGAGAGCCCGCTTCACGCCGGACCACCTGAACGACTGCCAAGAAACGGGGAAAGCCAACGCAAGTCCAAACAAAAGTCTAGGTTGCCGTATAGTGGGGGTCAAGGCAGGCCAATCGGGCAATAGGGCGAAATAATGGGGTCGAGAACAAGGGGGAGGACTTCGCGATCGCCAGAAACCTCGCTAGAACCGAGGGCGGCCACTTGCCAATTTGCGTCGCTCCACCAAATGCAACTTCACATGCGCATCCTTGCCCTGGAAACATCCGGCCTGTCGGGCAGCGTGGCCGCCATCGCCGACGGCACGCTGATTGAGTTGCCGTTGAATGCCAAGCAGCGCAGCGCGCAATCGCTTGCGCCGGCGATTCGCGGCGTACTCCGGCAGGCTGGCTGGCAGCCGACCGACGTCAACCTGGTGGCCGTGACCCAAGGCCCTGGTTCGTTCACGGGGCTGCGGGTCGGCGCGACAACCGCCAAGGTGTTCGCCTACGCGGCCGGCGCGGAAGTCTTGGGAGTCAACACGTTGGAGGTCTTGGCCCGTCAAGTTCCGCCCGAATGCGCGGCGATCGAAACCGTGATCGACGCCCATCGCCAGCAACTCTTTGTCGGCCGGTTTGAGAGAACGCCGCCAGGGCACCTCTGCTGGCAAGGGGAAACAGAGTTGGTGGAATTCGACGATTGGTTGCAAGCTTTATCGCCCGACCGCTGGCTATGCGGGCCGATCCTGGAGAAACTGCGCCCCCAATTGCCCGACTGGGTCCAACTTGTCTCGGAGACGTGCTGGCAACCCCGGGCAGCGGCCGTGGGGCAACTCGCCGCCGAACAATACGCCGCCGGCCGTCGCGGCGATATCTGGCAAATGCTGCCCTTCTACGGTCGTGCCAGCGCTGCGGAAGAAAAACGCCAGGGAAGCTGACAAACACTACCGCGCCGCCTCCGCCATTTCTTGAGCGGCTTCCGCCGATACTGGCCGGCCATCCACGAAGAAGCCGGCGAATAGTTTGGCTTTCAACGCGGCAGTAGCCGCGGCTTTGCGGTCCCCAGCGATCTCTGTGTGATTCAGGTCGAACAGCTCTGGCCGCAAGAACAAGATCGCGGGGTCTTTCAGCCGGTTGCGCTTGGAGAGTATGCTCAGCAGTTTGCGTTCGGATCGGCTTAGTTGATGGCCGCGGCACAGGGCTCGCCACAACTTCCGCCGGCTGTAGAAGGGCCGCTTGGGTTGCTGGTCGTCGAACAGCCGGGCAACCAGCCAGACGATGAAACAGAGACCGACAAAGAAGGCCCCGATCAGGCATACCTTGTCCAGTCCCAACTCGGCCCGTTCGCCGCGGAAATTGCCACCCAGGCCAGCGATGCGGTCCATTTCACCGCCCGCGGCCAGCAACCAGCCCCCCAGGAGGTTATTCATGCGCTGGCTCCTCTGTGGGGGGCCAGCGGTTGGGCACGATGCCGCGCGAGGCCAGTTCGTCCAGGCCGCGTTTGGCGACATCCCGTACCAGCAGGCTCGTGTCCTCGAGCGCCTCTTGCAGCGCGGCGGCGGCCGAAGGCGTATCGCAGTAGGACAAGGCTTTTGCGGCTTCGACCCGGACGAAATGGTCGCTGTCATTCAACAAGGCCGCGCGCAGGTGCATCTCGACGGCCGGCGCTGCCTGAATGGCCAGGCTCACGGCGATCGCCCTTAAACGGCGCGTGCGAACCGGCGAATAGAACTCCGCCGAGAGCTGCGAGATGGTCTGCGTATCTATCTTGCGGACCAGCACCCCTGTCGAACGACGGACATCGTCATCCAACGCATCGAAGGCCGCCAGGTAACGGCCAAATCGAAATTCCGTCATCGTTTCTCGTACCGCCGCACGGACCACGCCGTGCGGGCTGTCGGCCAATTCGATCAGCCGCCCCAACACACCGGGCAATCCACGCGGCCGAATCTGCTTGATCGCGGCGGCCTGCACATGGGGGTCTTCGTCATCCAAGGCGTCCATGCTCAGGCGATTGACCGTGCCGCCGCTGAACTGTTTCAGCGCCGCGGCCGCTGCCCGGCGGCCGGCGGGCAGGCCATGCCGCAGGATAAACTCCACCGTCTCCAGGGCGTCGGTTCGCTTTTGGCCGGATGCCGCCACCAGCCGAATCAAACTGTGCTGCTCGTCGTCGTCCAAGCCTTGAATGATGCCCGCGTCAGGCCGGGCCCAGGCCAGGCTCTCGATCTTCTTGAGATTGGCCGCCGCCGCGGCCGAAGGCTCCTGGCCGATCTTCTTCAACAAGTGGCGGATAAACTTGGGCGACTGCCGCCGGCTTAATACCGATAGCGCGGCCGAGGTTGGGTGCGGGTCATCCAAGGAACTCAGCACCAGCCGAATGACCCCCGGCCGGTCGCTATGCAACAACAGGTCGATCAGCGGCAGATAACTGCCGTGCCGAGGGTTGGCCAGAATGGCCTTGTAGGCGGCGTTCTCCCGCGAGACCAGCACCAAGAACGCTTCGACAATCTCCTTGCGGCCGTGCTGGCCAAATTTCAACAGCGATTGCTCCAAACAGCTCAGCGCCGCGGCGCGCGAGCGCTGCGGATCAATCCGCCGGCAATCGTCGCGAGGCAGCGAAAGTTCTTGCAGCAATTCCTCGGCCAGCCGCAAGACGGCGGCCGCGTGCAGATCGACATGCGGGTTGCCATCGGCCTCGACGGCATTAACCAGCGCCGCCATCAGTTCGTACTCGTGAAACCAGACCAGCGCTTCACAGCCGTTGGCGCAGGTCTGCGGATCGGGATCGAGCGCGGCATCGCGAACGGCCCGCGTCAACCCTTCGCGATGCTCGAAGAGTTGTTCCCGCCAGGCCTCGTCCATGCGGTGCAGCCGCCTCAATAGGGCCGACTGGCCCGCATGATTGCGGCGTTCGAGGAGGATTTTGAAGGCGTTGTCGCGAATGGCCGGCCAGGGCGAATCGAGTGCGGGGATCAGCACATCGGCGACAGCCTCATTGGCCGTCGTCGCCAGCAAATCCCACGTCGTGTCAATTCCCGCTGTCACAAGGCAATCGGTTGTTAAATGGCTTGTAGGAGGCGATTCCATCGCCGAAAGGAACATCTCCGCGCGCAGCCGTACCGTCCATCCCAAGTTTGGCTTACGGATGGCCACCCGGTGGCTACACGCCAGCGCAAAGCATCCGGCACCATCGTTACTATCGGAATAAGTGGAGGGAAAGGGAAAGGCGAAAGGATGAAGGATAAACCAAAGAAACTCGTAGCTGATAGCTGATAGCTTCTCCGCTTCGCCCCGAACACTGACAACTGACAACTCCTCTCCCCTTCCCCTTGATTTCTCCTCCCCCGCCGTTGAAACTGAAGTTGGGGCTGTTTGGCGTGCGCGCAATGGCTGCAGTGCAGCCGCATCGCCGCCATTCCCGTCAGAAATCGTGAAGGATAATGGAGATGACTGCCGCCACCCTCGATGCCCCTGAGATTCTCAATCGGGTTTACTTGGAAATCCGGGCCAAACTGCTGGAAGTGGGGGCCTCGCTGGACCGGCTAGACCGGGCCGATGGCCTGGTTGACGATGACCCACGATTGGGCCGTATCCGCCAAGCCCTGGCCATCCTGGCGGCCGGCCAGCCCGACCGCGCCGAGCAGATTCAATTGTTGTTTTCCTTGCCCTATGAGGATGATTGGCTGACGAAATTGAATGCGGAGCGAAACGGTGCGGCGAAAGGAGCATCCTGAACTTACATGAGCCGCATCCCGCCGCTGACAGTCTCTAACGAAAATGTGGCCCGGCTCGGAGTCAGCTCCGATTCACATGACCAATTGGATCGCGTTCGAACAGCCGTGGAAATGCTGCAATCGCAACAGGCTGACGCGATTATTCATTGTGGCGACATTACTAGACCGGAAATCCTGGCCGCGTGCTCGGTCCTCTCTGTTTATTTCGGCTTCGGCAACCATGACTGCGATGTCGTGCCCGACCTGCGGCAGGCGGCCATCGCGACGGGTGCAAGGCCAGCGCGCATAGCTGGGTAGTCTGCACAGGCTGGCGCGAATGGCTTTTACGTGGTACACCTTAGTCCTTCGAGGCGACTCGCTTGTCTTGCGATACAGGTTCGCGAAACGAGTTCGCCACC
>JBFWUW010000055.1:0-49871 GCA_050247075.1 Pirellulales bacterium | reverse complement strand
TGCTTGGCCCGTACTTTTTCGTCGCCACGGCCAACGCTTCGCCGGCCTTTGATAGATTTAGGTTGGCCGTCATCAGTGCGGCCGAGGATTGCTTGCCCTTGTGCAAGCCGCTGGCCATCGCTTCGGCTTCGATGCGAACTTGGCTGAGGTTTACGCCCAGCCTTCGGAGCGGTTCGGCCTCGCCCACAATTCCCGCACGCAGGGCAATCATGGCGTCACTATCGGCCACGTTGAAAAACGATGCCAAGTCAGTAGACGTTTTGGTGAGTTGTACCGATAGATCGGCCACGGCATCTTGGCTAAGCCCCATCGGCCCCAGCAACGCCGCGAAGTCGCTCGCCATGCTCCGCAGTTCAAACCGCGAGCGTTTCGCATCCTTGGCGAACTGGTCCAATTGTTTGTTCACTCGCTCTTGCTGTTGGCCTACCAGCACGGCCATCTTGCTGGCTTGTTCGGCTGCGTCCGATGCGTTTTTCACCGCTCGCGAACCGGCCGCGATTGAAGCCACCGCAAGCCCCGTTGCCGCCGCCGCCACTTGCCGCATTTTGTTGGCAACGGTATCAGCAAAGCGATTGACGTGGCCTATCAAGCCGTCAAGGCCGCCTTTGGCTTTGTTAGCTCCGGCGGTCCAGGGCTGACTGTCCAGGCTCAGCCGGCCTTGCAATGCGGTAAAGTCGATCGGCATGTTCATCCCTTATTTGATGCGGTTCTGTTCGAGCAACGACGCCAAACGGCGACGAAGGTTTTCAATGATGCGAGGCGCGACCACTTGCCAAGAACCGCGGAACGGCGGCATGAATTCCTCGCGTGCTCCGCTGGCGGCGTTGTCGCCACGGGCGTCACGACTCTTGGCGGGCCAGTTCAGGATTACCGGGTCGCCTGGTTGCCAAGCCTTGACTTTGCCGCCCGCCATCCGTCCGCCTGGATCGAACTCCACAAACACAGCATACGGCACGTTGGTTCCCACCAGTGCCGTCAAGTCGCTCTCGGTTGCAAACGCCACATTGATGGAAGCACGCAACAGCCCGTTGTCCACCGGACAATGGCGAACGACCTCGCGTTGCCAAGTTTGGGCGGCATGGTTCAAGGAATCCGCGGCGACCTTGGGGCCGGCCTTGGCAATGGCCGTCAGGTACGCCAGCGTTCTGGCGGTCGTCTGTTGGTCAAGCACAAGTGCGGGAACGGCCATGCCCGCATTGTGGGCTGGAGAGTGCCGACAGTTTAAGGACCATGAACCGGCATCTCGTCAGACCAATGTCGCGGCAGTATGCTTTCGGATTGCGGCCCGTCTTTCAAACTAACGCTAGCTCCACAGAGGCGAATTGCAACATGGATGTCATCGTGAGTTGGTCTAAGCCACAAAGCAAAATAGTGGCACTGAAGCTCAAAGACTGGCTACCGACCGTCCTTCCAACAATAAAGGCCTGGATGTCGGAAAAAAGCATTGAAAAGGGGCAGCCTTGGTTTCGGGAGGTGCATAATGGCCTCGACAAGGCGACTTCCAGCATCATTTGTGTTACCGCCGAAAATGCGCATTCGCCTTGGCTCTACTATGAGGCAGGTGCCGTCGCAGCCAAGGGGGCGGAGTCGAGCATTTGCCCATACTTGATTGGCGTAACGCCCGATGCAATCGCGAATAGCCCACTGAGCCAATATCAATGCACGCTCGCAAATCAAGACGACACCTGGGCATTGATTCAATCGCTAAACGGCAGGCTCACATCGCCCCACAATGTTGATTTGCTTTTGGTTAACTTCAATCTGAAGTGGGGCGAGCTTCTGGAGTCCATTGAATCCGCGACCTCCACGCCGAAGATTTCCACGGTATCTCGGCCAGAGAACTCTGAGTTGTCGGAGACCGCCAAACAGTTACTGGCTGCTCTAGCCAAAAGCAATGATGCCACACTCCTACGCGGAAGAACTAGCGAGGGCGACTCCTTCCAGGTGGGCGGCATCAATCTTTGTTCCGATCAGTCGCCAAGGTCAATCGCAAGGTGGGCTGAGGCAGTTGAGGAGTTGTCTCGTGGGAGAATGCTGCGAGCACGCGGCACATCTGGGAAGGTGTTTGAGTTGTCGGATAGCGGGTTTGCTCGTGCCGATGCACTTCCGATAGCAGCAAACGAAGAGTCATCTGCAACTTTCCATGATCGGCCATCGCTGCAAATCGTATTCGACAAGAGCAAACATTTGGCGAGGCACCAGGATGGGCATGTCGATTTTTTTGTGGCCGTGCAGAACAGTGGACAAACGCGAACCCGGCTTTCTGCGGTCAGAATCGAATCCCTGGAATCGCTCGATAATGTCGAACAGAACTCAGCGTATGCAAATCAGTTTCACGCGCTCCCGCTGCGGCTAGTGCATGCTCAATTGGGCCAGCACCTGGACCAGTCCGATCTTGTTCAAGTTGTTGTAATGAACTCCAAGATGGGAGATGACTTTTTTCATTTCTGCGGTCCCGATCAAGAATACAACACGCCCGTCGGCATGTATCGGCTGAAGATAGTCGCGTCAGGACGTGGTGCGATGCCCGCACACGCCTCATTCCTGCTTAGCACGGATACGAGCGGGCGTCTTGCTGTTGAACGCCTGAAGTCCTAGCTCCCGCACTCAGAAGTCCGACCGCACCACGGCGGCCACGATCATCTTGCGGCGGCTGCCGGGGTCTTTCACGCTTGCCACCAGCCACCGCGATACGACTCCCCGCTCGTTCGTGATAACGAGCCGATCGTTTTTCCCATCGGTGGCAGTCAGCCCCGGCCGCACGTCGGTATCGGCGGGGAAGTAGACCATGCAATCGGCCTTGACGGTGGCCCCAAACACTTCCTGCAACCGCGAATGGCCAGCATCCATGAGCTTGCAGGGAACGGCATCCATGCCAGCCACGATGACGGGCGTGGCCTTGCGTTGGCCCGTGCTGCCTTCCGCGATGGTGGGGCGATAGACAGCGGCTCTGTCGGTTAGCTGCGAGATGTAAGGCATCGGTCGAATCCGTTCAGCGGTGGCAGCGCTGCCACAATCGTGACGACTGGCAGGCTATGCCCGGATTGTCTCACGTTGCCGAGACGGGTTCAAAGACCGCGGACGGACGTGTGCGTGCCGAGCACCATGACCGCCATCCCGTCATCAAGACTGCTGGTCCAGGTACGCCGCCAAGTCGGGATTCATCCCCGTGACGACAACCCTACGCCGCTTCGTAGCGGGATGTTGTTGTGGCAGCGCTGCCACACACGATTCCAGGTAGGCGTCGATATGCTCGCGGCCAATGCGGATCGTGCGGCCCTTGGGACCGACGCGATAGTGTCGCAGCTTGCCGCACTCGACTAAATCGCGGACGGTGCTGTGGGCCAGATTCAAAGCCACGGCGGCTTGCTTGATCGTGAGCGGTGGTTCGCGTTCCATGCGATCAGAGTACCGCAACTGAAATTTATTTCAACTTCTGGCTTGGATCAGACGGAGAAATTGTTGACGATTATTTGTCGTCGCGATAGCCTGATAAAGCGATGGGACGAATCGCCGTCTAAACCGGGATTCGCTGACAAGTCTGCACAGACTCACCGCTACCGCGCGTCTCGGTCCCTAGGGGAAGACGTTCCTCGCGCCATTTTGGGAGCTGGTCCGCTATCTCGAATCGTGCGAGGTGGCAGCGCTGCCACAACGCCGAATCAGGTGGATCATGGCGTGAATCGGCCCACTGAGTTGACGGTTTTTCGCCACGACGCTAGCCTGAACTTGCGACGATTGACGAGTTCCTATTACTACGGATGACGAACCACATGCAACCTGAAGACATTGCGGACGAATTCGCGAAACTGCGGTATCACGTCAAGTTGCTGGGGGAAGCAATTGATCGGCGTGAACACTCAGTCACGGCGATGATCCTCGATTTCGACTGGTCGGAAGAAGATGTTGAGCGGGCCGAAAACATCTTCGAGAAGTATGACAACCTGGCGGAATCAGGCGCTTCGATCGACAATTTTGAGCGTGAGTTGTGCGAAGCCTTCAACATCAATTATCAACAGATGAAGCAGATTGTCTTAGGCTTCTATCGAAACGGACATTTCATCGACGTTTGCAGGGCCTACGCCAAGATGCACCCCGTCGCGGAGTTCTCTGAGATTCCCTGAATGTTGGCTAAAAACTCGCTCCGGATCGGTTCTGACTATTCAATATCGTCGCCTTGATCTGAAGCAGGCTCGTCGTGAGACTCTTTGCCCTTCTCGGCCCAAGTGTCTGCAAGTTTGCCGCCGATGAATGTGACCGTCAGAAAGGCAAGAGCGGAGATTATTGACGCAATCCCCTGAGTGCTTTTGTCGTTTGCTAGCAAGTAAATGCCGCCACCGACCGCCGTCATCGCGATCAAAAATCCGAATGCTTGGCCGATGTATCCACGAATGGCGGTGTGCCGCAAGTCCCGTCTCCACGTCTCGATTTGGTATCGTGCGATTTCGTGTCGAAATTCTTGTTCCTTCTCGGGGCGCAGCGCGATCCGATTCGCCAAACCGGGAACTACTTTATCATATTCGGCAAGGGTGGCCGGGTGTGGAATCGGTCCTTGGTGACTGATGGCGATTTCACGGATTTCCTCCGTCACGACGCTAGCAACCACCTTTGCTAAATCGTCGGGAATTTTGACGGGATGTTCCGAATTCGACTTCCTAATGGCATCGACTATATCCCCTTGTGCTTGGGATTCGATATCCCGCTCATCTGGACGGTCAGAATCGGGTGGATCGCTTGCCATGTTCGATTCTCCCTAATTCCGCGTTCATGGCAACTTCAGCATCCTGACGCAAAGCAAGACTGTCCATGCTCTCAGGCCACTCAGCCAAGGCGAGCCGCATGGGGCGTGCTCGCGTCGATGATGACATCACGTCAGCAATGCTGCCAATGCCTTGAATGAATCCAAGAGTCTGGCACTTGCGCGGATAAACGCCATGCACCTTAATAGTCGCCGAATCATCCCGGACGACAACAAGTCCGTCCTGCGTCGAGTAGACCTTGCATGGACACGAGATCGTCGTTGGCTCAATCGTGCTACCGCCAAAATACACCGTTTTGACGATCTTCCCGGGCTTCCTGAGGCTGAGATTTTTCATTTTGACACTATCGGCGACTTGCTGGCCCCTAAAACAACTATACCTCGCTAAAATGTCTGGACAAGCCGCAACGGCTAAGGCTCGCTAATTGCTGCTCATCTTTCCGGGGCTAGGCATCGCACAGCCCGTTATCATCGTCATTTTCGGCGTCGTCCGCAAGCTGGCTCTCGGTGCTGTCACCGTCAGTACACCAGCACCTCGTCACCGTCCGTGGGAATCTCCGGCACGATGATCTCATCGGCCCGCAATGCCGTGCCGGCGGCATGGACGGCCGCGGCCCCCGTTTGGCCCCAGGCGGGTCCGCCGTATTCCTTGCGGGTGAAAGCCCCGTTCAGGAAGTCGGCAATCGGCTGGTCGGTCTCACACTCCCAAACGAACTTGTCGGTGAGCGTGATGACGCGGCCCGTCCTGAATTTCAGTTGTCCAAGCATTAGTCCACCACCAGGGAGCCATCGAGAATGCCGGTCAGGAAGCGGAAGTATTCTGGGTCGTGCTTAGCCAGACCGACTGGGTCTTCGTACATCTTCTGCAACCCCATCGAGACAATCTCCGTGCTGGTGGGGTAATACTTGCCAACGTACCATGCCGAACCGCCGAACGCCTCCGAAAAGTCGTCATCGGCTCCAATCTCGTGCGGCATGTAAGGCAGGCTGGGGAACACGTCCTTGAGCTTCTTGAACACGGAATCCTTGGTCCGCGAAGCCAGGAACGAGCGGGACATCCGACGGGCCTCCGGGTCTATTTCAATCGCGTGGGCATACTCATGCACCACGATGGCCGCGTCTTCGCCGTCCTCCAGGTGGATGGCGTGCTTGGTGGCGTTGCCCGGCCGCCAGTTGACGGCGGTGAAGTGCGAACGCTGGCCCGGTCTGGTGTCGGCAATTTCAATCGGGCCGGCTTCCGCATAGCGGGCATCGACGGCCTTTCGCAGGAACGCCTTGCCTTGGTTGACGGACGTGCGGTGCTTATCGGCCACGCGGCCCACGATGTTCAAGTCGCGGCCGATCGGCGTGCCGCGGGCGGCGACATGGGAGAACAGTTGCTTGTGGGCTTCATCCCCCACTTCCGCCAGCTTGCGAGTCTGCCGATCCTTGAGGCGGTTGTACCGCTTGATGGCCGGCTGGCGTACCCGGCGATCGTAGCTTTCTGCTTTCTTGGGGTCTTGTAGCAGCAGGTCGCCAAACGCCAAGTCGCTATCGGCAACCTGCCGCAAGGCCGCATCGACTTCCGCCTTCAGCACGTTTTCCAGTTCCACGACCTTCAGCCGCAACTCTTCCAGACGGTCAAAGTTTTTCTCCATGCGGCCGGCCAGCTTGGGCAGCCCGGCTTGCACGTCGGCCTCCTGCCCGATGCCGTTCGCCGCCTCCAGGGTGAACTGACTGGCAAACTGCTTGGGCATCTGTTTGGCTTCGGGCTTTGGTTTCTTGGGCTGCTTGCCCTTGGGTTTGGCGACTGGCCCGGCTTCACCCAAGTCGTCATCGTCGATGACCGCCACGGCAGTGCAGCGACAGTTGACGATCTGCGAGGCAGGGCCAGCCGGGTCGCCGGGATGTTTGAGCCGAGATGAGCCGATGAGGAACGACTCGGATTGCTTTACCTTCTGGCCATCCGCGGCGTAGTGGCTGCCTCGCGTGCGGGCATCGTGGGTGGCAATCCATTCCTTGAGCTTGACGCCTCGCTCCGTGCGAACGATATCGGCTCCCGCTCCGTAGGCTCCCACCGCTTCCGTGCGGGCGATGGTCTCGGCCGAACTGACGATGCGGCCCCCCATGACATCCTCAACCGCGACCTCTAGCTTCTTGAGCGTCGGCCCTTCCTGCATGACGTTAGCCAGCTTTTCCGACAAGAGTTTCTTCGTCGTCTCTTGGACGGTCCCCAGCCAGTAGTCCCGTTGCTTGCCACGCAACCATTCTTCCGCCGCCGGGCTGCGGAGATTAAAGCTGCCACCGAATCCCAGGTCGCCGGCCTGAATGCCGCCGCCGTCCGCCAGAGCGTTTTGGATTTTCGGGAGCAAGGCGTTGGCCATGTCGTCGGCCGCCTTGAGCCAGTCGTCAAGCCGTTCTTCGTTCTCGTCCCCCAACACGCGGACGAGTAGCGTTTCCCACTCGCCTCGCACGTGGCAGCGGTTCACTGTCACCGGACGACCAAGCCGGGCCGTTTGGAGCGTCCGATGCTCTTCGTAGGCCGTGCCATCAACGAACAATCGGGCGAACCCTTTGCCGTTCTCAAAGACGAAGACTTTCTTCCGCCGCATGACCGTCTGCGACGGGCAAGGCAACGATCGGCCCGCTTCGCCGGGCGGCAATAGATGAGAGAATAGTCGCAAGACGTTGGCCAGCACCCGCTCGCGTTGGGCGGATAACAACCGCTTCAACTCGCGTTGCAGGCGAACGGTGTGATAGTCGTACAGTTCTTGGGCGTGGTCGTATCGTTCCTGCCTGACATCTTCCGCGACGGTCGGTTGGCTGCGGGTGATGATCGTCGCCATCCGCGACGGTGGCAGCGCTGCCACATTGACGGACGACCGGGCTTCGGACTCCAAAACCCAGCGTGGCTTTTCTCCCCACGGCATTGGCTCATAGCCCAGCTCAAATCGCACGTCGTTGGGCGTGAGGATGCCAGCACTGACGTATCGAGTGTTGAGATTGCATTGCGTCACGCGGTCGCGGGGCGTGGGGTTGTCGAATTCGGCCAGCTTGCGTTTTCCGAACTCAGGAGCCAGGTCTTTGTTGATGCGTTCCTGAATGATCCCGCAACGCGGAGCCAGCGTGTACTGTCCAAAGACCGTTTCTTGGCTGGACGTGTTGCTGTTGTTGGCATTCTCGACAATGCCCGCGAGCAACGGTGGCACGCCGAAGATGCTCAAGATTTCGTCGCGAGAGATGGCCGCGGAGTCCCGGTAGTCCATCTCGGCTGGCGAGCGGTTGAAGAACCCCGGCTTAACTCCCGCCTCAAACAGCATCGGTACGCGAGACTTGCCCGTGCTTGAGTAGCGGTTGCGAATCAACGCCATCTGCCGCTTCCAGGCATCTTCGTTGGCGAACTGTTGGTCTGTCGAGAAATACATCTGCGACAGTATCTCGTTATCGAAGGCCGCCAGTTGGTTGGCTTTGATCTTGTCCGTTGCCCGCATGGCGATGGAAGCAGCCGCCAGCGTGCCCAGCCCCCAGAAACGATCTTGCGGGTTGGGATATCTCAGGTGGACGATATCGCCGAGCGGAATCGGAACCGAACCGACAGCGCCACCCTCCATCGCATAGCACGTCAGCGACTTGCCGTCCTCACTGTGCGGGCGAATGTACTGCGAGGGGATGGGCCACAGTTCGCGGACGACGTGCAGGCGGTCGCGGACCTTGAGCCACAGCGAATTGCCCGTCAGTTCCAGGAACGTGATTGCGGTTGCCCAAAACTCGATGCGGGTATCGTACTGGTTGGGATTCGCCATCAACCAGTTGAATGGATCGTCCGGGTCGGTCACTTCGGACTTGCTGCCGTCCGCCAGCCGGTCATACGTTCGCAATAGCGTGGCCGCCACGCCCATGCGAATGCGGTTGACGCAGACGAATACCCAGTGGGACAGCGAATTTGCCTGCTGATGAGGCGTTAGCCCACCCTGAATTCTGGCCCCCATTCCCGCGGCAGCGCTGCCACCGAAAGTCAGCACTTCCTCCACCATTGCGGAAAGATCGCGGGAGCCGTTGCCGCGGACGATTGCCAGGTCGCGAGTGAGTGTATCCATGCCCTGAGTTTCACGGGGTGGGCCGACCGGGACCATGACCTTGCAACGGACGCGGGCGACTAGCAAGATGCGACTTGCCAATCGCTTCCGCTTGACGCAAAATGGCGTTCCCCCGTATGGGGAGCAAGACGACCGCACTCACCCACCGCGAGATTGAAATGGCTTCCGTCCCCGCCCGCGTTGCCGAGCGAATTTCCGCAGGCATCAAACGCTTCCAGCCGATCCTTGCCGCCGCCAAGTCTCGCGACGTGGGCGAATCGGACACCGTGACGATCATCGTGGACATGCTGGCTGAGGTGTTCGGCTACGACAAATACAGCGAGATCACTTCGGAGCACGCCATCCGCGGCACCTATTGCGATCTGGCCATCAAGATCGACGCCGTGCTGCAATCGCTGATCGAAGTCAAAGCGATCGGCCTGGAACTCAAAGACCAGTACGTCAAACAGGCTATCGACTACGCGGCCAATCAGGGCGTCGATTGGGTTCTGTTGACGAATGGGATTGTCTGGAGGGTGTACAAACTGACGTTCGCCAAGCCGATCGACTTTGAACTGGTGGTTGACATCAACATCCCCGCATTGAATCCCAAGAGTGCCAAGGATATCGAGTCGCTTTATTTGCTGGCCAAAGAAGGCTGGCTCAAGTCGGTGCTGGGGGAATATCACAGCCAGAAGCAAGCCTTGAGTCGCTTCTTTCTTGGTGCGATGGTGCTTTCCGATCCCGTCTTGGAAGTCATTCGGCGGGAGCTTCGTCGCGTGTCGCCCGACGTGCGAATCGACATTGAGGAAATCAGGACTGTCCTGGGGTCGGAAGTCATCAAACGCGAAGTCATGGAGGGCGAGAAGGCGGAAGAGGCCCGCAAGAAAATCGCCAAGGCCGCCGCCAAGTCGCTGCGGACCCGTGCCGCCAACAAGGAAGCCAAGGAACAGGCAGCCAACGGCGATTCGGCAACTGGGGAAGTTGCTGCCGCAGGCGAGCCAGAACCTGTTCCGGCCGACGAATGATCGTTCGGGCAACTGCGGTTGGGTTTTATCGGTCTAGACTCATAGAACGAAATCGCCCGGTCGGATCGAATTCAGTCACCAGTTTCGGCGGCCCGTCGAATGGCAATGTGACGGGCCGGTTAAACGCTACCATTACCCCCAAACGAAGCATCATCGTCGTCAGATTCTTCGTCATCAACTCGCGAATTGGTCGCGGCCAGCGCCCCCCGCTTCACGTCTGGTCTTTCCCGCGGCGGCCAGTCGTTCGACTGCGTTGCGAAAAGAGCCGTCGTCTCTGACGCCAGTCTGAATCCATTCCGACATTTCAAGAGCCGACTTACTTGGCACCACCATCCTCTAGTTCCATCCGCTCCATTCGCCAATAGTCCCTGTAGTTCTCGCACGTCTCGCCGGCCTTAAAATCCTTGATTTGACAGAACGATATCATCAGCAAACGCATGTCATCGCGAACACCGGTCAATGTTAGGCAACTAACTCGTTTTTCCACGCCCACCACAAAAACCTTTTCCGCCTCAAAGTCCGGCCGCAGACAGAAGGTCGTGCCATTTCGTATCGTGCCCAGTAGGTTGTAGGCTAGTGACGACACGGCGGGGAATTCTACATTCAGCCCCAGCAGCTTCAGTTCCAAAAACCCACCTCGACACAGTCTCAGTTCAAAATCGAGACCATGCCAATCCAAAAGGGCCAATTCCTCCGATAGAGACTCATCCTCCAGCCGATCGAACTCGCCCCACACAACGCGAATCCTCCCCTCATCGTCTGTGGCCGATTCGACTGCGATTGCATCGACAATTCCCCGCAATTCCTTGATCGTCTGATTGTTGTTCATGCGTTGCTCTGGTTTCGCGCTCGTTCAAACAGTCAAGTCACTGGTAGGACATGAGTGAGTTGCGGCCTCCCATGCGGCGTTCAAAAAATTCTTGATTCCGCTGGCTATCTCCTCCTCTCGAAATTCAACTTCGCACTGAAGCTCTTTTGTGGTGGAAGCGAGAGTGTCGAATTCCGTTCGCCAAGCAGTGGCTGCGATATGCTCAATCAATTCACGAGCGTCCAAAATGACATCGGCATCGCTGAACAGCTCATCCACGATTGCGGTCAAGCGACCCTGTTGCTTCGGAAGCAGTTCGACAATTCGGAGAAAAATCGGCTTGTAAACGTGTTGATGCCACGCGAACGAAAACTCATAGCCATTTTCGCCAATCGCCTGGCAAAGCTCTAGCAATGCCGAAATGGCCTCCGACACAAGTCCATGTTCACTAAGAATCTCTCGAATGTGCCCCACACCTCCGAATTCAAAACAACCGCCTTCGATTTCGACATCGCCAGAATTGAATTGCACACGAACCACGACTAATCCTCCTGCAAAAAGGAATGCGGACTTTGAGTTCAAGATAGTAACGGAACTATAGCGAAGTGCTATATCGTGTCAACAAAATTCTTTCGCGATTATCTCGCCCGCTTCAACGATGCTCAAACTCCGCCACGATGCAATGCCGGATTGCTTCCGCGGCATACTTGACGCCCAGTGACGCTTGAACGGCCTCCACATTCGCCCAGTCGGCATCGGCCAGTCTCCAGTTCGCTAGGATGGACTGCTGGCCACGATCCTCGCGTAATGGGCCGTTGCTCTCTTTACTGGCCCGCCGCATCGCCTCTTGCTTGATGGCCCAGCGGACGGCCACCGCGGCGGACGGAAAGCCGTTTCGCTCGCGAATATCCTCCACCATCCCCGCCAGCACCGCGGACACCTTGATTGCGAATTGCGTGACGGCCTTGCTCTTGCCGGTCTTGCCGGCTGCTTTCTTGCGTGCCATTCGTCCCCCTGGTATATCAATACGCTATACCGAAAAGACGATTATGCATGACACTGGGCGAATGTGCAACGGCCTGTGGCAGCGCTGCCACAATCAGCCCTCGCATACCACCAGCCGATAGGCGGCTTGTTCGTTTTCGTTCGGCACCGCCAGCCGGACGGGCGTTTGCACGGTCATCTCCTCCACGCCCAACCCGCTGGACGCGAGATTGGCATAGACCGCCGGACGAGCCACGGGCCGGCCCATTTCGACCACGCAAAACCAGCCAACGTGGCCGCCCGCGGCGTTCCGCTCAGCGGCAACGCGAAAGGCGTCGGCCCGTTCGTAGAGCGTCGTGGCTTCGTCTTGTTCATAGTCGCAGCAGTCGCCCCCTAGGTCGGGCGGCTCAATCAGGCAGTCGGTCTCGGCTACGTGCGAGACCTCGACAACGCGGAAGCGGCGGGGCGAATCGGCCGGAGTGAAAGCGGCGGACGAAACGGCGGAATGGGAGGTAGCTGGCATGACGTTAGCTCCTTGTCGAGAAGGGTGAAATGCGTCTTGTGGCAGCGCTGCCACGGGACCGGGAGATTCGCGGGGGGCGTACCCCTCGCGGGCAAAGACCGCTTGCAGCGAGCGACGATATTCGGCTTCGGTGGCCACACGGGGCGGGGCGGGGTTCGTGACGGCCTTCCGCCGCCGGGTTCGGCGGGGCCGCTTGACTGTGCGGGGGGCGTCATCGGCCACAATCTCGACTTCCCGGATATTGGGGACAGGCTCACGCGGACTGGCCGGACGGGCGAACGAATTGGCCCAGACACGGGCATCGGAAAGGCTGGTGGTGGAGTAAACAGACGCCTCCACGGTCACGATGTCGCCCATTTCGGGCCGCAGCTTTACCAGATCAATGACGAAGAGTTTCACGGCATGGTCTCGCGGATGGGTGACAGAAACGGGGACCAATGGACGCGGCTAGGCAGCCACGGGGCTGACGCCCGTGATATCCCAGAGAGGATCAAGGCCGTCCTGGTCGCCGAACGCCTCGCGGGCTTCGTCGGCCGTCAGGCGAACCGCCTGACCATGCCCGTCGCGGAACGACAGCAAGCCGCCGATAACGCCCTCGAAGGCCAACACCTTGCCGCTACGCTGGCTGCGGTAGACCAGCCCCACGGCGAACGTCGTGGCCTCGATGGGACGTGTGCCGAACGTCATCGCCGCGACGGCTTGGGTGAGATGTTGGACATGACCGGAATCGTCGGCGAACGACAACCGGCCCGAAGCATTGACGCCTCGATAGACGAAGGAATCCCCTTGCTGCGAGCGATACAGACGGCCAGCGATGAACCGGGTGGACATGTCGAGCGAGGCTACCATTTGATGTTCTCCGTGTTAGGTTGTCAGTTGTCGCGAGTGGTCATTCACTCTCATCGACAGGTGGATTATAATACTTGACGTATATATGTCAAGTCTTATTTTTGAAATTCTTGCCGCTGGGATGCTGACGGATTACGATGGCCCGCATGAAACTCTCGGCCACACTCAAGCAAGCAATTCGTGACAGCGGCTTAACGCACTACCGCATCAGCAAGGATTGCGGAGTATCGGCCACAATCATCGATCGTTTTTTGTCGAACGATCCGGCCACGCATCGCGACATACGCTTGGAGGCGACGGCTGAAAAGCTGGCCAAGACATTGCGACTGGCGATTATGCCCCAGTCCAAGAGCCATGCGGTCGAGACGATGGGCGACCGACTCCGACGTGCGATTGCGGAAAGCGGTGGCAATGTGGCGGCCATAGCTCGCGGGGCGGGCATTTCACAGCCCGGCTTGCGGCTCTTTACCCAAGGCAAAGACATTCGCCTGGAATCGACCGCAGATAAGTTGGCCGAGTTCTTCGGCCTGAGGCTGGCCGCTATCGACGCCAGTCAGTCCAAGTCGGCCCGCAAGAAAAAAGCTTGACTCGGCAGAAATCCAAACTGAGAATCGGTGAACTTACATTCACCAATTCGCATGGGGGCGTCATGCAAGTCACCTGTCCGCACTGCTCCACTCCGCTCAACATCGCCGATCAGTTCGCGGGTCACACAATCAGGTGTGGCCGATGCACACGTCCGCTTATCGTGCCGCAATTCGCCGTAGGAACTCCGTTCGCGGACGTGCCGCAAGAATCATCAGCGATCCCTCAGATTCGCAATCGCAACTTCCCGACATGGGCGTGGCTAGGCTTGATTCCGCTGGTATTCTGTTGCGGCTGTCCCGCGATGCTGGCAATTCTTCCATCCACCAAGGACGACCAACGTGCTGCGAAAGCGGCAGTTGAGATGCAGCAAGCGAGCATCGACGCCAATGTCGCCAGAGACAAAAAGAATCGAGCCGACGCCGACAAGGCTGCCGAGCGTGCCGAGAAAAAGAGAATCGCCGCCGCGGAGTCGAAACGGATATCCGATGAACGGACTGCCGACCGGCAAGAAAAGGCCGCCGCGGAGAAGGCGGCTAAGATCGAAGCCGACCGAGTCAAGGAAGCTAAGGCCGCCGCGAAAAAGGCGACTAAGGAAAAAGAGCAAGCAACGCGAGCCGCGAAGCGGGCAGAAACTGAAGAGAAGCTTGCAAAAGCACGCGAACTTGAAAAGCGGGTTGGTGAGAAATACGCCGCGATCGGAGCCGCGGAAGACTACGTTCGCAAAGCATTGAAGTCACCACGGTCTGCCAAGTTTCTGAACATACAAGCAATCTTGGACAACCAAGAAGAGTGGATCGTGGGCGGTCAAGTTGACGCGAAGAATTCATTCGGTGCGGAACTAAGAAAAACTTGGGGGGTGGTTCTGAAGTACTCTCCGTCCGATTCGTCATACAAGTTGAAGGCCATTGAAATCGAAGGCGAGTAGGAACGCGAGATAAACTCGCGGTTCATCTTTGAATCTGGCAGCGATTAGCAAGGCTGAGAAGATAGCGTGGATCGCGTCCGATCTTTCGTTGCGGCGAATTGAACGTCATTGCTTGCAAGGCCGCGAGGGTAGTCCATGAAAGACTGGCAACGCATCCGACTCGCTAGGACCGATTTGACAGATTACGTCGTTCACTTCACCAAGGGCCGTCGCATCTTTAGCGGCGAATGCAGCTTTCCGGGTCGTCCAGGGTTCGCGAACGCAGACACGATTCTGCTTGAGATTCTCAGTGACGGACACATTCAGCCAACATTTGCTCCAATCAAGAGCAAGACTTTAGGCTCAACCTCCAACACGGTTCGCGGCCCGTGGCCAGCAGTCTGTCTGACGGAACAACCGTTGTCCGCCGTGCTGACAACCATGCGTTCCGCCGGTAGCAGATACTCTGGTTTCGGGGTGGCCTACCACAAATACGCCCTCTACTCGCATGGCGGTCGTCCAGTTTTTTACGGCACGAAAGATATGATGGGCAGAAAACTGAAGATGGACGAGGATGGCTTTCAGGAAGGTCGCGACATTTACACCGATGGAATCCCAACTTGGTTGCAATATCTGTGGGTGCAATACAAGCCAACCGTTGCACATTTCAGCGACTATCCGATTGACTTCACATGGGAACGTGAATGGCGATATGTTTGCCGCGACAAGCCATTGCCGATCGTCTTGGAGCAGCACCAGGGCATCTTCACAAAAGAATTGCCAGTTGGTGCTTTGATCGTGGAGCGAGATTCCAATGTCGATGCGGTTCGCGAATGCTTGGCCGCAAAGACACAGCAAGGATTCAGATGGCCCGCTGCCTTGAATAGGATCGTTTCGCTAGAGACGGCGGAACGAATGTTGAAGGCAGGGGACGATCGCTATGCTCGAATTGAGACGTGGCCCGAATAGAGCGAGGCAGCGCTGCACCAGCTACAATTCCCACGTATCGTCTGGCTCGCCATAGGCCCACGCCATGACTTGCGGCGGGGTGAACACCCTCACTGGCAACTTGTCCGGCTCGGTCTCGATGATATCCAGGGCGTTCTCCACCAAGCTTTGAGCAGCGTCGAGCACGTCAAACCACAATGTGAGTTGAGCTTGCCGAATGGCAATTACTTTCTGGGCGGCTTGCTCGCGTTCCGCTGGCGTGTAGTCACCTTCCGCGATACGAAGCATGGGAATGATGAACGTCGCCCCGCGACGTTCCGACAGTTCGCGGATGGCGTCCATCACTTCGTCGGGCACGCTGCCGTCGTCACGACGGGACTGGGCGCGGAGTGCGGCGACGTTCCAGCGAAGATGAGCGAAGAAATCGCGGATCATCTCGACATCGTAAGGGACGTTCCGCGACTGGTGGTTAGCGTCCAAAGTCAGTCCCGTGCGGCTTGAGTCCCATCGCCTTGCGAACCTCCGATTCGACGATCGGCCGGGCAATTGAAAGGATGCAACCGGCCAGAAACATTGGCGTCAGCCTGAAAGACGGGGCACTCTGCCGGTGGATTGCTCTATCGGCAGCCTGAGCTTGCTCCCGGAGTTGTCTGATTTCCTGCGGCGTGAGTTTCATTCGGATTCCAGTCGTCTTTGAAGTTGTGGTTCCAATTGGATCGGTCGCAACGGCGGTCGGTCCAAGTCAATCATTCCCGTCCGGCGGCGTCTCTCGTCATCGCTCCAGCCCGCTTGTATTCGCATCGTCTCGGCCCAGATCATGGCCCGCGTTGGTGTGTATTCCGGGACGTTGTTGCTCGTATCTTCGTCGGCCGCCGGGACGCGAGCCACGCTGCGTTCCGTCGCTGCGATGAATTCGGCGATGGCCGAATGCGGTACGACCAATCTCCGATCTCGTTTAACCGTCCGCAATTTGATGCCGTTGTGACCGCGATAAATCCAGCGATTGACCGTCGTCACACTCGGTCGATTCGCGAATTGGAGCCGCACCTCCTCTACGGTGTAGTGCGGCTCCAATTCGACCGATGCGTTCGTGGTGCTCATGCAGCCGATTGTTTATCCATTTGGCTGTCCGCGGAATGACCATCCAGCCGATCGGCCGCGGCCAGCAGTAGTTCGGAAATCATGGCGGCAGTATCGCGGGTGCCGATGAGTACCCAGTTGATCTTGGTTTGAGCGTTGGCGGACGGCTCCGAACCAAGTGCTGGCAATGCGGCGAGTGAGTCCCGCAGTTTTTCCCCGAACTCGCGAACGTCCGCCAGCGGCAAACGCTCCCGCATCGACCCCAGCCCGTTCTTGTCGCCGGCAGCGGCCAGACGACTCGTTAAATCTTTCGCGTATGATTCCGCCGCGGACAACTGGCGAGTGAGCGAGGCGATATCGTCGCGGGCGTTGGCGAGTTCGACCTCCATGATGGCCGACTTGCGGCACGCGGCGGTCAGCAAGTCGGGCAGCGTGGCGGCGTCGATGATCTTGGCGGCTTCAGGTTTGGCGTTGGCGACCATACGGGGCGAGTCCTTTCAGGGTTGCGTGATTGCCGGTGGCACGGGCCATCGGTCGAGATTGGTGGGTGAGTTGGGTTGCGAGCTTGACGCCCGGAATGCGGGCAGCTAGTTCGCGAGCGAGTTGTGGTCGGTTGTCAGTTATGGGCATGGCGACTGAGGCGGTGCGATGGGACTTTCGACATCCGAGGCGGTTTGCGGCTGGGTCGCCAGCAGGAACGACTCCAGGGCGTCTGGCTTGACGTAGTGACGCTTGCCGACGGAAACGAATGCCAGACGGACGCCACCGATACCTTGGGTTCGCCATCGCCAGATCGTCTTGCGTGACGGGCGGCCGGGCAGCATGTCCGACACCTGTCGCATCGTCAGCAGGGGCGGGCCGGCGGCAAACTGTTGTAGCGTTGGTGTCGCCATGTTTCCTTCGTATCATGCCGCCGCTAGCCAACGCCATGACCATCGACCGGAACTCTGCGGGCGGCCGACCAAAGTCGCGGGGCCGGTTACGTTTTATGAGTCTAGAGCCATAAAACCCCCCGGCGGTCCCCAGTGCCACAAGACGCCATCCGCGAGGCACCGTGTCACCCGAATCAACCATTCTCGGCATGTTGTGCATTCCCTAGTCGAGATGGGTGATATGGGGTGGATGGCTGATTGTTGCGAGGCGTTTCGGGTTCACAACTTCACAACTTCACAACTTATTCTCTATTTGTTAGAAGTTTAGAAAATGTATATGGGCCGGTTGCAAAAAGCTGTTAAACCTGTGAATGTTGTGAGTCGGCTAGAAGTCCCAGGCCGACGAAGCACCACTCCAGCTTCCCACTGACGGTTCGTTGCTTGATGTCTGGCTTGCATCCAAGAAATCGCTCGACTGCCTTCGTTGCCGCGTGCTGCGTCAATGCTGGAATGTTCCGCTTGGATGCCCAACTATTCATGGCGGCCAATAGGCGGCTCTTAGGGACAAAAGAACCTGCACCTCGCGTGACGTTCTGGGTCAGCCAGGCTGACGTGGGATCGGTCGCGCTTCGCAAATCCTCGCCTGCTTCGACAACGCTTTTCGGTTTGTCGATTGAAGCTGGGCTGCGAGCCAGGACGGACGCAAGGCCACTGATTGCCCGGTTGAGAAGCCCGCTCAATTCAGCAGGGGCCGCGAGCATTGCGTCCATGCTCGTTTTCTCGACAGGCTTGGCAATCGTCTGGTGGAATGGGATCGTCAGCCAGCGACGATAAAAGCCCTCAGACGAATCCGGGCTGCGAGGCGGATGGTTAGCGGAGAATATCAGGCGGGAGTAGGGCAACAGACTGAATGAATGCCCGTACTTGTTCTCGGCCTGGATGTAGTCGCCACCGGTGACTTGCTTGAATACGCTGGTGCCCTCCAAGTCTTTGCTGGGCAAGTCGGCACAGATGTTTGCCAGCTTTCCTGACAGCCGGGCCACGGCGAAGCGGTCGGATTCAAGTCTGTGGAGGGCAAGCGAAGCGACGTTTGATGTTCCAAGAAATGCGACTAACTGAGTTAGCCACGTGCTCTTGCCGTTGTGCCCATCGCCCAGCAGCAAGACTGCCTTTCCGAGTCCCGTGTATGGTACCATCAACCATCCAGCAATCTCCCACGCCAAATGGCGGGCGTCATCTGGAAATACTTCGTCAACGAACTTCTCTGTCGCCGGGCACGTTGCCGCCGGGTCGAATTCGACCGGCAACTGAATGGGCGATAGATATTCTGGAGAGTGCGGCAGTAACGCCCGGTCGCTCAACCGGACGATGCCGTTCAAGACGTTGATGGAATCGGTTCCAGGCCGCTCCCACAACTGCGGCGCGTCGGCCTTGATGAACTCCACCGTCTCGCTGGCGAGGTGACTTGACCAGTGATTTTCCATCTTGTTGGCGACAAGCAATCGCTTGCATAGCGAACGGATGGTGCCATCGCCGTTGGGCCTGTAGGCACCGGCGTGAAAGTGGAACAGATTCGCCCCACTGTCCATTGCAAAGTGCCGGTCGTTGCAAATCGCCTTGGCAAGCGCGGCGGGCGTGAGGCATTTTGCCGGACGCCGTTTGCCGCTTATTTTCGCGCGAGCGTCTTTGGCGTTGCCGGAATTTTTCGATGGTTGATCTGATTCCGATTCTTGAACAGCTTTAGCATCCATGCTAACTTGCATGTGTCGCTCCTTTAGTCGGGTGGTGGCAAAATCAATTGCAGTCCAAGGGCCTCGTCTCCCCTGGACTGCTTTCTTTTTATACGGCTGCAATCCCGCCGTCAGTGTCCTAGAACCATTTTCTTGTGTGGCACCGTTGCGTCTCCATGTTCATTACGGCCGAAACAGCAGCCCGTTGATGGCAGACTCCGCCCGGTCCCGCAGCAGCAAGATTTCCTCATCTCGCTCTGTCAGTAGTCCGTTGAGCCGGTGGACATCCACGGCCTGCCGGGTGGTTTGAGCAAGTAGATCGTCGATGACGCCTTGCGGGTCGATTCGTCTGCGATCATTGAATTGATTGGTGTTCATGCGGCTACGTTCCCCGTTTAGTTGTCTGAGGAATGCTTTGACACTCACTTGCTCAATTTCATTTGAGATATAGCCCACCCCAAATGTTCGTCGTCTTCGTCATCGCCCGCCATAACGAACCGACTCCGCACATGCTTGAGTGTCTCGCGTTCCGCCAACTCGGTATTGAGCGTTCGCTGCCGAGTATCGGCGTCGATGTGCTGCGAGATGCATTCGTAAGCCATCTCGCGGAGAACGACAGATGGGATCGCATCGACTTCCACGCTGTCGCCTTCAAAGCCTTTGCAGCGTGAATCGGTTTTCTTGTTTGGCCTCGTCGGCAGACCCAACTCTTCTATCTGCTCCGGTGTGACGGCCATCCGCTTGAAGTGAATCTCGGCTTCGGGAGCGAACTCGCGTAGCTGCCGTTCGATGCTACGGTCAATGTGGACGCCTCTCGGATCACGGTCGCCAAAATAATAAAGGTAGGCCGGTTTGCGGGCATCAATGATTGTTTGGGCCGCCTCCCACAAGTAGCTCTTGCTGGAGAATCCCCGCGTCACCATCAGGGGCACGTCCCACTTGCTGGTCTCTTCGATCAGCACGCCTGCGAGGGCGTCTTTCTCTAGCCAGACTTCAACGTAAGATTCCTGGTCGTTCCAAATGGCACGGCGGTACGTCGATATAGTCAGCTCCAGACAAGACTCCAAGCTGTCGAAAGTATCGGGCTTACGCATCCAACGTGTGTTGTCCGCAATCCAGCGGAATGGAATCTGCTTTTCCATCCTCATGAGACCCAACAGCCGCACAATGGTCTGCTTGTACGCCTGTTCGGTCTTGTCGATGATGCCGCGGCTCACGGCTTGGTAGTAGACCTGCCGAACGGTCTGTGGGTGACACTCCGCCAGAATCGCGTACAACTCGCGACGGACAGAATGTAATTCGGTGGACGTGCGGCGTTTTCGCTTTGAGCCGCCAGTGCCGTCGGACGGCTTTGGTTTTATGGACCTAGACTCATAAACGCTCGGCTCGCCCGTCATCCGCTTAATGGCGGCCATGCGAGAGTCTTGTTTTGCGGGCCAGCGACTTGAACGTACCGGGATTGTGGTAGAATCCATCCGTGAACTCCGTATTCGTCAGAAGCCGCATCCTTGGCCGGGGCGGCTTTTGACATTTGGTGGGGTAATCAGAGACCAAGAGCGTCTGCCATCTGTTCCGCGGCCTCGATGGCCGTGACGCGTTCGGGGGGAATTGTCCGCTTGCCATTCGCGTCGTTCTTCTGTTGTGGTTCCGGGTCCAGTCGCGTTGTGGCGTCGATGAAATCCTGAATTGACTCTTCGCTGATGACCCTGCGTCCTCCGCAGCGAATTGCATGGAGTCGGACGCCGCCGATTCCCGTGTAAATCCACCTGTAGATCGTGCTGGCAGTCGGACGGAGCGGAAACTGGTCACGGGCCTGCTCAACGGTAAAGACTTTTCCAAGTGTCATGCTGTTGTCTCCGGTGCGGTCGCCCCTCTTTTCCGAACCTACACCAGATTTGGCAAGGAAAAAGAACCTTGGTAAAGATTTTGAATAAATCGCGTCTTTTGCCGTGGTTTTCAGCGTGGCAGCGCTGCGATTGACGCGAGACAGGGCGAGTGGCATTCACACCAAAACGGACATTCCGCGCGGAAAGGTTGCCGCGCCAGCGAATCGCCACCACAATATCCGCGACATTTCTGGTGCCCATCGAACCACCGCTGGAGCCGTTCCGATGCCTAAGATTTCTCGCAACGACCCCTGCCCATGCGGCAGCGGGAATAAGTACAAGAGATGCTGCTACGGCAAAGACTTTGAGTGGCACGAATCCGACGATGGAGAGATCAGCCGTCAGATGCCACTGTCGCCAGAGATGGCCAAGGTCGTAGAGGAACTGCGTACCAGCTTTGTTGAGCGTCACGGTCGCGAGCCGGCTGGAGATGACCTGCTTTTTGAACAGGCTCCGCCGCCGGAAGTCGTTCTCAAGATGACGCTAACGGCAATGCGACAAGTCGAGATTGACCCAGCCCTCATCTACGCGTTCAAGAAAACTCGCGGAATCTTGCTTAGCGAAGCCAATGAGCCGAAGGTGCCTGTTTCGGACGTGCAGGAATTTGAAGACGCCCTCGATGAATACGCAAGGCAGACTGGCGAGATGGTCAAGCAGAGGCGGTTCAGTGAGGATGACTTAGATGCAATCATGCAGGTAGACCCAGACAAATTGATCGTCGATGATGGGTTTGTTAAGTCGCTCCCATTCCCACCACCGTTTACGAAAGAGCATTGGTCTCGTCAGAGGTTGACGGACATCATCGACGACAAGCAGATCTGGGGCTACTTCCAGACATGCCAAAAGGAGGTTGTCGCAAGTGGGCGAGCGAGTCGGTATCTCAACATGTTCATGTTGCTGGCTGAGACTGGCGGCGTTCCCGATGACAGCGAAGAACGGGACTATGCGGCAGCCCTGAGGCAGGCGAAAGATCGCCATTTCTCGGTCGATGAGTTGCGGGACACACTGGAGACGGTCCAGGCTTCATGTGCCCCTGGCGGTGCTATCCCGAATGCCGCGGCGGCATTTGAGTTTCTCAGCTTCGTTTGCAATTTCATGGATTACTACGCCGAGCATCTGGGTCAGATCGACCAATTGAAGGAAGCAATTCAAGGCGTCAGCAATCTCGGTGTGATTGCCTTTGTTGCGGCTGTGAATATCGAGTTCGGCCAAAACCTTGATGCCTGGGATTGACGCTCCCATTCGCGGTCATGCGGCCATCAAATCACTAGACAATTCGCGGCGGGCAGGTGCTGGCACGGAGCTAGAACTCCTCATCTACGCTCGTCGGTGGTGAGCAGGGCGAACTAAACGTAAGTTGGGCCAGTTCGACAGACATTCGGCGAATATCTTCCTTCGGTGGCAGCGCTGCCACCGGGCGGGAAAGCAGTTCAAACAACGCTGTGGCCGGGTCGCCCGTGCGGTCCAATTCCGGGAATTGTTCGGCCAGACCGGCTGCCAGCACGTCGAATCCGGGGATGAGCGTTACGTCCCCCGTGGTGAACGCCCGCGGGAAACGACGCCGCCAGCCGCCTTTCCACTGCTGACGGCACTCTGGTGCAATTCCGCTCCATGCCGCCCTGCGAATCTCGTTTTCGTGCTCCACCTTGACCTTGAGGGCGTTAATCACCTCGGACGTGAAGTATCGCTCGTTTTCTCGTAGCGTTTCGAGTGATAACAGACTCAAGGCTTTGTCGAGACTGGCCAAAATCGAGTCGCGGGAATCTGGGTGCAGGAACCTCATTGTCAGCAGTTTTTCGCGTAGGGATTTAACCACCGCAACGCACTCACGGCGGAGCTTCTCAAATGCGGACAGTCGCTTGGGTTTGCGTTTTACCTTGGGGAGTCGCTTCTGGGCGACCCAAACTGCCAGCTTCCCCTCGACGCACAACCGAAAATCGTCGGGCGACTCACGGGCAACGCGGTCTGCGTAGCTGATCTGGCGTTCACTGACTCCGACCATGCGGGCCACTCGCTGACGAGCTTTGCCCGGCCCGGATGGGTTGACGGTCTCACGGGCGAGCAGACCGGACTGGACGGCGATAGCAGCACGCTGCGAGACGCTTAGGTGTTTTGGCATGGGACGATTGGGGGCGAAGTGCTGGGGTAACATGGCGATTGTGGCAGCGCTGCCACAATGTGAACTAGCCAAACTGCTTGATGGCCTCGATGGCGGCGTTTCGGTCTCGTTCTGCGTAGGTCAAAGTCATCTCGGCCGAACTGTGCCCTAACACGATTCGGGACAGTTCAATTCCGTATCGGGAGCGTAGTGCGGTGCCAGCGTTGTGCCGCAATCGGTTTGGCGACCAGCGTGGGACGATCCGCACTTCCGCGGCTACGTCGGGCTGGGCGAGATGGGCCTGACGATCTGCCTTGTCGCACGCCCGATGGATCGCTTGCCGATAGCTGCTGACGGTATATCTCTCCTTCAATGGGGCGCGGCGGGGCTTCGTCTTACGGCGACAGTGGCTTGGCCAGAGTGGAGTCTTGCGAGCGGCCCGCCGTTTTGCACTGCGTTCCGCCTCTGCCTGTTTTGGGCTGAAGAGATATGCTTCAGGTTCGTCGTCATTCAGCCACACGGCTAAAATCGCCTGGGCGGCTGGCCCGAAGTAGATTTCCCGCTGCTGATTATGGTGGGCCGTTTTATGGCGAACTGGCCGGACAACCCACACTTCCCCGCTACGATCCAAGTCGATCGTTCGCAGCGTCAGCAGTTCCGTCGGCCTCGCGCCGCATAAGAGTTGCAGACGAGCGGCCGCGGCCACGGGTGGTGGGCAGTGCGGCAACGTCGCTTCAATCCACTCCATTGGGACTGGCTTGATAGCGGGCGGTTCCCGTGCTTCCGTTCGTCCAATCTTCAACCCGGCCACGGCCTGCAATCCGTGGTAGACGCCGGGGGGCACAAGCTCATTCTCGACACCCCAGCGGAACGCCCGTTTGATCCGGCTGATTGTGCCGTTGATTCCCCGTCGCGTCCGGTTCTCGTTTAGCAGTTGCTCGCGAACAGCCTTCAGTTTGAGCGGCGAGAATTGCTCTGCTGGCGTTCGACCATAGACAGACCGCAACGCCTTCATCGCCAATTGGATCAGCAAAAACTCGGACGTGAGTTTGCCGTCGGGCGTTTTGTAGTAGCCGCGGGCGTGCTCAACGAAGGCGATGGCCAGTTCGGTGACGGTTCGGCCGGCCGAGACTTCCCCCGCTGGCGGTCCCGGCGGACGGTGAGAACCCGGCCTTGCCCAATGCTCCGCTATGACGCGGGCGTATCGCTCGTAAGATTCGTGGGAGCCGTATTTTCCGAGGTAATAATCTTTTCCGGCGACCCGCACAGCCGCACAATTTCGGGCTTTGTGCAGCCGGTACCTAGGTGGATTCTTGCGTTGTGACAATGCGTACTCCTCCATCGGCTTAGAGAAAAGTAGTACACGTACTACAATTCCCCGCGCTTCCGAGTGGGATAACTACATTGTCAAAACACTCCTATGGGCCTTATTTACCGGCACTTACATCAATTCGGGGCGAAAGGATTTGAACCTTCGACTTCTTGGTCCCAAACCAAGCGCTCTAGCCAGGCTGAGCTACGCCCCGGGGCGTTGGCTGTATCGTAGTGGGAAGCGGCCTTGTGGTAAAGGAGGGGAGGAAAGCAAAGGCAGAAGGATGAAGGATGAAGGATGAAGGCAGAAAACGACCAACTGAAAACTGAGAACTGACGACTTTTGCCCCTACCCCATCGCCTGGCGGGGTTGGGTTTCGGCGGCGGAGGGGCAGAGTTGGGCTTGGATGCGCTCGAATTCCTCGGCGTTGGCAAAGTGGATGGTGATCTTGCCGCGGCCTTTGGCCGACTGGCGGATCTCGACTTTGGTCCCCAGCGCAAGCCGCATCGTCTGTTCCAGTGAGGCCAGGTGCTTGCTCTTGCGCGGGGCTGGGCGGGTTTCGCCCGTGCTGGTGACGACGGCCAGCGGTTCGGCATCGGCCGAGTGAATGATGTCTTGCACGTACGTCTCGGTGTTGCGCACGCTCAGGCTCTCCTCCTGAATGCGCAGGCAGAATTTGATTTGTTCGCGATCGTCGCCCAGCGGCAGCAGCGCGCGGGCATGGCCGGCGGTGATGCGGCCCTGGCGGACGGCGTCTTGCACTTCCACGGGCAGTTCCAGCAGGCGGATGAGGTTGGCTACCGTGGAGCGGTCAATCTTCAGCCGGCCAGCCAGTTCTTCTTGCGAGCATTGATAGCGTTGGATGTATTGTTGAAACGACGCCGCCTTTTCCAAGGCGTTGAGGTCTTTGCGCTGCAAGTTTTCGACAATGGCCAACTCGGCCACTTGCTGTTCGTCGGCGGTGACGAGGTGCGCCGGGACCGTGGCGCAGCCCGCCTTGATGGCGGCCCGCAAGCGGCGCTCGCCGGCGATGAGTTGGTAGCGGCCCTCAACCTGCCGCACGACCACCGGCTGCAAAATACCGTGGGCCAAGATACTGTCGGCCAGGGCTTGCAGGTCGGCATCGTCAAACTCGCGCCGGGGCTGGTAAGGGTTGGCCTCGATATCGCTGACGCCCAGCCGCAACAAACCGTCGCCGCCGGTGAGCATGACCGATGCTCCGCCCGCCGGGTTGGATTCGCCCGCGGCGGCCTGGTCGGGGCTGGCCGGTGGACGGCCTGGCACGTCGATGGCGGCCGGTTCGCGAGTGCGGCTGAGCAAGGCTTCCAATCCACGGCCCAAGCGTCGTTCTTTAGTCACGGTCCAGAACCTCCATGCAAAGTTCCATGTATGCCCGGGCGCCTCGTGCGCGGGGGGCGTAGTCGATTACGGACTGCCCGTGGCTGGGAGCCTCGGAAACGGTAACGTCGCGGGGGATCACCGTCTGGTACACAACCTCGCCAAAGAAGTCGCGGACCTCGCTGTCCACCTCGCGGGTAAGTTCCAGGGTTTCGTCGTACATTGTCAGCAAAATGCCGCCGAATTGCAGCTTTCGCGGCGGGGCTTCCATCACTTCGCGGATCACCTCGATCATCTGCGTCAGCCCCTCCATGGCGAAATACTCGCACTGGATCGGCATGAGCACCTCGGTCGAACTGGCCAACGCCGTGCGGGTGAGGGCACCCAGCGATGGCGGGCAATCAATCAAGACATAGTCGTAGACCGACAACCCGCTCGCCAGGTGCTGCCGCAAGGTGGCGGAGTTGCTTTCGGCACTGTGGGCCAAAGCCTCGACATCTTGAAAACTGCGGCTGCCGGGCAAAACCTGCAGCCCCTCGATGGTCGTCTCTTGCAGTGTCTCCTTGAGCGGTTGTTGCGAGACCAGCGGATGGTGTTGGGTCGTCTCCAGACCCAGTCCGGTCGTGGCGTTGCATTGCGGGTCGAGATCGACCATCAATACGCGCTGGCCCGCCTTGGCCAAGCCGACCGCCAGGTTGATGGCGGTCGTCGTCTTGCCGACGCCGCCCTTCTGGTTGGCAATGCACACGACACGGCCCACGGGGGTTCCTGGAAGGATGAAGGATGCAGGATGAATTGAGCGGTAGGGATTGTAGCGATGGGAGGTTGGCGGCGCGAATGCCAGTTCTGGCTGGCGGGACTTGTGGTAAGCCCGGTAGGAAGCGCGTTTCACGTGGAACATTGCCGGCGGTGGCGGTTGAAGCTGCGCGTTTCACGTGAAACGGGGAGGGTGGCGGGCGGGCGATCAATGTATTGATCGGGACTTTGCAAACAAAGTGCGGACCAAGTAGAGGGAAACGCCGCTCACCAATAGCCAGAGTAGTGCGTTTGGGATTGCCCAGCCCCAAACATCAATTGGCGGAACGCCATCATCCGCTCCCAGCGTGCGGCGGTATGTCTCGTATTGCCAATATCCCAATTCAGCCCCCAGCCAAGTGCCCCAAACAAGCACGGTCAGCCGGCGATGCCAGAGTGCTCGTACAGCGAGGGCCGCGATCACCCAACGCAAACAGCCGTCAAGGATGCCGAACGATCGGCAGAAGGCAAACAGAACGGAGACGGCGGCAACGGCCAGTAGCATGCCACGAAGCGAGACTGCCGCGGCGTGCCACCCTCAACGCAATCGTTTTCGTCGATCGAAACCGCGGTAATGCGGAAGACGCCGCACGCGACCGGATGCGACTCGTTCGAGCGGTTGTCCATGATTGTGCTCGACCAACCATTGGCTTCGGCTCAGCGCGGGATGGACCGTCGAGCGCGGATCAAGCCGGCCAAGCAGGAGCTTTGCGGCTACATGCCCGTTTCCCGTGAAACAGCCGCCACTCACTCCAGCGGATTGATCACCAGCCCGCTGACGAGCTTGGGGTAGAAGTAGGTGCTCTTGGCGGGCATCCGCTCCAGGTGTTTGCTGACCGCTTCGATGTGGTCCAGCGTGGCCGGCATGACCAGGGCGGCCAGTGGGTAGTTACCGGTATCCAGTCCTTCCACGACCTCGCTCACTAGATGTACGTAGTGCGGCTTGGGAAGGTTCTTGGCATCCAAAAGGTTTTCCATCACCAGCCGATGCAGCACGGCCACGCCCAAGTCGCACCAGTCCTCGCTATGGTCTTGGGCCACCTCGGCCATCCGCTTGACGCCGGCGGGTGTGATCTTGGCGATGGTCCAGCGTTCGTCTTTGCGGGTATAGAAGCCGATCGTCCCTTGCTCGCCCGACGATTCAATCTCCGTCCAAACCCGCTCGGCCAGGTCGGTCCCCTCGCCGGCTACCCGCGTGGTGAAGTTGTCGCCCAGTTTGGCGGCCAGGTCGGCCGAGGTCATGTCGGGCACGCCCTGAAACAGCCGGTGCGTGGGTAGGACCACCATGCCGGGGTCGCTCATGCCAACACACATCATTAGCACATGATTGGCCGGATGGCCCGCCGTGAGCTGGCCGGCGGCGGACAGTTCGTCGCGGTAGTTGCAGGCGGTTTCGTAGCGATGGTGGCCATCGGCAATGAAGGTCGCCTTGGCACCGATCAGGCCGTTCAGCTCGGCGATGAGCTTGACATCAGTCACGGGCCACAAGCGATGGACTACGCCGAGATGGTCGGTCGCTTCCAGCGGGGTCTTGTCGGCAATCGCCCCTTCCAGCAGGTTCTGCACCTCGGATTGCGGATCGGGGTAGAGGCCAAAGATCTGGCTGAGGTTGGCCTTGCAGGCCCGCGTGAGGAGCAGCCGGTCTTGCTTGGGCCCCGACATCGTCTCTTCGTGCGGGTAGATTTTGCCCTCGCCGAAACGCTCGAGCTTGATGCGGGCCATGAACCCGCGGCGGGTGTAGGTGCGGCCGACGTAGTCGAACTTCTGGTGGTAGACGTAGACGGCCGGGTCGGACTCTTGCACCAAGGCACCTTGCTTCCGCCAGTCGCGAAGAAACTGGGCGGCGCGGGTGTACACGCTATTGGCCTCGTTATCGCCTGGCTCTGGACGGTTGAACTCCAACCGGACGACGTTGCAAGGATGGTTCTTGTAGAGCGTATCTTGCAGGGCGGCGTCGATCACGTCGTAGGGGGGCGCGATGACGTTGCTGAGAGAACCAACGTGCCCCAGGTCGTAACGCAAGCCGCGAAAAGGTTGAATGTCTGGCATGTCCGTATGCGGTAGGAGGTGGAGCGGGCAGAGAGACCACGGCCAACTGTTGGCCGGTCACACGAAATAAAATGGACGAGAGGGAGTATAGCAGATAGGGCGGGGAAACGTCGAACCCGGCGAACGGCGGATGTGGTTCAAAACGCCGGGCTATTGCCGCAGATAAGCCAAGACCTCTTGGGTTGAAAACCATTTCGAGGAAGCGGCTCTATCGGCGAGTTCCTCGAAGGAAACTTTCGGCTCAGGATCGATGATATCGCCACGGCTGGCCGCGGGAATAAATTGGCCCAGCACAATCCCGTCCGCATCGCAAAGCTGCACGGGCTTGGTCAGATTTGATAGTGCCTCAGAGGCAACCCTATTGAGCGAAATCTTGGTCATGGCGTTCTATCTTTTCGATGGGCGAGAAAGTCACAGCAACTCCATGATATGTTCTCCGCCATGCGCCGGGTTGCCGGTCAGCCGATGGTTCCGCGAGTCGATTACCAGGTCCAGCGCCTCCAACGGAATTTGGCCAATCAGCGGCGGCACGTCGTCGGGAACTTCCATGACATCCACGGTGCAGAAGCGATCCATGATCGTCAGCCGCACGGCCTCGAAAATGGCGACTCGCGACTTGCCCCCGCACGTCATGGTGCTGCGCCCGTTGGTCTTGTGTAGGTCGAGCGCGCGGATCATCCGCGTTGGCAGCGCCAACGTGGTCGCCCCCGTGTCCAGGAGTGCATCCTTGATCTGTAGCCACCGAACGCGTTCGCTGGGCAATTGCCCCTGGCTGCAATTCCAAAGATCGCCGACATGCTCCTCGATGGCGTCGGTCAATGCGCTGCCCATTGCTGGCTACTCAATTGCCAAATCCTCCGAGGCAAATAGCAACAAGGCTCCAGCGACTAGTACCGGTAAATCTCCGGCTTGTAGGGCCCTTCCACGGAGATGCCCAAATACTCGGCCTGCTTGGAGGTGAGCTTGGTCAGCTTTACTCCAAGCTGTTCCAGGTGCAGGCGGGCGACTTCCTCGTCGAGCTTTTTGGGCAGGCGGTGGACGCCGACGGGGTAGTTGTCGGTCTCTTGCCACAGGGCGATCTGGGCCATCACCTGGTTGGTGAACGAGTTGCTCATGACGAACGCCGGGTGGCCGGTGGCACAGCCCAGGTTCACCAGGCGTCCCTCGGCCAGCAACAGCACGCTGCGGCCCGTGCCGTTGAAGGTGAAGCGGTCAACCTGCGGCTTGATGTTGACCTTCTTGGCCTTGCCAGCCTTGACCTGGGCTTCTAGCCAGGCGACGTCGATTTCGATATCGAAGTGGCCAATGTTGCAAATGATGGCGTCGTTCTTCATCTGCGCGATATGCTCGCCGCGGATGATGTCGCAACAGCCGGTCGTCGTGACAAAGATATTGCCTTGTGCGGCCGCTTCTTCCATCGTGGTGACCTGAAAGCCCTCCATCGCGGCTTGCAAGGCATTGATGGGATCGACCTCGGTTACGATCACGCGGGCCCCGTACCGCTGCATGGAGTGTGCACAGCCCTTGCCGACATCGCCGTAACCGGCAACCACCACTACCTTGCCGGCAACCATGACATCGGTGGCCCGCTTGATACCGTCCGCCAGCGACTCGCGGCAGCCGTAAAGGTTGTCGAACTTGCTCTTGGTGACCGAGTTGTTGACGTCGATCGACGGGAGCTTGAGTTCACCCTTGGCATGCATCTGCTCCAAGCGATGAACGCCCGTGGTCGTCTCTTCCGATAGGCCGCGAATCCCTTCAATCAGTTCCGGGAATTTTTGGTGGACCATGGCGGTCAGGTCGCCGCCGTCATCCAAGATCATGTTGAGCGGCTGGCCGTCTGGGAAGAACAGCGTTTGTTCGATGCACCAATCGAACTCCTCATTAGTCTCGCCCTTCCAGGCGTAGACCGGCACCCCAGCCTTGGCGATGGCCGCGGCGGCCTCGTCCTGCGTGCTGAAGATATTGCAACTGCTCCAGGTGACCTGGGCGCCAAGTTCGACCAGCGTTTCAATCAGCACGGCGGTCTCAATGGTCATGTGCAGGCAACCCGCCACGCGGGCACCGGCCAGCGGCTTGCTCTTGCCGTACTTCTTGCGCAGCGCAATCAGGCCGGGCATTTCGTTCTCGGCCAGCATGATTTTCTTACGGCCCAGATCGGCCAAGGAAATATCGGCGACCTTGTACGGAAGGCGGGTTTCGACCTGAGACACGGCAATACTCCTTGACGCGAGCAAATGGACAATCGAACCGGCGGAAAGCCGGCTATTCAAAACGGACCAAAATCCGCCCATATCATAGGCCGGTACATGATGATTTGACAAGCCTATGTGGTAGGGACGTCTGTTGCGGCGGAGGTTGGAGCGATTTGTCTTCGGTATTCGGTATTCGGGAATTTGGCTGTTGCTGATTACTCCGCGTCGAGCTGGGCAAATGCCGCCTGGGCGGCTGCGACAAAATCGCGGACGCGGGCGGGATCCTTTTTGCCGGGTGCCGATTCGACACCGCTGGCCGTGTCTACTCCGCCGGGGCGAACTTTAAGAATCGCCTCCGCGACGTTATCGGGCGTCAGGCCGCCGGCCAGGATTAACCGTGATCGATGCCTGATTCTGGCTAGCTCCGCGACTTGTGACCAATCGGCCGTCTGGCCCGTGCCCCCTGGCGCGCCGGGCTGATAGGCGTCGATGAGATATCGCTCTGGCAAAGCCTGCAAGTCCCAGGCCTGGTCAAGCCAAGCGATGACCGAATCGGTCCCGTTGGAACCAAGTCGAAACGCTTTCACAATTTTGTAGCCGGAGTATTCCGGCACTCGTTCCGCAATCTCATCGCCGTGCCATTGCAGATGCGTCAGCCGCAGCAAGTGGGCCAAGCGGCGCATGTCACCGCGTTGGGCGTCCACAAAGACTCCTACCCTGGCAATATCACCAGGAATGCTAGCGGCGATAGCAGTGGCCGTCTCAGTATCTAAATAGCGTGGGCTGGGCGGATAGAAATTGAGACCGATGGCGTCCGCTCCGGCAGCCGCCACCATTTGGGCGTCTTCAACACTGGTCACGCCACAGATCTTAATGCGGAACATACCGCCAGACTCCCAAGAAGATGGCCCGCCGAAATCTCAACCTCAAGGTATGCAGCCGTCAAAGTCGATAAAGACGACGCCGCATACCGCCGCGCCGGGCTAACGCCCGACGCCAACCATGCATGGCACGTCGCGGCGAATGGAACGATTTTACCACATTTGCCGCCGAACATTCGCCGCGCGACGATTTGTAACACTCCCCAATTGGCCAGGCCGTTCCGTCGGCAGACCACTGGGGACCAACGCAAGCAGGATAAGGCATGCTCTACGAAGCTTCGTTTGCAATGCAGTTTCGGCCTTTTGTCGCCGCCCCCTCCCCCGACCGCTACTTTGCCGGGGCTTCCATCGAAGCTGCCCGCGTGGCGCTGACGCGCAGTATAGAAAGGGGCGAGGGCCCCGGCATGATCTCGGGCCCGTCGGGCATTGGCAAGTCGCTGCTGTTGGAGGTATTGGCCAGGCACTTCAAGGGGCGGCTGGATCCGGCCCGGCTGACGGGCGGGCACCTCACCACGCGGCGGGCGCTGCTGCAAGTCATTTCGTTTGAGCTCGGACTTCCTTACCGCGGCAAGGAAGATGCCGAATTGCGGCTGGGCCTGATGGAACATCTCACCCGCCCCGAACGTGCTAGCAGCGGCATGTTGCTGCTGGTGGATGAAGCTCACAATCTGCCCATCCGGCTGCTGGAAGAGATTCGGATGGTGACGAACATCATCCGAGACGGCCAGCCGCGCGTCCACCTGGTGTTGTCGGGCGGGCCCGCTTTGGAGGAAAAGCTGGCGCACCCCAAGCTCGATTCGCTCAGCCAGCGGTTGGCGGCCCGCTGCTATCTGGAGCCGCTGAGCCGGGCGGAGACTTACGATTATGTAGCCCACCAGGTTTCGCTGGCGGGGGGTGAGTGGGAGAAAATCTTTTCTCGCGCCAGTTGCGAGGCGATCTATCGGGCAACGGCGGGCATTCCCCGGTTGATCAATCAAGTGGCCGATCATGCCTTGATGCTGGCTTACGCCGATGGCTTGCCGCAGGCCGATCCCGCTTTGGTCGAACGGGCCTGGTCGGAACTGCAACAGTTGCCGGCCCCTTGGGTCGGCGTGGACCTGCCCAAGCATGCCGCCACCCAGCCGGCTAGCGTGGTTGAGTTTGGCCAGCTCTCGGACGAACAAGAAACGGAGGCAAGCGAAACTGCCGCACCGCCAACCGAAGAAGTGATTGAAGATTGCCAGGACGACGAGAGCACCGCCGAACATGCGGAAGAGACCATGCGCCAGGTGGAACGGCACCTGGCCGAGATTTCGCAACGTCTGGAGGATTCGGCAGCGCAGGACAAACAAAAGCCGATGACCGTGGTGACGGTACACGAGGAATTCGAGGAAGAGGTGCTGCTTGTCGAGCGGTATCCGACCGCCGCCAAGGGCACCCCGCCCGTGGCCGGTAATGCAGCTAGCGCGAACGATTCGCGGCTTAGAGAGCCGACTCCAACACTGGACTCGCCCGAACCGGCTGCGGAATTGGCCCAAGAAAACGGCACCGCCGCCAACGAAGTGCCCGTGGCCGATTCGCCAACCGATGAACTTGCGGAGCCATTGGTGGACGCGGAAGAGCCCAGGACCATCGAGGACGTGGCCACTACCGAGGTCACAGTTACGACCGACGTTGCCGTGCCCGTGGTCGGGGACGATGCGGCGGAGGATACCGTTGCGGAGGATGCACCCGTTGACCTCGCGGAGCCTATGGCCGCGGAAGAGCCGGAGGCGGTGGAGGAAGCGGGCGAATTGGTGGACCGTGTCATGATGGTCGAATCCGTGACTGTCGAGGAGATGGAGACGCTGGAAGAGTTTATCGTTGACCGATATGCGCGGCTTGACGCCCACCGCATGCCGACCCGTGGAGCACCGGCCGGCCGCGGCCTGATGGCCGCCAACGCCCGCATCTTCGATGAAGTCGAACCGTTGCCGGTGGACGAGGCATCCGAACAGTCCGAACGGCCGGATGTTGAAATTGGCGAGGTGGAGAATTCCAGCGAGTCGCCGATGGAACCGGCGGAAGTGCCGTCCGTGGTAGAGGCGGACGAAATCGACACGCATGAAGAAGAACCGGCCATGAGCGACCTGCCGGTGATGGCCGCCGACGTACCACCGGATTTTCAGGCTTCGATCCCGGGCACGGAAGCCGAGTATCCGCTTGATCCCATCGCGGAAGAGATTCCCGCCAAGGCCTGGCCCGACGAACCGGAAGCGGCCGAGATCGTGGAATTCGAGCCGGCGGAGGCCTGGTCGCTGCCGATGCACGTCGGAGATAGCAGCGGCTCGCATCACGACTCTGACGCAACGCCAGCATCGCTAGCGGAATCTGAGCCACGGTCCGAAGCCGGGGTCTGCGTCGCGGACTTGCCCGAACTTGTCGTCGTTGAGGATCCGCCGCCGGTTCCGGCTGACCAGCCCAAAGCCGATGCCGATGTCCGCCGCCAGGAATATCGGCAGCTCTTCGCCCGCCTGCGCCGCGGGATCTAGCCGGGCGTGCTACTTCGACGGAATAAGTTCCAGGCAGACCAGGCGGCCCTCGCCGCGGACGTACATCAGCCCGTGCGACAAGACCGGCGCGGCCCAAGCGGGCCGTTTGAGCAGCCGGCTTCCCAAGCCAGTCTTGCCGGCTGGGGCTGGCTCGCGCAGTTCCACTTCCGCGAGCTTGTCGTACTTATTGGGATTCACCTTGAGCAGCGACAGCACGCCCTCTTCGGTCAGGCAAACAAAGTGCCCGTCTACGTAGAGCAAGGATGAGCGGCTGAGGTCGGGCTGGCTCCATTGAATCTCGCCTGTCTGGAGTTCGATGCAGCGCAACTCCGCATTGTTTTCGTGCCGTCCGCTGGAACCGTACAAGTAGCCGTCCACATGGATGGGCGTGTTCCAGTGTGTTTGCATGCTCTTGTCGCGCCGCTTTTCCTCGTCGGTCCAGACGACCTCGTACCTGCCGGGCTGAACCTTCAGCAAGGCACTGCCGGGACCGTAGGTTTCGGAGATGAAGACCTGGTTGCCCCTCACGACCGGGTTGCTGGCATTCACACTTTCCAAGATGGTGGCCCGCCAGGGATAGAAGAAATCCTCTTTGCCGGCCGCCGGCTCAAAACCCAAAAGCCCGCCGCGGGTGAATGCCAGGCACCACCGTCGGCCGTCGATGGTGGCGCACATCGGGCTGGCGTAGCTGGCCAGTTCATCCGAAAAAGAATACTGGATGCGCCCGGTGCGCTTGTCGAAAGCCACGATGCCGCTGCCGTTGCCCGATACGCGGTTTAGCTGGCCCGGCGGCACGCGGCGGTCGGCGGCGGGGCTGCCCCCGACCATGACGATGAGCAAGTCGCCTTCGACCAACGGCGCGCTCCCGACGCCAAAAAAGTTCTGAATCACGCCGAATTCAGCGGCCGTATCGAGCTTCCACACGATTTTTCCATCCACGGCCCGCAGGCAGTGCAGCATCCCCTCGGCACCAAAGATGTAAACCCGATCGTCGTCCACCACGGGGCAACAGCGGGGACCATTGTTGTAGCCGTAGAGGTCTTCGTAGGCGGTGGGGTATTCAAATTTCCAAAGCTGCTCGCCAGTTTCGGCATGGCGGCAGGTCAGCCGGGCCACATCGCCAAAACGGTCGAAGTGGAACAATCTCCCGCGGCTGATCGCCGGGGCACCGTAGCTGGTTCCCAGCGGCACCGTCCACACAATCTTTGGACCGTTGACGGGCCATTGGGTCAGGATGCCGGTCTCCGGAGACTTGCTATCGCTGGTTGGACCCAGGAACGATGGCCAATCGACCCCCGCCCGCCGCGTTTGCAAACTGGGCACGGCCGATTCCGGCTCTTCACCCAACAACCGGGCGGTTCCCCCGCCGCAAATTAGGGCGGCAACGGTCCAATGGCACAGCAGCGCACGCAAGAAAGGGCTTGGGAACAGACTCGATCCGCGGTGGCGGAATGGCGGGTATTCTTTCATCGGGAGGGCGGTATCCAATGAGAAAGCAAATCAGCGGTAGCTGCGGCAAGACACTATGCGGTATTTTAGCCGGATTGATCTCTGCCGTCACCCGATACACGTCTGTATCAGGCGGTTTGCTGGCTGATCCCTGAAGGAGCTAACTCGGCCGGCAGTCCGTTGAATATGCGAGGGATCGATACGACGGGGTTAAGCGCACCCGAGGTGGAAGCCAAGAGGAGAACCACGAATCGAACGAATCTAACGAATGGACTTTTCACTTGGAAACGTGTTTGGCAACAAGGGCACCGACCGCAACGCAAGAAAACGCCGCCGTCAATTTCCTATTGGTTAAGTTCGTTCGATTCGTGGTTCTCACAAAAAACCGTCCTGGCCAATGTATCGCCTGATTCTCAACGGTCTCCCCCATGTTCCGATTGAGCTAAGATAGAATTGTGCCTTGGTTGGCGTTCCGCACGTTCGACCGCGAACCTGGCACAGGTGGCGCGTGTCGTGATTTTGGCCCTTTTTTCAGGATTGATGTCGCCAGCCGTGGCGCGGGTGTTACATGTTGCAGATTACTTCCCAGCTCCAGATACCACGCGAGGAATTCACGTTTACCTTTGCGCGCAGCTCAGGGCCGGGGGGACAGAATGTGAACAAAGTCAACTCCAAGGCCTTGTTGCGTTGGCCGGTGCTGGCCAGCCCGAGTTTGCCAGAACATGTGCGGACGCGGTTCTTGACGTTGTACCGCACGCGGATCACCACCGAAGGGGACTTGCTACTGACCAGCCAGCGTTACCGCGATGCTCCCAAGAACGTAGACGATTGCCTGGAAAAACTGCGTCAAATGCTGTTGGCCGCCGCTACCGTCCCCAAACGCCGTCGGGCTACCAAGCCCAGCCGGTCGTCCATCAAGCGCCGGCGGGAGGACAAGGCCTCGACCTCCCGCAAGAAGCAATCTCGCCGCTCGCCGCGCGACGAATAGCCGCCCCCACCGCCGGATCTCTCCCACCTGACGGGTGTGATGTCCGTTCGATCTGGCATTTCTAAATTCGGCGGCGCGCATCCAGAATTGCCGGCGATTGTTAGAATAATGCTGCCCGCCTTCTGGCCGGCAGCCATCGACCTACGCAAGACGCACGCCCGACCGGGCGACACGCCGGATCACCAAGAGCGACATTCATGGGAATCTACGATCGCGACTACTACCGGGAGCAGCCGCGAGGGATTTTCCTGGGCGGGCCGCGAATGATGGTCACCAATCTGGTGATTGTCAATGTGGTCGTCTACCTGGTCGATACGCTGTTCTTGGGAAACTGGCTAAACCATCATCTGGCCTTGCAGGCCGACCTGTTCAGCCATCCCTGGAATGCCTGGCAGTTAGTCACCTATGCTTTTCTACACGACCAAAATTCGATCTGGCATCTGGCGTTCAACATGCTGGGCCTGTGGATTTTTGGCCGCGATGTGGAAATGCTGTACGGCAAGCGGCAAGTCCTATCGATCTACCTGACGGCGGCGATTATCGCCGGACTGGGCCAGGTGGCCGCGCTGAATTTTTTCTTCCGCGACACCGACACGCCTTCCATCGGCGCGTCGGGGGCGGTGATTGCCGTGCTGGTGATCTTCGTGATTCATTTTCCCATGCGGACCATTTATATCTTTGGCGTCATCCCCGCCCCGGCCTGGCTGCTGGCGATCATCTACCTGGGATCGGAACTGTTGCAATTTCGCCAGTCGGTGGCGGCTGGGGGAAACATCGACCACGTTGGCCATGCGGCCCATCTGGCGGGGGCGGCCTACGGTGCCTTGTTCTGGAAGACCCGTTGGAGCCTGGGTAGCCTGCTGCCGGGCAATTTCTCTCTGAATAAGATGTCCTTGCGTCCGCGTCCCAAATTGCGGGTTCACGAGCCTAGTTGGGACAACGAGGGCGATTTCCAGGACCGGCTGGATGGCATCCTGGACAAGATCCACCGCGAAGGCGAATCGAGCCTGACCGCCGAGGAGCGGCACTTCATGGAAGAGGCCAGCCGCCGGATGCAGCGCAAACGGCGATAAGGACGATACACGCTGTTGGCCACGGTTCCATCGCCGATCCACCAATAGTATCTGTAGGAGGCGATTCCATCGCCGATCAGCCAATAGTAGCCGTTCTGGCCGCTCAGCAAAGCAATGGGCGGCAACACAAGAACGTGTTGCGTCCGATTCCTACTCGTTCGATTCGCTTGATTCGTGGCTCTCTTATTGGCAACGGCCACGAGGCGAATTCCCGGGTAGACCTTCCTAGAATTGCCGGGCAGCCAGGTCGTGTTGTACGAACTTGGGCCGTGGCAGCGGAGTGGCGCGGGCCTGGCGGGTGGCGAAGAAACTGGCGATCTCACGGACCACTTGTGTCTGCTCGGCCGCGGCCAGTTCGGGAAAGATCGGCAGGGCCAAAGTCTCTCGTGCCGCGCGTTCCGTTTCGGGCAGGGCCGGATAAGGCTGGCCGGCGATTTGAAAGCAGGCCTGTTGATGCAGGGGGACCGGGTAGTAGATTTCCGTGCCGATTTGCCGTTCGGCGAGATGCTTTTGCAGCGCGTCACGGTGGCCGTCGGGGACGCGGATGATGTACTGGTTCCAAACGTGCCGGGATCCTGGCGCGGCCGCTGGCAGGCCTAGCACTCGGTCGAGCCCGAAATCGGTGAAGAGAGAAACGTAACGGGCGGCGTTGATGGTTCGCTGTTCCGTCCAGCGTTTCAAGTGGGGCAGTTTGGCCAGCAGGATGGCGGCTTGGACTGTATCGAGCCGGCTGTTGATCCCCACGATTTGGTGATGGTAGCGGGGGCGCATTCCATGCCCGCGAAGCAAAGTCAGCCGGTCGGCCACATTGGCATCGCGGGCCGTTAGCAGTCCGCCATCTCCCAGGCAGCCCAAGTTCTTGGTGGGGTAGAAACTGAAGCATCCCATGTCGCCCCAGGCACCTGCCTGGCGCCCGTGCAGTTCCGCGCCGATGGCTTGCGCCGCGTCTTCGATGACCGTCAATTGGTGCTGCTCGGCAAGCTTCAAAATGGCCGGCATGTCCGCGCATTGGCCGTACAGATGCACCGGAATGACCGCCTTGCAGGCTGGCGTAACTTGGGCCGCCAAATGAGCCGGGTCGATCAGATAAGTCTCCGGGTCGATATCGACGAAGACCGGCCGCGCGCC
Organism: Pirellulales bacterium; assembly: GCA_050247075.1. Classification (GTDB taxonomy): domain Bacteria; phylum Planctomycetota; class Planctomycetia; order Pirellulales; family JBFWUW01; genus JBFWUW01. The sequence continues at coordinate 11,041 of JBFWUW010000055.1, read as the reverse complement.
CAACCGCCAGACCGCGCTGGCCGTGGCAAAAAACGTGTAGCTGGGCAGCAAGACTTCGTCTCCTGGCCCCACGTTGCAGGCCATCAGTGCCAGCAGCAAGGCATCACTGCCCGAGGCACAAGAGACGGCATGTGCCGCGCCACTGTATGTGGCGATGGCCCGTTCAAGCTCTTGGCACTCTGGCCCTAGCACGTACCGGCCTGACTTGCAGACATTGTCGATGGCCCGCGAAATCTCATCCGCGATCGCCAGATGTTGCCGCTTCGAGTCGAACAGGGGAACGCCGGCCGCCGCGGGGCCGGCGGCAACGGAAGGCAACCGATCTGACTGTGACATGCGCGGCTCCATAACATCCATGTGGGAGTCGAAACGGGCGTTGAACAACGCGCCTGAAAAACCCCTGGCGCGAAGAGCGAGAAAGTTAGAACTCCGGCCGCATGGGGTCAAGAGCGGGCCGAGCAAATCACGCGCAGTGCCGGCAGTGCCAGCGTTGCCAAGTTCCAAAATCGGCGACGGAATCACCTCCTACAGATCGCCGGCCGATTTGCCGCGCGGTTTGCCGCTCTTTTTGCCGCGGCGCGCCGCTGGTGCCGGAGCACGATCATCGTCGTCATTGCCGTCGGCATCGGCCTTGGCCGGGGGATTGACCTTCTCGCCAACGTCCGCCGGATTGGCCGGCTGGGCCTTGGCCTTGGGCTTTTTGACGACTGCCGGCGCTGGTTCGGCTGGCGCATCGGAACGGACAGCGGGAGAACCTGTATCGACCACGATGTAGCCAGCCCAAAAGAAGGGATGTTCGGCCGTTTCCGGGATATTGCCACTCTTGGAACCTAGCCGTGGCTCTTCGACCGGGTTCAGCGGTTCCGACATCGTAAGTTGAACGCTGCGCTGCCAAGCCGCCGAGGCCGTGGTGTGCGGCAGCTCTTGGGCAAACTCGCGGGTCAAATTGATGCTGGTCGCTCCGCCAGTCCGCCAGCGGCTGAGAACCACCGTGCGCGAGCCGCCCGCCATCAGAGCGCATACCGGCAGAAAAACGTCTAATCCTGGCTCAACCTTGCTTCTTTTGTTGTTGACGCTATTGGCCGCCGCGGTTTGAAAACCGGGCAACATTACCTGGTCTGGCCCATGCCACGGCAAACCCAGCCAATCGTCGAGCGTGCTGAGCGGTTCTCCACGGTCGGCCCCCAAAGGCGCCACCGAGTAACCTAATTGATTGCCCAGGCTCAAGTCGTCGAACACGATCAAGCCGTCGAACAGCGACGACAGAATCGCCGAACCCGACGGGAACGGCGTATGCACCAGGGAAGCCCCCGGCAGCCCATCGACCAATTCATTCACGCGCTGTTGCGACAATTCCAGGTCGGCGCTGGGATGGAGCTTGCCGGACAATACCGCCACATGCTTGCCTTGGGGGCGGGCACGTTGGTCGGGCAAGGCCAAGGAACAAAACGGCGCGTAGCGAATGCGCGTTTGGGAAATCAGCGGCTGCCATTTCTTGTCGGCCTTCGATACCGGCAAGGCCTCGAATGGCAAGTACCACAATACGCCGTCAGGCACCACGATTAGTTCATCCAGATCGGCGGACAAGGTCTGGCGGCTGCCAGCAAACAGCGCCGTCATCACGTCGCGAGCCGGTTTGAGCCAGCCCGCATCTTCCAGCACGGACGGGTTGACGGGGGCGTTCCCCTCATGGTTGCCCATTTTTTGCAACAGCGTGCTGATCTTACCGCGGACCCCCTCGGGCGTTCCCAGCTTCCACGGTTCGTAGCGATCCTTGGTGACCAAGAACGCCCAGACTTCGTGGTTGGCGATGGCAAAGGAGAGCATCGCGGTTCCCTCGGGCAGTTTTTCTTGCAGTTCTTTGGTCTTGATCCGGGGGGGAAAGACTATGCTGGCCGCCTCACGACGGACGGAGATCTGCCTCAACAAGGTCTCTTGGACCGCGGTGATCTGGGTCAGTTCGGCCAGCTTGGCAGCTTGCTCGGCCTGCACATCGGGCGCGTCGGGCGACAGCGGCAAGTCGCGCAGGGCCGCCTGCAATGCCTGAGCCTGTTTCGACAGGCCGGCGTAGTCGGGGAACTTCGTCAGCAGGTCTTTCTTTTCTTGTAAGGCTTTTTGAGATAGCAATTCCTCCGGTCCATCCAGCAGCCAACGCAACGCAAGCGTGCGGCCCCCCAGCAACGTGGAACTGAGAAACCTGTGCCGCTTGAGCGCATCGGCGATTTCCAGCGCGGTGTCGGGCTGTTTGGACCGGGGGTTGATGGCCATCTCAAACCAATGCTCGTAAATGGCCGGATGCGGCGCGGCTAGCGAGGAGATGGCTTCCAACGGGTCGCTAAGCCAGTCGGCGGGGGTGGGGTCTCGCAGCACGTACTCAAACAGTTGCGATGCCGTCCGCCATTTGTCGGAATTGTCTTTGTAGTAATCGTCGACCAAGGCCATGTGATACAGCCACAGCGACCCGCCGCTCGTCTGAAAGTTGAGCGCCAACTGCAAGGCCCTGTCACCTTTGGCAATGTCGCCAACCTGGTAGTTTTGCAAGGCGGAAATAAAGTTGGCCCGGGCTCCCAGCCGGCCTTGCGACAGGTTGCTTTTTAGGACCAACCCCGCCAACGAGGTTAGCGCTGTGGCTGCGGCGTCGGGCTGGCCCAGCACGCAGGCGTTCTCGGCCGAGCACAACAACAACGAAGACCGCAACTGGCGGGGAGTCTTGTTGTTGACCCAGGTCGAAAGCGTTGCCAGCGGCGGATAGAGGCCAGGCCGGTTGCCCATCAGATGCGTGAGAAAACCCATCCGTAGCGATTCCTCGACCATGCCGATATCGCCAAAGGCATAGGCCGAATAGCTGGCCTCTTCAAAACAGCTTGCCGCGGTGTCGAAGTCGGCTTGGCCCAGGGCGATTCGCCCCAATTCAAAAAACGCTACGCAGGTCATATCGTGATCGAACTGTCCGCCGGCCAGCACGGCACGTTGCAAGATAGGCTTGGCTTGGGCGTCTTTGCCCGCCAGCGAATAGGCGACACCCAATTGCAAGTCGTTCCAGCAGGTCGACCAGTTGCCTGGCTGGCCAGGCTGCACCATGGCGGTCACCAACTGGTCGGTCGTATTGTCGAAGGGGGCCGTGGGGCCCAGGATTTCGCGCTTTCGCCGCATTGCCAGGCAGGTGCAACGCACGATCTCCTTGACGTTGATGCCGCGCATTTGCGGCGCCTGCTGGGTGACGATATTGGCCCCCTGCGGCACCAACGAGAAGCTGCCTTGCGCAATGGCGATTTTGTCGGGCACAACCGCCAATTCAACGCCGCGCGTACTGGTTCCCCAAGGGGGTACAACCGTCCGCCGCGAAGGATTAAGCACCGGCGGAAACTGCACCTTGATCATCCAGTTGGAATGCGTCAAGTACAGGCTTAGTGCTGAATCGTAGTGGCTGAGTGCCTGGCCGTACTGCCCCATGTGGTAGCAGCATTCGCCCGCCATCGTTTGATAGCAGATGGAGTCGATCCAATAGTTGTTGCCCGACTTGACCGCCCCTCGCGATGCCTGGCGATAGTTCTTCAACGCCGACACATAGTTGCCGTCGTGGAAATCCTCGAAGATGGCGTAATACTCGGAACTTGGAATCGTATCTCGAGCACCAGGGACTAACTGCCCCCATGCCGTGCTGGTCAACAGCAACAGAATGGCGGCCGCAATGGTGCCTACGTGCCGCGATCGGGCCCCGATGGAACCTGGAGTCCAGGACATCGTCTATGCTCCGCATGCAGAGGAAATGAGGGGTGGCAAACCCAAGCCAGCAATGCCTGCCTTTCGGCATAGCGCAAGAACTCGGTGTTTGTGACAAGGTATCCCCACTACCACGATACCGCTTAAGTCCTCTAGGGGCAAAGAACTTCGTGCGAATTGCCGCGAAACGCACGGCCGACCGCGGCCCAATCCACCGCAATTATTCGCTGGAAATGTGGGGACAGTTCGCCGCCAGCCAACCCGACCGCGGGCGGCGCACGGCGGATTTTTGCCTTTGGTACGATAACATCTTTGTGTTGGTGCAGTTACGCCGATGTTGGCGCGCCCGGTTGTGGCCGCATTCAATGCCGCCAACGGGCCGGCTGGGCAAGGTTTAACGACTTTTCCGAAGATAATCAAAAGTCCGGTTATGCGGCTGGCCGATACCCTGTCTGCACGATCGTCAGTCAGGCGATTGTTGGGAAACAACACGGCGGAGACTTGCGCAGCCCACCCGGCGCGCGCGGTTGGCCGCCAGACCAGGGAGTTGTCACGATGACAATCAACACCGGTAGCAAACACCGTTGGCGCTGGGCCATTGCCGGCTTGACGCTGTTCGTCCCCTTGGCCACCGGCTGCCAGATTTACCAGGGCGGCCAGACGCTCCCTAGCCCGTACTACATGCAAGACGACGTGCAGTACTTTCCGGCGGGTCCGGAATTCAAACTGGCCCGTGAAGCGGCGGCCTTGAAAGCCGCCCAGGCGGAAGACGCCGCGCGCCGCCGAGCACGCGAAGTCCAATAGGTGCGGCAGTGTCGCCTCAACCCTATAGAGCGGAAAGCAGCACGCCCATCAAGTTCACCCTCAAGAGTTTTCGCCGAGAATTTTTTGCTGTCCATCAACCAGGACGCATCGCACGATGCCTGGTCGCAAGCGCATAGCCGTTTGCGTCCTGGGGGGGACGGCGCCCTTCGCGGCTGACGTCTGAATCGCAGTCTTCACCGACGCGGTACGGACGTCAGCTAGCGAAGGGTTGTTTTACACACTGTCGTAAGTAGGAGACCACAACATGGACACCGCTACTTTTACGGCCACGGCCCAACAATGGGCGCACTTGTTTCTGGCGTGGGTCGGTTTCGGCACGCTGGCCGGACTATTGGCCAAGGCTATCATGCCGGGCCGCGATCCTGGCGGTGCGGTCGCCACGCTGTTGATGGGAATCGGCGGTACCGTCATCGGACTGGGCATTCTGGCGCTGGTGTGGCGCGATATGCACGTCACGCCGATTAGCCCAATTGGCTTTGTGGTTGCCACGGCCGGTTCGTTTGTACTGCTGTTCTTCTATCGCTTGCTGGGAGGACGCTTTTTTACCGAATCGTCCGACGCCGGCCTGCACGCGGGAACTTCCCTGCGAAGCCTGCGCCGACGGGGCACGACCACCACGGTCTATCGCGATTGATCGGTCGATTCGTCGCCGGTGCCATGTACCGGCCAGGCGATCCGCTGGAAAGCAGCCAGCAGTTTTTCGCCTCGGGCCGGATGGACCATCGCCACGTAGCCGATCCTACCCGCCAGATACGCCCGGAAATCCGCCAGATTCTGGCGGTTTTCCGCGGCTGGCCCATGCAGCCGGCAGCGGTGCAGCGTGGCTTTCAGACGGTCGTAGTCTTGGCGGCGAATGTTCGGCAACACATTGAGCGTCAGCCCGGCGCAATGCTGCCGCACCGCGGGCCGCATGATACGCGTCTTGCGAAAATGCACCGCGAAACCTTCTTCCAGGGCAATCGCCGCCGCTTGCGTGTGGAACCGCCGCGCCCCTCGCGCGAAGCTGGCTTGGCCCGAGAACAACAAGTCATCGGCATAGCGGGTGTACTGTCCCCCCGCCGCCTTTGCCAGCCCGCTTAGCCGGCAATCTAGCTGGTAAGCGCACAGGTTCGCCAGGGCGGGTGAAGTAGGAGCCCCCTGCGGCAGATGCCGTTGGCCGTAAAGGGAGGCGAGCCGGCGGGCTTCCAGCGGCGCTAACTCTGGCGGCAGATTGTCCAGCACGGCCGTCGGCAGCCGATTGGTGCAAAGCCCGGCCAGCAAGCGGGCGACAAGTTCCGGATATCCCAGGGCTAGAAACAGGGCGCTCACCCGCGAGGAGGCGATGGAAGGAAAGAAGTCCCGCAAATCCATTCGCAAAACGGCCTGTCGCGCAACGTGCGCCGCCACAAAGGTCTTCACTGAGCGGCCAGCACGGAACCCATGCGCGGCAGGGTGGACGGGAACGTGGTCGAGTAACTCTCGCAGCAATGTTCGTTGTATTGCCTTGAGCCGCGGCTTGGGCGACTCGATCAGACGGGCAGTGCCGTGCCGTTTGCGCACCCAAGCGTAGCGGTAGTGCTGCAATTTGCCGGCCGCGACATGGCGGTTACGGCCTTGCAGATCGGCCAGCCAGTCGAGCTCGCTAGCAGAGATACCGAGCCAATCGGCCAGATCGGCGGAGGTGTGGAGTTGCGGCAAAGATCCTTGCACAAAGGGAGGAACAGTCCGCATGGCCGGCTCCGCCAACAACGGCGAGTAGTCCACGCGTCCCCGTTTCTCTCGACGGATCAATCCCTTATCCGTGGTGATCAGTTCCATCAGATCGCGCAACAGCGGCGGTTGGACCGGCCAGCGTGCCAGCACCTTCTCCACCAAGGGCATCAGCCATTTGTTCCGCCGACCAACTACAGCCTGCCCCCGCCGCGACAAGCCGGGTAATGTCCAATCCTCCGCCAAAAAGGCTTTTCCCAGCCGCTGCGCATGGAAGGAATCGGGCAACATCGAATGGCAATAGCCAGGGACAGGGCGAATGAAAAATGGCGGGAACGTCTCAACGAGTCGCGTGGAGCGTGAGAAACCTTGCGCAGGCGCGCAACGACTCTCACGCGCCGAAAAGGTCACTACGTCGATCCCCTGGGGTATCCCCAGAGATGCAAAGCGGAGCAGGCACAAGGCCATCCGTTCACCAGCTTGAGACGCCCCGCCGAGACGTAGCCTAGGTAGAACCGGCGTAGCGAGTCAAGCAACGGCATTCGGGCAACGTCCCGCTCTTTCAGTGCTTTCGAAGAGGAGGACGGGAACCGGGGGTTACTTGTTTCCCGCGACTCGCAAGATATATTTCCAACCATACGACGATCGAACGCTAACCAGGATTTCTCAACCCACAAGGAACCAACGACCATGCCAGACACGACCATCGGCCCAGGCAAAACCAAGATTGGATGGATTGGCACCGGCGTGATGGGGTCGAGCATGTGCGGCCACCTGATGGACAAGGGATATACGGCCACGGTCTACAATCGCTCGCGGGCCAAGGCCGAACCGCTGTTGGCCAAGGGAGCGGCCTGGGCCGATTCGCCCCAGCAAGTGGCGGAAAACTCGGACGTGATTTTTGCCATCGTCGGTTTTCCCAGTGACGTTCGCCACGTCATGCTCGGGCCCGACGGTGCCCTGGCCGGCTGTAAGAAGGGAAACATTCTGGTCGATATGACCACCAGCCAGCCCTCGCTGGCCGTGGAGATTTATGAAGCCGCGAAAGAGCGCGGCGTGCAGAGTGTCGATGCGCCGGTCTCTGGCGGCGATGTCGGCGCGAAAGAGGCCCGTCTGTCGATCATGATCGGCGGCGAAAAACCGGTCGTGCAAGCCTTGCAGCCGTGCTGGGAAGCCATGGGCAAGACGATCGTGCATCAAGGAGGCCCGGGCGCCGGCCAACATACCAAGGCAGTCAACCAAACGCTGATCGCCTCGAACATGGTCGGTGTGTGCGAGGCGCTGCTGTATGGCTTCCGCGCGGGGCTGGATCTCAAGGTGGTGCTGGAATCGGTCTCCACGGGGGCTGCCGGAAGCTGGTCGCTCTCTAATCTTGGGCCGCGGATCATCGCCAACAATTTCGATCCCGGATTTTTTGTGGAGCACTTTATCAAGGATATGGGGATTGCCCTCGACGAGTCGAAGCGGATGGGGCTGTGCATGCCGGGTTTGGCCCTGGCCCATCAGCTCTATCTGAGCCTGCAAGCGCAAGGGCATGGCCGCGACGGCACACACGCCCTGGAACTGGCCCTGGCCGGCCTGGCGGGAATTGATTGGAAGAACCGCTAGGTGGCGATTTGGCGATGGAATCGCCTCCTACAAATGGAGCTACATGTTCGTGCGGTCGTCCGCGGTCTCGGGCCCAAGCAGCGCGTCGAGCGCGGCTGCCAAGGCCGCATCGTGCTGGCGCGACTGAGCATACACCCGGCAGATGCGGTAGCTGATGGGAATTTGCCGAAACAGCTCGTGGTCGGTCAAGGGACGGACCAAACTGCGCGCCGGGTCGAAGACAAAATTCTGCCCGGTTGACGGCCCTCGGGTGCCGGGGCGATGGACATGCCTTGCCAAATCGACCCGCAACGGCACTTGCCGCAGGTCGGCCGGGAGTTGCTCGCGAATGGCCGCCTCGAAAAAATCGTCTCGGCTGAAGATACTGCCGCGCTCGGCCTCACCCGGCGCGAAGAACCGCGTCCGTTCCGCCGCCATGTGCCACTCCACTTGCCGCGCCAGCAATTCGTTCCAACGCTTTCCCAGGCGGTTTTGTTCGGCATCGGCGCTAGCGTGCCAACGCGATACATCGACCAGCAGCGACCACTCGGTAAAGCGCTGATAGGCCGGCAGATCGTGCAGCGGGTTGCCGGGGAACAAGAACTGTTTGCCGGCCGCGAACAGGTCTTGCAGCGTGAGGTCGATCCCCCGCACCGTGCGATGGAAGTAGATCGCGCGGAATAGTTCTGCCCGAACCGCCACGAATCGCACCAACGCCGACAAGCCCTTGGAATGGATCGTCAGCCCGCTGTCGCTAAAAAAACTGTAATGCAGCAGCCGCTCCAGATCGAATGCGCGGACGGTGTAGCCGGTCATATAGGCATCGCGGAGGACAAAGTCCATGTTGTCGACCGTATATAAGCCGCTGAACAGGCTTCGCAAAAATCGCAGCCAGCGCGGCGCATCGGCGGCATCGGGCTGCTTGGGCCGCGTGATCAAAAAGGCAATCTGCCGCGGGTCGAGCTGTTCGCCGTCGGCCAGACAGCCTTGCGGATTGCGGCGCACTCCGCGCAGCAGTTGGCCCAGTTCCTCGACAATGATCGTGCTTCCCAAGGTCTCGTGGTTCAGGCCGTGCCCGACCAAGAAGTGCTCGTCGAAGAAATGGCCGAACGGCCCGTGCCCCACATCGTGCAACAGGCCGGCCATGCGCAGCAACGATTCGACATAGGCCCGGCTGGGGACGTCGGGGCAGACCTCGCGCAGGCTGTCGTACAAAGCGGTTGCCGCCCGACTCGCCAGATGCATGGCCCCGACGACATGCTGAAACCGCGTATGCTCGGCCGTGGGAAAGACCCACCAGGCGGTCTGCAACTGGTGAATCTGCCGCAGCCGCTGCACCCAGGGATGGTCGATAATCTCTTGTTCGGCCACTTCGCCAGCAGGCAGCCCGTTGGCTGCCACGAAGGGAATGTACCCGTGCAGCGGATCGTGGCTCAGGCTCTCTCGTTGAAAGTCTCGCATGGGGCGATTATCGACTTTGGCCGGCAAACGGCAAGCGGAGGGAAGATTGAGAGGTAGGAGAACGGCTGCACTTGCTTGGGTCGGTAAGATAGACTGAAACCGCCGTCGCCTTGGCAAGGTATTTTAGGGAGGCAGGTGCTAGCATGGGGCCATCCCAAACCAACCATCACCGGAGTCCGCTTGTGAAGGTTCTTTCTGCTTGTGTGCCACTGGCGTTGTTTTGCATGGCTCCCCTGGCTGCAGCGGAACCGTCCCCGGCTGGCCCGTTGAAAGCGTATGTCGCCGAGGCTGACGACAGCTATCGTTGGGTCAAGCGGCGGGAAGGAAAATTCGCCGGGGCTGACTATGCCGAGCTCACTTTGACTTCGCAAACGTGGAAGGGCATCACCTGGCAGCATCAGCTTTATATCCTCAAGCCGGTGGAGGTGGACGATGCCGCGCAAGGGTTGCTGTTGATAGCCGGCGGCCGTTGGAAGCCCGAATATGCGGAGCCGCCCGTGCCGGGCAACGACAAAATACCCGGCGAGGCGCACCTGTTGGCCGGCATCGCCGCGCAGATCAAAGCCCCAGTGGCCGTGCTGCTGCATTGTCCGTTTCAACCCATCTTTGACGGACTGACGGAAGACGCGGCGATCTCGTACACCTTTGAACAGTTCGTCAAGACGGGCGAGTCTGACTGGCCGCTACTGCTGCCGATGGTCAAAAGCGCCGTGCGGGCCATGGACTGCGTGCAAGAGTACAGCCGCGAGGCGTGGCAGCTCGAAGTCAAAAAGTTCACTATCAGCGGCGGATCGAAACGGGGCTGGACCACCTGGCTGACGGGCGCGGTCGATGAGCGTGCCGCGGCCTTGGCCCCGATGGTTATCGACGTGCTCAACATCGGGCCGCAAATGAAGCACCAATTGTTCACTTGGGGTGAATTTTCGGACGAGATTGACGACTACACCAAGCGGGGCCTACAGCGGCAAATGGCCAGCGAGGCGGGCCGGGCGCTCAACGCCATTGTCGATCCCTATGCTTATCGAAATGACTTGAAGCAACCCAAGTTGATTATGCTGGGAACCAACGACCGCTACTGGCCGCTCGACGCTTGCAACCTGTACTGGGACGGGCTGGAGGGAGAAAAGTACCTGCTGTATGTCCCTAACAATGGGCACGGTTTGAAAGACCTGTTGCGCGTGGCCGGCAGCGTGGCCGCCTTGCATCAACATTCCGCGGGGCAGCTAAAATTGCCGCAACTCCAGTGGGAACTGGCCGAGGAAGGGGACGAACTGCGCCTGGCATTAACCAGCGACAAGTTGCCCAAGCAAGTCTCGATCTGGCGGGCCGCGGCGGATACCCGCGACTTTCGCGAGTCCAAGTGGGAATCGACTTCCATTTCCACCAAGGGCGACCAGTATGAGTATCGGCTGGCTCGGCCCAAGAGCGGCTACGCGGCCATGTTTGGCGAAGCAGTGTTCGACGGCATCACAGCGCCGTTCTATCTTTCGACCAATCTGCGGATCATCGCCGCCCCGGACGCGCCGAAGGCAACGGTCAAGAAACCGTAGCGGCATACGCGTTAATCGGCCCCCTCTCCCGGTACTCCGGGAGAGGGTTGGGGAGAGGGCGAAGCGGCTGGAGACGTTCCACTCCGCGCAGCCCTCACCCCGGCCCTCTCCCAGAGGGAGATGGAGAAAATAACTACGGCACCATGCCCGGCAGCAGATAGGCTTGCACCAGCGTCAGCAGGCCGACCAGGGCGGCCAAGGCAATG
>JBFWUW010000054.1:0-50128 GCA_050247075.1 Pirellulales bacterium | reverse complement strand
CGACAACTCGCCACGCCAGTGAGTTGCCGTACCGGGAGACTCACCCCGTTGCGCAGCAGACTCATTCAATTCACTCTACGTCGCAATAGCCGCGAGTCAAGAAAACCTTTTGTTCTAGGCACGATTTTTGTTGGGGTTCCGGCCAATCCCCGCCCGCCTGAACTGGGGGAACAGCTTAACGCAAGCGACGGAGACCGCACCAATTACTTGACGTAAAGCAATGACATGATTTAGGTTGCAATCTGCACACAGCTTCCATTTGGCAAGGCATTTCAAACTGCTAATCCGTGATTGAGAATGTTTTTCCGATTTTTGCGGCGGCTGCGGAAATTTCTGACTGACGCTTCAAGTTCAGCTAAACTAATACGGGACACTCCCTAAAATTGGACTAGATTGCGCCCTTGAATGGCTAGAACTGGACAAGCGGGGACATTGGGGTGAACGCGCCGCACCCCCATATTGGGGAGTTGCGAGCAGCGGGAATCGCGGGCGGTAGTGTTGTTTTCAAGGTGCGGAGTTGTCGTTGTCGGAGTCAATCCCGCCGGGTTGATCGGCAATGGAACCGCCTCCTACAGCCATGCACGCCGGGAAGTTCCGAACTCCGACGGCGAAAATCCACTTTCTCTTGATGGCATCATGGATGCTCGTTCGCGCGCTACCGACCTGAGCCGACCGCGCGGACCAGGCTTTCAACGCTTGCGACCCTGCCCGCACTTCCTATAATCCTTGAGTACAGAGCCTTTATCAGCCCGCGCGGTTTGTTTAGCCCTGGCTTGGGCGCAACGCCGCGTTCGAAAATCCGCAACGAGTGCCACCCATGCGACAGTGGTTTAGGGACATTTTTTCTACCGTTTTCACGGTGGCGAACGGTTTGTGGGTGACGCTGCGATACTGGATCAAGACTTACGATCCAGACCGTCGCACCTTCACCGAGCAGTTTGAATACCCGGAACTGCCGGTCCCGGTGTCGTCACGCTATCGGGGTTTCCACCGCTACGATCTGACGACTTGCATTGCCTGCGACCAATGCGCCAAGGCCTGCCCCGTCGATTGCATTTACATCGGCAAAGAGCGGGTGACGCAAGGCAAGGGCTTCAAGGTGACGGGGTTCACCATCGACTACTCGAAATGCATGTTTTGCGCACTGTGCGTTGAACCGTGCCCGGTCGATTGCATCTTTATGGGTGCCACGCACGATTTAAGCTGCTACAGCCGCGATGGATGCATCGTGGACTTTTCGCGATTGCCGGTGGACGTTGCTTGGGGCAAAGCCACGCTAAATCCCACCGCGGTCGCCAGTTCCAAGGTAATCGCCGAGCCGGTTCACGGCGGGCCCAATCAATAAGGCCCCGCTGCCATGTCTCAGCCACGTCAACCTAACGCCAAACTGTTCACGCCGGAGCAGGCCAACGCCATGCTCCCCTTGGTGCGGGCGATCGTAACGGACTTATCGCGATTGTCCCGCGATCTGTTGGAACGGCGCGAACGCCTGTCGGTGCTGATGCGGGTGCGTGGCGACGATCAAGATGATCCGTTTTCCGCGGAAGTGCTGCAAGTCCAGGAAGAACTAGAGAAGGACAGCCATAGACTGCGTGAATACGTGGACGAATTGCTGGAACTGGGTGTAGAACCCAAGAATGGCATGGAGGGCCTGGTCGATTTTCCCGCGATGATCGATGGCCGCCTGGTCTATCTCTGCTGGAAGCTCGACGAACCAGAGATTCTCTTCTGGCACGACCTGGAAGCCGGCTTCTCGGGCCGGCAGCCATTGCAGATTCAGCCGTTGGCCGCCGATTGAAGCGGCAATCAACGGGGTTTTAACCTCTTCCCGGGCTGGCCTACCCCGCCCGCCCGATTGCCGTGGAATGCCCTGGTTTGCCAGCGGGCGACCTTGAACGAAGCGCCATTCCTCTGCTAGAATCTCGCATTCAATGCTGGCGGAAGTTGGTTCCGGCACGTCAAGTCAAAAGTAACTTTCTAGAATTGGGAGAACTGCGTGGGAGTCAAGAAGACGGGCAAAGGTCGCCGGAAAGTTGGCCAGAAGAAGCGCCGCATGCGAGCCCGCATTCGGCATCGCAAATGAACAGCCGTTTCACAGGCCGTGAATTCGCTGTGTCGATGTTTGGCGTTGGAATCGCTCCATGCCCGATTGCGCTGGCCAAACCACGGCACAAGCCATTGGCGAATGCTCCGTCTCGGCTCTACGAAGACTATAGGGCGGCCAATGGGCAATGTCTGGCAGGTGCATTGCTACAACTTCTTTCCAGATGTCTCCGGCTCTTCGGCCGTTTGCAGTTCGGCCCGCATTTGTGTAGCAGGAGTCTCTCCCCGAGGGAGTGTTTGGCCACTGAGATAGATCTCGCCCTCGCGCACGTCCAGGTCTTCAATCCAGACCAGGGTATCACCTTCACCTTCGGGAGGCGGAATGGTGACGAGTGCCACGGGGTCTCCCTCCAGGCGAGTCCAGCGGACAACCACGTCCATCTTGGATGTTACCTGGCTGGCGTCATCCAGAACATGTTCTAGCGGTACAGGGAGTTGGCCCGCCTGGGCCGACTTCAGCCTTACGGCCAGGACGTTGGCTTCGGCGATATAGATTTCCGTCTCGATGGAAATCACGGTTGAGATGCTGCCGTTGTCCCACCGGCAGGCCCAGGAAACCTGGTCGGGTGTAATGGCGACGCGCGGATCACTGACGCCGCGCGGCAACGACCGCGAGTGGTTTTTCACCAAGTCGACGGCCAGCCAGCCGTTGATTTGTTCCGCGGTAAAGATGGCTTCCCATTCGCCGGCGCGCTGCGCCCGGCTGGCTAGCGCCGTGACCTGACGCAGCATGTCATCGCTGGCTTCGTCTTGCCCTTCGGGATCAGCGGCGATGGCTTGCCGATAGAATTCTGGTTCCTTCTGGGAAGCTCGATAAGCCCACAGGCCAATTGCCACCAGGACCAATAGCCCGCCTGCCGCCAACCACGCGATAACCTTCAGAATTCGTGCCACGTTCACACCTGGTCTTTCTCGCCGGACAGGTTCGCCGCTGGCTGCCGCGGCAAAAAAACCAAGCAATCCTATGGCCGCGGGTCCCGTGGGTCAAACCCAGTCGTGTAAAATCGGGCGTCACCAGCCAGCAGTGGTAGCCCCGCAGCGCCTTTCAGGGAAACGGCAGACTTTCCCGGGACCGCCCGGCATGGGCCTCGAGCAACGCTCGATAGGCAAAGGCCCGCTCCGCCTTGGCGTCCTGACCATGTGCGGCAAGATGGCTAATCAGATTGGCTAATATCCGCACCATCGTGGCACGCGGTTCCGCCGGTTTGAGGTAAATAGCCGGATCGACACCGCCTGATTGCTTCTTGATCTCTTCAACGGAGAGAATTCGGCCATCCTCAAAGGGATGCAAGACAATGTCCGATTGTGGAAATCCCCTGGGCGCATGCAAGCCATCGTACTTGACCTTGAATTGCCCCGCCGTGGGAATTCCCACCAAGGGCAAATCCAGCCTTTGGCCGACCGCAACCACCACGAGCGACAACAAGATCGGCAGCCCGCGTTTGGTTTCCAGAACGGTTTCCAAGGAACTGTTACCGGGAAAATCGAAGTTAGCGGTATTTCCCGTGAATCCTTCTTCGACAAATAAGACCTGGCGCACGGCCGCGACCACGACGTTGGGATCGGCTTCTCGCGGCAGTTTGTCTGGCGGCAGCAAGGCACGAACCCTGTCCGCTAATTCATCAAGTTGCAAGCCAAGCGGTTCCCGTTGGCAGTCAGGATTGAGCAGCCGGGCAACGAGCCACATGCCGTACTCGACATCGAGCACGTCGTCGGGTTGCTGGGCGAAGCGCTCGAAGCTGGCGTCCAGCAGCCGGCGATGGACCATTGCCATGATACGCCGAGCACGAAAGCGGACCTCGGCTGAATCGGCCTGGGCTGCCTCTTTCAGAGCCGGCAGCGCGGACGTGCCCAATTCCAGCAATTGTTGCTCGGCCTGTTCGCGCACGGCAAATTGGGCATCGTCCAGTCGCGGAATTAAATCCGCCGGACCGATTGATGGTGACTCCTCGGCGCAATGCGCAAAACAGCAACCGGCCAGCCAGCAGCCAACCGCAATGGATCGCCTGATTTGTCGGAATCGCCGGGACATCGCATTTCCTTTCGTCACTGGCAACATCGTACCGATTCTGAACCGTGCCCACCAAACCATTCTTGGCAAACATCCATTTCATCGGCCGCCGGTTCCCCTGGCTAAGCTCGATCCGTTATTCTGGCAAGCCTGCTGCATTCCTTTCGTCGGCCCAAGTCCGCGGTGTCAAAACTGGCTCCCCACAGCGAAGCTCAAACAGCGGTGCCGCTGTATCGCGATGTCACCAGGGCAGCCTGGCTGGGCCTGGGACTTAACCTTGCGCTAGGACTGGCCAAGCTGATTGGCGGGTGGTTGGGAGATTCCTTTGCGCTGCTGGCCGATGCGGTTAATTCGCTAGGCGACGCGTTTACCACGGTGGTCGTGCTACTGGCGTTACGGATTGCCCAGCGGCCCCCCGACCAAGAACATCCCTATGGGCACAGCCGGGCCGAGGGGATCGCGGCCTCCAACGTGGCTTTGCTGATCGTGCTGTCCGCGCTCGCCATCGGCTGGGAAGCTATCCAGCGCATCGGCAGCCCCCATTCGCCGCCGCCTGTTTGGACATTGTTCATCGCCGGCATCAATACCGTCGTCAAGGAGTGCCTGTACCATTACAAGGTTCGTGTCGGTCGGCGTACAGGCTCGGCCTCGATCATCGCCAACGCTTGGGACCACCGCGGCGACGCGCTGTGTGCGCTGGCCGTGCTGTTGGGGCTGGCGGCCAATCGCTGGGGGGGCGCACGGTTTGTATGGGCCGACGAGGCCGCTTCGCTGGTGGTCGTGGCGGTCATTGTTTGGTCGGGCGTGCAACTCTTTCGCAGAAGTGGCAGTGAATTAATGGACGTGCAAGCCGCGCCGGAGGTCTTGGCTCGGGTCCGCCAGATCGCGCAAGACGTGCCGGGCGTGCAAGGAGTTGAAAAACTTTGGGTTCGTAAATCAGGACTGGAATTCTTCGCGGATATTCATATTGAAGTCGATCCACAATTGACCGTTGCCGCGGGACACCGCATTGGGCACGCCGTCAAAGACCGACTGGTGGCGAGCTTGCCGGCGCTACGCGACGTGCTGGTCCATTTAGAGCCGCATGGAGAGGAGCATTGAATGTCGAATCTGGTCGCGGCTCGGCTGCTGATGACGTTGTCGTTGGCGTTTCACATGGTCTACGCGGCGATTGGCATCGGCATGCCGTTGCTGCTGGTGATTGTGGAAGGCATGTACCTGCGCACCGGCCAGCCGCATTATAAAGTGCTGGCCAAACGCTGGGCGAAGATCACGGGGCTATTGTTCGCCGTGGGGGCCGTATCGGGCACCGCGCTTTCCCTGGAACTAGGGCTGCTATGGCCCCAATATATGGAACTGCTGGGGGCGGTCGTGGGGCACATGTTTGGCCTGGAAGGCTACGCCTTTTTCCTGGAAGCCATTTTCATCGGGCTCTACCTGTACGGTTGGGATCGACTACGTCCCTGGGCACACTGGTGGTGCGGCGTGGTGATTGCCTTCAGCGGCATGGCGTCGGGCGTGTTGGTGTTGGGCGTAAATGCCTGGATGCAGCAGCCCATTGGGTTTTCGATGGAAAGCGGCAAGGTCATCGTCACGGATCCAATCGCCATCTTCAAGCAACCGCTGTGGCTAAACATGGCCTGGCATTCCACCCTGGCCTGTTACATGGCCGTGGCCTTTGCCGTGGCAGGGGCCAATGCCTGGGCGTACCTGCGAGGCAAGCACGATGCAACCTCGCGGGCAGCGCTGCTCACTTCCATGATCGTGGGAACGGTTTGCGCCGTGCTGCAACCGGTCAGCGGCGACTTTTTGGCCAAGTCGATCTTTCGCACGCAGCCAGCCAAATTTGCCGCCATGGAGGGCCATTTTGTCACGCAAACCCACGCGCCTTTGCACCTTGGCGGCTGGCCTGACGAAGAGACACAATCCACCCGCTGGTCGCTGGAAATACCGGGGGGATTGAGCTTTTTGGCGACGGGCGACCCCTCCGAGGAAGTGCCGGGGCTGGATCAGATCCCGCGGCACGACTGGCCGCGGGTGGGCTACACCCATGCGGCATTTCAGATCATGGTGGCCAGCGGCATGGGGCTGTTGGCGGCGTGCTTTTGGTTTTGGATCGCCTATGTTCGCGGCCGTGCCAACCTGACCGACCGAAAGTGGCTGCTGCGCTGCCTGGTGCTGATCTGCCCGATCGGTTTTCTGGGGCTGGAAGCGGGTTGGTTTGTGACGGAGCTGGGCCGGCAGCCGTGGATCATCCACGGTGTCATGCGAACAAGCGACGCGGTGACGCCCGCCACGCATGTGCCAGAGATGTTCCTCTCCTTCACTTGCCTGTACGTCTTGTTGGCCGTAACCGTAATTGGATTGTTGCGACGAATTTCCAGGGAAACGGCTGACTCGCCACAAACAGCGTCTTAAGCACATTTATCAGCCCGTTGAAAAAGGGCTGGCTTTTATTGCCAGGGACTTGTGCATGGTTGGTGAAGAAAACATCTGGATTAATCTGTCGGCCATCGCCGCGCTGCTGGGCATCACGGCGTATGCGCTGTTGGGGGGTGCCGATTTTGGCGGCGGCGTGTGGGATTTGCTCGCGTCCGGCCCGCGAAAACAGGCCCAGCGCCTGGCGATTCAAAAGGCGATGGGGCCCGTTTGGGAGGCCAACCACGTCTGGCTGATTCTGGTGATCGTGATTTTGTTCACCTGTTTTCCGGCGGGCTATTCCGCGATGGTGATTGCCTTCTTCGTGCCTTTGCATCTGGCGCTGTTGGGGATCATGCTTCGTGGCGCGTCGTTTGTGTTTCGATCGCATCAAGGCCACTCCGATGGCACCTCCCAAGCCAGTGCCTGGGGTGTCGTGTTCGGCACGGCTTCGATCATTTCGCCGCTGCTGCTGGGGGCCACGTTTGGCGTCGTAACCAAGGGAGAAGTGCTGGTTGGCGAGACCATTCAGGGAACCTTGGGGAGTGCCGCCACCTGGCTGTCGCCCTATTGCATTTGCAACGGGCTACTGGCCCTTTCGACCTGTGCCTTTCTGGCGGCTGTCTACCTGACCAACGAAACCAAGGACGAACTACGCGACGATTTCCGCCGGCGGGCCATTTGGGCGGGTACCACCACGGCGGCCTTGGCGGGCATTACCGTATTTATTGGCTGGCACGAGGCCCCTTGGTTCATGCGGCAACTGCTCGGTTCGTGGCGATTGCCTATCGTGCTGGCGGGCCTGGCTTGTTTCGCGGGATCGGCCTGGTCGGTCTTCACGCGACGAGCCCGCTTGAGCCGTGTTTTTGCCATCGGGCAGATTGCCCTGCTGCTGTTGGGCTGGGGTTGCGCACAGTATCCCTATTTGGTCTACCCGCACATTTCGCTGGCGGAATCGGCGGCTCCGCTCGCCACACTGCGTTTTCTGGTACTGTCGCTGCCGATCGGCGGCGCGATGATCGCCCCGTCACTATGGCTGCTGTTGCGGGTATTCAAGACCCGATAAATGCAATCGCCGCGCGAACCGCGCCAAGGTGGCCATTGCGCGGATTGCACAATGACCATCTTGGGCGGTAGACGCGGGCAATTGCCAAACGTGCCGCAAGAACTGGGAGGAAGTCAGGATATCCGGCTCTTGGAGGCGGCCTGGCCTGGATGGTGCCCGACCGCTGGCAACATTTGCCGGGTTTGCTAGTAGTAGAAAGACAATGAAGCACGTAACCCATACAACGCCATGTTGATGGAGTTGTTTTGGGTCTCGTCGGTGCCGAACAGAGTGAACGTATCGACATTGGCGGCGTTGCCGATGCCGGTCCAATATTGGCCGACCAGACCGGTGCTGCCAACCATGGTGAAGCAACCGAACGTACGCTGGTAGGCCACGCCGATTTCCAACTCGGTCACGGAAAGTGTTCCCCAATTCGATTGCTGTGCGCGGTTGCCCAACGTACCGTTGGCCGCCGTGAGTTGCGCGTTTTGCGTATTGTCGCCGACCAATACCGACGCCCGGCCGTTGCCGTAGAGCGAAAAGCCGCTGCAACCCAGGTAACGCTGGCCGTTCAGCGACAAGGTAGGACCGACACCCTTGAACCGGTGGCTCGAGGTCATGTCGTCGACGGCATTCGCCGCTCCGTTGATAGTGGCATTGAAGGCTTGCGTGGTGTGCAAGTACCGGATACCGCCGCCAAAGTTCCAGATCCAACAATTGCAGTCCAGGCGCTGCGTCACCTCGAAATCCCACACCTTGATTCGCAGATTGCTGTTGGCCGCAGCCGTAGTATTGGGGCCAGCGATGCCACCTAGCCCCAGGGGATTGGCGTAGGCGACGAATTGCGTGGCACCCGTGGCGACATTGACGCTGCTATTGTCTTGGAAGTCCCAGTAGCGGACCTTGAAACCGAGGCCGTTATCCAGCGTGTAACCAAGCGCAATAAACGGCGAAACGTCGTAGCTGTATCCAAAGTCGATATTTTGAAAGGCAAACGTGCCGCCGGCTTGCGTAGCAACCGAGAAGGCTTGATTGGTTTGCCAGTGCGGCTTGAGGAAGTAAAAGCCGATCTCCGCGGAAAACCCGCTGGGCGGGCAAACGCGGCAGCAATCGAGCAAGCCGGGACCACAGCAACAGTCATCGTTGCAGCCGCAGCCGTGGTCGCAACAACCTCGATTGCAACTACCGTCCTGGCAACTGCTGCTGACAGCCGCATTGGAACCGAAATAGCCAGGCTGGCTGTTGTCGGCGAAAGGGGCCGCGGCGGCGTTGGGATCAGTGGGAGGCGGCGGCGTTGGGGGGGAATCGAGCGGTTCCTCGGCGATCAGGCTATGCCGATCGGAAGGACTGCCCGACGGAACGGGGACCAGGGGCGGGTCGAAATGCCCCACCAAACGCAGCCCGCCTGATGACTGTGCCCCAGCGGGCAAAGTACCAAACAGGGCGAGCGCCACGGCGCTCCACATTAAGACTTTCATCGACCGACCTCCTTTGTCGCGAGTGAGGCAGCCAATGCCATGCCGTCCGTGCGGCGGGCCTGGCTCGGGCCTCGTGCCAGAGCAGCGGCCAGGTGGCATACATTCCATGAAGCCTGGTTCGCTCGCAATGTTCATTCGACGTTCGTGGAAGTCGGCGACATTTTTGTTGAAGTCCGCCGCACGAGCGTTAGCCGTTGCAGAACAAGAGGTTATGGCATAGCCGCGCGGCGCAGCGCGGCCGCTAGGGGAGGAAATCTCGTTACGCCGCGATCGAACGGGGCAGCCGTCAGAACCGACGGCATAACGATTGCCACCCTCGGCACAATCGGCAAGGCCGGGCCTGGGGTTGCAAGGGAGAATCGGCCAGCGACACGTCTGAGGAAGAGGCCAAGGATCGGGACTGGGGTTATCCCGCTTGGCATGACGGTTGGGCGGCCATCAAAAAAGAAAGGCGGCTCGACCCATTGGGGGCCGAGCCGCCGCTCGTGGTGGGACCAGGCTCCACCGCGTGTCTCCTTCGTCAGGCTACACTCGGTGTTCGCCGCTTAGTTGCAGCACGCACCAGCGTCGCAGCAAGGAACCGGGCAGCAAACCGTGACCGGAACTTCCTTGCAGACAACCTTGGGCACGCAGCGAGTTACCGTGTAGGGAACACGCTTGCAGACACACCGGGGGACCATGACGGTCTTGGTGTAGTGAACCGGCTTGCTCACGCAATACGGCACCTGCTTGACGCACTTCTCGGCCACCATGTGGCAGACCTTGTAAGTGCAGGTCTTGTGGCATTGCTCCGGCACCATCTTGCAGACGGTGTAGGTGCACTGCTTGTGGCACTGCTGCTGCACCATCTTGCAGACAGTGTAGGTGCAATGCTTGACGCGGGTTTCCGCAACCATCTTGCAGACGGTGTAAGAGCATTGCTTGACGCGTTGCTCGGGGACCATCTTGCAGGTGGTGTAGGTGCAGTTCTTCACGCGTTGCTCAGGAACCATTTTGCAGACGGTGTAGGTGCAGTGCTTGACGCGCTGCTCTGGCACCATATAGCAGACGGTGTAGGTGCAGTGCTTGACGCGCAGCTCAGGCACCATAATGCAGACGGTGTAGGTGCAGTGCTTGACGCGCAGCTCTGGCACCATTTTGCAGAAGGTGTAGGTGCAGTGCTTAACGCGCTGCTCAGGCACCATCTTGCAGGTGGTGTAGGTGCATTGCTTGACGCGCTGCTCAGGCACCATCTTGCAGGTGGTGTAGGTGCATTGCTTGACGCGCTGCTCAGGCACCATTTTGCAGACGGTGTAGGGAACCCGCTTCTCGTGGCACTCTTGCACCATGTGGCAAACCTTGTAGGTGCAGGTCTTGTGGCACTGCTCGGGGACCATCTTGCAAACCGTGTACGGAACCTGCTTGTGGCAGGTCTCGGAGACGTACTTGCAGCAGTTGATGGTCTTCTGGTGCATTTCAGGAACCCAGACCTTCTTGCAAACCTTGGTCGAAGGGCACTGGACTTGTTCCGTGTGGCAAGCGCCTGGCTTGTAGCAGCAGCGGCAGCAGCACGGATCCCAAACCCAGCAACCTGGCTCTTGAACGACCTTCGTCACCACGGGACCAGGGCACTCGGTGACCTGGGTTTCCCAATGGCCGCCACAGACGTTGACGGTCTTGGTATAGTGGACGGGCTTGCAGACGGTGTAGCACACGTCGCGGTGGCAGGTCTCGTAGACCGGCTTGCAGACCGTGTAGCAAATGTCGCGAGTCTTGGTCTCCCACACTGGCTTGCAGGTGGTGTAATGGCAGACGCGTTCGCGCGTCTCATACACCGGCTTGCAGACCGTGTAGCAGATATCCTTAGTGTGCGTCTCGTAAACCGGCTTGCAGACCGTGTAGCAGATATTCTTGGTGTGCGTCTCGTAGACGGGTTTGCAGACCGTGTAGCAGATGTCTTTGTGGCAGGTCTCATAGACCGGCTTGCAGACCGTGTAGCAGATGTCCTTGGTACGGGTCTCGTAGACCGGCTTGCACACGGTGTAGCAGATGTCCTTGGTGCGGGTCTCGTAGACCGGCTTGCACACGGTGTAGCAGATGTCCTTGGTACGGGTCTCGTAGACCGGCTTGCAGACCGTGTAGCAGATCTGCTTGTTGTGCGTCTCGTAGACCGGCTTGCAGACCGTGTAGCAGATGTCTTTGGTACGGGTCTCGTAGACGGGCTTGCACACGGTATAAGGAATGTCCTTATGGCAGGTCTCGTAGACCGGCTTGCACACGGTGTAGCAGATGTCCTTCACGCGAGTCTCGTAGACTGGCTTGCAAACGGTGTAGCAAATGTCGCGGGTTTTGGTTTCCCAAACCGGCTTGCAGACCGTGTACTCGCAGTCGCGGTAGCACGTCTCGTTGACGTACTTGCAGCAATTAATCGTCTTGGGCTCACAAACCGTCTCGTAGACGTTTTTGTAGCAAGTGTACGATTGCTGTTCGTACACTACTTCCTTGCACTGCTTCATCACCGTGCAGCATTGCTGCTTGCAGCCGCAGTAGCTGCCGGTATCGGCACAACTCGAACAACTGCGGTAACACGAAGCGCCGCAATATCCGGCGACAGCTTCGTTGGCCGGCATCGCGGCCAACATGGCAGCGAGGAACGGCACAACCAATAGAGATTTCATAATCCTGTCTCCTCCAACGACTAGACAACTTAGGGTGGGCCTGGTCAACACACGAGCTTCTAGCTGCCCCCTGAAACTATTCGTCTGGCGCAATCGAACCGCTTTAGCTGAACAAGCTAGTTTGCGCAGTCTTTGAATCCGCCACAGGAAAGCTAGTTCACGTATCCTGCCGACGAGTGGGGCATCTTTGGATTTCTATCGACATACTGCGTAGCAAGGCTCAAATAGAACAAGTAGATAAAATGAAGTGACAGGGTAATGTGCGTCCGATCGCGAGATTAACAGCAGATACAACAAGGAAGCCGTTCCTAGAGGCTGGCACTTTCCCGACAGCAACGACAACTGGGCGGAATGCAACGAATGAAATAACCTGGCGGAGTTCTCGTCGTGGCGATTGTGCCGATGGCACCGTGCAGGCGGCGAAATCCCCGTCCGAAAGGGCGGCAATCGCGTAGAATGATTAAGTCGCAGACAATTTGGCCCTATTCAGCCATTGGTCAGCAGGGACCGATACGCCCTCGCCCAAGTTGTTGCTCGGATGGCACTTGCTGGCATCGGCCCAGTTTTCTAGATTGGCGAGGCGTTTGAGGCGGCGGATTCGCCATTCCTGGCAAAATGGCTCACAAAGGTGCCAACAGCCTCGCGCCACGAGAACCCAAAATCTGGCTAGTGCCATATGGGTGATGCAAAGAAAGACCCGCCCGCCGATCCGAATGGCGGTATCCCTAAGGCCGTTGTGGCACGGCTGAGCCTCTATCTGCGCGAACTGCAGCAGCACATCGCAGCCAACCAGGCGACGACAAGTTCACGGCTATTGGGGCGCAAGCTGGGGTTTACCGACGCCCAGGTTCGCAAAGATCTGGCGTATTTTGGGCATTTTGGCTATCCCGGCATCGGATATCGCTGCGAGGAACTGGTTCAAGCCATCCGAGCTATCTTGGGGACAGACCGCCGCTGGCCGGTGGCCATGATCGGCGCGGGTAACCTGGGCCGCGCCTTGTTGGGCTACAAAGGCTTTCAGCAGCAAGGGTTTGAAATCGTAGCCGCTTTCGACAGCGACCCTCGCAAGGTCGGCGATAAGATCGATACCGTGACGATCTACGACCTGGACCGCTTGCCCGATTTGGTGCGCGAGCATAGGATCAGGATTGGATTGATTTCGGTGCCGGCTGCATCGGCGCAGTCCGCCGCGGACCAACTGGTGGCGGCGGGCGTGGACGGGATCTTGAATTTTGCCCCGGTCACCCTTACGCTGCCGGCTGGCATCCGCAAGATCGGCGTCGATTTGGCAATCCAGCTTGAGCAACTTTCCTTCGCCGTCTTGAACCCAGACACTCCAGATTAGCCGCCGCGTGTGGTAATAGTAGGCGGCGTGGATGCTTTCAAGAACATCCGCTTGATGATGATGCGGCTTTAGACACTACCCGGTGGTGTAACGGTAACACTAGGGATTTTGGTTCCCTCATTCAAGGTTCGAATCCTTGCCGGGTAGCTGTTTTTTCGCTCGTAACGACCATGCTGTAAGGTGTCTGCATCTGGCGGATTCGCGTCCAGGATTGATGCTGCTGCCGGCACTCACTCTTCCGGCCGACTGGCCATGGAAATTACGGATTTTGCCCAGCGAGCAACCCTTTGGCCGCGCGGCCTATCGCACGGTTGACTCGCTGGTCTTGCCGCGGAGGACTCTCGCCGTGGCCGGAGTGGGCTGGTTGGCGGCCGCCACGGACGAACCGGTGGTCGGTGGCTCGTTGTAATAAGCCGTTGTCCCGGTGGGAGTGCCATATTGGCAACAGGTTGGCTGCGGACAGCAGCAGTTATTGTTGTATCCGCCGCCGAAGGGCCGCGCGTAGCAACCTGTCAGGCTGCCTACGACGATGACCATTCCCATTGCCGCCATGAATCGCTGTCGCATGTCTTCGCTTCCTTTGCTGCTGGAACCCCCTGTCGTATCACGCGATCATTCACCGCGAGCCCCGAATTATCGCCGAAAATCCCTCCGCGAGCCAAGATCAGTATTTTCCTTTTGCAGAGTGCGAATTGACGCAAGTTGAAGGAATTGATAGCATTACCGATCTTCCCCACGGGGACTTGCCGCCGGGTTGTTGGCTTCGGGGCAGCCCCCTCCATTTGTTACGCTTTAACCTAACGCCGGACGCCCCATGTGGCCCCTAGCCTAAGCGCTAGATGCCAGGGGACTTAGCCGGTGTGCCCCCGTAGTCCAGGAGATTCGTCGCTTGAGTACAGTATTGGTGCAGCAGTTGATCGAAGCGGGAGTCCACTTTGGCCACCGAGCCAGCCGCTGGAACCCCAAAATGCGGCCGTACATCTACGCTCGCCGCAACCTTATCCACATTATTGACGTCCGCGAGACGATCCGCGGATTGTTGCGTGCCAAAAAATACCTCGGCCAATTGGCCGGCAATGGCAGCCTGATCCTCTTCGTGGGGACCAAACGCCAAGCTGCCGAAACCATCGAACGCGAAGCCAGCCGCTGCCGCATGCCTTTTATCGGCGAGCGTTGGCTGGGGGGCACGTTGACCAACTTCCGCACCATTCGGAGCCGCCTGACCCGTCTGGAAGAGTTGGAAAAAATCAAGAACAGCGAGGAAATCGCCTCGTACTCCAAAAAGGCCCAGTCCGCGCTGAACCGCGAATATCGCAAGATGTTCCGCAATCTGAACGGAATGCGGACCATGGCCCGCCTGCCCGAATGCCTGGTGGTGATTGATCCCAAGAAGGAGCACAACGCCATCAAAGAGGCCCGCAAGCTGGGCATTACAACGGTGGCCTTGACCGACACCGACTGTGACCCCGACCTGGTCGATCTGCCCATCCCCGGCAATGATGACAGCTTGCGCTCGATCGAACTCGTCGTGCGGCAATTGGCGGATGCGATTATCGAAGGGAGCGGCCAACGAAGCGAAGGCGCAGCCTCCAGCGGGCCGGCGCCAGCCACCGCGGCCGAAGCCGCCGCCGACAAGGGAGAGGAGTGATCGCCGTTCCGTCAGGTTTTGTTTCCGAGGACCACGCTCATGTGGCCTTGGGGGCATTGTCGGGCAAAGTGCCAATCACCTGACGGCCCCGCGGCGTGTCCGTACTCAAACGTAGCAGTAGGAGGCGATTCCATCGCCGATGAGAGCGTCTTGTCGCGAATTTTTCGGCGATGGAATCGCCTCTTACGCTACATTCCAATAGCAACACAACCTGAATTAGTAACCAGAGGAGACGATATCCATGGCAGAGATTTCCGCTGCCGCGGTCAAGGCCCTACGCGACAAGACCCAATTGCCCATGATGGAGTGCAAGAAAGCGCTCCAAGCATCAGGGGGCGACGTGGAAAAGGCCATTGAGCAGTTGCGCCTGGACGGCAAGAAGACCATGCAAGGCCGCGAAGACCGTGAGACCGCTTGCGGCCGGATCGCCATCTACGCCGACGAAAAGTCGGGAGCGATGATTGAATTGCTATGCGAAAGCCCGCCTGTTACCAACAACGAAGAGTTTATCCAGTTGGCGAAGGATCTGGCCCAGTCGCTGGCCGCCAAGAACCAGGCCACGGCCGATGATCTGTTGAATCAGCCCTCGCCCAGCCGCAAGGGCATGACGCTGAAGGACCAACTAGACGAACTGAGCAATAAGATCCGCGAGGTATTCCGCGTTAACCGGACCGTACGGTTCGATGGAGCCAGCGGCGGGTACGCCCATTTCAACGGTGCTACCGGCGCGTTGCTGCGGATCTCCGGCGGCAACGCCGAGTTGGCCAAGGATATCTCCATGCATATCACGGCCCAAAAGCCGCAAGCCCTGACCAAGGAGGATCTCGACCCAGCCTTGGTCGCCAAGGAACGTGAGATCCAGACGGAATTGGCCCGCAAGGAAGGCAAGCCGGAGAACATCATCGCCAAGATGATCGAAGGCCGGTTGCGCAATTTCTTTGCCGAGCGCGTACTCATCGAGCAACCGTTCGTCAAGGACGACAAGCAGACTGTCGGCAAGGTGGCCCAAGCCGGCGGCATGAAGATGCATAAGTTCGAGCGTTGGGAACTGGGTAAGTAGTCCCGCTACTCTTGGGTTAAGACAACATGCCGCCCGCCGAGGAATCGCCCGCGAAGCCCCACTATTCTCGTGTCGTGCTGAAACTCTCCGGCGAGAGTTTCAGCCACGCGGGTGAACGCGGCATCAGCATGGATGCCGTGGTGCATATCGCGCAACAAACCGCGCAAGCCGCCAAGCAAACCGGTGCGCAGATCGCCATTGTGATTGGCGGCGGCAACATCTTGCGCGGGGCACAGTTCAAATCGGGCAACTCCAGCATCCAGGAAGCCACGGCCCACTACATGGGAATGCTGGCGACCGTCCTCAATGGCCTGGCCTTGCAGGATGCTCTGGAGTCGGTCGGATGCGAGACCCGTTTAATGACCGCTATTCACATGGCGGGCGTGGCCGAACCCTATATTCGCCGTCGGGCAAAGCGGCACCTGGAGAAAGGCCGCGTGGTAATTCTGGCCGCCGGTACCGGCAGCCCCTACGTGACCACCGACACGGCGGCGGCCCAGCGGGCCCTGGAGTTGGAAGCCGACGTGCTGCTGAAGGCCACTCGCGTCAACGGAGTCTATAGCGACGATCCCGAAAAGAATCCCCATGCCGTGCTGTACAACGAACTGAGCTACCACGCCGTTCGCCAACAAAACCTGCGGGTCATGGACCCAACCGCGATTGCGCAATGCATGGAGCACGATATGCCCATTGTCGTCTTCAATTTCAAATCGGTTGGCAATATCTTGCGGGCCGTGGCGGGCGAAAGAGTTGGCACGTTGATTTGCAGCGAGGAATCGCTGCCCGCCGCCGACGTCCGCGGTGCCTAAGGGATATGGGCGGAGATCCATCTCCATCGGCGATGGATCTGCCCTCCTACAGTTGGTGAAAGGGTGATGCGATGAGCGTAGACGAGATTCTGTTCGATGCCGAATCCCGCATGGAGAAAGCCATCGAGGTGCTGAAGCACGCGCTGGGAGGCATCCGTACCGGCCGCGCCAACCCTGGCCTCGTCGATTCGGTTCGGGTCGAGGCCTACGGCTCCACCATGCCGATCAAGCAGTTGGCCACCATTAGTTGCCCCGAGCCGACGCAAATCGTCATCAAGCCGTTCGATCAATCGACGATCAAGGATATCGAAAAGGGCATTCAAGCCAGCAGCATCGGGTTCACACCGCTAAGCGATGGCCGCATCATCCGCCTGAACGTGCCGCCGCTATCGACCGAAGTCCGCCGCAAAATGGTGACGCGTCTGAAAGAAGTCACCGAGGAAGCCAAGGTTGCCATTCGCAACATTCGCCGGGACAGCAACAAAGACGCCGACCAGGCCGAAAAGGCCAAAACCATCACGGAGGACGACCGCGATGGCGTCAAGGAGGACATTCAGTCCCTGACGAAACAGTACGAGGCGCAGGCCACGAATCTAGCCGAGGCCAAAGAGGCCGAAGTGATGAACGATTGAGGGGCAATGCAGCCGCATGGCTATCGCCATGCTGGCTGGCACAACAGTCGGGCGGCCAATCAGGTTGGCCCCGCCCCATTGTGCTTTCAAGGCAATTCACACCGGCACGGAGCCAGAGCCGGCGGCTATGCGGGCATTGCTAGCTGCTTGCCAGGACCGGCGTTGACCCATTTGGGCGACCTTCCTATACTCCCCCTCCCGCCGTGGAAGATTGGGCGATGGTGCGCCCGCCGAGTCTCGATTCACAATCGGTTTATGGAGAAACCGCAATGGCCCGCTTTGAATTCGTCAACAACCTGGTTCAATCGTCGATGAAGAACCGCCGCGGCCTGGGAATGGCCGCCAGTGCCTTGGCAATCTTGGCAGTGGCGTTGATTGCCCGTGCCTATTGGGGTTCTCCGCGGGCCGATGCCAAGGATCCTCCCACGGGGACCAATGCACCCGCGGCCACGAATCGAACGGCCAATTCCCGTAATACCGGCGTAAGGCCCGCTTCCGCCACGGAAGAAGCTCAAGCCCCGCCGCAGCACGCGGCCACGGTCAATGGCGAGCATATTTCGCGCGAACAACTGGCAGCGCAAGCCATGAATGTGTTTGGCGTGGAGGTGTTACAGAATCTGGTCAATCGGCAAATCATCGTGCAAGCCTGCCAGGACAACAAAGTGAAGATCACCCGATCGGAAGTCGATCTGGAAATCGACCGCCTGGCGCAACGCTTTGGCCTGTCGACGGAACGTTACCTGAGCATGCTCAAGGAAGAGCGCGGCGTGACCGCCTCCCAATATGCCATGGACATAATCTGGCCGATGCTGGCGCTGCGCAAGTTGACGCCGGGCGGCGGCGTGAACGAAGACGAAGTCCAGAAAGCGTTTGAGGCCAAGTACGGGCCGGCGGTCAAGGCCCGCTTGATTGCCGTGAATAGCCAGAAGAAGGCCAGCATGGTACAGGCCAAGGCCGCGGCGAATCCGGAGTCGTTTGCCTCGCTGGCCAAGGAATACTCCGACGACCCCAGCGCCAGCCTGGGGGGCATCATACAACCGATCCATCTGCACTTGGGCAACGAGGAGATCGAAAAGGTCGCCTTCCGCCTCAAACCTGGACAGGTCTCGCCGGTTCTGCAACTCGGAACGCAGTTCATCATCCTCAAGTGCGACAAGCAATTGCCGGCTCAAGAGGTGCAATTGAGCCAGGTACGCCCGCAGTTGGAAGCCGAACTTCGCGAGGGCAAGGAGCGCCAGGCCTCAAACGACGTGTTCAAGAACATTCAGCAAAAATCGAAAACAAAGATCTACTTCAATACTCCCCAAGCTGGCCAGGCGGCGGGCATTGCCGCCGTGGTCAACAATCGCAAGATCACCAACCAAGAACTGGGAGAAGCCTGCATTGAACGCCACGGCGAGGCGGTGCTGGAGGATATGATCACTCGGCGGGTGCTGGAACAAGCCGTCAAGCGTCAGAAAGTCACCGTGTCGCGGCAAGATATCGACGAGGAGATTGCCCGGGCGGCCCGGTCGATGGCGGCCACCAGCGCCGATGGCAAAGCCATGTCGGTGGATGAATGGCTGGATACCGTCACGAAGCAACAGGGTGTGACCATCGAAACCTACATTCACGATGCCGTGTGGCCATCGGTGGCGCTCAAGAAGCTTGTCCATTCCGAAGTGCAAGTCACGGACGAGGACTTAAAGAAAGGTTACGAGGCCAACTATGGCCCTCGCGTCCGTTGTCTGGCGATAGTGCTCAACAACCAGCGCCGCGCGCAAGAAGTTTGGCAAAAAGCCCGCGACAACGATACCAACGAGTATTTCGGCGAACTGGCCGAGCAGTACTCCATTGAGGAAAGCAGCCGCTTGCTGCGCGGCGAGGTTCCACCTCTGCAAAAACATGGCGGCCAGCCACTGCTGGAGCGCGAGGCGTTTGCCTTGCAGCCGGGGGAACTCTCCAGCGTGATCACCATGGGAGACAAGTACATCATCTTGCGCTGCCTGGAATTCACGCAGCCGATTGCCGTCAAATTTTCCGAAGTTCAGAAGGACATCGAGGCTGATATTTTCGAGAAAAAACTCCGTCTGGCCATGGGTGGCCGGTTGGAACAGATCAAGGAGTTGTCGCGGATCGACAACTACCTGACGGGCGAATCCCAAGCCCCCAAGAAGTCGGTTGACAATGCAGTGCCGGAAAAGGGCGTGCAAGAAGACCGTTCGGGCCGTTCTCTGAATGGGGGCCCGCGATCGACTCGCGGCACCGCCCCGGCGACGAGATCAAAATAGGCCGATTTCTTCGCGATCTGGGTGAACCATTCCCTAACTTCGCGCATCCGGTTATTCTGAACGCAGTTCGAGCCGATCTCGTCCCCGGGGCGGGATCGGCCTGTTTTTGCCCCGCGGGCCGTTCGAGAACCGATGAGCGACAAACTCCCCACCAATGGCTCGCCGGAATCGGGCGAGCCATTCCGTATTGAACTGTCGGATCGCGTCAAGCGGTTGCCGCCGTACTTGTTTGCGCGGATCAACGCCGTCAAGTACAACAAGCGGCGGGCAGGCGCCGACGTGATTGACCTGGGGATGGGCAACCCCTCGGAAGCGCCGCAAGACCTGGTCGTGGAAAAACTGGCCGAGGCAGCCCGCGACCCGCGCAACCACGGCTATATCCAGTCGAACGGCATTCTCAATTTGCGGCGCGAGGCGGGTGCCAAGTATTTGCGCAAGTACGGCGTCCACCTTGATCCCGAGAGCGAGGTCATCGCCACGCTGGGATCCAAAGAGGGCTTCAGCCACATGTGCCTGGCCTTGCTAGGGCCAGGAGACAACGCGATTGTTCCCGCGCCTTCGTACCCGGCCCATTTGTATGGCGTGGCCTTGGCGGGGGGGAATGCCATCTCGCTGGAGGTCGCCGACAACGAAAAGTTCCTGTCCAACATCGCCTATACCTGCCAGCACTTGTATCCCAAGCCCAAGCTGGTGGTGATCAATTATCCGCATAACCCGTCGGCCGTTACGGTCGATGCCGAGTTTTACGTCGATGTTGTGAAATTGGCGAAGCGGTACGGTTTTATGGTGGCCAGCGACCTGGCGTATGCGGACATTGCCTTCGATGGCTACCAAGTGCCTAGTTTTCTGGCCACGCCCGGCGCGCTCAAGGTGGGGGTTGAATTCACCACCATGAGCAAGGGCTACAATATGGCGGGTTGGCGGGTTGGGTTCTGTTGCGGCAACGCCGAGATGATCCGGGCCTTGGCCACTATCAAGGGCTACTACGACTACGGCATGTTCCTGCCGATTCAGATCGCAGCCATCATGGCCCTGCGACATACCGATATCGCCGTCGAAGCGCAGTCGGCCTTGTACCAGAAACGCCGCGATGTGCTGGTGGAAGGGCTTCGCCGGCTGGGTTGGCAGATCACGCCGCCTCGGGCGGGCATGTTTGTCTGGGCCAAGATCCCCGACGTTTGGACAAGCCGCATGAATTCGCTGGAATTCGCCATGAAACTGCTGGAAGAAGGAGACGTGGCGGCCAGTCCTGGCGGTGGGTTTGGGCAAGCGGGCGAAGGCTATTTGCGCCTGGCCTTGGTTGAAAACGAAAGCCGGCTGAGGCAAGCCGTCCGGCAGATCGGGCGCTGCCTGGGCGAGGTCAAACCGCCGCGAGGTCCACAGACCGAGGCCGAGTTGGCTGGCTAGCACGATTATGCCGGTCAACGCGGTAAGACGCCCGCCGACGTAGGCTGGTCCGTGCCATATACTTGCTCATGCTTGCCCCATGTCCGCAACATTGATGAGTTGGCCGCCATGCAGTCCGAACAATTTGAATTGCACGCCGATATTGAGCAACGGCACTGGTGGTTTGTGGCCCGCCGCCGCATCTTGAAGGCATTGGTGGCAGAGGTCCTTCCCCAGTCGCCCGAAACGGTCGTGGTCGATGTCGGTTGCGGGACGGGTGCCAACATCGCGGCTTTGGCGGACCAGTATCGCTGTGTAGGGATCGACACTTCAACCGATGCCATTGAGTTCGCCCGACAGCGATTCCCAGATGTTCAATTTCGACAAGGGTTTGCCCCCGAGGATTTGGGCGAAATAGCTAGCCAAGCTGGACTTTTCCTGTTGACGGATGTCTTGGAGCATGTGCCGGACGATTTTGCATTGCTCTCCAAGTTGCTTGCCGCGGCAAAGCCTGGGGCCTATTTCTTGATCACCGTGCCGGCTGATCTGTCGCTGTGGAGCGAGCATGATGAAAGCTTTGGCCACTACAGGCGTTACGATGAAGCGAGGCTGAAGCAAGTCTGGAAAGGTCTGGCGGTTACTCCGCTGCTGACTTCTTACTACAACAGCCGGCTTTGCCCCATTGTTCGCATGTCGCGGGCAGCCAGTCGGCGGCGAGGCAAGGCTGGCGGCCAGGCCGGCACCGATTTTTGGATGCCTTCCGCACCCGCCAATTGGGCCTTAACCACTATTTTCTCCGGCGAATCGCGACGATTGTTAAAGGTGATCCGGGACCAATCGGGGGGCTTTCGCTCGGGCGTGAGCCTGGTTGCCATGTTGCGGCGAGAAGATGGCCCGATCGAAGTCCGGAATAAGCCGGCCAACATTGCCCCCGATTTCTTCGATCCGGTGTCGCAGCGGCACCTGACGGAGATTGCACCCGTTGTAGGGGGCGATTCCCTCGCCGATTGACCGTTGCCAGCGGCGAAGGAATCGCCCCCTACATGGCTTTTTCCGCGGGCTGCTAGCCTAAGCGGCGAGTGGCGAATATAATCCGGCCAGGCATCACCAGGGAAATGAACTGCCTTGCGGTGCGCGCAAAAAAAATAGAGGGCTCTTGTTCGCCGGGACAAGAGCCCTCTGAATCTGGCTGCCCGAACTGGCAAACTCGCGTTCGCTTCGTCCGGAGACCCACAGCCGTTACAAAGGTGTATCGAGCGCTGGCGGTCGCGACTTGAATATCGCCCGCGAAATGAGTTGTCGCCAGTGCTCGCCGGCACAACCCAAACCGCGTCAATTGGCGCGACCGACAGACACGGTACGACGAGAACATTTTTTTCTTGCCTCACGGAATCATCCATGCCCCGATCCGCCAAGCTTGCTCTCGAAGACGGTTCTATTTTTTCCGGTTTTGCCTTCGGTGCCGAGGGTGAAGTTGATGGCGAAGTCTGCTTTAACACATCGTTGACCGGGTATCAGGAAATCGTTACCGATCCCAGCTATCGTGGCCAAATCGTTGCCATGACTTGCCCGCAGATCGGCAATTATGGAGTCAACGACGAAGACATGGAAAGCAGCCGCCCACACTTGTCGGGCTTTGTCGTCCGCGAGTTGAGCCGCCGCGTCAGCAATTTTCGCAGTGAGGGGCCGCTGGACGAGTACTTGGCCCGCTGGAATGTCGTGGGCATCGAAGGTATTGATACGCGGGCACTGGTACGGAAACTACGGACGTGCGGTGCCATGAAAGGCATTCTCTCGACGATCGACCTGGACGACGCCAGTCTCGTCAAGAAAGCGCAGGCCAGCCCTGGGTTGGTGGGCCGCGACCTCGTGCGGGAAGTCATCCCCAAAGGGTCCAAAGAATGGTCCGAACCGCTGAGTGCCTGGTCCAAGCTCAATGCCGAACCGCGTAGTACAGCGGCCGCGCGGCACATAGTGGCGCTAGATTTTGGCATGAAGTGGAACATCCCGCGACATTTGCACGACCAGGGGTTCCGCGTGACAGTCATGCCGGGCACCGCCACCGCCGATGAAATATTGGCGCAACAGCCGGACGGCGTCTTCTTGTCGAACGGGCCGGGCGATCCAGAACCGTTGGACTACGCGATCAGTGCCATTCGAGGACTGTTGGGCAAACGGCCCGTGTTTGGCATTTGCCTGGGGCACCAATTGCTGGCGTTGGCTTGCGGTGCCAAGGCATTCAAGCTTAAGTTTGGACACCGGGGGGCGAACCAACCGGTGCAGAACCTGCTGACCGGGTCGGTCGAAATTACCTCGCAAAACCACGGCTTTGCCGTATCGGAAGACGATCTGCCGCCTGAATTGGAAGTCACGCACCGCAATCTCAACGACGGCACCATCGAAGGCCTTCGGCACCGCGATCTGCCCGCCTTTTGCGTGCAGTATCATCCAGAAGCATCGGCCGGGCCGCACGACAGCAGCTATCTCTTCCAGCAGTTTCGCCAGATGCTCGATGATACGCCGGTCAGCGCTTAGCCCGCCAGGCTTAAGCGGCACCTTCCGCCAATATTCCCAGCACTTCCAACGCTTCCAGCCCGCGTTGATGGCTCGATTGCGGGTCGCTGTGATTTAGCTCTCGCCACAGTGTAATGGCATAACGCATGTAGAGTTCGCGAACTTCCGCGGCATCCTTGCGTCCGACGAAGTGCAGCAGTTCACGCCAAATCTCGACCATGCCAGCGGCCGCGGCGGGCCTGCCGGCCAGCGATTCGAACACGATCCCCTCCAGCCGCAGCAAGCATTCCACCGCGATTGGAAATCGCCGCGAAAGCGTCATCGAAGGCTCATCCATCGTGGCAGCTACCCTCGGCATGACCGCGGCGGCCAGCATACCGATCGGTTTGGCGCGATGCTCGCCATCGGTACGCTGATGCCCCCGTATATCGGCGGCCGATTGGCCCACATCACCTCTGGGAAGATTGGCGGCAACCACTCGTCGCTGCCGCCAGGCCGGTTCGGGCAGGCACACCGCCAGACAGCAGGCCAATTCGGGAAGGTCCTCCAGCGTCAGTCCAGGCCGATCCTGGCTTAACGCCTCTGCCAGCGTAGCCAGATCGCCGCGTCCTAGCGCCTCAGCCACATAGCTGCCCCAACTCTCCGAAGGCGGCAAGTCTCGAAGATGGGAATGCCTTGGTTCGAAGACGGAGAGACCGTAGCTGCGTTGCAGGCGGCGGACTTCGGATTCATCGGCGTCCAGGCAACTAACGCGAAACGATCGAGAGGGCGAATACCGCAGTCCCGTGGAAAAGGTCATTTGTGCGCGGCAACTGACGGGTAACATCCCCAGAA
The DNA here is from genome assembly GCA_050247075.1 of Pirellulales bacterium. GTDB lineage: Bacteria > Planctomycetota > Planctomycetia > Pirellulales > JBFWUW01 > JBFWUW01. The sequence goes on along the minus strand of JBFWUW010000054.1, from coordinate 25,915 downwards.
CGGAGGCCACCGTCCGCAGCGAGTCCGGACCCGACGCCAGGCCGATCCGCGTCGTTGCAATCACCGCGTCGATGACTTCCGCCAGCCGATGCCGGTCGATTTCCGCGGTCCAGTCCGCGTGCAGACTGGCATCGACATCCGCGGCTTGCCCCTCCAGTTCCAGCGAGCCCAGCGTTGCGGGCGGGTCCGCGAAGACTTGCAGCGCGCCTTGTTGCAAAGCCGCGCGCAGTAGTTCTAGCGGATTGTTGGCGAACTGCCGTCGCAAATCATCGGGATGAACGATCAGGGAATGCGTGTAGATTCTGTATCCGCCACGTTCGCTATACTCTTGCCCCTCTGGCGTGGTTTGCGAGACACACATCGCACCGCTGGGCAGAGCATGAAAATTCACGCTCATGGCTTCCGGGCTTTGTTCCCACAGCGAATCGTGCGAAGGCCCGGTGAGGGATAGTTCGCGCACGTCGGCATGGCTCAGCCCCGCGCTGGCTGCCGCCAGGTGGTAGCCGGTGCCGCGGCCGGTTCGCGCCGACGTAAAGATGGCCTGTTCGACAATTATCACAAGCAGCCCGTGGGAAAACGTGGGGGAATCCGATTCGACAGCAGCCTTCACGGCGAACGCACTGTCTTGTCCATGATTGTAACGTGCCTGCCCTTATCACTTTCCGCCAGCTAGTTTGCCATCTCCTTCATCAGCCACTCAAACGGTTCGATAATTCCTCGGGGTTCAATCCGCAACGGTACGCGAACGCGGCCGTGGCGAGGAATGTCGCGGAAGGCACAAGCACCCGATACGCCCGCGGCGAAAAACTTGTACCGCTGAAAGCGCTGATGGCAGAATCGCCACAAACCCGGCGTATGGCGTTCGGCAAAGCGCTCTGGATCGATCTCGCATTCCTCGCATTGGTCCGCCTTGCTGAAAATCAGCGCCAGCGGCCGATGCGGCCAGCCCTTCTTGGAATTCGCGTCCAACTCATGCAAGTACCCCAGCAGTTTCATGGCGAAAAAGTCCTGGTCCTGATGGCCCGCGCGCGCTCGCGAGGGATCGATCAGAATCAACATGCCAGAGCAGCGTGCCATGAACGAGCGTATGCCCAGGTACGAATTCGGATGGTCGATTTCATCCAGGATCGACTCGCCCGGCAAGTCGGGCATGACCACTTCGGCCCGCTGCTTGCGGCGTCCAAATGCCACCTGGCAATGCAGCCAGTTCCAGCGGTCGGGCTCGTTGGGGGTCTTATCGGGAAACGCACCGTTTGCCAGGGCATGAATCGTATTTTGCTGCATGTTGATGGAAAGCGGTCCACGCGTCATCAATTGCAACGTGCCCGGACGGCGGCTGAGCATATCCAGCAGCATTCCCAAATAGACCGTCTTTCCCGACCCGGTGGCACCCAAGGCACCGACCATCAAGGGAGGCTGCTGCTTGCCGTCGCACTGATGCGCAATGGCCATCGGCGCAAAGCAATGCCGGCAGAGTTCCGCATCCTTGGCGTTGTCCTGCCCGCAGATGTAGCAAGGCAGCGATGCCGCGTACTGCGCCAGCCGGTATGACTCTAGATAGACACCCGTTTCTTGGCTCATATGCTGAGTGCCTCCTCGCTTTGTGGCATGTTTGATTCCTCCGAGTTGGCCGTTCGCTGGCGGCCGGGTGCCGCGTCCCTTGCGGCCGGCGGCCGCAGGTCGCAGATGCCCAAGGCGCAGCGAAATCCGATATTGTGTTTGCGATGGACCGGCGTCTCGCCACTGCGAAACTGGCATGTTGCCTGGTTGTCGAAGTAGGTATCGAAGGCACCGCCGCGAATGCTCTTTAAGGGAAACAGCGGCGAGAGCCGCGGATCCATGAGCTCATCGGCGGTCCACTCCCAGACGTTGCCAATCAATTGCAGTGCGCCACCGGCGCTTGTGCCTTCCGGGAGTTCGTCGACAGCGATCGTGGCATCGTTGCCGCTGGACCAAAGATTAACCCGGCCAGGCTCGAAGGAATCGCCCCAGGGATACCGTCGCTGCCTTGGTCCCGATTCGCCCATCGGCAACGGCCAACTGGCGGCTTTTTCCCACTCGGAATCGCTCGGTAGCCGCTTGCCGACCCAGCGGGCGTAAGCCGCCGCCTCATACCAGGAGATACCGACGACGGGGTGGTCGCCTTGTTTAGCGGGATAACAGCCATCTTTCCAAAAGCGGGGCGCAAGCTGGCCGGTCGTATCCACGAAGCTAGAGACGGCCGGCCAAACGGCCGGATCCCACAAGGCCATTTGCTTGTAGCCACCCGATTGGACGAATGCATGATATTGCCGGTTGCTAACCGCGTAGCGGTCCAACAAGAACTCTTCAACCTCAACCATCGTCGGCGTAAATTCCGGTTCCAGCGCTCCCCCCAAGCCTTCGGCCAGATCATCCTCCGCAATCCCCACCAGCAATTCACCGGCTGGCACGGGCGCCATCTGCGCATGGAGTTGGGCCTCGGCCAATCTCTTTTGTTCGTTCGACAGATTGCCCACAATCCGCGGACGCAACAGCAGCGCGTAGCGGCATTGTGCCAACATCTCATCGACCAGGTCCGATGTCTCGGAGTGCTCGCGGGGACCAACCACGGCATCAGCGACTTGTTCCCGCATGGTCGCCAGGTGGGCGTTGTCTTTCTTGGCCCGAATTAGCCCCAGCGCAAAGCCCCCCATGCACAAGCCGACGACGGATGCCAAAAAGGTCATCCAGTGCCATTCCAAGGCAACACCGACGGCTACCAGCGCCACACAAGCGCAGGCCGTCATCAATAGAGCGTGCAAAGGACGGGCCACTCGCCGCAAATAGGAGCGAAGTAGCAACATGGCTTGAAGCCGGCTGCTAAGGTTCATGGGAGCCTCAAGGATTCGGAGGTCTCTGGATTCCGATCGGCCAGATTCGCCGATGAGAAATCCAAGGCCGGATTCACTGGGACAATGTCGGAAGTAGCGGGGCAATTGTCCCCGTCTTCTGGTTGAACAAGATCTGTCTTGCGTGCCTTCCGCCGGGCCTTTGGGCTAGTACTTGGATCTGGCACGGCATCGCGGGCCGGTTCCGGCGGTGCGTCCCAGGCGTCGGTATCTTGAACCAGCAATTCACGCAATGCTTTGAGTTCGGCCTCCAAACCAATCCGCTCCACCGCCGCTTGACGACGCTGACGAGCGGCTTCATCCGCCAGGTGGGCAGACCGCTTTAGTGCCGCATCGAGGTCTGCTTGCAGATTCGCCGAATCCTCGGCCAGGGCGGCAACTTCGGTTTTTGATTCCGCTAGTTCTTGTTGGTGTGATTCAACCGCTTGCCTACACTCCGCCAGTTCACATTGCAGCCGGGCCACTTCATCTTGGCTCGCTTGCAGTTGCCCATTGCACTCGTCAACGAGCGCACGCCAATGCTCAATCGCGGCCGTATGTTCCTCGGCCATCGAATCGAGTCGGCCGCTCCACGCGCGCAGTTCCGCCAGCGCTTGTTGGGCGGCGGCGCGATGCGTTTCAATGGAGGCGACCATGGAATATCCAGTAACTGGGCTCTTCCCGCTAACTGCCCGAGGGCGGACCCTATCCACCCTCATCGGGAAACCTAGGTCGCTAATCGGCCCGTAGCAAACAAACCCCACCAATCGGGATGGTGCCATGCCACCAAAGTGGACCAGCGAAACGGGCCTACCCGAAGTCATCTGACAGCATCAAGAGTCTGTAACACTTGGTTTATGAATGGCTTATAACCCCAACCGCTGGATGCCCGGCGATTCGGCGGGTAAGATTCGGCGTATATACGACTTGGGTCGTGTGGACATCGACAGGCTCAACACATCCTTGCCGGCCACGCGAGCGATGGTCCCGCGAACTCCGTTCAACACCGCATGGTCCGACATTCACGCCCCGCCAAGAAGAAGAGCCGTCCCGCGGCGGCACCCGTCGAAACGCAAGCCGCCAACTTTATGACGACTGGATGGCTTATCGCGGTAATGACGACCTTGGCGTGTGAAGTGTTTAGCGTTATCGCGGCGTGGTACCATCGATTCCATCCCGACAATCAGCCATTAGAGATGTTGGCGGGTTTTTTGCTGTTCGCCTCGCTGGTGACCGGTACCGCCGCGCTTATTCTGGCGGTCGTTGTCTGGCGGGCTCGCCGCGTGCCGCCGCCGCCGGGCATCACGGTATTTGCAGTGGTGGTCAGCTTGGCTCCGTTCTTGCTACTTTGGTTGCGTTAGTCCATGTCCACCTACGCCGAACACGAGCACCACGAGTTTCTGGCGGCCGCCGACGAGGCCTTGCACAACGCCAGCCTGCAGACTGCTTTGGCCCGGTTGGGCGAAACGCTGGGCCAACGCAACAAGGATGCCTTTGCCGCCATGCCCGGCAGTGACGCTGTTCGCGAACGGGCCCGCGCGATCAAGGACGCCACCCTGGCCGAGCTCGACACGCATCTGCAAACGCTTGAGGCCAGCATTAAGACCCGCGGCGGCCACGTCCACTACGCCGACGACGGCACCGCTGCCTGCCAGATCATTTTAGATATCATCCAGCAACGCGGCGCAAAGCACGTCGTCAAGTCGAAGTCGATGACCAGCGAGGAGATCCACCTCAATCAGGCGCTGGAAGCCGCCGGGCTGGACGTCGTCGAAACTGATTTTGGCGAGTACATCATCCAGGTTGCCAAGCAGCGTCCCTCGCATCTGGTCGCACCCGCCGTTCATCTAACCGTGGCGGATGTGGCCGAGATTCTCAACACGGTGTCGGACGAAACCCTGCCCGCCGACGCCACGCGATTGGCGGCTTTTGCCCGGCGCAGGCTGCGCACGGCGTTTGCCGCGGCGGAGGTCGGCATCACGGGGGCAAACTTTGCCGTGGCCGAGACCGGCACCATCGTCATCATCTCCAACGAAGGCAATGCCCGGCTGACGACAAGCATGCCCAAAGTCCATATCGCCGTGATGGGCATGGAGAAAGTCATCCCCAAGCTGGCGGACTTGCCGGTCTTTCTGAAAGTACTGGGACGGGCAGCGACGGGCCAGACGATGTCGGTCTATACGTCGCTGGTGACGGGTAGCCGGCGCGATGGCGAGCTCGATGGGCCGGAGGAGTTTCATCTGGTCGTCCTCGACAATGGCCGTTCCAAGATTCTTGGCGGACCCTTGCGTGAAAGCCTGTTTTGCATTCGCTGCGGGGCCTGCCTGAATGCCTGCCCCATCTATCGCAATATCGGCGGCCACGCTTACGGCGGCGTCTATGCCGGGCCAATCGGCGCGGTGCTCACGCCGTTGTATGACGGCTTGGCGGCCAATCACCATTTGCCGCATGCTTCCAGCCTGTGCGGCGCATGCCAGGCCGCTTGCCCGGTGAAGATCGCCATTCCGCAAATGCTGATTCAGCTTCGCGAGCAATTGCACCACGAGCCGGGACAACTCGGCTTTTGGGAACGAACAGCCTACCGCGTCTGGGCCCGTTCGATGCGCAGCTCAACCTTGTACCGTCTGGCGACCTGGCTGGCCTCGCGCACGTTGGGACGCTGGATGAAACGCCGCGGCTGGCTCAAACGATTGCCCGGCGCACTACACGGCTGGACCGAGCATCGCGACTTTCCCGCGCCCGCCCCCAGGCGCTTCCGCGATTGGATGCGGGAGGAAAGGGAAAGGCGAAAGGCTGAAGGAGGAGAAAACGCGCGAGGCCGAATGAACCGAACACCGAACACCGAAAACTAAAAACTCCCACCCCATGTCTCGTGAAACTTTCTTAGCCCGCGTTCGTGATGCGGCCCAGCGCGGACGGCATTATCGCGTGCATTTGCGTCCGTTTCCGGCTGATGCCGGGTATTTAGGGGCCGGCGATGACCTGGTGGGCCGGTTTGCCGCCGAGGTATCGGCCGTAGGTGGCACGGCCCATGTCGTGGATGATTTAGTAGCCGCGCGAAAGAAGATGGGTGAGTTTTTGGAACTGTCGGCTGCCCGGTCGGCACTAACCTGGGAATCGCCCTTGTTAGACCGCATGGGGCTTGCGGCAATGCTTGGCGAGCAGGCGATTGAGCATTGGTCGCATTCGATTCTGGCTGCTTTGGAACCTTCAGAACAACGCCACCACATGCTTGACGCCGGCATTGGCATCTCTGGCGCAACTTGGGCCGTGGCCGAGACCGGCAGCGTGGTTGTGGCTAGCGGTCCCGGTACGGAGCGGCTAGCCAGCTTGCTGCCGCCGTTCTACGTAACCGTTGTGGAGGAAAGCCAAATGTTGCCTGATCTGTTTGACCTGTTTGCCAGGTACGACGCGGCAACCGGCCAGGAACTTCCCAGCAATCTGGCCTTTATCACCGGTCCCAGCAAGACAGGCGATATTGAATTGCGTCTCACGACGGGCGTACACGGTCCCGGCGTGTGGCATGTGGTCGTGGTGCGGGGGTGAGGTCCAAGGAACCAGTGGCTACGCCGCACGTTCGCGCTAGGGAAAGACTCCGCGACGCAACGGCAAATACACCACGAATTGCTGTCGGATTTCGTCTTCAGGCATTTGCTCGGCAATGAGCAAGATGTCGGCGATGGCACTTCCGATTGACTGGCTATTCTTCGTGACGATGAGGCCCGGGAGCGGCAATCCCTTCAACACTCGCTGATACGCGAACCCGATCATCGTGGCGCGGTCATTTGTCAGGAGAACGCGATTCTCGCTCGCGGCCCATTCGAGAACTTCGGGATCGAGCGTTCCCTCTGGCAGAGCGTCTTGTACCCGCGTCAAATCAAGAGCTGGCTCACGCCGGCGCAAGCCGCGCAGAATCATGCCGTCTACGTCGGCATCACTTGCCAGTCGGAGCATTGTCCTTGCCGCTGCCGTTGTAACGCGCTTGAAGCGTTTCGTGAGAGATGGGAGGACGCTCTGATTCGATCTTTTCTCGAAGGGCCTCGGCTTCGTGTTCGCGTTGCGCCATATAAGCGCGAACGTCATTGCCATGTCGCAAATAATAGGAAATCGCCGCGTAAACGTCGGCCAACTGCAATGTGTCGTAGGCACGGATCATCTCGTCGGGTGCCATGCCGTTTTCATACTGCTCGACGATCAAGTCGAGACTGACACGGCTATTGCCTACGCGGATCACTCCCCCTTCCGCCAACCTCAAGGGGGGAAGCTCCGCGAGAAGCGGTAAACGGAAAGTCTGGTTCGTCATATCGACACCTTTGGCAAAAGGACTGCCTCTAGAGCAATTCTACGCTCGAGCAAATGAAGAGTCGAGCGAGGCCCTTTCTTGCGGCCGAGTGGTCGCTTGGAAGTTTAGCCCTAACACAATTAACTTCTCTTGATGCGGACATGGCCGTCAACAACCCTCGCCACACGACTTGGCGGTTATTGAATGATCCCGCGGACCACCTGGCCATAGCTCAGCGGCAACGGCCGGCCGGAAAGATCGTGCATCAGCGTGTGCGGGTTGATGCCCAGCAAATGGTAGGTCGTGGCCGCGAGGTCGTCGGGCGAAACAGGGTCGCTGGCCGCGTATCCGCCATCTTTGGTGCTGCTGCCGTAAACCGTGCCGGGGCGCGTGCCGCCGCCAGCCACGCCGGCCGATTGGCAAAAGCCCCAGTGTTCGCGGCCGCCGTTGCCGTTGATCTTGGGAGTCCGGCCAAATTCACCAAACCACGTTACCAGCGTTTCGTCTAGCAGGCCGCGCTCGCGCAGGTCGTCCAGCAAGGCCGACAAGCCACGGTCAAAGTGCGGCAGCAGATGGTCTTTCATCCGCCGATGCTGATCGTTGTGCGTGTCCCAGCTTTGGTCGTCGGTATTGCGGGGAGTATTCCAATAGACGGTGACGAGCGGCACGCCCGCCTCTACCAATCGCCGGGCCAGCAACAGTCCCTGGGCAAAGTGGTGCATGCCGTAGCGATCGCGTTGTCGAAGCGGCTCGGCGGCCAAATTGAATGCCGCTTCGGTTTGCCGCGACTGCAACAGTTCCAGGGCCCGCAGGTACGAGCCATCGAGCTGTTGGCCCGCGCCTTCGGCGGTCAGATACTCCGCGCGATCATCGAGCAGCCGCCTCAGACTGGCCCGCCTTCCCAACCGGTCACGAGACAGCCCCTCGGACAAGGCCAACGCCGGCACGCGGAAGTCCGGAGCGGTCAAATCGCCCAAGACCATAAACGGTTGTTCGCGCCCGCCTAAAAAGCCTTCGCCCTGGCCCGGCACCGGCAGCCCGTCGCCATCGTTGACGATCGACGGCAAATGCACAAAGCCGGGAAGGCCCTCCGCCCGCTGTAAGAACCGGGCCGCGTTGATGCCGGTGTGCGGTACATCGTTGGGGGCCGGGTGCTTGAGCGTGCCGGGCGCGGCATGGATGTGCCCGGTGAGCATGTGATAAGAACTGGTGCCGTGGTTGACGCCCGTATGGGTCACGCCGCGGATGATGGAATATTGGCCGGCCCTGCCCGCCAGTTGGGGCAGATGTTCGCAGATTTGCGTGCCCGGTACCGACGTGGCAATGGGGTTGAAATCACCGCGGATGGCCGCCGGCTGGTCGGGCTTGAGATCCCACGTCTCGTGCTGGCCTGGCCCTCCCCACAAGAAAATCTGGATGCAGGCTTTGGCCCGCGGCTGCAAGGAATTCTCGGCAGGCGACTCATTTGCCGCCGCCTGACGAGCTAGCAACCACGGCAACGAAAGACCCAATGTTCCTAGTGAGCCCACGCTCAGCCATTGCCGGCGGGTCAGCCGGTCGCACATTTGCAACGCGCCCCGTCGCAGTTCGAGCATAGTGTCCGCTCCTGCTGTTCGTCTACCGCAAAGTGGGATGGTCGAAATCGCTGGAGGTTCGATCACTTCCGATCCCAGCCAAGCACGCTGACTATGTTACCCGGTTGGCCCCGCCAATTGAACTCTTATTGCGTTTCGTGCGGCCAATGAGCCTCGGCCGACCAACGGGAAGGCCGAAAACTAGGCAATTTGAAGCGTTCGCACAGGGTCATTATCCAAACGAACCGCTATAAAGCGGATCATGGGGAAGCTACTTCCGGTGTACGTGGGAGATCCCTCAAAAAAACCCGCAGTCCGGCGCCGGCTGGCGATTTTTGACCTAGAGTTGTGATTGGACAGACCGTTTGATTGGCTGGCGGTTTGCCGATCTACCTCATCCACGGGCTCAGCATGATTGCCTCCAACCAAGTCGATTTTGAATCGTTGGACGACGACACCGAACTCCGTATGCGGCAGGCGGTGGTGCAGTTTCTGGACCAGGTGCAAGCGCCCGACGACCGCCGCGATGCCGAGCGCGTGCCGTTCTTCGGGCCGGTTATCGTGCGGCCCGTGCATGGCGAACACCCTCGCGTCTCGGCCTTTACCCGCGACATCTCTTCGACCGGCATCGGCCTGTTGCAGATCATGCCGCTTTCCAAGGGGCAGGTGGTGGTGGAATTGACGCCCCCCTTTGGCCCGCGGGTGGCGATCTTGACGGAAATCCTCTGGTGCCACTCCTGCGGCGAAGGCTGGTACACCAGCGGCGGGCAGTTCCTCGATATCTTGCGGGTGTGGCTGGAGTAACAACTGTCTCATTCGGGCCAAGTGCGCCCCAGCGAGGAGCGTGAGCAGCATGGGCTCGATTCGCCGGCCTGCCAAGACCTAGGTGGATCATTTCTCTTCTGCCACCGCGACGGTCGCATTGATAACCGTTGGCGGTTTCAGGTCGCCCCACGGCTCGGTGGACGAAGCGATCTTTCTCGACCGCGGCTCGGATGTGCGCTGCTTTAATACAAGCGCTTGTCGCAACTTAGCGGCCGGGTCTGGGGATAGCTCCGGCTAGCATTCGAGATCGTCCTCGATCCGCAGCCGCCCTCCGGGCGTGATCGTGATGCTGATGTTCATGAGGGGCGAGACACAAAAAAGCGGCCGTTTGCACGCCGGCTCGGGTTAGTTTGCTTCAAGGTTTCGCTGCACGCAGGTCCTGGTTGACGTTACAATAGGAGGGGGAAGCTCCCCCCCCGACGGCGCATTCCATGATGCCAGAAGTTGTCCCTGCCTGACCCGCCGATGCCTACGGGCGAGATATATTCCTTGAAAGTACATACTGCTTATTGGCCGTTATTTCTGGCCCTTTGTGCCTTGCTGTCGTTGCCGCCAGCTGCTCGCGCCGATGACGCACTGGAATTCTTCGAGAAGAAAATCCGGCCTGTTCTTGTCGAGCATTGCGGCGAGTGCCATGCCGCTAGCAGCAAGCCGCTGAAGGGAAACCTGCGGGTTGATAGCCAGCCCGGCCTGCTGCGCGGCGGCGATACCGGCCCGGCGGTAGTGCCGGGTGATGTGGAGAAGAGCCTGCTGTTGAAAGCAGTGGAGTATGGCGGCGAATTCTACGATATGCCCCCCAAGGGCAAATTGCCCGATGCGGTCATCGCCGATATCCGCAAATGGATCGAGATCGGCGCGCCGGACCCGCGTACGGCGGAGCCCAAGGCCGCCGCTTCACTGAGCTGGCCGGAAATACTTTCCGCCCGCCGCGACTGGTGGAGCTTGCAGCCGCCGGTGGAGCCAGCCTTGCCGGAGGTTGCCAATCCCGACTGGTCGGTCGAACCGATCGACCGTTTTGTTTGGGCCGCCCTACAGGCCAAGTCGCTGACACCCAATCCGCCCGCCGACCGCCACGCCTTCATCCGCCGCGCCAGTCTGACCTTGGCCGGCTTGCCGCCAACACCGGCGGAGGTGGAAGCCTTCGTGCAAGATGCCTCGTCCGATTGTTACGCCACGTTGATCGACCGGCTGCTGGCTTCGCCCCACTTTGGCGAGCGCTGGGCGCGGCACTGGATGGACGTGATTCGGTTCACCGAAACGCACGGCAACGAATGGAACTACGAGGTCCATCATGCCTGGCGCTATCGCGACTATCTGATTCGGGCGTTCAACAGCGATCTCCCCTACGACCAATTCGTGCGCGAGCATATCGCGGGCGACTTGCTGCCGCCCCGCTGGAACGAGAGCCAGCAGATCAACGAAGCCCCCATCGGCACGGCATTTTACCGCTTTGGCGAGGTCAACCACGATGACTGCATCGGTCTGCCGCAGATTGGCTACGACATCGCCGACAACCAGCTCGACACGCTGACCAAGGCCTTTCAAGGGGCGACCGTGGCCTGTGCCCGCTGCCACGACCACAAGCTTGATGCGTACTCGATGCACGACTACTACGGGCTGCTGGGGATTATTCGCAGCTCGCGGCTGGCCGCCCATACGATTGATAGTCCCCAAGTCAATCAACAGCCGCGAAAGAAGCTGAGCGACTTGAAACCGGCGATTCGCGCTGAGATAGCCGCCTTGTGGAAACAAGACGCCGTCGAGCTTCCTCGCTATCTGCTGGCCGCCGACGCCGCGCGGCGGAATGCACCCGACGCCGCTAGCCTTGCGGTTGGGTTGGACGCGCCGCGTCTGGTTCGCTGGCTGTCTGCCGTTCGCACGGATAAGCCGGCGGCCGAACATCCCCTGGCACCCTGGATTGCCGTGGCCGATGCCGCCGTGGCGGGGGGCGATAAATTGCCAGCAGCTTGGAAGCAAACAGCCGATGACTGGGCCGCGCAAGAACGCGAACGCCGCGAGTTTAACGCGGCCAACTACGTCCCTTTCGCCGACTTCTCCGCCGGCGCGCCCCCGGCCGACTGGCACTCCGACGGGCATGGCTTGCGGGACGCCCCTTCCGCCAACGGCGAGTTTGTCCTGCACCACCAGGGAGACGCCATCGTGCGGGCCGTGCTGCCCGCCGGTTGGTATAGCCACGCGCTGTCGTCGCGGCTCAATGGTACGCTCCGCTCCCCGCAGATCCCGGATGGCAAGCAAAAGATCAGCTTTCAGGTGCTGGGCCTGCGCAGCAGCGCGTTGCGATTGGTCTCCAACAATTGCCAACTCAACTACGCCAACTACAAGGCCTTGACGAACGAACACCTGCATTGGCAGATGTTTACCCCGCCGGCCAACCGAGGCAGCTTGCGGACGTTCGCCGAGTTGATGACCTTGCTGGACAACCCCAAGTTTCCCGACCAACTGTCGGCCTTGGGGGGCGATGGCGAAAACTACCGTCTGCCGTGGGATCAGGCGCTGGGAGATGGCCGCTCGTTCTTTGGCATCACCCGCGCGGTGCTGCACGACGTGGCTGAACCGCCGCGGGCAGAGCTTACTCACCTGCGGCCGATTCTGGCTGAGCCGCCAATTGGCAAGCTCGACGAGCTAGCCGCCCGCTATGCCTCCACAGCAATGCGGGCGATCGACCGCTTCGACAGCAACACCGCCACGGAAGACGACGTCCGCTGGTTGGACTATCTGCTGCAAAGCCAACTGCTGACCAACGATTCGGCAAGTTCCCCAAAGCTGGCGGAACTGGTGGCCGAGTATCGGCGGATCGAGTCGCAAGAGATTCAGCAGCCGCGGGTGGTCCCTGGCCTGGAGGACGCTGGCGATGGCGGCGATCAGCCAGTCTTCATCCGGGGCGATTGCCTGCGGCCCGGAGAGCTGGCCGAAAGGCGATATCTGGAGGTCTTGTCGCGGCCCGGCCAGCCTTTTGCCAGCGGCGGCAGCGGCCGGTTGCAACTGGCGCAGCGGATCGCCTCGGCCGACAATCCGCTGACCGCCCGGGTGATGGTCAATCGGGTTTGGCACTACTTGTTTGGCGCTGGCATCGTCCGCACGGTGGACGACCTGGGCCATCTAAGTGACGAACCCTCGCACCAGGAATTGCTGGACTACTTGGCCTTGCGGTTTGCTCGGGAGGGCTGGTCGCTCAAGCGGCTGGTGCGAGAGATCGCCCTGTCGCAAACCTTCCGCCAAGGAAGCCAACCGAGCGAGTCCTCGCGCGAAGTCGATCCGCAAAACCGGCTGCTCAGCCACTACCCAGCGCGGCGGCTGGAGGCCGAGGCCATCCGCGATTGCATCCTGCTAGCGTCGGGCCGGCTCGATGATTCCCTTTACGGACCCAGCATTCAGCCGTTTCGTGAAAAAGAATACGCCGACCGGCGGCTGTTTCCCGGCCCGTTGGACGGCAATGGCCGCCGCAGCGTCTACATCAAGACCAACCTCATGGAGTCGGCCAAGTTCTTGAACGCCTTCAACCTGCCCGGCGGCAAGGTGGCGCAAGGGCGGCGGGATATCTCCAACGTGCCGGCGCAAGCGCTGGCCTTGCTCAACGACCCTTTCGTGTTGCAACAAGCCGAGGAATGGGCGAAGCGGCTAGTTGCGGAGCCAGACGGCGACGCAGCCACCCGCGTCGATCGCATGTTCAGCCAAGCCCTGGGCCGACAGCCCAGCAGCGACGAGCGGCAACGGTTTGTGCGGTTCGTCGATCAACTGGCCGAACTATCCAGCGTGCCACGGGCAGAAGTCATGCGGTCCACCGCAATTTGGAAGGACGTGGCGCATGCCATGTTTAACGTCAAAGAGTTTATTTACGTGCCGTAGGAAGTGCCGTTATGCGCAACCAGTTGTGGAATTGTTGTCCCGGGCGCAGCCCTACTCCGCTGACTCGGCGTGAAATGTTGTCGCATTCCGCCGGCGGTTTTGGCATGTTGGCACTGTCCGCTCTAATGGCTGGCCAGCGCCAGGCCATTGCCGCGCCGGACGAACATCGCGGCTTGCCGCAACCCCATTTCCCCCCCAAGGCCAAGAACGTCATCTTCTGCTTCATGGATGGCGGCGTGTCTCACGTCGATTCGTTCGATCCCAAGCCAACGCTAGAGAAAGTAGACGAACAGCCGGCCGGCAAGATAGACAATCCCACCGCCAACCAAAACCGCAAGTGGCTCAAAAGCCCCTGGACGTTTCAACCGCGGGGCCAGTCGGGCTTGCCGGTCAGCAATCTCTTTCCGCATCTGGCGAACCAGATCGACGAACTGGCCGTCATCCGCTCGATGAAGGCCGACCTGCCGATCCATTCCACCGGCGTGCTGTTCTTGCATACCGGGGCCAACCAGGCGGGCCGGCCCAGCTTGGGGTCGTGGGTCAACTACGGCCTGGGGACTGAGAACGAAAACCTCCCCGGCTTCGTGGTGCTGAGTTTCGATGTCGTCCCTTGCGGCGGGCTGGAAAACTACTCCGCCGGCTTCTTGCCCTCCAGCCAGCAAGCCACGCTGCTGCACGCCGACGGCAAGCCGCTCGACAACCTCGTCCCCGGCGACGCCGACCCTCGGGTGCAGCGGGCCAAGCTGGCACTGCTGGCCGAGCAAGATGGCGGCTTTGCCGCGGCGCTCGGCGCGGACGACGCGGTGGAGTCGGCCATTTGCAATTACGAGCTGGCGTACCGCATGCAGTCGCTGGTCCCCGACGTGCTCGACCTGGGCCAAGAAACCGCCGAGACACTGTCGTTGTACGGCGTGGACAGCAAGGTCGATTCGCAGCGGCTGTACGGCACGCAATGCCTGCGTGCCCGGCGGCTGATTGAGTCGGGCGTGCGGTTCGTGGAGATCAACTGCCCGCCCGGCGCGTCGAACGGCACCTGGGACCAGCACGGCAACCTCAAGGCGGGGCACGAAAAGAACGCGCTGGACACCGACCAGGCCATCGCCGGGCTGATCGTGGACCTGCGCCGCCGCGGCCTGCTGGACGAAACGCTGATCGTGTGGGCGGGCGAGTTTGGCCGCACGCCCCACTCCACCGGCCGCGACGGCCGCGACCACCATCCAGAAGGTTTCAGCGTATGGCTGGCCGGCGGCGGCATCCGCGGCGGCACGGCCTACGGCGCCACCGACGAGTTCGGCATGCACGCGGTGGAAAACATCTGCACCTTCCACGACCTGCACGCCACCATCTTGCACCTGCTGGGCCTGGACCACGAGCGCCTCACCTTCCGCCACGGCGGCCGCGACCATCGGCTGACCGATGTGCATGGACAAGTGGTGAAGCAGATTTTGGCGTGAACGGAGTAACCATGCAGTGCGCCGCGATTGCGATGATCTCATCGCGTGGACCGAGCCCCGCTTGCCACCAGCTTTAGCTGGTGGCAGACCGGGTTAAGCGCCGCCTGTCCATGTCGCCGTCTGCCCTAAGAAAACAACTCACCCACGTCCACCTGCCCGCGCTCGGCGCCATCCAGAATCAGCGGCAATTGCCGTGGCGGCTGGACGATTTCTTGCTGTTGGTAACGTGCCTGGGCGATGTCGGGCGAGCGGTTGATTACGACGTGGCGGGCGGCCAGGTCGATGATCCAATACTCGGGGATTCCGGCCGCTGCATACAAGGCGGCCTTGGCCCCGCGATCGACGGCCAGGGACGAATCGGCGACCTCCACCACCAGCGCCGCGTCGGCGGCATCGGGGTGCCGCTGACGGTAGTCGCGCGTTTGGCCCCGCGCCACCACGGCATCGGGTTGCGGCGCGCTCGTCGGCAGCAGCAGCGTTTGTTGAAAACGGAGGCAATAGCCATGCGGTACGGCTTTTTGGAAAAGTTCACGCAACAACTCAACCGTGGCACTATGGTCCGGGCCAATCGGCGTCGTGGGAATGATCCATCCGTCCAGTAGCTCGATTCGTTCGTCGTCCGCGAAGATACCGGCGGCCGCCATCTGAAAGTACTCCTCGACGGTAAACCGCCGGGGAGGCGGCCATGCGCTGACGTGCGAATGAGCGTCCCAGCCAACATTCGCGGCGGAGTTTGCGGAGTTCGTATCGAGCATCATGGAAAGCCCGCGGTTTCGAAAAACAAGCACGCCTTGCCTCCGTGGCAGGCCACAAAGCTTATTATAGTCTGTCGGACTGGCACCGGAGAATGGGAAGCCGCACGAACCGGTGGAGTAGAGGAGAAACCGGAGAAGACCCACGAATCGAACGAATCCAAGGTAAAGAGTGTCGCGTCGGGAACCTTGCGGGAGGGAATGGATGCCGGCGGCGGCTTGAAAGTAGGTGTCGCGGTGAAATCCTATTCGTAAGATTCGTTCGATTCGTGGTTTTCAAACATCTTGATAGAGTTGTCCTTGCGCACTCGAAGTTCGGCAATGCATGGCCTGCCGGTGTCAGCCGCGCAAACCAACTAACTTTCACGAGAGGGCTGATAATTACCATGAACGAGTACCAATCGCTGGCCTCCGCGCTGCAAGAGGACTTTCAAGACATCACGGACGTTGCCCGCATTTTGCATGTGGCGGTGCGGTTAGGTATTGGCGCGCTGTTGGGCGGGTTGATTGGGTACCAGCGCGAAAAGACCGGCAAATCGGCCGGGCTGCGGACGCACATGTTGGTGACGATGGGGGCGGCGTTCTTTGTCGTCGTGCCTCAACTGGAAAAAATGGAGTCCGCCGATTTAAGCCGCGTGATTCAAGGCATCGTGGCCGGCATCGGCTTCTTGGGGGGCGGTGCCATTCTTAAGCTGGCAGACGACAAGGAAATCCACGGGCTGACCACCGCGGCCGGCATCTGGTTCTCGGCCGCCATTGGCATCGCCGTCGGTTTTGGCCGCTTGGGGACGGCCATCGTGGGGGCGATTCTGGCCTTTATCGTGCTGGAAGCCTTGCATCTGCTTGAAAAGCGTATCGCCAAGCGGAATACTCCGGGGTGATGTTGTCGCAATTCCTAGGATTCGCGAGGCCGTCCATGCCGCTGATATCCCTGCGCCGCTGCTTCTGTGTGGCGATCATCATTGCCCGCTGTAGTGCTTGTTGCGCCCTTCTGGCCGCCGAACCGCCCGCCCCGTTGGCGGCGCTCCCTAGCGGGGACGGTGCCCACGTTGCCAAGCTCAAGTCGCTCGCCAGCGGCTCCTGGCTGGAACTTGGCGCGCCCGCTCCCGATCCGCAATGGGGCAAAGCCCGCGGGCGTTCGTGGGGGGCCAAGATGGCCTTTGCGCCGGATTTGCACGCTTGTTTTTTGACGGGCGAGGGGGTTCACGGGTGGTGGAACGAGGAGAACGGCCGCTACATGGATGACCTGTGGGCCTACGATATTCCGGCCCATCGCTGGGTCTGCGTCTACCCTGGCGCGGATGTCAACTCCTTGGAACTGACACTCGACAAGCATGGCTTTGAAACCACGGCCGACGGCCAGCAACTGCCCGTCGCCCAGCTGGGCCACTGCTACCAAATGACAGCCTACAATCCGCTGTTGCGGCAGTTCAGCTTCGTGCCGTGCGAAGCCGGCTATTGGCCGAAGGCTCTTTCGCGAAGGCTGAAATGGTTGGAGGGGCGGAAGGATTTGAAAGTGGAGGGTTCGCCCGGCCCTTTCGTGTATGACGCGGCGACCGCGCGCTGGCAGCGCCGCCAGACGGATGGCCCTGGGCCTTCCACCAGCTTTGGCGATGTCTGGGAGTACATTGCCACCAAGGCAAAATACTTTCTTCGCGATAGTCATCATGAGATCTGGTGGTACGACCCGGCGGAGAACCGTTGGGAGAAAAAATCGCCATCCGGACCCCCGCCGCCATTCGGCATCGACCCGACCGCCTGTTACGACACCAAGCGCGACCGCCTGTACATCGGGGGCGGAGGCTATCCGATCGCGACGGGCGAGCACGCTTTTTGGATTTACGATTTGACGAACGACGCCTGGATCAATCCCCGGCCCGCCGGAAAGCCATGCGGTGGATCGAACAGCTACTCCACCAACAATTCCACCATGACGTATGACTCCGTAAGCGACGTGGTCATTATCTGCCGCTACCGTGATGAACCCGACGAGCCGCGGGCCAAGCTGGGCCTGTGGATCTATCACCCGGCGGAAAACCGCTGGGAAGAGGCCGCGCGGCCTTTCCCGGAAAACGCCGAGTGGAAGTGCCTGAATGCCTGTTACGACCCGCTGCTGAACGTCCATATCTACCACTCGGCCCACGACAGCCGCGACGACGGCGTGGTGTGGGCGTATCGGTATCTCGCACAATGAGCCACCACGAGCTTCCCGCCGATCACGCCGCGCGCATGGGACGCGTGCGGTTGGCGCTTGATGGATTGTCGATCGGCGATGCTTTCGGCCAGCAATTTTTTCATGCGGAGGTTTTTGTCGCTGCCCTCAAGGCTCGTCGCCCGCCGTTATCCCCTTGGCGGTACACCGATGACACGGTGATGGCGTTGGCCATTCGCGAGGTGTTAGATCAACGCGGCACAATAGATCAGGAGTTGTTGGCCCAGAATCTGGCCGCGCGCTACCGCTTAGAGCCGTATCGCGGGTATGGTTCAGGAGCGGACCAGTTGTTGCGGGAGATTGAGCGAGGCACGCCTTGGCAAACCGCCGCCAAGGATTTATTCGGTGGCCAAGGTTCCTTCGGAAACGGCGGAGCGATGCGCGTGGCACCCGTGGGGGCCTATTTCGCCGATGACTATCAACAGGTGGTGGCCCAAGCCCGCGCATCGGCCGAGGTCACGCACGCCCACCCTGAAGGGCAAGCGGGTGCCATCGCCGTAGCGGTAGCCTGCGCCTGGGCCTATCAATGGCGGGTGACAGGCCGATTGCCGCCGGCCGCCGAAATGTTGGAGGCAGCGATCGCTCACACGCCGGCTGGACCTACCCAGCGCGGATTGAAAACGGCCCTTCAACTTGGGTTCGACGAGTGGGAACATGCGGCCGCCAACCAGTTAGGCAACGGCAGCGGCGTGACCGCACCCGACACGGTCCCGTTTTGCCTGTGGTGCGCTGCCGCCAAATTGTCGGACTTCCGCGAAGCCTTGTGGAGTACCGTTCAAGTGGAAGGAGATATGGACACCAACTGCGCTATCGTTGGGGGAATTGTCGCCTTGGCCGTGGGCCGTGAGAACGTGCCGGATAAGTGGCTGCGTTCTCGCGAGCCGTTGCTGCTATCATCGGCTCCGCCGTGATCTTGCCGCCGGCTTCCGCCCGATTTGCCGTAACCTGTTCCATTATTGCCGTGTTTTGGGGGGTTGTGGTACAGGTAGCGGACGCCGTGGGAGCTTCACGGGGCCGGTCGGCCGTTGTCGTCTTCTTCCAGGCCGAAATCGGGCGGCACCAGGTGGCTGGCCACATTGCGCAAAGATGGCATCCGGGCGGCTAGGTCGTTGGCCAGTTGTTTCAGCTTGGGGCGCAATTCGGCGACGGTGTCCGGCGGAAGGCCCCGTAACACAATCTCGCGATGCTCTTCAAAAAACTCGGCGACCTGCTGGAGGGTCGGCCGGGTGTTCTTGCCATGGATTTCGGGCCGCAGCCGCTCCAACAGCCAGGCGGCCCCGCGCCAGGAATCGCTCCCCCAGCGGTGCCGGCACCAGAGCGAGAAAAAAGCGGCATCGCTCCGGCTCACCCGAACCTCATCCCGGAATGCAGCGTCGGCCCGCAGGGCCCGGATGAGGGTGGCGTGCGAACAGCCCAGGCGCACGGCGACCTGCCGCAGACTCATGCCGAGGAGAAAAAGCTTGCAAGCGGCCTCTCGCCTTCTTAGGTCGGCAAAAAACCCAGGGGGGCCTTTCCTCTTGGACGGGGCCGGCACTCCGGGGGCGGCCTTATGGCGTACCTGTTTCATGGCGGCGGGTTTGGGTTCGGCGGGACTGCTCTGGGCCCGCAATGCTTCTGAAATGGTACGGAAAAAACGGTCAAACATGGTGGTGTGCTCCTTTCATGAGTCATTGGGGCACCCGCGGCGCGGGAAGCAACCCGTTGGCAGAGTAGCACGTAGTGGCGTATATTGTCAATGTAAAATATTTTTATAAATATACAAAATACACCACGTCTTATTGCATCGACCGATGGCCGATATCCGCATGGCGGCCGGCAGGGCGAGCAAGTGGCAAGCCGGCGGGAGGCGGAGGAACCACGGATGGCACTGATTCCACGGATAGGAGGGGGATGGAAACCGATTCCGGCGGTTGCTTTGGAATCGCGGTTTTATCCGTGTCATCCGTGCTATCCGTGGTTTCTTAAGCAATGCCCCGGGCACAGGCATCCCCAACGCTGCATGCCCGAATTCAACTGAATTTACGTTGACTTTCCGCCTGTTTTCCGGGAAACTGCTATCATATCGACGCATCTTCATGCAAGCGGCTGGCCGATCTTGAAGATAGTGGTTCGATCCCCGCCTGTTGGCTGCCCGCGATCCCTCCCTACTTTAGGTCTACACCATGTTGGATTTGGTTGGACGTGCGACAAGAACGTGCGACGGCGTTTCGCGGCGTAATTTTTTACGCGTGGGGGGGCTGACAGTGGGCGGACTGACCCTGCCCGACCTGTTGCGGCGAAAGGCCGAAGCCAAGGCCGCCGGCCGCGATGTCAAGAATACGTCCGTGATTTTGATTTGGCAGGCGGGCGGGCCTAGCCACCTGGACATGTACGACCTGAAGCCGAACGCTCCGGCCGAGTATCGCGGCGAGTTCAACCCGATCGGCACTAATGTGTCGGGGATTGAAATTGGCGAGCATTGCTCTTTGCAGGCCAAGGTGATGGATAAGTTGACGATTGTCCGCTCGGCCACGCACACCAACGCCGGTCACGGCATGGCGTCGCAATGGATGCTGACCGGTTGGCAGCCGACGGTGGAGGTCAGCGACAATATCTTTCCGTCGTGCGGGTCGGTCGTCGCCAAGATGCGCGGCGCCAACGCGCCGGCCATGCCGGCTTATGTCAACTTGCCCAATCGCCTGGGGCTGGGCAAGGCGGCCTACCTGGGGGCGTCGTACAATCCGCTGTCACCCGACAGCAGCCCCAATTCCGACGGTTTCAATGTGAAGAACTTGAAGCTGCCGGGCCGGGTGAGCGAGGACCGCCTGAACCGCCGCCGCGGGCTGCTGGGCGACCTGGACAACATCCGCCGCGATATCGACACGCAAGGCAACCTGGAAGGGATCGACACGTTTTATCGCGACGCGATGGAAATGATCACCAGCGACCAGACCCGCCGCGCATTCGATATCAACGCCGAAGACCCCAAGCTGCGCGATACCTACGGACGCAACGACATGGGCCAAAGCTGCCTGTTGGCGCGGCGGCTGGTGGAGGCGGGTGTGACGTATGTCACCATTCAGGCGGGGGGTGGCTGGGACACGCACGGCAATAATTTTGGCGAGCTAAAGAACCGGCTGCTGCCACCTTTCGACCAGGCGGTGGCCGCGCTGGTGACGGACATTCATGACCGTGGCTTGCAAGACAACGTACTGCTGATGGCGATGGGCGAATTTGGCCGCACGCCCCGTATCAATGGCGGTGCCGGCCGCGACCACTGGCCCGGGGCGATGTCTGTGCTGTTTTCTGGCGGCGGCTTGAAGATGGGGCAGACGATTGGCACCACCGACGCCCGTGCCGAGTATCCTTCCAGCAAGCCCTACACGCCGGGCTGCGTTCTCTCCACGATGTACCACGTTTTGGGCATCGACTACCACCACGCCTTTTACGACCAGGCCCGTCGGCCGATGGCGATACTGGCGGAAGGCCAGCCGATTGAAGAGTTGATTTAAAGGCTGGGCTGGCCCCTACGGCAAATAGGCATCCAGTAGCACGGCCCGGCCGATGGGCTGCACGGCGATTGGCCCGGCGGAAGCTGGCAGTAGTACGGTGTCGCCGGCGCGCAGTGGAGTGCTGTCACCGGGCAAGGTAGCCTTCCCTTCCACGACCGCCAAGAAGTGGCAACGTTCGAATTCGCCCAGCGAGGCTGGTGCGGTCAATGTCCAGCGGTCGAGCACGAACTTGTCGCAGGCGGCCAGCCGTTCGCCGGATGGCTGTTCCAGCGGTGTCGCCGCCAGCGGTCCCGTGGTGTGCATGTTGTAGTCGATGGCTTCCAGCGCCTGCTCGACGTGCAAGGCCCGCGGCTGGCCGTCTGGTCCCAGGCGGTTGAAATCGAACAGCCGGTAAGTGGTATCGCTGGACTGTTGGATCTCGGCCACCAGCAGGCCCGCCCCGATGGCGTGCGGCAGGCCGGCCGGCACAAAGTAACAATCGCCGGGCTGGGCGGCGAACTTGTTCAGGCATAAATCGCTGGTGCCGCGGGCGACCTCGCGAGCCAACATGGCCCGATCGACGCCCCGCTTGAGGCCGGCGTAGATTACGCTGCCCGGCTCGGCGGCCAAAACGTACCAGGCCTCGGTCTTGCCCAGGTCGGGCGGCTGCAACAAGGCGGCCCTGGCATCATCGGGATGGACTTGCACCGACAACGTCTGCCGGGCGTCAATGAACTTAAACAGCAGCGGAAAACGCGGCTGCGGCGCATGCCGGCCGAGCAGTTCCGGTCCCCATTCGCGGACGAGTTCGCCCAGGCTCTTACCGGCCAGCGGACCGGTGGCGACCACGCTTTGATCGTCGTGGCGGTCGCACAATTCCCAACTCTCCGCGGCGCTCTCTTCCCCCACGTCTTTACCCAACACCGTAGCCAACCGCCGGCCACCCCACAGGTAGCGGCGGAACAAGGGGGTGAAGCGAAGTGGTGGGAGAGATGACACGGGGAAAGGCGAAAGGCGAAAGGCTGAAGGCTGAAGACCGAAGGAGCGGTCAACTGAACACCGAACACTTCCCACCCCTTGGTTGCCGTGCGGCGATTACCAGAGTATTGTAACAAGTGACGCCGAACTGCGCGCTTGCCGAGCATTTTCCGCTCGATTTCCCACCCACCCGTCCGTCAACAGGCCCCGTACTTATGGCCATCAAAGACCGTCAGAAATACGACGAGGACCTGTTCAAAGAATCGACGATGACCTTCGGGGAGCACCTCGAAGAGTTGCGGACGGCTTTGTTCAAGGCGTTGATGGGCCTGATGGCCGGCTTTTTGTTTGGTCTGCTGGTCGGCAAGCCGGTGGTGCTGGCCTTGCAGCAGCCGCTCAAGTCGGCGTTGGAGGAGTACTATGAGGAAGAGTCTTTCAATAAATGGCTGGAAGAACAGGAGAAACAGGGGATTGTCGTTGATGACGAAGTGATTGAAAGCAAGCAAATTCCCGGCATCGACCAGCAGGAACATCTGATTTCCGAGACGATTTATGTCTCTCCGCAAGAACTGGCCAAACAGCTCGGACGAAATTATCCCCAGCAGTTTGCCGATGCGATGGTTCCCAAGAACCAGGCGGAACATCTGCTCAGCCGCGATGGCCCGCAAACGGTGCTGCCGGCTGATCTGTCGAAGCCCAAGGCTCTGGCCGAAAAGTTGACCGAAGCGGCTAGCGGCGGAGCCAGCCCCGCCAAGCGCGTTTGGGAGCGGCTAAGCGGCACGGCTCAGGCGGAAGTCAAGAAGATGCTGCTGTTTGAGGGGATGCAGGCCGAAGTCGCCCACGACAATCGTCAAGCCGTGGCCGATGGCTTAACGGCCGTGCTGGACCGGCCGGACCTGTACGACGCGGAGGTTTTCGCGGAGGCCAAGTTGCGGCCCGAGGCGCGAGAACTCTTGGAACGTAAGAACCTGTCGCCGGAAAAGCAGCGGCGATTGAACCGCTTGCTGCTGGAAGCGGCTTTGCCCGAAGTATTGGCCGAGAGCTACCCTAATCTGCTGCCGCTGACTTTTTGGCGGACGATTTTTGATGATCCGCGGACCAAGATTCAGTCGCTAAGCGCGGGCGAGGTGTTTGGTTTTTGGATCAAGGCGGCGCTAGTGGTGGGTGCGCTGCTGGCCAGCCCCTACATTTTCATCCAGCTTTGGAACTTTGTCGCGGCCGGTTTGTACCCGCACGAACGGAAATATGTCCACATCTATCTGCCTTTTAGCATTGGGTTGTTCATCCTGGGGGCTGGCATGGCCTTCATTTTCGTGTTTGGCCCGGTGTTGAGGTTCTTGTTTGGGTTCAACCATTGGCTGGGGATCGACCCCGACCCGCGTATTAGCGAGTGGATGGGTTTTGTGCTGCTGCTGCCGGTCGGTTTTGGCACCAGCTTTCAATTGCCGCTGATTATGCTGTTTTTGGAGCGGATTGGCGTTTTCACCGTGCAGATGTACATCGAGAAGTGGCGGATCGCCGTGCTGGCCATTTTTGTAATCGCCATGATCCTCACGCCGGCCGATCCGGTAAGCATGATGCTGATGGCGGGACCGCTGACGTTGCTGTACTTTGGCGCGATCGGCCTGTGCAAGTGGATGCCGCGCGGGCACAACCCCTTCGACGATGAAGATCTGGCTACTACGTAAAGATTCCTATCTCCCTCTCCCGGTACTCCGGGAGAGGGTTGGGGAGAGGGTGATGTGAGGAAAGATTCTGCTGCAAGCAAACCCTCACCGCGGCTCTCTCCCCGAGGGAGAGAGAGTTCGAATGCGGAAGTTAATTCGCGAAATCATAAGACGCATGTCCGCCACGTCCAGCGAATCCGCCACGGCCTACCATGAAGCGGGGCATGCCGCCATCGCCATTTACTTGGGCCGGGCCGTACAGCAAGTCAGCGTGCGGCCCAACCAGACGCGGCTGGGCCAATGCCAACTGAAGAAGGGGCGGCGGCGCGCATCGCACGACCCGATTGAAACAGAGATCTTGATCCGCCTGGCGGGCCTGGCCGCCGAGGCCCGCCATACCGGCCAGTACGGCTGGGCGGGGGCGGCCCAAGACTTGCGCGAAGTGCGACTATTGACGCAAGCTCGCGCCAATGGCGAGCGGCAGATCGCGCGGCTGGAGCGGCGGATGCTGGACAAGGCCGAACACATTCTGGAACGGCCTGGCGTGTGGCGGGCCATCGAACAGATCGCCCTACAATTGCTGCAAGCAACTACTATTAGCGGCCGGGCAGCGCATCATTTCTACGAGCAGGCGGTGGGGCAAGCGGACTTTATTTGAGTGGGCGTATCTTTTTTGGGGAGAACATTCACACGCACAAACGGTCGCGCAGAGTGTGGGAAGTCGACTTCATCGGGGCGAACGATGTCCTGTGCGCCACGGCGGACAGCCAGAACGAATACCGTGCCGTCTTTAATTGTAAAAACAGCGCGATAGGTCCGGCGCGAGCCTAGGCCCACCCGCTTGTCGCGAATCTCGTATGGGAAATTGTCGCTCTCCGCGGAAAGGCCGTTGCTGTGCGGTAACAGGGCCGAGCTTTCAATTTGGTCGTAAACAACCTCGGACCACCGCAATGACTGATCGAAAGAATGATGTTCGGCCCACCAATCGGCGTTCCGGTCAATGTCACGCCTGGCCTGGGGTGTGATACGGACGGAGAACTTCATTGCCCGTCAGCTTGAAGCCTCTGCCGCGAAAATTCGCGAGCTTCCTTGACGGAAATCGCCAGGCCTGCTTCCATCTCGGCAATGCCTTGCGCAATGGCGTCATAATCGTTCTGGCGCCGCAGCGCGTCCATTGCCTGTCGATGTGTTTCCGCATCGACAAGAAAATAAGTCCGTTGCGTGTCGGGATCAACGACTCCGAGTTCGCGCTCGCCGTTGGCGCGCAAAGCCGCAGCCTGTTCGTTACTCAGTTTTGCGATCATGACCGTATTTTACCCCCGCGCTACCCCCAAGGGGAAGATTGTTCGGCGGAAATGGCCGCAAGCAACATGGCCGGTTGGGCGTGCTATCACCAATTGCGGTTGGACGATTGACTCCCTTCGGCCATAATGGGCCGCTTCCAAGATCGTCGGGACGACAAGGAGTGTCGGCCGTGAAGCATGCTGGAGGCAATGCGAGTTCGCCCGGTTCCGCTACGCCGGAATTTGGGCCGCGGTTGGCGCTGCTGCCGCGGTTGGCGGGGGCCGTGCAACGGCGTGCCAGACATGCGATGGCACGGTGGGCGAAGGGCCCATCGCGGCCGCCCGTGGAAGCGGCCTACGACTGGCTGTTACGAACCAGCCTGGCGAACGGCGTGCCGCTGCTGGCGGGAGATGCGCTGGCTTGCCCCGGCGTGACCGGCGCGGCGATCGCCACTGCCACGGCCTATGGCGACGACGAAACGGCGCAGCGCTGGACGAAGTGGCTGCTCTCGGTACAAGATCATTCCGGCGCGTTCCGTGATTCCGCCGGGGAAGCCTTATCGCTCGTCAACACGGGCCAGGCGATCCGCGGACTCTTGGCGGTCGGCCATGATTCCCTTCGCTGCGACAGCCAGATCGAGCGGGCTTGCGTAGTGGTAGTGGGGTGCTTTGAAGATTCCGGGCAACTGCGACGGGATGCCA
>JBFWUW010000053.1:0-53910 GCA_050247075.1 Pirellulales bacterium | reverse complement strand
AGTCGCCCGCCTCACCCCCGACTCTCCACCCCCAACACCTGCTCTCCTCTCTCCACACCCAACACCTACTCCCCTCTCCCCTCCGCGGGAGAGGGGCCGGGGGTGAGGGGGCCGCATCGCGCTCGACGCTCCACACCCAACAATCGCGCCAGACAACCACCACCACCCGCGCACCCATCCACCCCGCCACCGCTCAAACGGCATCGCTTACCTGCACCACTACCCCCCAAAACCCGGCAAAAATGGAACAGGTAAGGCCACAACAGGCCCAAAACCGCCGCCCGCCGCCACCCGAAACGGCACGCGGTGCAATTCAAACCGGATAAATCTCGCCACTTCGGGGTGGAGAAAACGCTGACCGAATGAGATGGCGAGAACTTCTCGCCAATCTCCCCCTCACCCCCAGCCCCTCTCCCGCGGAGGGGAGAGGGGAGCCGAGTTTTCAAGAGGGAAGCCGTGTTTTCAAGTGGGGAGCAAGTTTCTGCTAGGGCGCAAGTGTTACAAGAGGGGAGCGGATGTTGCCTGTCGCCGAGTTTCCACACCATCGCCTGCGACTGCTTCGCCCGTAGCGTGGACTTCAGCCCACGCCAGCCGATCTCCGTGTGGGCTCAATCCCACACCACGCAGTCGTCCACTTCACCCCCGACTCTCCACCCCCAACATCCGCCCCCCTCTCCCCGCCGCGGGAGAGGGGCCGGGGGTGAGGGGGCGGCATCGCGCTCGACGTTCCATGTCCAACTGCGTTCAACGCTCCACGCCAATCAACCCAACACCAAATAGAAAGCCACGCGCGCATCAAGCCGGCAAAGTAGGCGCTTTTTGCCAACGCTTACCTGCACCACTACCTCCCAAAACCCGGCAAAAGTGGAACAGGTAAGGCCAAGACAGGGCCAAACTCGCCACCCGCCGCCGCTTTGCACAACCGGCGGCTTCATCCAAAAAATTTGCCTCTCGCCCGACCGTGGCCACGACGGAACCGCCGAAAGCGGGCTAGAATGGCAAACGACGGCTCCGGAGAGACCCATCTTCTCATCGGAGTGGCATAATAGGTCGCGGTAAGCCACTGGAACTGTCATTCCTCGGTGGCAGTGTCAAGAACAACGGGAGATACACGAAGGGCATGGGAAGGCTAGGCGTCCCTAACCTATGCACCATGCCGGTCGGAAGTACCTTCGGGCAGCCATAGCTAAACAGTGTACAAACGAATCGTTTTCCGCCAGCCGCCACGCGACGCGACGAGCGCGGAATCGCCATGATCCGCACAATCCGGTTGGCGCTGGCGTTTCGGCCCTTTTCGGCCCGCTGGACCGGGGAAAAGTTGACATTCCCTGACGCCGTATCTAGTATCGAGTCTAGGGATTGCGCAACGGTTTATTTCGCCAGCCAACCGGAACATGGCTGGCGAAGTTGTGGCCGCCGGTTGGCGGGCCACGAGAACCAGCGCGGCACGTCTTATCAACACGGCGTCTGGGACGCCCAAAGAGGCCCGCATGAGCATGCTGAGTAAAGTGTTTGTGGTGCTGGTGTTGCTGGCCGGCCTGGCCTTCATGTGGGCGGCTGCCCGCACCGGGGTCATGCTCGAGAATGGCCGCGAGCGGGTCGCCAAGCTAGAGAAAGAAATCGCCACGGCCGAGGTAACGCTGAAGAACACCACCGACGGCACCGATCCCGAGACAGCCAAGATCAGCCCGACCGAACTGCTGGCCCAGTTTCCCACCGATCTCAACGCGGCTGGCGTCCCCAACGAACCCGATCCTCGGTTCGTTGGTTACAGCGTCGCCCAGTTGAAGACCGTGTTGGAACACGTTGTTTCCGGGCGGGGGCGCATTTGGTTTCACACCAAACCACAACGGCCCGACGGCAACGGAAATGTGACGATCGACGTCCCCGCGCCGCAAAACCATAAGATCGAAACGAAGATGATCTTGTACGTGCTGGACGAGGCCGAATACGCATCGGGCGGGCGCTACCTGGGCGAGTTTGAAGTCACCGCCGCGCAAGACGGCCAATCCACCGTGACGTTGTCGCCCACGCTGCCGCTAACGGCGGAGCAAGTGCAACGGCTGAACGCCGCGGCGGGCGGCTTGTGGTCGCTGTATGAGACCATGCCCAACGATCGGCGCGACGTGCTGGCCGGATTGTCGGACGACCAGATTAAGGCGATGCTGCCAATACCGGACGATGCCGGCGGAGACAACCGCCGCCGGCCGATCGTGGAGGAGTTCTTGCGCGACGGAAAGCCTGCGCAGCCCGATGACCCCGCCGACCGTTTGTTTGTGTTGCTGAACTTCATCAAGGATGACGCGGCGGCCCAGCAGGTGTTGACATCGGCCCTGGCCGAGGCACGCATTCGCCCGGCGGACGACGTGCTCAAGAACAAGTACCATGTAGCCAATTGGGATGAGTTCGTGGGGCAGGAAGTTCCCAAAATGCTCAAGTCGGGCCAGGTGTACGAAATTGAGAAGAGCGTGGCCGATAAGCTGATCGGCGCGGAAATTGCCCGCCAGGTGGGGCCAACCATTTATCGCCGCCCGCTGCAAGATTTCGGCGTCATCCTGCGGGAGTTTCAGCGCGAGCTGCCGCTGCGCGAGGCAGCCATTCGCGACCTGCAAAAAGAGCTGCAAGACGTGGAAGCCAGTACCAAGGACGCCAATATCCACATCACCTTCAACCAGTCCGAAGTTCAAAGCCTGGAGACGGAACGGGACCGCCTCAAGAAAGAGTTGGCTTTGGCCGAGGCCCGCAGCGGCAAGATGGCTGCAGATCTTAAGAAAGCCAAGGCGGCTGTTTCCAAGACCGCCAAAGCCAACCGTGACCTGGCCGTCAAACTGGCCAAGGTGCAAGAAGAAGCGATCCGCCGGGCCGAAGAAGCCATCAACTACGATTCGGCCAGTACCAGCCCGTAAGGCTAACCTTGAGTCCGCGGTACCTTCCTCAAACCGCCGCCGATTCGGCCAGTTCCTCCGATTCGTGCATGACATCGGCCACTTCGCGCCGGGCTGCCAGGTAGTACACCACGCCGATGGCGGCAATGGCAATCTCTATCAACCGGTAGCAGAGCGACACGACAAATCCCTTGCCCGCTTGCACGGTGCCGGGCGCAGTTAAATGGACGTACAAGTAGTCGATGGCGGCTTCTCGCGCACCGATGCCGCTCATCGGCAAAGGCAACAGGCCCGTCAGATTGGCTAGCGGCACCGCCACGAAATGCTCGGCCAGTGTTGGGGCATTGCCAGGCAGGCCCCGCGCTACCAGAAATATTGCCACCGCGGCCAGGGAATGGACCGCCACGCTAATCACGGCGGCCAGCAGCAGCACGGGCAATTTGCGACGGTACATCCGCACGGCACCCATCAAGCGCACCACGATCGGCCCAACCTTGGGAATCCGCCCCATCCAATGGCTAAACCGACCGTTGGTCATTCCCGGCAGCAGCACCACCACCACGCCGACAGTCCCCGCCAAAGTAGCCAGCAGCGTTGTGCGGCCAATGATTTGCACGTCACGCCCCGCCGATTGGAGTTGGCCGGTGATCAACAACGATGCCGACGCCAAGACAAACATCACGTACAAGCCAATGATGCGGTCAATGGCCACCGTGGCAACGGCCTCGGCCCGCCGGCCAGGGTGCTCGCGGGCGACGAACACCGCCTTGAACAGGTCACCCCCGACGCTGCCGACGGAGACAAAGTTCAGCAGATATCCCAAAAACCCCAAACGAAAAGCATCTTTGACCGTGAAGGGGAGTTCCAACGCCCGCACCAAGAAGTACCAACGGAGAATGGTGCCCAGTACGGCGGCCAGTGCCACGAACGCCGCCGCCAACAACAGCCCCCAATGTTTGGGACCGGTGACCAGCTCGGTGAAATGTTCGTCCTGGCGGGCTTTATAAAACAGCCAAGCGATAATCCCGGCCGAAACCGCGAACTTGAGCAGATTAACCAGTGTCTTCTTCAACAGCACGACTCCCAGACTGTATCAAGCGAGCGTCTGCGCCAGCCAACTTGACAGTCGCCACAACGGGTGTTAGTTTTTGAGCTCTGCCGACAAGAAACCAAACGGGGGATTAGCTCAGTTGGGAGAGCGTCTGGCTGGCAGCCAGAAGGTCAGGGGTTCAAGTCCCCTATCCTCCATTTTGTCGGCTTTTTCGCGGCCAGGGCCGCCAATCTTTGCCGGCAGGGGTAGTTTAGGCCAAGTATCCTGGCAAGATAGCCAAAAGGCGTCAAGTTCACCTTTTGGCGGTCACCCCAGCAGTTCTTGCCGCAAGCGGCCATCCCCGACCGCCGGAAATGGGCGGTTGAGCCGATCCCGAACGAGTGTGTGCGGGTCGATTCCCAGCAAATGCAACGCCGTCGCCAGGATATCCTTGGGCGAAACCGGCGTGTCGGCCACGTCTCCCCCCTGGGCATCGCTACGCCCCACGATGCGGCCCCGCGCCACACCGCCGCCGGCAAACGCGGCCGAGTAGACTCTGCTCCAATGGTGCCGGCCCGCCCCTTGTGGCTTGTTGTCGATCGTCGGAGTGCGGCCATGTTCACTGACGCACAACACAAGCGTTTCATCCAGCAGGCCGCGCTCCTCCAGATCGCGGATCAACGCCGCGTAAGCCTGGTCAAAGACAGGCAGCAGATAGTTCTTCAGCCGCGGGAAATGGTTGGCGTGGGTGTCCCAGCACGACCCGCCGAAAGGCTCGAACGGATCCCAAAATATCGAGACAAACCGCCCACCCGCCTCAACAAGCCGCCGCGCGGCCAGGCACGATTGCCCAAACAGCGTCATGCCAAACTTGTCGCGGGTGGCGGCCGGTTCTCGCTGCACGTCCAAGGCCTCGCGAACTTGCCGCGTGCCAATCAGCTCAAACGCCACGCGATTGTACTTGTCGAGCGTTTGTACCGGCTCGGCCGAATCGAGATACCCTCGGGCCCGGTCGAACTGCGACAGCAGCGAGCGCCGCAAGCCCAGCCGGGCCAGCGATACATCGCCCGGCAACTCGCCCGATGCCATCAGTTGAAACGCGCCGTCAGGCGTGATGCCGCCGAAGGGATCGAACACGTCGTTGGTCTGGCCGTCGGTCAATTTAGGAACGGCCTTGGTCCCCTTGCCATTGAAGTCGGTCCAGACCGGATCGTACGCTTGCCCTAGGAAAGCGGCATACGGCCCGGCCAGTGTGGGGAGCGAGCTCTTGCTGCCAAACTGCCAGGGCAAGCCCATGTTGCGTGGAACAGCCGGCAGTTGCCCGCCGGCTTGCTGCTCGTCCAGGTAGTCAACGATGGAACCCAAGAACGGCCAGTGGTCTTTGTTGCGCGGGTCGGCCTCAATGGCCGGAGTGTACGTCGGCATGCCGGTCAAGGCGTAAGCCACGCCGTGCGCCGGGTAGGGGTGCGTCATCGAACGGACAACCGTTAACCGGTCCATCACCTGGGCAACTTGCGGCAGATGCTCGCAGATGTTGGCCCCGTCCAGGCTGGTGCCGATGGCTTTCATTTCGCCCTGCACCTCAACCGGTGCTTCCGGCTTGGGGTCGAAGGTCTCGTGCTGCGGTGGGGATCCAAAGGGAAAGATCAAAATGCAGGACTTGGCTTTGCCAAACGACCGGCCCTGTTCGATCGGCTCGGCCCGCGCTTGCAGCCGCAGGGCGTCGCCCAGGGTTAAGCCCAACGCGCCCAGGCCGCCCACATGCAACAAGTCGCGGCGGGTAACGCCGTCGCATAGTCTTCTGGGCGAACCCAAAATTCGCAGCATGCGGCAATACTCCGGATAGAAGCGGGGCAGAAAAAACCGCGGCCTCCGCGGTCTTGTCGGGCGGCGGAGGCCACCTTGCTCTCCACTATAAACTAGCCGTATCCGCCGGAAGAGACAAGCAACCAATAGGCCCGGCGGCGGGCCCAGAGTGCCGCCGCGTGCATCGGCCCGCGGCAGACGATAGAATGCCGCCTGTTGAAAGGCATACTCACCAACCTTGTACCCATTCTTGCAGGAGCCACGCGTGTCGCTCGATCTGGTCGAAACGCTTAGCGAATTAGTCTCGATCCCCAGCGTCAATCCGATGGGCCGCGACGTGAGCGGCCCTGAGTTCTACGAGTATCGCGTCACGGAATACTTGGAAAAGCTGTTCCAGCGATTGGGCCTGCCCAGCGAGCGGCAGACCGTCGATCACTTGCGCGACAATATCTTCACGCGGGTGGATGGCGACGTTCCTCCCGAGGAAGGAGGCGAACTTCTGCTATTTGAGGCCCACCAGGACACCGTCCCCGTGGACGGCATGACCATTCCGCCTTGGACGCCGACCGTTCACGATGGACGCCTGTACGGCCGCGGTTCGTGCGATATCAAAGGGGGCATGGTAGCCATGTTGGGTGCGCTGGCCAGGCTGGCCCAAGAGCGCCCCGCTGGCCGGCCCACCATCGTGCTGGCTTGTACGGTCAACGAGGAGCATGGCTTTACGGGGGCCACCGCTTTGCAAAAGATGTGGACCGGCGGAGCCAAGACCATCATTCCGCGGCAGCCCGACGCCGCCGTGGTGGCCGAGCCAACTAGTCTGGATGTGGTCACGGCCCACAAAGGCTGCCTACGCTGGAAGCTGCGCACGCACGGCCGGGCCTGCCATAGTTCGCAGCCGCATCTGGGCGAGAATGCCGTCTACAAAATGTCGAAGGTGCTGGCCGCGCTGGAGAGCTACCAGCGTGAAGTCGCGCCGAGGATTCCACCCCATCGCCTGTGTGGCAACGCCACGCTGTCGGTGGGTACGATCACCGGCGGCATCAGCGTCAACACCGTGCCCGACCTGTGTACGATTGAGATCGACCGCCGACTGCTGCCGGGCGAGGACATTGACGCCGCCTTTCAGCAGGTTGTGGACTACGTGGCCCGTGCCCCGGGGATTGACTTTGAGGTCGATCACGAGCCGCCGTTCATGCGCGGCGTAGCCCTGCCGGACGGTGACAACAAGACCGTCGCCGACCGCCTGGCCGCGGTGGCCACCTCCATCGTTGGCCGTTGCCGGCAAATTGGCGTGCCTTATGGCACTGACGCTTCCAAGATCGCCCTGGATGGCGTTCCTTCGATCGTCTTTGGACCTGGCTCCATCGACCAGGCGCACACCTGCGACGAATGGCTGCCGTTGGCGGAATTGCAAACCGCCAGCGACGTGTTGTACCAATTTGGCCGTGAAGGTCTGGCCAAACGGTAATCACGGCGGCGATCTTTCCTAATGCCCTGTTTGGATGTTGTGATTCCGCTTTAGCTTTGCGCCAATGGCGCTGCTAAACTAGAACCCGGTATTGCAATCGTCCATTTTTCAGGTGATCGCATGAATCGTCGGGATTTTCTGGGGGCATCCGCCGCATTGGGTTTGGCGGCGGCGTACCCGCATGCCGCCGTCGCCGCGGACAAGTCGGATGGCAAGATGGTCCGCACGGTGTTAGGGCCGGTCGATCCGGCCCGGTTGGGCATGACGCTCATGCACGAACACGCTCCGCTGGTCGATTGGTCGGAGCTTTACGAAACACCCGCCGCGGACGTTGAACCGATCCGCGAACAAATGCTTTCCGCCACGGCGGTCCAACTGAAGGCCTTTCACGATTCGCTCGATCCGCAAGACGGAATGGGTGCCATCGTGGAATGCACGCCCATTCGCGTGGGAAGATACCCACATTTGCTGGCCGATCTGGCCAGGCGGATTCCGGTGTACCTTATCGGCTGCACCGGCTTTTGGTGCGAAGCCATGGCACCGCAACATCCTTGGGCCGTAAAGTGGACGGTTGACCCCGATGGCGTCAAGAAGCTGGCCAAACTCTACATCCGCGAGATTACCGAGGGGATGGAAGACCCCTCGGGAAGCTGGGGCGAGCGGTTCACCGATATCAAGCCCGGCATCATCAAGGTTGCCACCAGCACCTGGCTGCGGCCCAGCGAACGGCGCTGCCACGAGGCGGCCGCCATCGCCAGCCGCGAAACCGGGTGTCCGATCACCACCCACACCACCGACGGCGGTGGTGTGGAGGAAGCGCAATTGCTGCTTTCGCTGGGCGTTGCCCCGGACAAGTGCATCATTGGCCACCAAGGGAACATGGACGACCGCAAGCATGAAGAGGCCGACCAGGCCCATCTGCAGATTGCCGGACTGGGCTGCTACGTGCAGTTCGACCGCGTGGGAGGCGACAAGTATTCTTGCCAGAAGGTCGCGCGGCAAATTCAGCGGCTAGTTGCCGCCGGTCATGCCGAGCAAGTCCTGGTGGGGCACGACCATGTCCCTTACCTCTACACAAAGTACACGCAATCCGACAAGCCGGTGGATGGCTTTCAGGCCAACGAGGCCGATTTCACCATCGTCAGCAAGCAACTGCCGGCGGCGCTGCGGGACGCGGGCCTGACCGACCAGGCCATTCGCACGATCACCATCGACAATCCGCGCCGCGTGCTGGCGTTTTGATGGCGCTCGGGCCGCCCCACCCATGAAACTGACATCCATTCCACAGATTTATCGAAATCTGAACCGCTCGATCGAGGTCATCTCGGTCCTGAGCAAGTACGGATTGGCCGATTGGTTGAGCAATTCCGACCTGCGGTTCGCCAAGGAATTCATCAAGAACAGCGATGGCGAGGCCCTCTCCAAGCAAACTCGCGAAACGCGCATTCGCCTGGCGCTGACGGAACTGGGCCCCACCTTCATCAAGCTGGGGCAAGTTCTAAGCACGCGGGCCGACATGGTTGGCATCGACCTGGCGGCGGAACTGCGGCAACTGCAAGACGCCGCGCCGGCCGATTCTTCCGAATCGGTGCGGGCCACGATCGAGTCGGAATTGGGCCTGCCGATCAGCGAATTGTTCGCGGATTTCCGCGACGAACCGCTGGCCTCGGCCTCAATCGGCCAGGTCCACCGGGCGCGGCTTAAGGAGGGGGGCGAAGTGGTGGTCAAGGTCCGCCACCCGGCCATTGAAGGCAAGATTCGCGTCGATCTCGACATCCTGGCCGGGTTGGCGCAGCTTGCGGAGAAACTGCCGGAGTTCCACAACTATCGCCCGGTGGCTATGGCGGCCGAGTTTCGCCGCACGCTGCTGCGCGAGTTGGACTTCACCCGCGAAATGCGAAATATGCAGCAGTTTGCCAAGAGCTTTGCCAAGAACGACAAGGTCCATGTGCCGAAAGCCGAGCCCAGGTACTCCACGTCGCGCGTGCTGACCATGGAATATCTGCAAGGAACCCGGCTGAGCGACAAGGCGCAATTGGTCGCGGATGGCCAGGATTTAGACGCCGTGGCCCGGCGGGGTGCGCAGTTGTTCTTGGAAATGATCTTCATGCATGGGCTGTACCACGCCGATCCGCACCCGGGCAATATCGTACTGTTGCCAGATGGAGTGATTGGCCTGCTCGACTTTGGCATGGTTGGCCGTATCGACGAGCGGCTGCACGAACAGATGGGCGACATGTTGTTGGCGGTCGCCAGCCGCGACGCCGCCCATTTGACATCCATCATCACCAGAATTGGCTCCACGCCCTCGAACCTTGACACGGCCTCGCTGAGCCTGGACATCACGGACTTCGTGGCTCATTACTCGCATCAATCGTTGGAGAGTTTTGATGTCAGCGGTGCGCTGAACGAACTGGTGGAGATTATTCGGCGGTACGAGATTATGCTTCCGGCCCGCGTGGCGCTGTTGATCAAAGTGCTGGTGATGCTGGAAGGAACGGCCCGGCTGGTTTCGCCCCAGTTCAGCCTGGCCGAGGTTTGGGAGCCGTACCAGTCGCGGCTGATGCTGCAACGGCTATCACCGACAAGGCACCTGCGGAAACTCGGCAGGCTGTACACCGAACTGGAACATGTGGCCGAAGTCCTGCCGCGCGGAATCATCGATATCTTGCAGCAGGTGCAGACCGGCCGCTTTGACATGCATCTCGACCATCGAGGGTTGGAGCCATCGGTCAATCGGCTGGTGTTGGGGATGCTGGCCAGCGCTTTGTTCTTGGGCTCGTCGTTTCTGCTAAGTTACAAAGTCCCCCCTTTGATCAATTTGCCGTGGGGGCTGGCCAACGATTTGTCGTTGCTGGGCGGAGCCGGCTGCTCGCTGAGCCTGGCGATTGGACTGCGGCTGATTCGTGCCATCAACAAGTCCGGCCATTTGGACCGCCGCGGGTGAGGCGGCATGCCTCCTGGTTGTTGCCTGTAGGAGGCGATTCCATCGCCGATTGATGCGTGTAATACTGCTACCATCGGCTCGCTGAAAACGCCTCCTACAACTCGCCAGAGGAACCTTCGCATGAGACCGTTTACTATTCCGCTACTGTTGATGGGCTGCTGGTTCTTGGCTTCGCCGGCTGGCGCGCAGAACTTTCCGCGGCCCGACGAATTGCCCGTCCGCCGAGAATTGCCCGACCCGTTGGTGATGTTGGACGGCACGCCGGTCTCGACGCCGGAACAATGGGCCAAACAGCGGCGGCCGGAACTGAAACAACTCTTTCAGCACTACATGTACGGTTACATGCCGGCGGCACCCCAGGAAGTCAAGTCCAACATCGAACGAGTCAGCTCGGACTATTTCGGCGGCAAGGCTACCAAGCGCGAAGTTACCATCTCCTTCGGTCCCGATGGCACTCCTCCGATCCATTTGCTGGTGATCGTTCCCAACAAGAAATCGGGACCGGTCCCCGTGTTTGTCGGCCTGAATTTTGGCGGCAATCATACTGTCACCGAGGACGCCGAGGTTCCCCTTCCGACGGTCTGGATGTACCCGCACCGG
This sequence comes from Pirellulales bacterium, assembly GCA_050247075.1. Taxonomy (GTDB): domain Bacteria; phylum Planctomycetota; class Planctomycetia; order Pirellulales; family JBFWUW01; genus JBFWUW01. The sequence goes on along the minus strand of JBFWUW010000053.1, from coordinate 43,174 downwards.
AAAGGCGTAGTGGATAACCGGGCCACCGAGGAAGCTCGCGGCAGCGATGTCGATGTTTGGTGCGCCGAAACCTTGATCGACCGCGGTTACGCCCTGGCGACTTTTTACAATGGCGACATCGATCCCGACCGGCCCGACTTTACCGACGGCGTTCACCCGCACTACTTTCAGCCGGGTCAATCACAACCCGGCCCGCGCGACTGGGGAACGATCGCGGCGTGGGCCTGGGGCTTGTCGCGTGCCGTTGATTACCTGGTGTCGGCGGACGATATCGATGCCCAGCGTGTTTGTGCCATTGGCCATTCGCGCTTGGGCAAGACGGCGCTGCTGGCCGGAGCGTTCGACGAACGGATTGCCCTGGTTGTACCGCACCAATCGGGTACGGGTGGCTGCGCGCTCAGCCGCGAAAATGACCAAGAGACGATTGAACGGATCAATCGGGTTTTTCCCCATTGGTTCAGCGATACGTTTCCTCAGTTCGACGGCCGCGAGGACCGCTTACCGATCGACCAACACTTGCTGATTGCCTTGGTGGCCCCGCGGCCGCTGATGGACACGGAGGGGGACCAAGACACCTGGGCCAACTACGACAACGCTTGGAAAGCCGTGCAAGCCGCCGACCGGGTCTACAAATTCCTGGGGGCTCGCGGGCTGGTGGGGAATGAGCCATTGCACGGCGACGAGCCTATTACGCCCGAAAGTTGTGGCGAACTGGTACAGTACCGCCGAGACAGCAAGCACGAACTCAATCGCGATTATTGGCTGCGGATATTGGACTTTGCCGACGCGCGATTGAAGTAGCCGATATTGGCTGTTTTTGGGGTCTTTGACCACTTGTTCGGCGTGTGATACGATTGCCCCGAAGCGCAGGAGTCTGGCGGGCCGCTCGCGGCGTCCGATGAGAGGCCCCCGCAATGGGGAGCTGTGAACCGGGTCAGGTGCTAACGCAAGCAGCCCTAAATGGTCATCCCTTTGTGCGGTGGGTCTCTCATCCGACGCCGCGGCCCTGCAACAGGCGCGGCGGGAACATCTCACAGGCTGTTTGCCGGGTCAAATCAGGCCGAACGATTTACCCTGTCCCAGAATCGGCCGCTGGGCATCCTCTGGCAGGAGCGAATCCCCTTTCATGGCCACCGACACCGTTTCCGGCTCCGATACGCAGAACGAATACACCGTCGTCGCCCGGCGCTATCGCCCGCAGACCTTCGAGCAACTGATTGGCCAAGAACATGTCGGCCGCGCCTTGGGCGGGGCGATCAACTCCAATCGGGTGGGGCACGCTTATCTGTTTTGCGGCGCGCGCGGTGTGGGCAAGACCTCTTCCGCTCGTATTCTGGCCAAGGCACTGAACTGTGAGAAAGGCCCGACGCCCACGCCCTGCAACGAATGCGATGTCTGCCAAAGCATTAACGCGGGCGACGATGTTGACGTTCTGGAAATTGACGGTGCCAGCAACCGCGGCATCGACGAAATGCGCGAGTTGCGCCAGAACGTGAACTTTCGGCCTAGCCGGGTGCGGTTCAAAATATACATCATCGACGAAGTCCACATGCTCACCAAAGAGGCCTTCAACGCTCTGTTGAAGACCTTGGAGGAACCGCCCGAACATGTAAAGTTCATCTTCTGCACCACCGAGCCCGAGAAGATCCCCATCACGATCCTCTCGCGGTGCCAGCGGTTCGACTTCGCGGGCATTCAAACGTCGTCGATCGCCGACCGGCTGAAGCAAATCGCCGCCACCGAAGGGGTAGAGATCGAGCAAGAGGCCATTGAAATCTTGGCCCGCCGCGCTGCCGGCTCGATGCGTGACAGCCAGTCGCTGCTGGAACAACTGCTATCGTTCGGCGGAGAAAAAATCTCCGTGGGCGACGTCCACGCCATGCTGGGGACCGCGGGCAACGACCGGTTGGGAAAACTGGTGGAGTTTCTCACGAATCGCCAGCCCGGCCAGGCATTGGTGGAACTGGACCGGGCCTTGGGCGAAGGGGTCGATGTGGGCCAGTTGCTGGACCAATTGCTGGGCTACTATCGCGACGTAATGGTGGCCACGGTTGGCGCGTCGCCCGACGGCTACTTGTACACTTGGGGAGAAGAACAGCAGAAGGTTCAGGCCGCAGCCCGGCAGCTAGGGGTGGAAACCGTGTTGGCGGTGATGCAGATTCTGGATCAAACGCTGAACCGGCTGCGATTTTCGACCCACCGCCGCACGCTGGCGGAACTGGCGTTTATCCGCATTGCCCGGCTGGACGACCTGGAAAGTCTGGCCACACTGGCGGGCCAACTGCGAGAAGGGGGACCGGTTTCTCTTCCACCACCCAGGATGGCTGGCCCGGAAGCCAATGCCGTGGATTCAACCAACTCAGTAAAAAAAAACGCTGAGCCAGCCGGCCTGACGGCGGACACCAGAGAGTCCGCTGCCCAAAACGACGATATTTCCACTCCGATGTCGGCCAAGAACGTGTCAGACATCTGGCAGCAAGTCCTTGCCAGAATGTCAGATATGGTGGTACAGCACGCATCGCTGTCGGATGTCGTAGCAACTCCTGCGCCAAATCGTCTGGTGGTTAGTTTCCGCGCGCAGTATAATCAGAGCAAGTCGTTCTGTGAGCGACCCGATCAGGCCGCCAAGCTTGAGAAAGCCCTGGCGGAAGTCACCGGCGGCCCGATCCGCCTGGAGTTCATGCTGCTGGAGCCGACGGAGGGCGAAACCGCACGGGCGGAGGAACCAAAAAGGGCGAGCAATTCACGGCAAGACTTGTTGGAGACCTCGCAGCACCCCCTGGTCCGCAAGGTTTGCGAGCTGTTCGACGCCCAGCCCGTCAAGGTCGAGCCAGCCGCCAAGACCATTTCCTAGCGGGAGGCCAAGCAAAGTACCCGACAGGCACGTCGGACATCGAAAGGAACAAAGACATGTTCAAGGAAATTGGCAACTTTGCCAACATGCTCAAGCAGGCGCAGCAGGTCAGCTCGCAGATGCAGTCGGTGAGCGAGGAACTCAAACGGCAGACGGTGACGGGCGCGGCGGGGGGGGGCTTGGTAGAGGTCGACGCCAGCGGCGTGGGTGAGGTGCTGGCGGTGCGCGTCGATCCGAAACTGATCGAGCAACAAGACCGTGAATTGTTGGAAGACCTGTTGGCGGCCGCCGTCAATCAGGCCCTGGCCAAAGCCCGGCAATTGCATGCCGATTCGCTCAAGTCACTTACCGGCGGCATGAACATGCCCGGCCTGGACGAGGCAATCGCCAAATTCACGCCCACCCCCGATTCTTGAGTTGGGTTACAAGTCTTGATTGAGCGTCTCATCCTTCATCGTTCATCCTTCATCGTTCATCCTTCATCCTTCATCCTTTCCCCCGTGGCATTCACCGAATCGGTCACGTTCTTGGTCGACCAGCTTGCCAAGCTGCCTGGGATAGGCCGTAAATCGGCCGAGCGGTTGGCGTACCATCTGTTGCGGGCGAACAAGGCCGAAGTGCTGGCCCTGGCAGACGCTATCCGCCAGGTGAAGGAAAACGTTCACTACTGCAAGACATGCTACAATTTGACAGAGGGAGAAGAGTGCGGCATTTGCCGCGACCCTAAACGAGATACAGCCTTACTGTGCGTGGTTGAGCAGCCCAGAGACCTGATGGCATTGGAGCAAGCGGGCAACTTTCGCGGCTTGTACCATGTGCTGTTGGGGCGAATTGCCCCTTTAGAGGGCGTGGGGCCAGAACATTTAACGATTGAGCCGTTGGTTGAACGAATTCGAAAGGGCGAAATCCGCGAGGTAATCATGGGAACAAACCCCACGATGGAAGGAGATGGCACGGCCCTGTTTATTTCCAACCTCTTGGCCGACTTGCCCGTCTCGGTCACGCGACTGGCGCGCGGCATAACCTCTGGCAGCGTGCTGGAATTCGCCAATAAAGAGATCCTGGCCGACGCCTTGGCCGGCCGGCAAAAGTTCTAACGTTTCACCTTTATGGCCCCCGCGGGCTGTTACAGCCAAGTCAGAAGAAAAAGACATGCGGCTTTCCTTCGGTCAAGAACTGCGGCAAGTCCAGAAACAAATTCTGGCGCCGAAAATGATTCAGTCGATGGAGATTTTGCAACTCCCCATCGCCGCGTTGGAGGAACGCATCGAGCAAGAAATCATCGAGAACCCCTTGTTGGAGAAGATCGAGGACGATCCCGATCTGCCTGACGAACGCGATGAACGGGCCGAGGTGGAAAACCCAGATGCGCCAACCACCGAGGAAAAAGAACTCAATCTCGACGAAACCAAGAACAACGCCGACGATTTCGAGCGGCTGCTCGATATGGGTTCGGAATGGCCCGATCAGTTCGACGAGCGGCCTCGGCTCTCCAGCAACCGCATGGAGGAAGAGGGAGACCGCCAGAACGACGCCATGGCCAACATGGTCGATCGCCCCCAAACATTGCAAGACTTTCTGTGCGGGCAGTTGGGCTGGTACGAACTGACGCCCGCCACGCGGCAAATGGCCGAGCGAATCATCTACAGCTTGGACCACAACGGCTATCTCCCCTGCCCTTTGGAGGAACTGCTGGACGCCAACGCCGGTCCCGATCAACTCAAGCTAGCGCAAGAGGCCCTGTCGGTCGTCCACCGCCTGGACCCGCCGGGTGTAGGTGCCCGCGATGTCCGCGAATGCCTGCTGTTGCAGATTCTGCCGACCATGCCGATGCACGAACAAATGCGCACGCTGGTGGCCGACCATTTGGACGACCTGAAAGACAACCGACTGCCGCTCATTCAAAAAAAGACTGGCTTTTCCATCGAGCTGATTCAAAGCCTGGTGCAAGAACTGCGGCATCTGGATCCTTTGCCCGGCTCCAAATTCGTGGATACGCATGTGCCCAACGTCACGCCGGACGTTTTTCTAACGGAGACCGACGACGGCAAGTACGAGGTCTACATGGAGCAAGGCCGCACGCCTCAATTGCGGATCAGCAATTTCTACCGCGAGATGCTGATGACGGGCAAAGCCAGCGAAGCCGAAAAAGAGTACATCAAGCGGAAGATCACCTCGGCCCAATGGCTGATTGAGTCGATCGAGCAGCGCCGCAGCACGTTAACACGCGTGGCGCAAGCCATCGTGGACCACCAAACCGAATTCCTCAAAAAGGGCGTAGAGGCGATCGAACCGCTGAAAATGCAACAGATTGCCGACAAGGTCGGCGTCCACGTCACCACGGTTAGCCGGGCCGTGGACGACAAATGGATACAGACACCGCGCGGCATCTTTCCGCTCAAGCGGTTTTTTGGCGGCGGCACGACCAGCTCCACTGGCGAGGAAGTCGCCTGGGATGCCGTGCGGCTCAAGCTGCAAGAAGTCGTGGATAACGAGGACAAAACCGCCCCCTTCAGCGACGACGAACTCGTCAAGGAACTTGCCAAGCATGGCCTGACGGTCGCCCGCCGCACTGTCACCAAGTATCGCAAGGCCATGAATGTTCCCAGTTCGCGCCAACGCCGCGACTGGTCCCTGGGGAACGGTGCGGCAGCCGGCAAGGCGGCCGCGCCAGACGCCGTTGCCGCCGGTCGTGACGAAGAAGAACATTCGCAAGGCATGCGCGACGATGACGCGTCTGGCGATACCGATGACCCGCCCATGCCAGCGGATGCCGTTTAGGCCGCCCGCCGGTTCAAGCGGCCAACACTCAGATCTTGCCGTCCAGCGCCAGTTGATGAAAGTAGTGCGGCACGCTGTCTTGATTCTTCAGCAGCCAGTCAATGGTGGGCTCGTGATGCATGGCTTTGTGAATGGCTTTGGCGGTCGCTTCGCGATGCGTCTGGAATAAAACTCCGTGATTGATGGCGACTTCGGTCACGCTGGGGTCGAGCCAGACCGAGATGATGATCCCCAGGTCGTTGACCTTGTCCTTGGGAATGTCCCCCGCCCGCACGGCATCCAAAACGCCGTGGGCAATGGCCGCTTGCACGGTCCCCATCAAGATATTCGTGTACTTTTCGCTGTTGACCGTGACCTTGCTGACCATCACGGTGGCTGGCCGCACCTGCACGTCGCTATTAAGAATGGCAAACACGCGGGTATGGCCTTTGACCTGTCCGCCCATCAGGTTGGCCAGCGCGTAGCCCACCGGTCCATTGAGTTCGCCGATCAAGACTTCTGGCTCGGCCGCGGACCAGGCTTCGTCGGCCTCCACCAAGGCCTCGCCCGTGCGGAGAATAATTGGGCCCGCCGTCGATTTTCTAGCGGACTTCTTGGCGGCTTTCCTGGCGTTCTTTTTCTTGGCCATGGGTGGTTGGTCTCGGTGGTTGGTTGCAAAGCGTGGACACTAGATGGGGGCAGCGGCACGGCCCACGACAGTCTACCGTGGACGATCATGGAACGGCACCCCGGCCATTCGGGAAGGGCAAAATTGTCGTGAAAAGTGGTTCAAAACGGAAACTGCTCGTCAACTTCCGCCGTCGATAGTTCCACCAAAAAGGCCGATAGCCGCTCGACCAGCAGATCCATCATCTGGTGCCCTTTGGCCGCCGTGGCCGGGTGAGGGTTGCCGCTGCCGGTATTGGTGGTCAACAAATGCCAAGGCCGGGTGATGCCGACCCAACCGCGGTTGACCGCCTCAAACCGGGTGGGCCGGGTAGCTCCGTCGTCGGCCGCCAAAGAACCGTCGGCGTTGTAGGCTACCAGGTGTGGAAAGAACGCCAGGGCAAAGGCAGTCTCCATTTCTCCAGCGTGGTCTCCCGGATCGTCGAAGATAGCCCGCTCCACATCGGCCAGTACGCGGTACCAATTGCACAGGAATAGATTTACCGGCGTCTGGCCGTACAGCTCGCGCAGCAGCGGCTTCAGGTCGTTGCCGCCGTGGCTGTTGAGCAAGACCAACTTGCGGATGCCGTGCCCGGCCAGCGAATCAACCAGATCGCGGATGACCAGCCCTAAAGTGGAAGGATTGAGGTTCATCGACAAGGGAAACGCCATCTGGTTTGTTTCCGTTCCATAAGGAATCGTAGGCAGCAGTACTACCTTGGCCCCCCGTTCGTGCGCGGCCTGGCAGATGCGCTCCCCCACGATGTTTCCCTCGAAAACATCGGTGCCGTAGGGCAGATGCAAATTGTGCGGCTCGGTGGCTCCGAGCGGCAGCACGGCCACCTCATACGAAGCCGCCTTGACTTGGGCGTAATTGGCTTCCAACAAATTCCACGGCGACATGCTGGTCGGCTCCCGTTTTCAAGCTTATGACGGTTCAGGCGTTGGCACGGCCCGCCAGCATAGCAAAACGGCCAGAGATCGCCGGCATCGCGCCGCAAGCCCCGGCTAATTGTTCGCGAGCCTGTGCCAGCAGTTGTTGTGGATCGTTCATGCCTGGCCTGTGCGGGAATTGATGAACTCCTATCAAAGCCAACCGGGAAAGCGGAATGGTTCAATTGCGAGAGGAATGTTCCCCATTTTTCCACCTCCCACCAGGGCTTGTCTTGAAGCGGCAGCGGCTGCGGAGCTTTCTGATTAGAATAACTGGCAACGCATTGGCGTGGTGTCCCAGTTGGAGAGTTGAACGATGCTGAAGCAACAATGGGCGGCATGGTTGTTGGGTTGTCTCTGCCTGGCGGGGTTGCCGCGGGTTGTAGTGGCAGAGGAATCTCCGCCGTTGCGCGTACTGTTTCTGGGCGATAACGGCCACCATCAGCCCGAAGCCCGCTTTCGGCAGTTGCAGCCCGTGCTGGCCAAGCGGGGCATTGAACTGGACTATACCGACCGCATGGCGGATATTCATGCCGATACGCTCGCTAAGTATGATGCCCTGGCGATCTATGCCAATATCGAGCAAATTGCACCCCAGCAAGAACAGGCGTTGCTGGACTATGTTGCCGCCGGGCACGGGCTGGTCCCGTTGCATTGCGCATCGTTCTGTTTTCTCAATTCACCCAAGTACATTGCCCTGGTCGGGGCGCAATTCAAGAGCCACGGCACCGGCACCTTCCGCACGGAGAATGCAGAACCGGACCATCCGCTGATGCGTGGCTTCTCCGGCTTTGAAAGCTGGGACGAAACGTACGTCCACGACAAGCACAACGAGCAAGACCGCACGGTGTTGGAGTACCGTGTGGATGCGGACAACCGCGAACCGTGGACCTGGGTTCGCACGCACGGCAAAGGGCGGGTCTTTTATACCGCCTGGGGGCACGATCAACGAACTTGGGCCAACCCAGGCTTTCAGAATCTGGTGGAGCGGGGAATTCTATGGGCAAGTGGCCGCGATCCGGCGGCAGCTGGCGATTTTGCCGATCGGCCCAGGATGACTCGCAAGCGTACCGATGTAGAGCCGTTCGAGTACGTCGAGGCCAATGTGCCGTTTTATCCACCCAGCGCCAAGAGTGGCGGCGTCCGCGAACCGATCCGAACAATGCAAAAGCCCCTCTCGCCAGAGGAATCGGCCAAACATATCGTCACGCCGGAAGGCTTCGAGGCCCGGCTGTTTGCCGCCGAGCCCGACATCGGCAAACCGATCTGTATGAACTGGGACGAGTCCGGGCGGCTATGGATTGCCGAGACGGTCGATTACCCCAACGACTTGCGGCCCGAGGGGCAAGGCCGCGACCGCATCCGCATTTGCGAGGACACGGACGGCGACGGCCGGGCCGACAAGTTCACGCTCTTCGCCGACAAACTCAGCATCCCCACTAGCATTTTGCACGTCCACGACGGACTAATCGTGCATCAGGCCCCGCACACGCTTTTTTTGAGGGACACCGACGGCGACGACGTGGCTGACCAGCGGTATGTTCTGTTTACGGGATGGTCAATTGGCGACACCCACGCCGGGCCCAGCAACTTGCGCTACGGGCTAGACAACTGGATTTACGGCATGGTCGGCTATGCCGGGTTTGAGGGAGAAATCTTTGGCCAGAAGGAATCGTTCCGCACGGGGTTTTACCGCTTTCGGATTGCCTCGTTACCAACAAGTGAAGAGCCGGCGGAGGGCGAGTTCGAGTTTCTCCGCAATACCAACAACAACTCCTGGGGCGTTGGTATAAGCGAGGAAGGGATTCTGTTTGGCTCTACCGCCAACGGCAATCCCAGCGTCTACATGCCCATCGCCAACCGCTACTACGAGGCGGTCCGCGGCTGGTCCAGCAGCGTGCTGGGGGGCATCGCCGAGAGCAACAGGATCGAGCCGATCACCGATAATGTCCGCCAGGTCGATTGGCACGGCGGCTTTACCGCGGCCGCCGGACATGCCCTGTACACGGCCCGCGACTATCCTCAGGAGTATTGGAATAAAGCCGCCTTCGTCTGCGAGCCAACCGGCCATCTGGTCGCCACCTTTATGATTTCTCCCAACGGGGCGGACTTTACTTCTCGCAACGCCTTCAACCTTTTCGCCAGCGACGACGAATGGACCGCCCCCATCGCCGCCGAGGTCGGCCCCGACGGCAACGTGTGGGTCATCGACTGGTACAACTACATCGTGCAGCACAACCCGGTGCCGGCGGGGTTTGAAAACGGCAAGGGAAACGCCTATGTCACCGATTTACGGGACAAACAACACGGCAGGATTTATCGCGTGGTCTATTTGGGAAAGGACGGAGGAAAGGCGAAAGGCAAAAGGCCGAAGGCGGAAAGGGCGGAACGGTCCGCTGTTGCGCCCACGATTACGTCGCTCGAGGGAGCCACGGCCGATGATCTCGTGGCGGCGTTAGGCAGCGACAATATGTTTTGGCGGCTTCAAGCTCAGCGATTGCTGGTGGAAGGTGCGAAAACAGAGACAGTGCCGCGTTTGACCGAGCTGGCAAATGCCACAACTGTCGATGCGGTTGGCCTGAACACTTCCGTGATCCATGCGCTAAATGCGTTAGGTGGATTGAATGTCTTGCAGAGTGAGACGGTATCGCGCAACCAGGTTGTGGCTGCGCGAGCCATGGCGGCCGGCTTGCGTCATCCATCACCCGGAGTACGACGTAACGCCTGGCTGGCCTTGCCACCCGCGGAGACCGACAATCGCGCTACAATCCGAGACGGCCTGGCGCCACCAGAAGAGGACCCGCAAGTGTTGCTGGCCGCGCTGTTAAAAGCAGCCGAAGGTTCAATCGGTATTGAACGGCAGTTTTGGGCGGTAAAATTAATGGCTGGCGAATTGTCGACAGCGGACCCGTGGATTTTGGATGCGGCAACTTGCGTGGCCGCCCGCCGGGCTGGTGCATTCTTAGAGAAAGTTTGCTCGAGGCAGCCAACCAACAATGGCCGTGCCAAGCTGGATCGTATCGCCATTATCGCCGAACACTTTGCACGCGATGAGCAAAGGGAAGACATCGATTATGTTCTCCGGGGCATTGCAACGGCTCCGCCAGCCATTTCCGAAACCATCCTCGCCGGACTCAATCGCGGTTGGCCAAAGGATGCGCCGGCGACGCTTGAGGAATCGACGGAGCAGGCACTTTTGGCCGGGTTCGACAAACTCTCGCCCGCAGGGCAAAGTCAGCTTGTGGCCTTGACCGCCCGATGGGGGAACAAGGCATTTGAGCAATATGCGGCAGCCATTGCCGCGACGTTTTTGGAACAAGCCCGCGATGCCGACAAGGAGGAAAAGGATCGTTTAGCCGCGGCATCCCAATTGATCGAGTTCCGCAAACAAGACCTGGACAGCGCTGTCGAACTTCTGGAATTGATGACTCCCCGCACTTCACCTGAACTAGCCCGCGGGCTGCTGGAAGCGGCGGCCAAGAGCGAGTCGCCGGAACTTGGCGCTGCGTTGGTCGAGCGCTTCGCCGGTATCACGCCTGCCTTGCGCGGGTCGGTCGTGCGCGCACTTCTGTCTCGTAGCGAATGGACATTGGCCTTGCTGGATGGGCTCGATTCCGGCGTTGTCCCATTGGCCGATCTGGCACTCGACCAGAAGCAGGGGCTAGCCAACCATCCCGACCAACAAATCGCCAGCCGCGCTAAGGAACTCCTGGCCCGCGGCGGAGGGCTCCCCAGTGCCGACCGCCAAAAAGTGCTGGCTGAACTCATGCCATTGACCATGCAAAAAGGTGATGCCACCCTGGGCCAGCAATTGTTCAAAAAGCAATGCGGCAAATGCCACACCCACAGCGGCGAGGGGACCAAGATCGGGCCCGATTTGACCGGCATGGCGGTCCATCCCAAGGCCGAACTGCTGACGCAGATCATCGACCCTAGCCGCAGCGTGGAAGGAAACTATCGAGTCTACAGCGTCATCATGGCTGACGGCCGCACGTTGGCCGGGCTGCTGGCGTCGGAGACCAAGACCACCATCGAACTCTTCGACGCGGAGGGAAAGAAACACGCCCTGCTTCGCGAGGAGATCGACGAACTGGTCGCCAGCCCGAAATCGCTGATGCCAGAAGGCTTTGAGAAGCAAGTCACTGCCGCCGACATCGCCAACTTGTTGGAGTTCCTCACGCAGCGCGGCAAGTACCTGCCGCTGCCGTTGGCCAAAGCGGCCACCATTTGCAGCGTGCAAGGCATGTTCCACTCCCAGGATGCAGACGCCGAGCGGTTAATCTTTCCCGACTGGTCGCCCAAGGTGGTCGAAGGCGTGCCGTTTCAGCTTGTCGATCCGCAACAGGGCCGCGTTCCCAACGTGGTGCTGCTCAATGGCCCACAGGGCAAGTTCCCTCCGCAAATGCCCAAGTCGGCCAGCTTGCCGTGCAATTCCACCGCCAAGGCCGTTCATTTGCTCAGCGGTGTCAGCGGGTGGGGACACCCGCTCGGTCGGGAAGGCTCGGTCTCGATGATTGTGCGATTGCACTACACGGACGGTCAGGCGGAAGACCACGAATTGAAAAACGGCATCCACTTCGCCGATTACATCCGCCGCGTGGATGTGCCGGAATCAAAATTCGCCTTCGCCCTCCGCGGGCAACAAATTCGCTATCTCAGCATCATTCCGCAACGCCGAGAACCTATTGAGTCGATCGAACTCGTCAAAGGTGCCGACGACTCCGCCCCAATCGTCATGGCGGTAACCGTTGAAACGGGGGAATAGCGAGAGCCGCTTACCCCGAACTTGCCTGTGCTTGGCAATTCCATCGCTGTTTGCCTCCTTTCGAGACCCTTTCCCAATTTGCTCCTGAAACATTGACGGTTTACCCAAAATTGCCCTATAGTTCTGGCTAACCCGTGCCGCGCGTTGGCCGCGCCTGGGCCAGCATGGCCCCGCCAGGTTGCTGTTTTTTTGACTGTTACCCCAGGGTTGCGGATGAGCGTTGGCGAAGGAACAGGGACCGGCTTCTCCACCATGCGTGGCCGCAATTATCCGACCTTGCGGCAGTTCACAGTCTTTCTGGAGAATCGCGTCGGCCAATTGTTGGAAGTCGTCCGGCGGTTTGAGGGGAGCAAAGTTCGCATTGTGGCGTTGTCTATCGCCGACGCCACCGAATGCGCCTTCGTCCGTTTTCTGTTGAGCCAGCCCGAGCAAGGCCGTGAGATTCTGGAGCGCGCCGGACTGGCCCTGATTGAGACCGACTTGATCGGCGTGGAGATGCCCCCCGGCCCGCAGCCTTTCTTGCGGGTTTGCACCGCGTTGTTGCAGGCCGAAGTCAATATCGTGCAAGCCTACCCGTTGCTGGTTCGTCCTCACGGCGCGCCGTCGATGGCCCTGATGGTGGACAATATCGAGATGGGCATGGAGACGCTGGCCAGCAAGGGCTTCACGATGATCAGCGAAGCCGACTTGGCGGAAGACGATTAGGCCATTAGCCGGAAGCCCGCGCGGGGGCCGAGCCGGTTTTTCATTCGGCCAAGTCGTCGAATTGACAATTGGCCCTCGATGGCTACGATTTTGTAATAAGCAATTGCCGCAAAAAGAGTTCCGTCGCGGCTTTCTGCTTGCTTTTCGTTACCCAAAATACCGCACTCTCCCCAGAGTTTTCCCTGATGACCCAGTTTGAATTAGCCAAAGCGGGCACGATCACACCGGAAATGGAATATGTCGCCAAGCGCGAGGATTTGTCGCCGGAGTTGATCCGCGACGAAGTGGCACGCGGGCGGATGGTGATTCCGGCCAACGTGAACCACCTCAAACAGCGGCTAGAGCCAATGTGCATTGGCATCGCCGCCAAGACCAAAATCAACGCCAACATCGGCAACTCGGCCGTCACCAGCTATATCGAGACGGAGCTGGAAAAGCTCCATACGTCGGTCCACTTTGGGGCCGACACGGTTATGGATCTCTCGACCGGCAAGGACATTAACCGCATTCGCGAGGCGATTATCGCCGCGTCGCCCGTGCCGATTGGGACCGTGCCAATCTACCAAATGCTCGAAGAACTTGGCGGCAATATCGAGGATATGAAGCCGCAACATTTTCTGGATATGTGCGAGCATCAGGCCCAGCAAGGCGTGGACTACATGACGGTCCACTGCGGCATTTTGCTGGAGCATTTGCACCTCACCATGAACCGCGTGACCGGCATCGTCAGTCGGGGCGGGTCGCTAATCGCCAAGTGGATGATGACCCATCGCCAGCAAAATCCGCTTTACACGCACTTCGAGGACTTGTGCGACATCTTCCGTCAGTACGATGTCACTTGGAGCCTGGGTGATAGCCTGCGGCCCGGCTCCATCGCCGATGCCAGCGACGCCGCCCAATTCGCCGAGCTAGACGTGCTGGGCGAGTTGACCACCCGCGGTTGGGCCAAGGGGACGCAAGTCATGGTGGAAGGGCCCGGCCATGTGCCGATGGACCAGATCGACATGAACGTCAAGCGGCAGATGAAGGTCTGCCACGAAGCCCCGTTTTACGTGCTAGGCCCACTGGTGACCGACATTGCCCCCGGTTACGACCACATCACCAGCGCCATCGGCGCGGCATTGGCTGGATGGAGTGGGGCGGCCATGCTGTGCTATGTCACCCCCAAAGAGCATTTGGGCCTGCCCGACAACGAAGATGTCAAGCAAGGGGTGATCGCCTATAAAATCGCGGCCCACGCGGCTGATCTGGCCCGCGGCCGTAAGGGTGCTCGCGACCGGGACGACGCCCTTAGTCGGGCACGCTTCGCCTTCGACTGGAACGAGCAATTCCGCCACTCGCTCGATCCCGAAACGGCCCGCCGGATGCATGACGAAACACTGCCCCAAGACACCTTCAAGAGCGCCCACTTCTGCAGCATGTGCGGGCCTAAGTACTGCTCGATGAAAATCACCGAGGAAATCCGGGCAATGAACCAAGAGCAGCCGCTGGTCGAGCTGGAAGCCAAATAGCGGTCTTGGCCGCTGGCCGCCGCGCCTTTGATTGAGGCCCATTGGACCAAGCGCGCCTGTTGCCTGCACGGCAAGAGTCATGCTGCTTCGTTGCTAGCCCGCAAAGTTTGCCTAATCGGCAAACTCGGCTTTAGCCATGCACCCATTCCGGTCGAAAACAGAGCGGATGCTCTGCGCAAGACCGAAGCGGTTTGCCAGCGGAGGCGGCAATGCTGCCGCCCATTCGCAATGCTGGCGGGCTTTCGATCTTGCGTTGCACAGCCGTAACCGCGACTAAAGCGTACAGCCTTCGCGGTATCAAAGGGATGGCTGATAGCATTTTCGCTGGCAACTACTTCACCTCATGGATTGAGAAAGCCACTGCATGCCGTCAGCCTCACAGCCCATCACCGAGCCGCGGCCTTCCGGCACCTGGATCGGAAACCGAATCACCGATCTGGGTGATCTGGTTGTCTCCTGGGTGATGGCCTTGGGGGATGTCGGCATCTTTGGCATGCGCACCATCGCCTGGTTGGTGACGCGGTTGCCGCGAAAAGAGACGCTGCTGCCGGCGTTCTATCAGATCGGCGTGTTGAGCTTGCCCGTGGTGGCGCTGACGGGCACGTTCATTGGCATGGTGCTGGCGGTGCAAAGCTACGACCAGTTCCGCTTTCTTAATCTGGAAACGCGGATGGGGGCGGTTATCAATATGTCGCTGGTCCGCGAATTGGGCCCCGTTTTGGCGGCCACCATGCTGGCCGGCCGCGTCGGTAGCGCCATGGCGGCCGAACTGGGCACCATGCGCGTTACGGAACAGATTGACGCCCTGACGTGCATGGGCAGCAACCCCATTCATTACTTGGTCGTACCGCGCTTCTTGGGCTGCCTGGTGCTGATTCCCACGCTAACGATCATGGCCGACTTCATGGGTGTGGTCGGCGGGTACTTCTTCAGCGTGTTTTACCTGGGCATCGACTCGCACCACTACTGGAGCAATTCACGGCTGTTCGTGGGCAACTTCGACCTGTTTGGCGGCGTCTTCAAGAGCCTGTTTTTCGGGGCGGCCATTGCCATCATCAGTTGCCATCGCGGCTTTCACTGCGACGCCGGTGCCGAAGGGGTTGGCCGGGCAGCCACCACGGCCTTCGTCTATTCGTTTGTCACCATCCTCATCGCCGACTTCTTCCTGGGGATCGGCGTGAATTCCGTCTACAACATCATCTGGCCCAACGGCCCACGCTTTTTGTAACCACTGCCTATCCCTGGCCCGTCTGACAGCCGCTCCATGTCCGTCGTTGATCTGCCATCCACCGAACCGCCGCTGGTTGAAGCCAAGGAGGTCTCCGTGACCTTTGGCCGGCAAGCCGTGCTGCGCGACATTCGCGTGGAGATTCCCCGCGGGCAGACCTTGGCCATCATTGGCGAGAGCGGCTGCGGCAAAACGGTCTTTCTCAAGACCATGATTGGCCTCGTCCGGCCGACCAAAGGGCGGATGTTCTTCGACGGCCACGATCTGGCGAAATTGAGCGAGCGGGAACTAACCCGGCAACGCATTCGTTTTGGCTTCGTGTTTCAAGGGGCAGCCCTGTTCGACAGCATGACCGTCGCGCAAAACGTGGCATTTCCCATGCGGCAGCACGGCCGGCACGATGCCAGCCAAGTGCAAGAACAGGTGCTGGCCCGCCTGGCCGAGGTAGGTCTGCCCGAGAGCATCATTACCAAGAAGCCGGCCGAATTGTCTGGCGGCATGCGGAAGCGTGTCGGCCTGGCGCGGGCGTTGGCTTTGGAACCCGAACTCATGCTCTATGACGAACCAACTACGGGCCTCGACCCGATCATGAGCGACGTGATCAACGAGCTAATCCTGAACACCCGCCGCAGCCACCCCGTTACCAGCATCGTGGTCACGCACGACATGCACACGGCCCGCAAGGTGGCCGACCGCGTGATCATGTTCATGCCGTTGTCGCGTCTTACGCCGGATGAGCCGCAGATCATTTACGACGGACCCGCCCGCGATATTGACCGGGCGCGCGACCCTCGCGTGCTGCAATTCATTCGCGGTGACGCCAGCGAGCGGATGCTGGAAATCAGCAGCAGAAATGCGTGATATGAAAGATAGAGGCGTTTCGGGACGTCCAATCAGTTAGTGTCGCTTTTTTGCTCCGCGAAAAAGCGCCGCGTGGAAGGCGCGACAGCGCAGCATCTTCCTAAGACCGGTTTGGCGGTTTCCGTTGGCAAGGCCATACCACCCGTGCTGCTCGTAACCCGGCGCGGCCACCGCCGTTTCGCGGAGCGAAACGCGACACAATCCTTAACGGTTTCGATCGCATGGATGAACGCATCGTAAAATTTCGCGTGGGTGTGATGGTCTTGGCAACCTTGATCATCACCGGCATTTTGGTGCTGTTGTTTGGCAACGTTCCCAAGTTCGCCACGACCCACTATCGGCTGTACATCCATTTTGACGAGGCCCCCGGTGTCTCCAAGGATACGCCTGTCCGCAAGAGCGGCGTGCTGATTGGCCGCGTGAACGAGGTCAGGCTGCTGGACGGGCCGGGTGAGCGCGGCGGCGCGCTCGTCTCGCTCGATATTGACGCCGAGCGCCGCTTGCATGGCAACGAGTTCTGCAAGATCGAGTCAACGCTGCTGGGCGATTCAACCTTGGTCTGGATGCCATTGCCCGACAAGAACTTGGCGCGGGAGGTCATCGAACCCAACACGCCCGACACGCCGCTGGAAGGCCGCGTAGCGACGAACCCTTTGCGGATGGCCTCAGACATGGAGGGCCGCATGACCGACCTGATGGATTCGGCCATGCAAGCCAGCCGCGACATTAGCGAATTGTCGCGCCGGCTGACCGTGCTGGTGGATGACAACGAAGGGGCCGTGCAACGCGTGGTGACGCGGGCCGAACAGACCTTGGATAGCGTTAAGACGGCCGCCGACAGCGTGGGTGATGTGCTGGGCGACCCGCAGCTCAAGCAGGCGATTAAGACTTCGCTGGCGGACGTGCCCGATGTCATGAACGAGCTGCGCGGCGCCATCACAAGCATGAAACACACCATGGAACTGGCCGACCGCAATCTGGAAAACCTGGAAGGAATCACCGAGCCGCTGGGGCAAAAAGGTGCATCTATCGTGGGCAAGGTGGACAACACCCTCTCGCAGGTAGAAAAGCTCGTCATCCGCCTGAACGACTTCAGCGAAAGCCTCAACAGCAGCGACGGCACGCTGGGCCGCCTGATCAATGATCCCGAGCTGTACGAGAATCTCAACTCCGCCACGGCCAACATCAACCAACTCACCCGTGATATCAAGCCGATCATCAAGGATGTGCGGATTTTCACGGACAGAATTGCCCGCCACCCGGAAACGATCGGCGTAGGGGGTGCCATCCGCCGCAGCACGGGTGCCAAGAACTAGGCGATTTGCGGATTCAGCAACGGTCTGCCAAAATGGCGGAATGCACTACGAGTTTACTTCCGCCGCGCTTCGTGCCTTGGATGCCGCCACCCGGCTGGCTCCGCCCGACGCCGAGGGGCGCTGGCGGTCCCCAGAACTGCTGCTGGCCTTGGCCGCGGAGGAGGAATCGCGGGCGGGTACGCTGCTGGCCGCTCGCCAGGTGAGTGTCAATCTCATCTGTAGGCACTGGCCAGAACTAGCCGTTCCATTTCTTAGCCATCGCTCGGGCGACGAACCGCTGGAGCCCGCCCCCCCCACGGTGATTTCTCGCAACTTGCGGATGCTGCTACGGTCGATCCACTCACGGTTGGGGCACTTAGAGCCTTTCGTGGTGGCCACCGACCACTTACTGTGGGGCTTGCTCAATGAGGAGGGGGATGTAGCCGAATGGCTGACGGGCCAGGGCTTTGAACCGGCCGAGTTTGAAGTCCAGCTCTTGCGGGCCTATGGCCAGGTCGATTCGCCCCCGTGCGGCACGGACCAAGACGAGGGCTTGAGCACGACCGGGATGCTGGAAATGCCCGACGACGAACCCCCTCCCCGGCTGCTTGTGCAAGTCGGGACGCACGATCGGATGACGTCTATCATCGAAGAGCATGGTTCATTGAGCCGTTCGCTGGAAGATGTCGCAACCTTGCGGCGTCCGCTAGCGGTGGAGTTGCCCGCGGCTCTTCCGCAGATCGCCCAGCCGCCGGTCTTGCAACCGGCGGCTTCCAGCGGTGAACTGGCTATCTTGCGCGTTCTGGATGCCGCCGCGAACCGTGCTCGTGAAGGGTTGCGGGTTATTGAGGACTACACGCGGTTCGTGCTTGATGACAGACATTTAACTGGCCTGCTGAAGGGGCTGCGGCACGAACTGGCCGCCGCGCTGCAAGCCGTTCCGCTGGGCGAATTGCTTGCGGCCCGCGATACCTTACGCGACGTGGGCGTGGAACTCTCAACGGCTGGCGAGGAACGCCGCCGTGGGCCGGCAGAGATCGCCACGGCCAACTTCAAACGGGTGCAAGAAGCCTTGCGCACGCTGGAGGAATTTGGCAAGCTCCGCGATACTGCCTTGGCGACTTCCGTAAAACAGCTACGTTACCGGACTTATACCTTGGAACGGGCCGTGCGTACGACCGCCCGGCGCGGTGCACTGGCCGACGCCCGGTTGTATGTTTTGCTGGATGGCCGGGCCAATGAGAGGGAGTTTCGGGAATTGGCCGAGCAGCTTGTGGCCGCCGGGACCGATGTCTTGCAGCTTCGCGATAAACGGCTCAACGACCGCCAGCTTCTGTCGCGGGCCGGGCTGTTGCGGGAGATTACCGCCACTAGCCGCACGCTGTTGATTGTGAATGATCGCCCCGACCTGGCGGCGCTTGCCGGTGCCGATGGCGTGCATGTGGGCCAGGAGGAACTGTCCGTTCATGCCGCGCGTTCGATCGTCGGGCCCGGCTGCCTGGTGGGGGTCTCGACGCACTCGCTGGCGCAGGCCCGGCAGGCTGTGTTGGACGGTGCCGACTATATCGGTATCGGGCCGACGTTTCCCTCCGGCACCAAGGCCTTCGACGATTTCGTGGGGATAGAGGTGGTGGCTGCCGTGTGCGACGAGATCCGCCTGCCCGCTTTCGCCATTGGCGGCATCGACGAACAGAACATTCCGCTCTTGTTGGACGTTGGCTGTCGGCGCATTGCCGTTTCCGCCGCGGTTTGCAACGCCGACGAACCGGCGGCAGCGGCCAGGCGATTGCGAGAAAGGCTGCGCGGCTGATGATCTACGAGGTCGAGAACAAGTTTGCCATTGCAGATCCACACGCCCAACGCGCACGGTTTGCCGTGGTGGGCGCGAAATGGTCGGCGGCGGAAGTTTTGGTCGATCGTTACTTTGCCCACCCTTGCCGGGACTTCCGCCAGACCGACGAGGCTCTTCGCATCCGCGCCGTCGGCGAAGAGATTTTCGTAACCTACAAAGGCCCCAAGCTCGACAAATCAACCAAGACCCGCCGCGAACTGGAGTTGCCGGTTGGCCACGGCCAACCGGGAATAGATGCCTTCCATGAATTGCTGGAGTCATTGGGCTTTCAGCCGGTGGTAGAGGTCCGCAAGCACCGCGAACATGCCCAACTCGCCTGGGAAGGACAAACCGTCACGGCCTGCTGGGACGAGGTCGACGAGCTTGGCACCTATGTCGAACTGGAAATCGCCGCGGACGAAGCCCAACTTTCCGCGGCCCAAGCGGCCATTCTTTCGTGCGCCCAAGCGCTGGGCCTGGGCGAGCCGATTCGCCGCAGTTACTTGGGGATGCTGCTGGCACTGCGCGCCATGTAGGAGGCGATTCCATCGCCGATTCAAGCGCGTTTCGCCGCCCCATCGGCGTTGGAAACGCCTCCTAAAAGTGGTGAAAACCCGGTCACCAACCGCGGCCAACTATCAATCCCACCACCACTCGCCTTCGGCTAGTTCACCCACCGAGACACCCGCGCGGGCCTTTTCCACGGCACCGTCTTTATCGCTCAGCAGATTCTCTTGCTCCAAGGCTTTCTCGGCTTGGACCAGCACGCCACCGCCAATCGGCATCATCAGCGTGCTGCTCTTCCAGTAGACATTGCAGGCCGCTTCGACCATGGTCGGCGTGGAATAGGTCTCCACGGGATAGGACTCTTCGCTGCTGAACAGATCCATCTTCCACCCAGCCTGTTCGTGGTAGCCATGTTGCTGAATGTAAGCCGCGGCAATTGCCATATCGACCATATTGCGCAACTGGGCAAACACCGGCTGGACATTGGCGATTTCAGGGAATTTCTTGGTGAAGCTGGTGGCATAGGCCTTGGCCGCCCGGTCAATCTTGGTGGAGTTGGCCCGCGTGCCATCCGCCCCGACGATTTCATCCGCACTGACCAGTTTGACGCCCGTACCGACCAACTCCATGGCCAGATTATCCTGGCTGGCCCGCACGCACTCATAGTCGGGCGTGAAGTACCAACGCGCCATGGCGTTTTTGCTGCCGGAGGGGCTGGCCTTGCTAACGTAGGTATCCATCTTGGCGGGAGGGGCTTCCAAACCCAGACCGATCAACTTCATGCGATAGTCGGCCTCGACCAAAACCTGGGCAAAATGCGTGTCGGGCGAAACGCCCATGATTTTGACGGTGTGCAGCCCCAGGGCGTTCTTCATGCCGTTGCTTAGCCCGACCGTATCGACATTGCGAGTGGTGGTGCTGCCGAGCGACTTCAAGAAGCCTTGCAAACGGACCAGACCCTCTTGGGTTGGGTCGATCGTGCAACCAACCGTGCCGCTGCGGCCGCGCCCGGGGGCAAAGGTCCGCAAGGCTACAATCAGGTCTTGCAACTCCATCACCGGCCGACCGCTGTTGATGCCGCGCACCCGGCCCGTCAGATCGGTAAACCAGCCTTCGGCCGGCCCGGCAATCACAATATCCTTGGTATCAGGGTAGTAAAACACGTACTGGATGCGGGTCAGGCCGACGAGATACTTCATCTCGTCGGTGGCGGCCTGGCCATTTTCCAGCAGTTTGGTCAGTTCCGCTTCCAGCCGGTTGAGCGAGACCTTGCGCAAGCCGCTCTTGGCGGCAACTTCCGGCCGCAACGCGGCACGCCCGGCGTTCACCCGCGCTTTGGTGAGTTGCCCGGTCATGTCATTGACGTATTGAATTTTCAACACGCCATCGGCATCGATCAGCACACCGCCCAGCGATGCACCACCCATCATGCCGCCACCACCCTGGGCCAGCAGGCGTCCGGGCGAGACCGCCATCAGACCGCATGCCACCAGGCTCAGCACACCACAGAAGCCGATGCGTCGCAACATGACCTGTTTGCTCCTCTTCTTGCTCTGCCAGAGACTGTCCGGTGCGCCCCCACCCATCGCGGCACGTTGCCTCGCGGGCGGGAGCGACTAATTGATCGAGAAAATGCGCACGTTGCCCACCGCCTGATTTGCACTCTCTACACTAGTTGGGCGAACCGCGCAAAGCAAGAAAAAGCGCCAGGAATCACCAGAGTGCCGGATCATGCGGAATATACCGGGGCGAAACACCGCTATTTCAGGGGGGGCCTGCATTGCGGCCAATACGGTTCATGTCGTGTTGGAATCCCATTGTGGCCGCCATCAACCGAAAGTGTATTCGCGCAACTGCGCGAAGCCGCAACGTCGCGAACAATATGGTCCGAAATGACCTCCCTACACACCTGGCCAGCGGCCGCGAACGATGGGCCGCCCCCGCCACGAATACTGCATTGCCAGACTTGCATTTGGTTCCACTCGCCGTTACCTCGACCAGTGATCGGGGCTGACAAAGGCTTCCTGTTCCACCTTACCTCGACCATTTCACGGTGGTGCGGGTGTAACGGTCCTCATTTTGGCCGCGATTTCAGGGGTCTTGGCGGCTCCGACCGGCACTACCCGTTCCAGTGATATTGGGGGGGGGGGGCCTGCCCTACGTTACCTCGACCAACACCGGGGTGTGGTCGAGGTAAGAAAGCGCCCGACGGCTGCCGTTTTTGGGGCGCGCACCGATATCGGCACGCGATAGGATCGCGTTTTAAAAGTATGAACAGGCCCCGTGGCACGTACCGGATGGCGGAGGGATCGGCGTGGGAAACGCCTCCTCCAAGGCATTCATCCGGCCGGCAACGGTAGCCGTTAATCGGGAACCCGCCCGGCCCGCCAGCGCCACGGCCATGCTTTTCGAGCACGCGGCGTCCGGCGGTATTCCGGGCGGCTTTGGGGGCACCGCGGCCAATGGACGCGTAAAGGCAACGTCCGCGCGCGGAACCACTTGCACAATTTGTACTTTGTTAGATTTTTTATGTCAATAGTATTTGTTTTGAATATTTATATATTAAAGCAAGGTCACCGCTTGTTCCTAATGGTATTGCCTTGCGGACGACGTTGTTTCGTTAATCGAGGACTTCTTGCTTCGTGCGCCCCATACATGCCCCGAGGGCGGAGCCATACGGTATGCTGACGATCAATACTTCTGGATCGGACTCTGCCCTTTGCAAATCAGTCGCGAGATGGATCCCAAACCACGCCCCAACCATCGCCAGACGATCTTGGCTTTGCGCCAGAGCAACGGCTGAACCGCGCGTTCGAACTGACGGAGTTTGCCCGCGATCTGTTTCGCCAAGGATTGCGGCACCGGTTTCCCGATCTTTCCGAGAGCGAATTTCACGCCTTGTATCTCGAACGGTTGGCCCGATGTCACAACAGGAACTACTGACGCGCTTCGCCTTCGCGGCTCTCGATCAGGCCTATCTCGACCATTGGTCGCAAGTCCTGTCAGTCACCGGTCTGCTGGCCCGTATTCGCCAAGTAGCGGAGATTGAGTAGCAAAAACGAAGCGGCTTGCCCCGTTGAGTTTTCCTCTCCCGCTGCCGACAATAGCAACTCGTCAAACATTCGCCATTGATCCATCTGCCTTGCGGAGTTTTTCATGCGGGTTTATTTCCACGCCATTGCATGCCTGTTAATCCTGGCCTCGCCGGTATTCGCTGATGATCCGCCCGCCCCCGTGCCCGTGACGGAAGCCGCAGGAAAGATGACCCTGCCCGAGGGCTTTGCCGCCACGCTGTTCGCTGGCGAACCCGACTGCGTGCAGCCGATTGCCGGCACGTTCGACGCCCGCGGCCGGCTGTGGGTGGTGGAGTGCATGTCGTACCCCAAGTGGACACCGGAACCGCCTGGCAACGACCGCGTTTCCATTTACGAAGACCGGGACGGTGACGGCCAGTTCGACGAAAAAACCATTTTTTGGGATCGCGGGCACAACTTGTCGGGGATCGAGGTCGGCTTTGGCGGTGTCTGGCTCTGCTCCACGCCCAATCTGGTTTATGTGCCCGACACCGACGGCGACGACGTGCCCGACGGCCCGCCGCAAGTCGTGCTTGATGGCTGGGACTTGAAGGCCCGCCACAATGTCTTCAACGCGCTGGTGTGGGGCCCCGATGGCTGGCTGTGGGGATGCAACGGCATCTTGTCGAACTCGCTGATCGGCCCTGTGGGCGCTACGCCCGAACAACGTACGTCCATCAATTGCGGTGTTTGGCGATATCACCCGATGCGCAAGAAGTTTGAGGCCGTGGCGCATGGCACGACCAATCCGTGGGGCCTGGACTTCGACGACTATGGCGAGGCCTTCATTACCAACTGCGTCATTCATCACTTGTTTCATGTCGTGCCGGGGGCGCACTTTCAGCGGATGTTTGGCCAGGACATGCTGCCCCATTCGTACTCGCTGATGAACAGTTGCGCCGACTATCTGCATTGGGCCGGCGGAGCGTGGTATGGATCGCGCGGTGGGCAGGGCGAACATAGCAAGGCGGGCGGCGGGCACGCCCACAGCGGAGCGATGATCTACCTGGGGGACAACTGGCCGGCCGAGTACCGCAACAGCTTGTTCACCTGCAATATTCACGGCAACCGCTTGAATCGCGACCGGTTAGAACTGTCGGGATCGGGCTACGCCGCGCGGCGGGCCGACGATTTCATGTTCGCCAACGATCCTTGGTTTCGAGGGCTGTGGGTGCGGCAAGGCCCAGAAGGGGCCGCCTACGTCGCCGATTGGTGCGACACCGGCGAGTGCCATAACTACGAGGTCGCCGACCAAACCAATGGCCGCATCTATCGGGTAGCCTACGGCAAGCCGGAACATGCGCCGATCAATCTGGCCAAGCTTAGCGATGTCCAACTGGCCGAACTGCAATCGCACGCCAACGATTGGCATGTGCGCCAGTCCCGCCGCCTGCTGCAAGAGCGGCATGCCGCCGGCCGGTTGGACAAGAATGCCCGCGTGCCGCTGCTAGCGCAGTTGCGCAATGGGCAGGCCACCGTGCCGCAACGCTTGCGGGCCTTGTGGGCCTTGCATGTGACCGGCGGCGTGGGCGACTCGGTCATCCACGAATTGCTGGCCAGCCCAGAGGACCACCTGCGAGCTTGGGCCGTGCGGCTGCTGGCCGATGACGGCCCGTTATCGCCGCTGCAATTGTCCTGGCTGAACGAGCGGGCACAGGCCGACGAATCGCCGCGGGTGCGGCTGGCCTTGGCCGGGATAATGCAACGCTTGCCGCTCGATCAGCGCTGGGCCTTGGCCGCCGGATTGCTTCAGCATGGCGAGGATGCCCAGGATCAAAACTTGCCGTTGATGTTGTGGTACGCCACGGAACCGCTAGTCGTCTCGCACACGGGCCGGGCCATTGCACTGTTGGAACAGACAAAGATCCCCTTGGTGCGGGAGTTCATCGCGCGGCGGATCGCGTCGTTGGAACAACTCGAACCATTGGTCGCGCTGTTGGGCCGCATCGAACAGGACGATATCCGCCGCGACGTGCTGCTGGGCCTGCGCACCGCGATCCAAGGCCAGCGCAGTGTTCCCATGCCCGCCGGGTGGGCCGAGACCTTCGCCAGCCGGCTGAATACCAGCGAAGACGCTGAGGTCCGCGATACGGCCACCGCCATCGCCTTGATCTTTGGCGACAAGGCGGCGTATGACGGTTTACGCAAAAGCGTGCTGGATGCGAACTCCGAAGGCACCGTCCGGCGCAAAGCACTTGAGGCTCTTATTCAACAGCACGACCCCGAACTGCCGCCACTGTTGCAGCAACTGATCAACGACGAAACGCTGCGCGGCCCGGCCGTACGCGGGCTGGCGGGTTACGACGACGTGAAGACGCCCGGCTTGCTGTTGGCGGCCTTTGCCGGCTACGACGCCCCCCTGCGGGAAGACGCGGTGTTGACGCTGGCTTCGCGGCCGGCCTACGCGCAAGCTTTGCTGGATGCTGTGGAAAGCGGGGCGGTCGCGCGGAACGAAATTACGCCGTTTATTGCCCGGCAATTGGTCGGCATGAAGAACCCGGCCATTGAAGATCGCTTGCGGCAAGTGTGGGGACAGGTACAAGCCACCAGCGGGGAGAAATCGGCCATCATCGCCGGCCATAAGGAAAAACTGACGGAAGAGTCGCTGGCCTCGGCCGATCGCTCGCATGGCCGGGCGGTCTTTGGACGGACCTGCGCGGCTTGCCATCGGCTGTTCGACGATGGCCGCAAGGTCGGTCCCGACCTGACCGGTTCTCAGCGGACTAATGTCACTTACATTCTGGAGAATCTCGTCGATCCTAACGCCCTCGTAGGCAGAGACTACCAGATGACCATCATCGTCACCAACGACGGCCGCACGCTCAACGGCATTATCACTAACGAGGACGACAAATCGGTCACCATTCGCACCCAAAACGACAGCCTGATCCTGCCCAAGGACGAGATCGACACCCGCGAGCAATCCAACATCTCGCTCATGCCCGAGGGCCAGATCGACAAAATGACGGCCGAGGATCTGCGCGATCTGGTCAGTTACCTGGGCAGCCCGGAACAAGTGCCGCTGCCTCAGCCAGCGGAATAGCACCTACTCGCGAGAGGCATTCCATGGCTGCAACCCTTGAAGCATCGGGAATCGACCGCCACTCAGTTAGTGCGCGGTTAGTGCGGACTTCGACGCTTGCTTGCCAATATGCAGTGCGAAACTGGTTGATTGCCTTTGCGATTACCCTGGCAGCAGTAAGTACCGCGGCTGATGCGTTGGCCGCGGAAGGTTCCGCGGAAGGCCTGCCGAATATCGTGCTGGTCTACTGCGATGACGCGGGCTACGGCGATTTTGGCTGTTATGGGAATTCACGGATTCGCACGCCCGCTGTAGACCGATTGGCCCAGGAGGGAATGCGGTTCACCGATTTTTACGTGGCGCAAGCTGTTTGCTCGGCCTCGCGGACATCGTTGCTGACTGGCTGCTACCCTAACCGTGTGGGAATCTTGGGCGCGTTGGGGCCAAATTCCCAGATCGGCATTCACGACGATGAACTCACGCTGGGTGAGCTGCTTCAGTCACGCGGATATGCCACGGCGGCCTACGGCAAATGGCACTTGGGAGACAACCCCCGCTTTCTGCCCGCGCGGCACGGTTTTGATGACTACTTTGGCCTGCCCTATTCCAATGATATGTGGCCCAAACACCCGGAACGCCCGGGGGCTTTCCCGTCGTTGCCGTTGATTAGCGGGGTGAAGACGGTAGAGACCGATCCCGACCAAAGCCGGCTAACGCGCCGGTACACCGACCATGCGGTGGCGTTTATTGAACAGCACCATGCCAAGCCGTTCTTTGTCTATCTGCCCCACACCATGCCACATGTGCCGATCTTTGCCTCGGACGACTTTCGGGGGCAGTCGGTCGCGGGCCTGTATGGCGACGTGATCGAAGAGATCGACAACTCGCTGGACAGAATCTCGAAGACGTTGGAAGAATTGCGGATCGATGAGAAGACGATCGTGATTTTTGCCTCGGACAATGGGCCTTGGTTGAGTTACGGAAACCACGCGGGGACCGCCGGCCCGCTGCGGGAAGGCAAAGGGACGACGTTTGAAGGGGGCGTGCGCGTACCTTGCGTTGTCCGTTGGCCGGGCCATGTGCCCGCCGGCACTATCTGCCGAGAGCCAGCCATGACGATCGACTGGCTGCCCACGCTGGCGGCGATCAGCGGGGCGGCATTGCCCCAGGACCGTGTCCTCGACGGACAAGACATTAGCCCCTTGCTGATGGGCGAAGCCGGAGCCGTCAGCCCGCACGAGGCACTTTACTTCTACTGGGGTCGGGCGTTGGAAGCAGTCCGCGCCGGCCGCTGGAAATTGCATCTGCCGCACCGCTACCGCACGCTGCCGCCAGGGGAACGGGGCCGCGACGGCTTGCCCGTCAAATATGCCGAAGCCGCCATCGGCACGGAACTATTCGACCTGGCGGAAGACCCCGCCGAGAAGCACAACGTGGCGGACGGCCACCCCGACATTGTCGCCAGACTGCAAGCCTTAGCGGAACAAGCCCGCCAAGACCTGGGAGACAGCGCCACCGGGCAGCAGGGCAAAAATGTTCGCGCGCCAGGCAATCTGAGGTGAGTCGGTTGGTATTATCGTGCCAACGAGCCAACCTCCTCGCCCAGCCAAGAATAGTCCGTAGCGCCCACTGCCACCATGCTTATTCCTTGGAATACCGACGCGCCGATCTACCACTGGCCCTACGCCACGGTCGGGCTGATCGTGGCCAATACGTTGGCGTTTTTCGCCATCCTCTCGGCCGATCCCGAAACGGTTTCGGATTGGGCACTGTGGCATGGCGCGGGTCTGCACCCGCTGCAATGGGTTTCGTCCAACTTCGTGCATGGCGGCATCATGCACCTGTTGGGCAACATGGTCTTCTTGTGGAGTTTTGGCCTGGTGGTGGAGGGCAAGTTGGGCTGGTGGCGTTTTTTGGCCGTGTACATGGGCATAGGCGTCGCGCAATGCGCCCTTGAGCAAATTTGCACGCTGGGAATGGAGCCGGGCGGATCGTTTGGTGCCTCGGCCATTGTTTACGGCTTGTTGGGCATGGCCCTGGTGTGGGCACCCAAGAACGACATGAGCTGCCTGCTAATCCTGGGAATCCGCATCTTTGTGTTCGACCTGGCGATCTTGTGGGTTGCCGCGATCTATTTCGTCATCGAGCTCATCACGGCGTTTATCATTGGCGAGCCGGTCAGCAGTGCCGTATTACACCTGACGGGGGCCGTTATGGGCCTAATAGCCGGCGTCGTTTTCCTCAAGCTCGATTGGGTCGATTGCGAGAACTGGGACATCTTTGCATTATGGAACGACCGGCTGGGAGAGGGCCAATGCAAGCGGAGGGCTCGACCGAAGCAAGCCGAGCAGGCAGCGGACGAGTCCGAGGAAGACCCCGCGGAGGCCCTGGAGCGCGAGTCGGAACGGCTGGCGCACATCGAAACGATTCGGAGGAGTTTTCGCCAGGCTCTGTCAGATGGAAATCTAGACGCCGCCCGGTTGTTGATCGAGAAGGCCGCGCGCGGTTCTCCGGAAGGGCTGGCCAATGCCGACCTGATAGCTTGGATCAAGTCGTTGCACGACCGCCGTGCCTGGGCCGAGTCCCTCCCCTGGATGGTTCGCTCGCTCCAGCAGTATCCGCAAGGTTCTGAGCGCATGCGGCTCAAGCTGGCGCAAGTATTGATCACCGATCTCAACCGGCCCGGCCAGGCGCTCAGTGTCTTGGCCAAGTTAAAAGTTAGTGCTTTGCCGGAACAATTGGAGAACGCCCGCGCGAAGTTGTTCCAACGCGCGACGCAAATGCAAGAGGAAGCCGCAACCTTTGAGGTTGGGCTAGAAGACTGGTAGGGCACGGAGACGTGCCCACGATCGTTTCGTTTTTTTCACCATTTCCCCGCGAGACTTTTTATGCCCCTCGAATTCATTAACCCGCCGGCGCTGTGCCCAACCTATGGCTGGTCGCATGTGGTCACCTCGACGGGCGGCAAGACAATCTATGTGTCGGGCCAGGTTGGCAATGATCAACGCGCGGCGATTGTCGGTCGCGGCGACCTGCGGGCGCAGACCGAGCAGGCCTTTCACAATGTGGCTATCGCCTTGGAGGCCGCCGGCGCGACCTTTGCCGATGTCGTCAAGACCAGCCTGTTTGTCGTCGGCTTAAAACCGGAACATGTGCCGATCATCCGCGAAGTTCGCGGGCGGTACATCTCGGCCGATAATCCGCCAGCCAGCACCTTGGTTGGGGTTTCGGCCCTGGTCGATCCCGATTGGTTGATCGAGATAGAGGCCGTAGCCGTGGTGGGGAGTTCGCCCTAGCGCCACATGTCATCACCCGCGAAGGGATGTGCCGGCCCGAATGCCTTGGGCTTGGGCAGCGCCTTGAGCGCTGCCTCGGCCAGCCGCAGGTCTTCCTGGGTGGTAATCTTGAGATTGATCGGCGAACCGCGGACGACCGAAACTTTTTGGCCCATCCGCTCGACAAGTTGGGCTTCGTCGGTGGCGTTAAAGCCTTCCCGGCGGGCGTAGGCCTCTTGCAAAAGCTGGCGGCGAAAAACCTGGGGAGTTTGGGCTTCCCACAGCCCCTGCCGGCCAACAGTCTCTTGAATGTTGTCTTCTCCGTCGACTCTCTTTAACGTACCCGTTACCGGAACGGCCAGAATAGCCGCGCCCGTCTTTTCAGCCGCCGCGAAGACCCGATTGATCCATTCATCGGCCAGACATGGGCGTGCGGCGTCATGCACGGCGACATAATCGATATCGGGATTGACGCGGGCCAAGGCCCGTTCAACCGAGTCGGCCCGTTCGTCCCCTCCCAGCACCACGTCGAAGCCCAGAATCATCACGTTAGAGGCGAACTTGGAGTCGAACTCCTCGCGATCCTCAGGCGAGATGACGACCACCACCTGTTTGACATCATCGCGATTGATGAACCGCTCGGCCGAATGCAACCACACCGCCCGGTTGGCCAGCGGCACAAACGGCTTTTTATAATGCTGATTCTTAAATCGGCTGGAACGTCCAGCGGCCGGCAATATGACAGCAAAACTAGCCATGCGATTGCCAAACGGTCAGGGGCCAACGAAAAGGCACGGCTAAGCAGGCCACACGACACTTCAATCGCGGGATCAATAGGCCACGTGCCAGAAAAAACGTAGAATGCAAGCGTGACCGAAAACCTAGGCTTCCTTCGCACTTACGTCAACGGCTCTCCGCAATTGTTGCACACATTAGCCCCCGGAAAACTGCGCGCGCCGCAGTGGGGGCAGTTGGTGATGTTGGGTTGGCCCCGCAACAAAGTCTCTCCAGCTCCTATGCCGGTGATTGGCATATAGGTCCGGCAATGCGGGCAGATTTGGTAGCGGACGGAAACCTTGCGCTTGCAACTGGGGCAAATGCGCGTTTGCTGGGCTAATGCCGCGGCTCCGCTGCCTGCCATGGTCGCCGGACTCATGCTAATCGCCGAACTGGCATCACCCGAATCCGGGCTGTGTCCCTCGTGGGTGGCGTGGATGTCGTCCTGCGCTGCGACTGGCTTGTTCTTGGGCGGCAACGGAACATTGCCGATCATATTGAGAACGTCGTCATCGCTGATATCTTGCGATTCCGAAAGTTGCGGGATACGAACTTTCTCTCCGCAAGTAGGGCAGCGTCCCATGCGCCCGGCGAACTTTTCGGCCACCTTAACCGGGTGGCCGTTAGGACAATCGAGTCGAATCCACATACTGGCCCTCCGCGTGCCAGGACGGTGAATACTGGCCAACGCTTGCGAACGGCCCAAGAAAGGCCGATTGATCCCCTCAGATCGCCGCAACCGTGGTGAAAATGCAAGAGCCGTCGGGTAAGAATCGGAAAAATGCCGAATCAACCGTTCGGTTGTAATTCGCTAGGAGGTTTTCGATATTGTAGTCAACAACGTATGATCCCCCCAACATAATTGTTGACGAATTGTGAGGAGAAGTTACGGCTTCCGTAAGAAATGCCAGGAATTCACCGCGGCTACCCACACGATTGGGTTATTGCCTGGCGTACTGTTGCACCAGCACTTCGACGCGGCACCCGCGGCATTAGTTCCGTGGCGGTTGGCTCGACAACTGCACAAGCGCTTCGCGTACCTGTGCGATTTGCTCGGCATTTACCGTCAGAAAGCGCTGCCGCCCGTTCGGGCTTTCCGTAAACCGCGTCACGTCGCCACCATCGACTTCGATCGAACCGGCGGGGGAAAGGTCGAAGTACCCCCGATCGGGCCGGACGGCATACAGCACGGCGGTTAAGTCCCACGTCTCGCGATCGTAGGGCATCGCCTGATACAGTTCGTAAGCCTCACGCAGGGGATGGTGCGGCACATAGCCATAGTCCTGTTCGATACTGGCAGCGGGGTACTTGATCGCCAGGCCGATCTCGAACCCGCTGGCCACCAGGGGCGTGGGCCACTCGGCAAAGACCGCACGGGCGGCGGGCGCATCGATATAGACGTTGTATTCCTTCTGCTGGCCAGCGGCGCTAAACATGCCGGCCATCATCACCAACAGTTTGCACTTGGCAGCGACGAGATCCTTGCCGGACATGGAAGAGTTGTCGTCGGGCAGCGACTGGAGTAGCCGGGCCAGATTGGTGGAGAATCCCACTACCACCACGGTCACGGAACGGTCAGGCTGCGCGGCCAAGGTCTTGCGCAGCAAGGCGACGGCTTCGGGCGCGTCGCGGCCAGATCGCAAGGTTCGCGGGTAGCGAGGCCGGCCTTGATCGGTCGCATGCACGGTCCCTTGCAAATACTTGCTCGGTTCTGGCGTGGGGCCGTCACGAACCACGCCCAGCGGAATCTCTCCACGTCCGTAGAAGGTATTGACCAAATCGCAGAATGGCGCGGCGTCCTCGTGGTCTTTGCTCAACGTCACGGCCAGCAACTGGCACTCGCCCCGGCTTTGCAGAGCATGGATTACGCCAAGGGCCAGGGCGTCGTCAATATCGTTGCCCATGTCAGTGTCGAAAATCAGCCGCACCGGTTCGCGAGGACTTTCCTCCGCCCAGCAGGCCAAGGGCTGTTGAACACCCGCCCAAACAAGCAGCAAGGCTGCCCACAGAAAGACTTTGGTTGCCGGCATTTTGAAGATTGCGGAAAGAGTGCGCCGCCAGCCTGGGAAACGCCAACATCTCCCGCGTCGAACGGCCAGTAGTGGAACCAACCCTGATTGTAACCGAACAACAAATCAAGGTGCCACTGCCGAATTCCGCCGTCACACACTCGCACTCAATGCGAGGATCAATCGTCGAACAGCGCCACGTCACTGGCGAATTGCCGCCGTGCCGTCTCAATCTCGTGGATGTGCTCCTGATACAAGGCCAAGACCAGCCGGTTTCTTTCCGTGGCTGCGGCCGCGCGATAAGCATGTTCCAAGATCAGTTCCGCCATCTCAACCTGTTCCACAGCGCGGCGCACCTTGCCTTGCGCCAGGCAATTGCGGGCCATCCACCACATGCGTCGCGATTCGGCGGCGACGGGATCGTGCGGAATAGGCCGAAACGCCTGCTTGCGGCCCGCCACCCGGTACAGGTCGCGACATTGCCGCAAACGCTGCCAGCAGACATGCGGCGCGACGGCCTCAAGTCCAGGAATACCGCCCATATCGGCCAAGGCATGGAAGCCTTGCACGCTCGACAAATTCATGTGAATCAAGCGGGATGCGGCCTTATTCGTCACATGATTCGACAGCCACAATGTTTGATCGAGGTTATCAACCACGGTCGATTCGGCCGGCGAGGGACGATGCATAAAGTGCGTCAATTGCATGATTGGATTCTCCAACAACGATTCGCCAGCCAGCGTTCCAAGGCCCGGCGAATGGTGCCCGCTCGAATAAAGCCAAATCTCTACGCAACGCCCTGGCGAGATTCCGCGACCACATCCAGCAACCGGCGTTGCATTTCGACCGCCAACTGGGCACGCAGCACTTGTTCTTGCCGAGTCCACGACGACCGGACCTCGGCGGCACGCCTTTGCGAAAGACGCGGAGAAGAGAAACGGGCGGTCGAGCGGTCGTGAAGGCGAGTGTTGTTTTTCATCGAAATCGTTCCTTGATCGCGGCAAGAAGTGAAAGCCGCCAACGGTCGCGGCCTTAATGGTCTATACGCAAGCCGGCTCAAGTAGTTCGCCGGCGTAATATCCTTAGTAGCAACATCACCACTAGCCCACCTAAAATCGCCCCCAAAAAACCGGCCGGTTTGAACTTCTCGTCGGCGGTTCCCCAAACTAAGTGTCCCACGTATCCGCCCAACACCGACCCCGCCACGCCCAGCAGCACTGTCCCCAGGCAGCCCATAGGATCGGGGCCGGGGGCTAGCAGTCGCACAATGGCTCCTACCATCAGCCCAAACAGCGACCAGGCAAGCAGATTCAAAATCATGACAATTCCTGAATTCTTGACGACTTAACGAGGATTCGGCAAAGCAACTGGCGTGCCAACCGGTGGCTTCCAAAGCCCACCGCCAACGAAAATCCGCGTATCGTGCCCATATGGCGGATGTTGCCGTGATAAAATCGCTTGTTTAAGGCAGAAAAATCCGCGTAGCTATCTTGGCCCCGGAGGCGGGTATGGCAGCCAGGTTGGTCGTTAAACGATCAGCTTTTCCGCTTGCGTGTCCGCGATTGTGGACATTCGCGGCACTTAGGAATGGACGTAACCTCTTGGCACGAAAGTTGTAGATCTCCTAAGACCACATCCATCGCTGCGAGCTACAATCCGTAGGAAGAACCGCCATCGCATGTCAATCCAAACGAGCTCACCCACAACCACTTGGACTCCTTGGCAAGCGGTGCTGGCCACACTCGCCTTTGTAGCTGTGGCCTGTTGCCTGGGGTTGTTAGTTTGGTTTCACAAAATTGTCTGCCTGCTGTTTGTTGCCATTTTGCTGGCGACGGCGGTTAAGCCGTTGATTGCGGCCTTTGTCCGGCGCGGCGTTGGCCAATCGACCGCCGTAATGTCGGTGTATGGAGTTCTGACGTTGGCCGGCATCGCCAGCCTGGTTGCGGGCCTGCCCGCGTTGGTACAACAACTCGTTGGCTTTGCTGCCTTGGTTCCCGAGCGCTATGGCGTTGTCCGCGGCTGGCTGTCAGGTTCGTCCCACATGCTGGTGCGAAGGTTCGGTGAGCTGCTTCCCAAGAGACTGTCCGCGATTTCGCTTTCCGACGGCACCGAGCCAGCCGCGGAAACCACACTCGATACGGTATTCAACCTTTCTTCCTGGGCTGCCAGCGGGATATGGATGGCCGTGGCTATCTTGTTGTTGGCGATCTATTGGTCGCTGTACGAACAACGGACCCTCAAGGGAATGACTTTGTTGGCCGCGCCGCGCCGCCGGGATGGAGTGCTTCTACTTTTTGCACGGATCGAATCCAAACTGGGAGATTACATTCGCGGCCAAGGCATTTTGTGCGTCTCGATTTTTGTGTTGTCGTTCGCGGCGTTCTATTTCATCGGTATACCGTCTCCCTTGTTGCTGGCCCTGATCGCCGGCGCGTGTGAGGCGGTGCCCATGATTGGGCCTATCCTGGGTGCCGTGCCCGCAATTCTGGCGGCGGCCAGTGTAGGATCCGACAAGGTACTGTGGGTCATGGGGGCGGCAGCAGTGATTCAGGTGATTGAGAACAATCTGCTGGTCCCCAAAGTCATGGATCGCACGGTCGGCATTAGCCCCATTTCAACCTTGGTGGCGATGGCGGTCTTCGGCAAACTGCTCGGCTTCGCGGGGGCCATTCTGGCGATTCCGTTGGCGGCGATTGCCCAACTCTTGCTGGAGCAATTCGTGTTTGCCTCCGAAACAGCCGGCCGGCGGCAAGCCAGCGGCCGCGACCGTGCCAGCCGACTACGTTATGAAATCGACGAACTTTTGCGCGATGTGCGCTCGCGGGCTCGCCACCAGGAAGAGCCAGCGGAGGCCGACGAGTCGGGCCAGCCGATGGACGAAGCGATTGAGAAACTGGCCCACGACCTGGCCAATACGCTACCCGCGGCAAAGAACGGTGGGCCCTCGGCAACGCAAACGAACGAACCCGATGCTGGCGAGACAACCACAAACGGCAGCGAGGTCCGTTCATGAACAGTTACCTCAAGATATCCGCGGCGGTTTGCCTGACGCTGTTTCTGTTGGCCATGGGGTTCTACCTCTTCGCCGTGATCACGATGGTGCTGCTTTCGCTGGGCATGGCCAGCGCCATGCGGCCCTTGTTTGACCGGCTCAGCAGCCTTGGTACGCCCCGTTTATTGGCCGTCGCCCTGGCGTACATGGCCATCTTGGGGTTGACGGGCGGCCTGCTGGTAATGGCCGCGTCATCTCTGGCCAGCGAATCGGAGACGTTGCTGGCCAATGCCAATCTGGCGTATCAGAACGCCGAAAGTACCTGGAGTGAGGGGTCTCGACTGCAACGCATTCTGGCCGAGTATCTGCCGTTGCTGAAAAAGCCCTTCGCCAAAATACATTCGGGAGAATTAAAGGGAATAACACAAGTCGTCCAGTCGACGGCGGGCCTGGCCGAACTGTTGTTTCAACTTGGCGCGGCGGTCGTGCTCAGCATTTATTGGACGCTCGACCGGGTCCATTTTGAGCGGTTGTGGCTGTCGCTTTTGCCGCTCGACCGGCGCATTAACGCCCGCGACGTTTGGCGAGAGATAGAACAAGAGGTTGGCGAATATATTCGTTGCGAGGTGTCCCAGAGCTTAATTGCCGGCGTTTCGCTATGGGGGTTCTTGTGGATGGTCGGCTTCCCCTATCCGGCACTGCTGGCGATCTTTGCCGCCGCCGCCTGGATGATTCCTTGGGCTGGCGTGGTTCTGGCGGTATCCGCGGCAGCCCTGCTGATGCTGCCATCGATCATTGTCGATCCATCGCTGGCGGCCTGGATGCCCCTTGCGCTGGCGGTCACTTTTATTGTGGCGGTCTTTCTCACGCTGGAACTAGCCTTGGAACCAAGGTTCTTCAACCGTCGCCGCTACAACCCGCTGCTCCTGGTGCTTGTGGTGCTAATGCTGGCCGAAACATTCGGCGTGCTGGGGATGTTGCTTGGCCCGCTGGCAGCGGTCGTGATTCAAGTGCTGGCGCGGGCCTGGCTACGCTGGCGAGTGGCCGCGGAATCGCCGCCGGCGAGCAACCAAGACTTATTCCAGCGCGTGGCTGAACTCCGCGAACGCGTCGAGGAAACCCCCGATTCGCCGGAATTGGCCAGCCTGATCGAACGACTTTCAGAACTGGTCGAGGAAGCGGGATCTTTAGAACATAGCGACTCACCCGCGCCCGAATCGGCCGCTAAGAGTCCCGCGGCTTGACCATTGGGCTGCTCAATCCGAGAAAAAATTCAAAGGCATAAACATGCGATGGCTTCGTCTAATTTGGCGTACAGGCCGCGATGCGGTGGCTCGTTGGAGCGCCGACGATTGCGGCATGGCCAGCGCGGCTATGTCCTACTACTTCGCCTGTGCGTTGTTTCCGTTGTGCCTGGTGCTGATTTCCATGTTGGGTACGGCGCTTTCTCTTTCGTCACAAGCCGCTGATGCCCGCCAGCAGCTACTGGACCTGGCCTCTCGACAGGCTTCTCCCTGGCTGGCCGAACAGTTGACCAGCGTGCTGGACAGCGCGGCGAGGAACGCCCCCCAGGGAGGGCGCTGGGGGATGTTCTTTTTGGTCGTGGCGGCCATCGGCATTTTTCATCAACTCGATACCTTTTTGGATCGCCTGTGGCGCGGCGCGGCGCCCCAAGCGTCGGGCGTGTGGAATGCCATCCGCCGCGCGGCCACCAGCCGGTTGACGGCCTTCCTGATGCTGCTGGGACTGGGCGCGCTGATGGTCGTCATGCTGGTGTTGGATTCGGCTTTAACGGTTTGGCAAGGCAAAATCGAGGTCGCTCCATTTGGCAAATGGATCTGGTCGCTGGGGCAGCTTGCGCTCTCCATTTTGCTAACTGGCGGATTATTGTCGGTGCTATTCCGATTTCTGCCCCCCGTTCCCGTGGCTTGGCGGGCCGCGTTTGCAGGCGGTTTATGTACGGCCTGCATCTGGAAGCTTGGTCAGAAAGTCTTGGCGGCCTTGTTGATTGGCGACCACTATTCGCCCTACGGTGTCATCGGTGCCTTTTTGGCCATCATGCTCTGGCTGTATTACTCCACGGCGGTGCTTTTCCTGGGTGCCGAGGTAACATGGGTCGTTCAGAACCGCATGAGAACTGGACGCCAACCACCCGATGCGGATGCCAAACAAGGCACGACCAACAAACAACGCAAGGGCGATTGAGGTCTTCCGCTTGATCGGAACCGTCTGCCACGGCACAGGCGTCCGCACCCGGTTTACAGGAAAGCTTGCTACCAGCCGGCATGGCGGCATTGCCCGCGCCAGTAGGGATGGCAGGCACGATCCGGAATTTTGGAGAATTGAATCAAACCCTCATGCCGTTGCCAGCCGATAAATATCGTAGGACCGTGCCGTGCGGCTTTAGCAGCACATTTCCACCGAGGGGCCGGTCCCGGAATGGCCTACAGAGTCGCCAGGGCAACGCTGGCAATACCCCCCAGATTCACCGGCAGTGACAAGGAAGTCGCACTATGGCTCGCGCTCAACTTCGCGTCTATCACGGACCAGAGAACAAGTCTTTCCGCCGTGTCGACCAAAAGCATGAAAACTCCGTGCAACTCAAAGTGAGCGAGATTCTGCCTTTGCTGGCCGACGCCATGCAAAGCCAGCGGACTTGGCTCCGCGACTTTAAGGACGACGAGATCACCATCTCCAACGACCTGCACGAAGTCATTCTGGCCTACCAGTACTGCCGCCGCCCTTCGGCCTAGGCGAAGATTCGCCACCAACCGCAGTGAAATAGGCAAATTGAGCCTTGCGCTCGCGCGGAGTCATCACGGCGTGGCACGCCCGCCGCTGGCTAAACCGCTATCCGAAAAACAAGCTCGGCCATCATTGGCCGGGCTTTTTTCGTGCGCCTTGACTGGCCGCGTCCTCAATCCACGCATTCGGCACTCGGCATTCCTCATTCGACATTCCTCGCCCCCCTCAATTCCCTGGCTCGGCATGATAGAATGGGGGCATGATCGAGCTGACAAATAGTCCGATTGATTCGGCCCTGGTGCTGGCCCGCGTGCAGTCGCCGCTGGCGGGGGCGGTGGTTTTGTTTCTGGGGACTGTCCGCGAACTGACGCATGGCAAGCGGACGAAATCGCTCGATTACGAGTGCTACCCCGACATGGCCGAGAAAAAGCTGGCCGAGTTGGAGGCCGAAGCCCGCCGGCGGTGGCCGGTGATCGAGTGCGTCCTGGTGCATCGCCTGGGCCGGTTGGAACTGGGCGAAGCCAGCGTGGCCGTGGCGGTCAGCACGCCCCATC
The DNA here is from genome assembly GCA_050247075.1 of Pirellulales bacterium. Taxonomy (GTDB): domain Bacteria; phylum Planctomycetota; class Planctomycetia; order Pirellulales; family JBFWUW01; genus JBFWUW01. Next base: position 4,810 of record JBFWUW010000053.1, on the reverse strand, counting down.
GACGCGACTGTTTCGAGGCGGGCCAATGGCTGATCGACACACTAAAGGAAGTCGTGCCGGTCTGGAAGTGCGAAAACTGGGCCGACGGCACGGCTGAGTGGGTTCACCCGGGCTTGCCCTCGGGATCCGCGCCAGCACGGGAGAACGCCCAATGAGCGCCCCCTTTGCACCGCTGGTAGACAGCTTTGGCCGCGTGCATACCGACCTGCGGATCAGCGTCACCGACCGCTGCAACATCCGCTGTTTCTACTGCATGCCGGCCGAAAATGTGCGGTTCAAGCCGCGGCACGAACTGCTGACCTTTGAGGAGATCGAGCAGTTTGCCCGCGTCTGTGCCCGCATGGGGGTGCGCAAACTGCGGCTGACCGGGGGGGAACCGCTGGTACGGCACGACTTGCACCGACTGGTCGAAAAGCTCAATCGCCTGCCCGGTATAACCGATATCGCCCTGACCACCAACGGCATCTTGCTGGCCGAGCAGGCCGCCCAGCTCAAGTCAGCCGGACTGCGGCGTTTGAATGTTAGCCTCGACGCGCTCGACGAAGCCAGGTTCTTGGAGATCACCCGCCGCGAAGGGTTGAACAAAGTGCTGGCGGGTATTTCCGCCGCCCAACAGGCGGGCTTCGGCACGATCAAACTGAACGCTGTTTCCATTCGGGGCCTGACCGAGGACGAGATCTTGCCGCTGGCCCGTTTTGCCCGCGAGAACGGCCTGGAACTGCGGTTTATTGAGTACATGCCGCTCGACGCCGACGGCCAGTGGGACAACACCCAGGTGCTGTCTGGCGAGGAGATTCGGCGGATCATGGAAAGCGGCCTAGGCCCGTTGGAACCCGTAACGATGGATGATCCCAGCCAGCCGGCGACCGATTATCGCTGGGCCGATGGAGGGGGCATTGTGGGATTCATCAATCCGGTAACGCAGCCGTTCTGCCAGCGCTGCAACCGGCTGCGGATTACCGCCGAGGGGCAGGTACGCAACTGCCTGTTCTCCGTCGAGGAGTGGGACGCCAGGGCCTTGTTGCGGGCAGGGAGCAGCGACGAACGAATCGCCGAGCTGGTCCGCGCCAGTATTTCCGCCAAGAAAGCCGGGCACGGCATCAATAGCCTGGAATTCATTCGGCCCGTGCGGGCGATGTACCAGATTGGCGGATGACATGTCTGGCCCGCCCCGCATTTATCTGGACAACGCCGCCACAAGCTGGCCCAAGCCCGATGCCGTTTATGACGCCGTGGACCGCTATCAGCGGGAGTGCGGCGCGGCGTATGGCCGGGGCGTGTATGCCGAAGCGACCCAGGCCGCCCGACTGGTCGAGGCGGCACGCCAGGGCCTTGCCAAATGGTTGGGGGCTGGCGACCCGCGGCGGATTGCCTTCACCTGCAACGGCACTGATGCCATCAACCTGGCGCTGCACGGCCTGTTGCGGGCGGGGGACCATGTTGTAACAACCGTCGTGGAGCATAACTCGGTGTTGCGGCCGTTGCGGTATCTGGAAGATGCCGGCCAGATCAACGTCGATCGCGTGCCATGCGACGGCCAAGGCCTGGTCGATGCAGAGGCCATTCGCCTGGCACTACGGCCCAACACGCGGCTGATTGCGCTGACACACGTCTCCAACGTGACGGGGGCGATTCAACCGGTGGATGCCGTGTCGGCCATCGCCCAGGAACAGGGTGCCTTGCTGCTGATCGACGCGGCGCAATCGGCCGGGCATCTGCCGCTGAACCTGGCCCGGCTGCCGGCCGATCTGTTGGCTGCGCCGGGGCACAAGGGGCTGTTGGGTCCGTTGGGGACCGGCTTTTTGTATGTCCGGCCGGGGCTTGAGCTTCGACCGGTCCGACAAGGAGGAACCGGCAGCCATAGCAATGACGACCACCAACCGGCCGACATGCCCGACCGGTATGAGTCGGGCAATTTGAACGTGCCTGGGCTGGCCGGACTGGCTGCCGCGTTGGAATGGCTGGAGGAACGCACCGTCGAGTCCATCCGTCAGCATGAGTTGGAACTGACGCAGCGGCTGCTGGATGGCCTGTCGGAATTGCCGGGTGTGGCGCTGCATGGTCCGCCGTCGGCCTGCCGCCGGGCGGGCGTTGTCAGCTTCACCCTGCAGGGCTATGATCCGCAAGAAGTAGCCATGCTGTTGGATCAGGAAGGGGGCGTGCAGGTCCGGGCTGGAATTCATTGTGCTCCACTGATGCATCGGACGCAGGGCACCTTGGATAACGGCGGGACCGTGCGGTTTAGCCCTGGGCCATTCAATACGCTGGATCAGATCGACGTGGCCGTAAACCTGGTACGCCATTTGGCGACGGGTGAAACCTAGCCAGTGCTGTAGGAGGCGTTTCCAACGCCGAACAGATTTGAATTTGGCGGCATTCACTTTGACCACCGGAAATGACAAATGTCCGAATCGCTCCCCTGGTACCGCGACGGCCTGCAATTCACTTGTTCGCAATGCGGCGACTGTTGCACCGGCGCGCCGGGCTACGTGTGGGTCAACCAGGAAGAGATCGACGCCTTGGCGGCCGAGAAAAAGGTAACGGTTGAGGAGTTTGAAAAGAAATACGTTCGCAAGGTGGGCATCCGCCGGTCCTTGGTGGAATTTTCCAACGGAGACTGCGTCTTCTTCGACGGCCAGTCCCGCAAATGCACGGTCTATGGCGCGCGCCCCCGGCAATGCCGCACTTGGCCCTTTTGGGCATCGAACGTGCGCACGCCGGAAACCTGGAAGCAGACCTGCGAAGTCTGCCCCGGCAGCGGGCAAGGCCAGCTTGTACCTCTCGCGCAGATCGAGCAGCAAAAAGCAGCGATTCGTATCTAGCCGAACTTTTCTCGATTGGCCGCCTGGGTTGCCAAGGCTTGTTGCTCAAACAGCTTGCCGACATCGCTTTGCAACAGGATGACCAGACCGTAGATGCCCACTCCCAAGTGTGCAATGCCGCCGCAGCCGAAGGAGCAACCCATCAGCACGCAAATGGAGCAAGCGACAATGGCCATGACTCGGCTGCGCAGTTTCAGGCATCGCAATCCCGCAAAGACCAGGAAGATGCTGGCTAACAATCCAATCGCGGCCATGGCTCCATAGACCGAAACCACAATGACCATATCGGGGTCGTTGTTGGCGGCACCGGGTCCGAAATCAGGCAAGGCACCCGACAACAGTGCCACGATGAATCCACCAACGCCAAGCCCGCCTAATATCCCCAAGATGCCCGCCACCAGAAGCATGATCCCCACGGCCTTGACGTGCCCAGTCCAGCGGCCGGGCAGCGACTGTACCGGCGGTCTGCCGAACGAGGCCGTCTGGTAGGGCGAAGCATACGGATTGGCCGGGTTCATCGCCGGCGCCGCCCCTGCCCCAGGAGTTGTCGGGTGAGCCGGAGCGGCCAAGGGGACGCCGGGACTGCTGCTAGCAAAACCGCCCAGCGTGCCGCCACTGGGGATGAGGCCGGGGATCTTCTCCGCCGGCTGCCAATCAGGCAGCGTGGCGTTCCAGACCAGCGACTGGGGCGAAAGCTGGCCAGTGCCCAACAGCCGTTGCAACTCCGCCTTGGAAACAGGGCCTTGTTGCTGCTGCTGCTGCGCCGTGGCGTAATACCATTCATTCATGGCGGTTCTGATGGGAGGGAAATGCGATCTTGATCGAGCGTGGCATGGGGTGTCATGGTAGCCGACGTAATCGCCGGCCGCCATTGAGGCGGCGCGGCTCTTAAGTTCAGTAGCATCCACGGATTGTGGGATCTGCCGCGTTGATTAGCGTCTTTCCTCAAACACGCGTAGCGGTGGCGGCGAGGAATGGCCTTGAATCTGGTGCCAATGCGCAGTGTGTTTCGTTCCGGACGCGGCACAATGCACTGATAAGTCAACAACGTAAGAGTTGCACGACCTCCAGGGAAGGAGGGCGGATTTTGGGGTTGGAAGCTACTTGTTCCACGTAACTCGCACCATTTCACGGAGTGGTGCAGGTAACAAACGCAAGCTTTTCCTGGAAATCGCGGGGCTTTTCGTTAGGGCAGCCGCGTTACCTGTTCCAACAACGGGGGTTTGGTGCAGGTTACGATTGTGGCCCGTTGCCACAGGCCCGGCGCGCACCGAAAGCACCCCGCGTGACGACCGCGTTTCAAAAAATATGAACAGGCCCCACGGCAAGTACCGGTCGGCGGAGGGAACGATGAGAACGTCGTCGCTCCCAGATTGGCCGACCAGCCGGCGACGGTAGCCTTAATTAGTGACCCGCACGATCGGCCGTCCGCCACGGCCATGCTGTTCGAGCACGCGGCGGACGACGATACCTGGGCGGTTTAGGGGCTTCGCGCCCGTTGGACGTGCAAAAGCCACGTCGGCGCGCAAAGCTGGACGCTCATGATTGTACGCAAAGTGATCTTTTGTAAACTATTAAAATAGTTATTTTTAAATATACTGTCTGCGCCTGCTCAAGGGCCGGTCGGCGAAAGTGGTCTTGCCCGTCGCCTACGCCCCCTTGAGAGCCCTCTTCGCACCCATCAAGGCCCGCTTATAGACCCCGGCCGAGCGAACAGCACCGGTTCCGGCGCGGCCTAGGTTCTCCCCGATGGTGGAGTTCATGCGACAGATTTCGTAACATGCGATTCATCAATACGTTAGGTCGTCAACCCAGCCCGATGGTCCCGCGCTCAAACTATGGGTGTCCCCCGGCTGCCTTCGGACGTTTTGCAAGCGGCGCTGGATGACCTGCGCGATTCGATCGAGCGTCGGCAGTCGCTGGCCGAACAGTTGGAAAGCGAGTTGGATCGAGCCGATTAACGGCGGGTTTCTTATCCGACTCGCGGC
>JBFWUW010000052.1:0-54394 GCA_050247075.1 Pirellulales bacterium | reverse complement strand
CACGTGTCTCCACGAGGAATTTCTGCGTCTCACCGCTCCCACGCCGCCCGCTCCAAAAATCCGCTCCCTCCTCAAACGCCTCACCGCCCTGGTGGTATAACACTGAAAGTTTTCGGAAAGTGCAGTTATAGATATAAGTGATACAAATGTTTCTGACAAAAGTATGGATTGTATTGCGGCATTGAGCGATTTGCAAGTCCTATTGATGAACAGGTGTCCCGTTACGGACAGCACGGTCAGTAAGCTTAGGCGATTGAGAAAGCTAAGCACATTGGCTCTAGATGGTGCATCAATTACGGACGAGTGCATAGATGACTTGATTGCTTTAGAGTTGGATTATCTATTCGTGTTCCATACACAAATGTCTCAGGCCGGCATTGACGAATTGCGCAGGCGAATGCCGACCTGCCGTGTGGTAGAGTGATTTGACTAGCGGGAAATTCATTCGTTCGATTCGTGGTTCGACTCCTGGCCGCGCGGCCGGGCATCTTTCATTGTTAACGGCTGGCATGCGAATTACCACGCCGGGATCGCCCACTGTGCGGCCTTGGGCGGCGGGGTGGAAGACGGATGGCCGCCGTCGAGAAACCGGTCGTTCAAGGTGGTCGGCGATGGAATCGCCTCCTACAAAATCGCCGGCGATGGAATTGCCGGCTGCAGCGCTGCGCGGGCCGAAAGGGCGCGGGTGGCGGCTTCTTGGGAGGTGGCGGCCAGGGCCGTGAGGTGGCCCATCTTGCGGCCAGGACGGGCTTGCCGCTTGCCGTAGAGATGAAGCTTGACATCGGGCAGGGCGCAGGCCGCGGCCCAGTTCGGTTCGCCCGCTTGCCACAGATCGCCCAAGAGATTGCTCATGGCGGCCGGTGAATGGAGCCGGGTCGAACCGAGCGGCAGCCCGCAAGCGGCGCGGACTTGCTGCTCAAACTGGCAAGTCACGCAGGCGTCGATCGTCAGATGCCCGCTGTTGTGCGGGCGGGGGGCCAATTCGTTGACCAGCAGCCCGCCGTTTCGATGGTGGAACAACTCCACGCACAAGACCCCCACGACTTCCAGTTTCTCCAAGACCACGCGGGCGATTTCCTCCGCTTCGTCCGCTGTTTTTCGCGGCAGGCCGGCGGGCAGCACCGACAGGTCGAGGATATGCCGGTGGTGTGTGTTGGCGATCGGCCCGTAGCAGGCGAACTGGCCGTCTTGCCCGCGGGCGGCCACGATCGACAGCTCGCTCTGGAAATCGACAAAGGCTTCCAGGATGGCTTCGTCGGTTGCCAGGGCATTCCAGGCGGCGGCGGCTTGCGACGCCTCGCGGAGCATGAACTGCCCCTTGCCATCGTAACCCCAAGCGGCTGTCTTTAGCACGGCCGGGCAGCCAATCCGGTCGATGGCCTGGTGCAGTTCGTCCAACCCGCGAACCGCCGCGAAGGGAGTCACCGGCAGCCCGGCTTGTTGCAGAAAGGTCTTTTCGCGCAGCCGATGCTGGGTAACGTGCAGCACGTTGCCGCCAGGACGCACCGGCGCGAACCGCGCGGCGACCTGCGTGGTGGCGGCGGGGACGTTTTCAAACTCAAACGTCACCACGCTGACATCGCGGGCGAATCGGGCGATGGCGTCCAGGTCGTCATAAGGGGCGTTGATTTCCAGGTCGGCCACCTGGCCCGTCGGCGTGTCGTCGTCGGGAGAGAGCACATGCACGCGGTAGCCCATCCGCCGCGCGGCGATGGCAAACATCCGCCCTAATTGGCCGCTGCCCAAAACGCCCAGCGTGGCACCCGGCAAAATGACGCTGCTCATGGCAATTCTTCCCGCCGCACGCGGTCGTTTTCGGACTGGCGATAGGCGTGCAGTTGCTCGCGGAGCTTGGGCTGATCCAGCGACAAGATGCGCACGGCCAGCAGGCCGGCGTTTTTTGCGCCAGCCTCGCCAATGGCCATCGTCGCCACCGGCACGCCGCCAGGCATTTGCACAATGGACAGAAGCGAATCGAGGCCTTGCAAGGCCTTGCTTTGGACTGGCACGCCCAGGACCGGCAAGCTGGTCTGCGCCGCCACCATGCCGGGCAGGTGTGCTGCGCCGCCGGCACCGGCGATGATGACCTTTAGCCCGCGGCTTTCGGCGGACTGGGCGTACTCACACATCCACTCGGGCGTGCGATGGGCCGAGACAACGCGGCTTTCGTGCGGCACATTAAACTGGGCCAACACGGCCACCGCATGGCGCATGGTCTCCCAGTCGCTCTTGCTGCCCATGATGACGCCGACGAGCGGGAGGATGGGGTGGGTCATGGATTGGGGAGATTTCAGTAATCAGCTTGCCGCGTGACGCAAATAACGAACGGTTAATAGACTAGGTGGATGCAACTTTCTGAACAGTGCCAACTGAAAACTGACAACTAATAACTCCCCTTCCCCTTACGCTAGAATTTCTTGCACCACGCTGCCATGTACGTCGGTCAGGCGGTAGTCCCGGCCTTGGAAGCGGTAGATTAGCCGAGTGTGGTCGAAGCCGAGGAGCTGCATGATGGTGGCTTGCAGGTCGTGGATGTGGACTTTGTCCTTGGCCACGGAGAAGCCGAGTTCGTCGGACTCGCCGTGGGAGTAGCCCCCTTTTACGCCGCCACCCGCCAGCCACATGCTGAAACAGTCGGGGAAGTGGTCGCGGCCCAGCGTGGCGCTGGCGGCGGTGCGCCCCTCTCGAAACGGCGTGCGGCCAAACTCGCCGCCGCAGATGATGAGCGTATCTTGCAGCAGCCCGCGTTGGTGCAGGTCGTTGATGAGCGCGGCGACGGGCTTGTCCATCGTGGCGCATTTGTTGGTCAGGCCGTCGGTCAGGCCGGTATCGGGGCTGGTGCCGTGGTAGTCCCAGCCCCAGTCAAACAATTGCACGTACCGCACCCCTTGCTCCACCAGCCGCCGGGCCAGCAGGCAGTTATTGCCAAAGCTCGACTCGCCCGGCTTGGCACCGTAGGCGTCTAGCGTGGCCTGGGTCTCTTTGGTGATGTCCATCACCTCGGGCACGGCGGTCTGCATGCGGAAGGCCAGCTCGTACTGGGCAATGCGGGTGAGCGTTTCCGGGTGGCCAAGTTCCTCGGCCTGCAGGGCGTTAAGGTCGTTGAGAGCGTCGAGCGTTTCTCGGCGAAGCGAGCGGTCCATGCCGGGCGGGTCCGAGGCGTACAGCACCGGGTCGCCCTTCGAGCGGCATTGCACTCCCTGGTAAACGCTGGGCAGAAAGCCGGCCCCGTAGGAGTTCTTGCCACCGTTGGGCTGCACGCCGCTGGAGATCAGCACGACAAAGCCGGGCAGGTTTTCGTTCTCGGAACCGAGCCCGTAGGTGGTCCAGGCACCCAGCGAAGGCCGGCCGGAACGGGCCGATCCGGTATACAGCAGCAGTTCCGCCGGAGCATGGTTGAACTGCTCGGTAAACATCGACTTGATGACGCACATGTTATCCGCCACGCCATGCAGGTGGGGCAGCGCGTCGGACAGCCATACCCCCCCTTGGCCATGCTGGGCGAATTGCCGCGGGGTACCCAGCAGTTTGGGCGTGCCGCTGGTGAAGGCAAACCGCTTCCCCTTGGTGAACTGTTCGGGGCAGTCCTCGCCGCTATGTTTGACCAGTTCCGGCTTGTAATCGTACAGATCCAGGTGAGGGGGCGAGCCGGTCAGGTGCAAGTAAACCACCCGCTTGGCCTTGGCCGGCAATGGGGGGGCCTTGGGAGCCAGCGGGTTGCTCACCTCGCTACTGGCGGCGGAAGCCTTACCGCCGCCCAACAACGAAGATAGCGCCAGCGCGCCAATGCCAAGTTGCCCATTCTTGAGGAACTGGCGGCGGGTTGATAGTTGAAGCTGTTCGATAATTGGGTGCATGGCGGAGCCAGATTCTAGAGTTCAGATAAAGTTATGGGAAATGCTGTTTGTCAGTTCATTCGACTCTCGGCATTCATCACTCGACATTCGCTTCACCTTTTCATCATGGTTTCATCCAAATTCAACAGCACGTTGCCTATCACCGTCCAGGCTGCCAGTTCATTCACATCCATCCCCTGTGGCGCCGGCCCCAGCGGGTCGGTGGCCATTTTAACGGCTTCCGCCGGCGCTGCGGCGTAGCGGGCCAATGTTTGCTCGTAAAGTTGCACCACGCGGGCCAGTTCTTCATCGTGCGGTGGCCGAGACAAAACCAGCCGGAAGGCGTAACGCCCGCGGTCGGATGGGTTCGAACCGCCATCGGCCAGGACGCGGCGGGCCAAGGCTTGGGCCGCCTCGATATAGACGGGATCGTTGAGCGTAACCAGTGCTTGCAGCGGCGTATTGGTGCGGACCCGGCGGAGCGTGCAGACCTCGCGATTGGGGGCGTCGAAGGCCGCCATCGAAGGGTAAGGGTTCGACCGCCGCCACATGGTGTACAGGCCGCGGCGGTATTTGTCGTCGCCGGTGCTGGTTTGCCAGTCGATGCCGCTGCCAAAGGCAGCGCTAAGGCCCATCGACGGCTGCGGCGGCTTGACCGGCGGGCCGTACAACTTGTTGCTCAGCAAGCCGGCCGCGAACAAGGCCTGGTCGCGGAGCATCTCGGCCGACAGGCGGAAACGCGGGCCGCGGGCCAGCAAGCGGTTGTCCGGGTCTAACTGTTGCAGTTCTGGCGTCACGCGGGACGATTGCCGATAGGCGGCCGTCGTTACCAGCAGTTTGGCAAACGCCTTGAGATCCCATTTTTGCCGCACGATTTCCGTCGCTAGCCAGTCCAGCAGTTCGGGATGGAAGGGCAAGTCTCCCTGCGAGCCGAATTCCTCGCTGGTGCTGACAATGCCAATCCCAAAGAGTTGCTCCCAGTAGCGGTTGGCGATTACCCGCGACGTGAGCGGGTTGTTCTCATCGACCAGCCAATGGGCCAAAGCCAGCCTATTGGGTGGCGCGTCGGCGGACAAAGGATGGAATGCGGCGGGGGTTCCCTCGGTGACGGCTTCGCCCAGGTCGAGGAAGTTGCCGCGATGCTGAATGTGGGTCACGCGGCGCTGCTCGGCCGGCAGTTCTTGCATGATAGGGACGGTGTCGGGCTTGAGATCGGCCAGTTGCTTTTGCACGGCGGCCAATTGCTGGCGGGCAGCGTCGAGCGTGGGTGCGATGCCCAGATAGTATTGTGAAAGCGTGGCCTGCTGCTCTGGCGTGCGGCTCTCCGCGGCGACGCGCAGCGCGTCGATGACCGCTGGGGGCGTGCGGGCCCACTCAGCCGCCTGGCCATCGTCCGTGGCCGACAGCCGGAAATGCCCCAACGTGTGTCCCTCATGCGGACTGGCTTGTTCGATGGTAACGCTGATCGTCGCCCCTGCCGGAACATCGACCGGCGACTTGGCGGCCAAAGTGAGCGAGTGGGCCTGGCCCAGTGCGCCGCCAATGGCCCAGCCCTTGGCCTTGTCGGTGCCGGCCAGAACGGCCGCGGGATCAAAATTGGCTTGTGAAAAATCGGCCAGGGCGGTGGCGAAATCAATCTCTCGCAGACCGCTGAGCGAAATTTCGCTACTGGGATTGGGAGGCGCGGCGACCGTCTGCTGCCAGACTGGCTCGCGGTTTTCATTGAGGATTTGAATGCGGAAGTCGGCCAGCCGCGAACTAACGGTAGCGTCGGTGCGGTTCCAAACCACCAAGCGGTCGAGCGGCTGCTGGCTCTTTAGGTCCACTTCCCACCAGGGGTCGTCGGACTGGGCCGTGTGCGTGGTCGAGCCTTTGGTGAACTCGCCATCGGTGTTGCCGTCGATCGCCAGATTGGCCGGCCCGTTGTAGTCGGTGCTGCTTTGCGTCGCTTCTCCAGCCGTGGCAATATTCTCCGCTCCCCGCATGACTTGCACTTCGGCCAAGGAGAGAATCTTGGTCTTGCCGGGAATTTCAATCCGCACGTAACGGCCTGTCAGCGGCGTGCCTGCCGGCGGAACGACACTAGCGGCGACGCGGGTGATGACAAAGTTGCCGCCGGCATGGCCGGGCCCTTTGCCAGGCAAGGAATCATCGGGGAGCGCCTCTAACCGCAATGCGCCGATCTTGCCGGCTTCGGCGGCGATCTCCACGGTGTAAGTGTCTGTCTTGCCGCCTGCCGGCACATGCACCGCGCCGTCCTCGGCAATGACCGCGGCTGCCTCGGCTTGCGACGTAAACTTGGCGGGCTTCAGCCCGCGCCAAGCCAAGTTAAGGGGGAAGGCTTGTTCCCAGGCGGCCTGCGCGGCCGCTATCTCTGGTGTGGAAGTCTTGAGCGTTTGTTGCAAGCCGGCGATCTGTTGCTCCCACGCGCTGCGCTGCTGTTGCTGCTCGGGCGAATATTGCGAAAACAACGGCGACTCATCGCCGCGGTCGGCATCCGCGGAGTTGTTGAAGATGGCATACAGCCGGAAGAACTCTTCTTGCGTGATCGGGTCGTACTTGTGGTTGTGGCATTGGGCACAGGCGACGGTCGTCCCCATCCAGACGGCCAACGTCGTGTTGACGCGATCGACGATCGCCACGCTGCGGAACTCTTCGTCGTTCGTCCCACCTTCGTTGTTGGTCAGCGTGTTGCGATGAAAGGCCGTGGCGATGATTTGCTCGTCGGTCGGCTGCGGCAACAAGTCGCCGGCAATTTGCTCCAGCGTGAACTGGTCAAACGGCTTGTTGGCATTCAACGAGCGAATCACGTAGTCGCGGAACATCCAAATCTTGCGCGCCGGGTCATCGGCGTAGCCGGCCGAGTCGGCGTAGCGGGCCAGGTCCAGCCAGAAGTGGGCCCAATGCTCGCCGTAAGCCTCTTGGGCCAGCAGGCGATCGACCAGCTTTTCGTAGGCTTGCGGATCGGTATCGTTGACGAAAGCATCGACCTCTTCCAGCGATGGGGGCAGGCCGGTCAGATCGAGCGACACTCTGCGGATCAGGGCGTAGCGGTCGGCCTCGGGCGACGGCAGCAATCCCTCGGCTTCTAGCCGCGCCAGAATAAAACTGTCGATGGGGTATTTCGGCCAAGCCGAGTTTTTCACGGTGGGCGGCTCTGGCCGTACGGGCTTGACGTACGACCAATGGCTGTCGTACCTGGCCCCTTGCTTGATCCAGGTTTCTAGCAGTTCAATCTCAGCCGGGGTGAGCCGCTTGCCGCTGCCCGCGGGAGGCATTTGCTCGCCGGCATCGGTACTGACAATCCGCCTCACGAACTCGCTTTGGTCGGGCTGGCCCGGCACAATCGCCGCGTGGCCGCCAAGATCGGCCACGGCCCCCTCTGGCGTGTCGAGCCGCAGGCCGTCGGTCCCGCCCTTGCGTTCGGCGTCGTCAAAGCCGTGGCACTGAAAGCAATTGTTGGAAAGAATTGGCTTGATGTCGCGGTTAAAGTCCAGCGGCGGCTCGGCGGCGTGGGCACGGGGCAGCGTCAGTGGGCCGCAGCCCAACAGCAGCAACATCGTCAAACGCCAGGTAGTAGCGCATGCTTTCATGGCACAAGCGTCTTTATGAGGGGCAGAAGGATTATCACGCGGGCAGGCAACGGCGGGTGTTGAAATCGGGCCGTCACCGTCCTTCAACAGGCGTGCGGGGCAAGGCTTTTATTGTACGCCATCGGGCGGTAAAACCCAATGGTTTATCGAGGTCGCCCCGCCCGCATCTTTCATCGAGGTTGTCTGCTAAGTAGACTAAGGGGCGAAAGTTTTTGACACTCATCCCTCATCCTTCCGCCCCCAAGGCAGCCCCCATGAACATTGCCATTCGCGGCTTCGCACTGTGTGGTTTATTGCTTGCCGCCTGCCATTCGGCTGTCGCGGAAGAATCGCCCGCCAAGATTTCCTTCAAGAAGACCCAGCTCGACAACCATTTTCGCAGTGAAGGAGTGGCGGTTGCCGATTTCAACAAAGATGGCAAGCTGGACATCGCCGCCGGCAGCGTTTGGTATTCTGCTCCCGATTGGGCCATGCATGTCGTGGCCGAGGAGGAAAAGACCTACGATCCGCTAGGCTACAGCAATTCGTTCGCCAACTTTGCCGACGACATCAACGGCGACGGTTGGGCCGATCTGGTGGTGGTCGATTTTCCTGGCCAACAGACGTGGTGGTTCGAAAATCCTCAAGCGACCGATGGCAAATGGAAGCGGCACGTTGGCACGCCGGTGACCAACAATGAAAGCCCCCAATACGTGGACATCGACGGTGACGGCAAGCGCGAACTGCTGTGCGCTTTTTCGCCCGACCCCAAGAACACCGACGGGCCCGAAAAGCAAATGGCCATCATTACGCCCGCGGCCGACCCAGAGAAAGAATGGACATTGCGGGCGATCTCGGCCAAGAACGCCGAAGGCTGCAACCGCTACTCGCACGGGCTGGGCGCGGGCGATATCAACGGCGATGGACGCAAGGATGTGGTTGTGCCGCAAGGCTGGTGGGAAAGTCCGGCCGATGCCAACCAGGCCGAGTGGGCTTTTCATCCGGTGAATTTTGGACCGGCCGCCGCCGACATGCATATTTTTGATTACGACGGCGACGGCGACGCCGACGTGTTGAGCTCCAGCGCTCACGACTACGGCATTTGGTGGCACGAACAAAAGGCCGACGGCTGGGAGACCCACGAGATTGAAAAGACCTTCTCGCAGACGCATGCCATGTGCATGGCCGATATTAACGGCGATGGCTTGCCCGACTTTGTCACCGGCAAGCGTTGGTGGGCGCACGGTCCCGGCGGCGACAACGGCCGCGACCAGCCTGCCGTGCTGCACTGGTTCGAGCTCACCCGCCAAGATGGCAAGCCGGCATGGATTCGGCACGACATCGACAACGACAGCGGTATGGGTACGCAGTTTCAATTGGCTGATATCAACGGCGACGGCCTGATCGACGTGGTAACGTCGAATAAGAAGGGTGTGTTCTGCTTCGAGCAAGTGCGGGAGTAAGGTGGCCTACGTTGTCGGAGGCGATTCCATGCCGATGGAGTTGCTTGAAGCCAACATGCCGCTGCGTCATGCGCCGCGATATTGGTTGCGAGCCGATTGCATTCGGCCAAAGTCAGCCGTTTGTAGCGGTTCGTTTGGATCATGATCCTTTGCGAACGCCTCAAATTGCATAGCTTTCGGCCTTCCCGTTGGTCGGCCTGGGCTCATTGGCCGTACGAAACGCAATAGACTCTGTTTCAGCGAATTGGTGCATCATGGCTCACCACCCCAAATCGAGCGGGTTCCTGGTTGTCGTGCTGGCAGTGCCAATCCTGCTGCTAGCCCTGTACGCACTGACCATCGGACCATCGGCGTGGCTGGCCTGCAATGGATCAATCGATGTTAGGGATTGGGCGCGCGTCTATCGTCCACTGACCATGAAAGAGCCAGCGCCACCTCAGACAGTCGAGAGGAAGGGCCGGGGTGAGGTTTGGCGGCGAGGCTTTCGGAGCCTCCTTTCTTCCACGCCGCCTTCCAGCGCTTCACCGACGACACCGACGCGTCCACGAGTTCGGCAACTTTGGCATTCGTCTTGCCTTGCGCTAGCAAGCGTACAGCCCTCTGGCGACGAGCCTCCAGCTCCGCCGCACTGCCTTTCGGTCGCATGACTCATACTACGCACGCCACCTCCAAGGGGTTCATTAGCCATACGAAGCTCAATAAGTGTTCGATTTCATCCAGTCGCCTAAAGCCTACGACCTTCCGCCTTCCCTTCCATGATGATTGATTGCGTGGCAAGCGCCAGCAGTCGGGGGTCGTGGGTGGCGATGACGAGGGTGGTGCCGCCGGCGTTGATTTGGCGGAAGAGGGTGAGGACGTTTTCGGCCGCTAGAGGATCGAGGTTCGATGTCGGCTCGTCGGCCACGATCAACCGCGGTTCCCCCACCAAAGCGCGGGCGACGGCCACGCGCTGCTGTTCTCCGCCGCTGAGTTCCTCAGGTGATTGATCGATCCGGTCGGCCAGGCCAAGCTTTTCCAGCAGATCACCCGCGGCCATGCGCCGGTCGGCCCGCCGCCATCCCCGCGGGATCAAACCGTAGGTTAGGCCGTCCCATATCGGCAGCCTGGGCAACAATAAGAAGCTCTGGAATACAAAGCCGATCTGCCTGCGCAACCGGGCGAGCCGTATTTCGGAGCAACCCGCCAAAAGCTGGCCATCGAAGCGGAGCTCTCCGCTGGTAGGCCGGGCCAGCGCACCCAGCAGCCCCAGCAGCGTGCTCTTGCCCGACCCCGACGAACCGGAGACTGCTAGCACTTCGCCCGGTTGCAACGCCAGGCTGACGTTGTCCACGGCCAACAATTCGCGGCCGCCCGGCAGCCGAAAGCGTTGGCAAAGATGCGAAGTTGTCAGCAGAGGATTGGGCATGGCGGTTAACGCATGGCTTCGATGGGGGCGGTCACGGCGGTGCGCCACGTCGACCAGAGCGTTCCCGCCATCACCACGGCCAAGGAGATCAACAGGGTCAACAGGGCGGGCAGGGGCGTAAGCTGAAACGGAATACGGAAGCCAGGGCGAAAGCCTACGTCAGGCAGAAACAGCGCGGCGATTCCCACGCCGTTGCCCAGCCGCAGCCAGGCAAACGCCACAATCACCGCCAGCGACGCGGCCAGCAGGCAAAGCACGAAATTTTCGATCAGCCCGCGAATGAGGATTTCGTCGGTTTGCCAGCCGAGTGCCTTCAGCAAGCCGGTCTCGCGGCGGCGCTCCGTCTGGCCAATGCCCGATGTGACCAATACCAAGGGAATGCCGACGGCAAATGCCAGCACAAAATGTAAGTTAAATATCCCCTCGCGTTGCAACAACTGGCGGGGGAGCAGCGCGGCAAGCTGAGAACGGGGCACGATCCGCAGACGGCCCCCGTTGGCGGACGGCGGCCATTTCTCTTGGGCGGCGGCAATGGCGGTGGCCAACGTGGCTTCGTATCCGGGGCGGCAGTAAACGGCCAGGTCGGTTGCGGAATCGCCCTGTTCAAAGACCGCGGCGGCGGCTTCCAACGTCATCAGCATTATGTTGGCCTGCCACAGCGAAATATCCGACTTGAACAGGCCCACGACCGTAGAGACCCGATCTCCCAAGCGGCCATGGTAAAAGGGCGGAATGCGGTCGCCCACCCGCAGGCCCAGCCGCGCGGCTATTTCGGTCCCCAAGACTACTTCGTGCGTGCCGCCATCCCTAGGCAGCCGGCCGTCAATGCATTGCACCGCGTCTGGCCAGTGGGTGGGGGCAATGCCCACTACAACGGCCGCAAGGTCGTCGCGGCCCAGGCGAACCTGCCCGATAATACGTGGAACGACTTTGGTAACGCCGTCGAGTTCCCGGATTCGTTTCGACAGCGTCAACGGAATTGCAGCCGGTTCGCCGAACCGCGTACCGGAAACATAAAGATTCGCGCCTTGCTCAATCGACTCATCCGCTTGTTGCCGGATGGCTTGCGATATACCCAACCCGGCCAGATGGGGTGTCAACACCGCCGCCACGCAAGCCACGGTCACGCCTGCCCGTAACGGATAAAGCCGCAAACCATCCAACCCCGCGCGGGCAATTTCAATCCAATTCCGCATCGGGTGCCTCTGGGCGGAAATGGATGGACTTGTTGTCAGTAGCGGGTAAGACAGACATCGTTTCATTGGTGGAGAACCAGCCGCCGGCCGGTAACGGTCCACGATCCGCGGCGTTGGCATCGTCCAGGCGCGGATCGAACGCCTTGCTTCCTTGTGCCAGACTGGTAGCGGGAAACAAGCCTAGACCGGCAACGACGTCTTGAAACTGCGAACTGGCAGGCGAAGTCGGCCGAGACAGAAAAGGGTCGGCGGCCAACAGGGCCGCCGCCAGCAACGGCGGACCGGCCAGCAGCCCGCAATTGATGAGCGGCCGATTCGCGAGACTCATTCGGAGGGTTGCTCCGGTTCGATTCGTTCGTGCAGTTGGTTGATGGCGGGCGCTTCCAAGGTTTGCAGGGTGCCGTTGGGCCAGCGGATTTCGGCCCGGTCGATTTTCTCGCGCTGGCCAAGTCCAAAGTGCAAAGTCTTTGAGGAATGGCTTAAATAGCCGCTGGCGGCTTGAACCTGGCGGACCATGACCTCATCGCCAATACGCAACGTGACCAAGGCACCGATGGCGTCGCGATTGCTGGCCGTGCCTCGCAGTTTGAATGCCACGTAATTGAGGTCAGGGAAGTCGTTGTGATAGTAATAGGCACCGTCGTTGAAGTTATTGACGACCAGATCAAGCTTGCCATCTCCGTCAAAGTCGGCCGTGGCCGCCGTGCGCGAACTGCGAGGAGCGTCACGCCCGCCAATCTGTTCTGGCAGATTTTCTCCACCGGGGGGCGGTTCGATGCCGCGGCTGCGAGACTGGTCGGCGAACGTGCCGTCCCCCTTGTTTACCATCAGGTAGTTCCGCCAGTAAAAGAACGGGTAGCCCATGCCTGACGGGATAAACGCGTCTTGATAACCGTCGCCGTCAAAGTCGCCTGCCGCCACGCCCCAGGGCCAAAAGGTCTCTAGGCCGGCCGCGTCCGAAGATTCCTCGAACCGGCCGCCGCCGAGATTGTGAAACAAGCTGTTCCCTTGCAACGCGCGGGGGTTTTCCTCTTCAAAGATGCGCACGGCGTCGGCATCGTATCCGCTTTCGATCTCCACGATCGGGTTAAGGACACGGTATTTCTTGTCTTCTTCAATCTTGGCCGAGTCGAAGTTGGCCCCCATCCACATGTCGGAATGCATGTCCACGATCAAAGCATCTATGAGGCCATCGTTGTCGATATCGAAGGCGTGCGCGCCCACTCCGCCGATGGAAGTCTTGCCCAGCATTTTCTCGCCCACATCGACGAACTTACCATCGGCCTGGTTTTGAAAAAGCTGCGCGTTGCCAAACATATTGGTAATGAGCACATCCAGCCGGCCGTCGCCGTTGGCGTCGAACACGGCCACGTCGCCGCTCCAACCCAGACCCGCCAAACCAGCCTCTTCCGTCGCATCGACAAAATGGCCGTTCCCTTCATTACGGTAAAAGACATTTTTTTCGCGCGGGCTACGGGCCAGCGCAGCCAAGCTGGCGGGGCCTTCGTAGTAGTGTTGATCCTCCAGGTAATTGTCCAAGGTCCACTGGGCCGTATTGACCACCAGCAGATCGAGATCGCCATCGTTGTCGGCGTCAAAAAACGCCGCAGTCTGCGAATGTGCGACCAGTTCCAGGCCCGCTGCCTGTGTGACATCAGTGAATTGCCCGCGGCCATCGTTGTTGAACAGCACGTTGCCGCCGCGAATGCTGGTGACGAACAAATCCTGGTCGCCGTCGTTGTCGTAGTCACTGAAAGTCGCCGCCACGCAGATACGGTCGTCGAGCGCGATCTTGCCCGCCTCGGCCGTGACATCGCTAAAGCGGTTTTCGCCATCGTTGCGATACAGGGCGTTCGGGCCAAGCTGGTTGCAAAAATAGATATCGTCGTCGCCGTCGCCGTCGTAGTCACCAACCGCCACGCCGCTGCCATGGTCATACAGATTGATTTTGAAGTTTTCGCCCTGCTCCCCCGCCAGGAATTGCATTTTGAAGCCGATGCCCGCCTGTTGCGACATCTCGCGAAAGCCCGGCAACTGCTCGAACGCGGCCGGCGGCTTCTCGCCGTTGACGTTGGCGGCGGGCGGGCCATCCTGCGGAGTGAGCGGTTCAACCGGTTTGCGCGTCACGGCCCAACCGGCAATGCCACCCAAGACCAGCAAGGCAACGCCGATCATCGCCGGACGCGAATTTGTTTGAGCCACGATAGTGTTACTCAGCGGTGGATTGGGTGTTAACTTTGGTGGACAGTTTGTGTTCGGCCGTGTCTTGGGCAAAGGGCCGCCGCGCCCCGATCAAGATCTGGCCATTCGACGATTCGGCATGGCGCTGCGCGTCGGCCTGGTTGGCAAAGGCATGCACGCGGTTGCCGGTGGCGGACGTGGTCACGACCTGGCTGCGGACGAATATTGCCTCGCTGGCGGGGATCTCCCGGCCGCTGGTTTCGTCGGTCACCAAGACCCGCGGGTTGCCCGCGTGGCCTTCCAGCCATCGCCGGGCACACTCCAGGCAACAAAACGAGAACTTATCGTCCGCTAGCCGCTCCACTCGTACCCGATAAATCGGCACGATCGGTTGTCCATCAAAAGCGCAGCGTGCCGACTGCGACTCCCTCGCCAAGTGCCCCAGGAGTGGAACGCCGACGACAATCAGCAGCCAGATAGCGGCAAACATGATTTGGCGGCGGGTCATTGGGCCAGAACCATTTCCAGGGGCAACATGATCGCAAAGCTAACGTAACCGGCCAAGCCCCAGCGGAGCAACCGGCGAATTCCCTCATCTACGGTCGATTCCGCATCGCTGGGCATTGCGGAGTCTCGATTGTTTTGCTGCCAGCCGCGACGAGTTTGGACCAGTGCCAATACTCCGGCCCAACCGACGGCAAAACCACCGCCGACCAATGCCAACACGGCCAACAAGCTCTCGGGAACCTCGACAAACAAACAGTATAAACAATGATGGCGAGGAAGTCGCAACAACCACGGCGCGGCAATGTCGATGAGGAACAGGCTGGTCAAGATCAACGTGCCCGCGGCACCCAGACACAGCAGCCAAAGCCGGCCGCGCCGAATACAGCCAACAGGCTGATAAGCAACCGCCGCCAGGCCCGCCATCATGCCCAGCAGCACGATGCCCTCGCTGACCCACAACCAAGTTGGGGCGGGGGTATCGCCGTGGGTGAAGATACCCGACGCACCGCGATTGTCGGCGTTCATCATTGTGCAGCAGCCGCCCGAGCGGACAGCGGTTTGCTTGGGAAGCACGACATAGGCCGCTTCTAGCCCCGCATCCACCGCCGAAGCACATGCCAAGGCCACTAACAACCACAAACTGCCCTTAGCCAGAACGCCGGCCGGCTGCGGAAATGTCGTTTGCCTGCTGTCGGGCAGGCGGCCGAGCGGGGAGTCTGTCTCGGCCCGGCGAGCCGTGCGATAGGCTACCAACCAGGCCCCCGCCAGAAAGACCACCAGCGGCCGCAAGGATTCTATTGTCGTCAATATGCCAGGCAGAAAGCGGCTTACTCCCGTGGTGCCCCGGCCGATCTGCGTCACCCCGTAGATACACATCACACCCGGCCATTGCGGAATATAGCTGTCCAAGAGCAAATAGAGCATTGGCCAAGCTGCCAGACTCAGGCCAAACAGAATCATCCCCAGTAGCATGGCCAGGTAGCCGCGGTTCTCTTGGCCCGATGGTTGGTCAATTTCTTGGTCCGCGGATCGGGTCTTCCGCGACTTCAACAGCGCCTGGACTGTCACGGCCGCCAGGGCCACGGCGAGCAGCACTCGAATTCCGCAGAGAAACAAATCCAATACGGCGTAAGCATTGAGAATCATGCCAGCACTTCTTGGATGACGCTCCCATGCACATTCGTCAGCCGTCGCTGGATGCCGTTGTGGTAGAAGGTCAGCCGTTCGTGGTTGATCCCCAGCGTGTGCAGCGCCGTGGCGTGTAGATCGTGCCAATGGACGGGATTCTCGACGGCCTTCAAGCCTAGCTCGTCGGTCGCGCCATGGGCCATGCCCGGCTTCAGGCCCGCCCCCGCCATCCAGACGCTAAATCCGTACTGGCTGTGGTCGCGTCCCTTGCCCAATACGCCATCGGCCGATTGGGTAAAAGGGGTCCGCCCGAACTCGGTAATGAACATCACCAGGGTATCTTGCAACAAGCCCCGTTGGGCCAGGTCGGCCAATAACCCTGCGATAGGCTTGTCGATGCGGCCCGCCTCTTGCCCGTGGTTGGCGACCATATCCTCGTGCCCGTCCCAATTGATACGTGGGCTGCCGAACGCGCCGCCAGAAAACAATTGGATGAACCTTACGCCCCGCTCCAACAGACGCCGCGCTAGCAGGCATTGCCGGCCAAAGTCGGCTGTATGCGGCTGGTCCAGGCCATACTGCAACTGCGTGGCCGCGGTTTCTTGCTCCAAGTCGGCTACTTCTGGCACCGCCAACTGCATCTTGGCGGCCAATTCATAACTGCGTATGCGGGCCGAGAGCGCGTCGTCCCCTACCCGTTCCGCCAGGTGGCGGCGGTTGATCTCGGCCAACAGTTCGCGGCTGGCTTGCTCGGTAGCCGCGGAAATAGGCCTAGCGGGAACCAGGTCGCGAATCGGCGGGCCTTGCGTCCGAAGGGCAACGCCTTGATGGCGGGCCGGCAAGAAGCCGTTGCTCCAGTTGATCGAGCCGCCCGCCGGCAATCCGCGTGTGTCGGGCAAGACCACAAATGCCGGCAACTCGTCGGTCTCAGCCCCCAGGCCATAGGCGACCCAACTTCCGACCACCGGAAAGCCATTCAAGCGGAAGCCCGAGTGCGCTTGAAACGTGGCGGGCGTATGATTGGATGTCTCGGCAAACATTGATCGGATAACCGTCAGTCGGTCGGCCTGCTGGGCCAGGTGCGGAAAGAGTTCAGAGATCCACAACCCGCTCTCGCCGCGCTGTTTGAACTCCCACATCGGCTGGTGCAACAGCCCTACCTGGCCAAAGAAAACGTCGGGCCGTTCGGTTCCTCCCAGCGGCTTGCCGTGATGCTCGGCCAGAGCCGGCTTGTAATCGAACGAATCGACATGGCTCAACCCGCCGCTAAGAAAAATACGAATCACCCGTCTGGCCTTTGCCGGATGATGAGGGGGCAAGTCCTCGGCCTCACCCGGCACGACCGCGGCGGCGGCCGGCGTTGACAGGCCGAACATTTGAGAGAGGACCAAGCCGCCGAGCACGGACGACATGCCCAGGATGAAATCGCGACGAGGAAACGAATTTCGAACGAGCGGAGAGCGCGAAGTGACAATTGTGGGCTTCATCATAGGGCTATTTTGGTGGGAGACGGCTGCGCGCATGGCAACTCGAGAGACCCGTCGATCCGAGTTTCGCTCTCTTCAATAATCGTACCAAGAAAACCGCCCAGATGCCCGGAAATCAGCCCGCCCCTAGCAGGTCACCCGCCTTGAGGGACTGCCCGCGGAGGAACTCATCGGCCGACATCATGCGGCGACCGGCCGGCTGCAAGGTTTCGATTTGCAAGGCCCCTTCGCCAGCGGCCACCAGAATGCCGGACGAGCCGGCCTCCAGCACCGTGCCGGGGACAGGGCAACCGGTCCAGGGGACGACTTGCGTGCGGCCCACGATCAGCCTGAGCGGCTCTTGCTCTGGCCGCAACCACGACGTGAATGACTTGGGCCACGGCTCGAAAGCCCGCACCTGGCAGCGCAAGGCAGCGGCTGGCCGCGACCAGTCCAGTTCACCATCGGACTTGCGCAGCCGCCGCGCCTTCGTGGCCAGCGCTGGGTCTTGCGGCAAGGATTCCGTCGTGCCGGTCGCTAGCTGATTGATCACGCCGATGACCGCAGGCGCGCCCAAGGCCGCCAGCCGGGGTTCTAACTCGCCGGCCGTTTCATCCGACTCGATGGCCGTGGAGACCTGCGCCAGGCAAGGCCCGGCATCGAGCGAGGGGGTCATGTGAATGACCGTCACGCCGGTCGTCTCCTCGCCGTGGTAAATGGCCCAATTGATCGGCGCAGCGCCGCGGTACTTGGGAAGCAGCGAAGCGTGCAAGTTGATTCCGCCCAGGCGAGGCACGGCCAGCGTGGCTGGAGAAAGTATCTGCCCGTAATCGCAAACGACCAGCAGATCGGGCCGCCACTCGGCCAGTCGGGCCTGGGATTCCGCCGTATTGATGTCTTCTGGCGACCAGACAGGCGTTTGATGCTTCTCGGCAATCATCATCAGCGGGCTGGGCTGTTCCGCCTTGCGCGAGTGCACCGGTTTGGCGGGCCGCGTGACCAGTCCGGCCACCGAGTGGCGCCGAGTATGGAACAGCGCGTTAAACGTCGACGCGGCGAACGGGCCATTGGCCAGCATTACCAATCTCAGCGACGGAACGGGGGGATAAGATTCGGCCAAGGTTGATCGCGGGTACAGGTTCAGGGCAGTAAGAGCCGTCACTGACGGCGACAAGCCGCGTCAACAGCGCTGCTTTTCCAATTCTTGCAGCCGGGCCAGGTTGGCCGCGTCGTCGGGCAGTTCGCCCCGTTCCCGACGGCCCTCAAAGTTGATCTCGAACTCTTCCAGTATATGCTTTACGACCAACCGCCCCGTGGGGCTGATGCGGTCGATGAACAAGACGCCATCCAGGTGGTCCGTTTCATGTTGGATGACGCGGGCCAGCAGGCCGCTGACCTCCCCCTGGATGTGCTCGCCCGAGAGGTTGTACGCGTCGATCGTCACCCGTTCGGGCCGCTTGACGTCGCCATACAGGCCCGGCAAGCTCAGGCAGCCCTCTTCCGCCGTCTCCAATCCGCGCGGTTTGCTGATGACCGGGTTGAGAAAGACCTGTTCTTCCTCAGGATGGCCTGGGTCGGACGACAGATTGGCCACGAACAATCGGTACGGCAGATCGACCTGGGTGGCAGCCAACCCCACTCCCTTGGCCTTGTACATCAGCTCAAACATCTCGCGCACAATCGACTGCAGTTCGGCATCGACCCGGCGCAGCGACTTGGCTTTGTGCCGCAGGGTGGGATGGGGGTATTGAATAATCGACAACAACGGCAATGCTCCGGTAGAAGACTGTTGGCTGGCATTATACGATGATGCGGAGAAGCTGTCAGCGGAGAAGCTGTCAGCCATCAGCTATTGGCTGAAAGCTGCCTGCTTCTCCGCTGACGACTCTCCTACCTCCCTCCTCTTTCCTCATATCTTTCTTCATGCAAACTTTCAAACAACTGTTGGCCGCTGACCGCGTGATTCGAGTCTTTGCGGCCGGGCGTATCGTGCATCCGGTGTTGATTGACATGTTTGGCCTGGCGGGGGGCTACGATGGCTTCTGGTTGGATCAGGAGCATGGCGGAATTACCTACGAACAGGTTACGGTCGCCGCGGTCTGCGCCCGGGCGAACGACATGGATTGTTTCGTCCGCATGGCCCCCACCAACTATGCCCAGGTGACGCAAAACTTCGAGGCTGGGGCGGGTGGCGTGATGGCGGCCCGTATTGAGTCGGCCGCGCAAGCCGAGGAGTTCGTGCGGTGGAGCAAGTTTGCCCCGCGCGGCAGCCGAGGCCTTAACTCCAGTGGCCGCGATGCCCTGTACACGCACAAGCCCACGCCCCAGTTTGCGGCCTATGCCAACAACGGGCATCTGGTGTCGATCCAGATTGAAATGCTTGGCGCGTTGGAGCAGGCGGAGGAGATTGCCGCCATCGACGGCGTCGATCTGCTATTTGTCGGTCCCAACGATCTCTCGCAATCCCTGGGCATTCTGGGCCAGCTTGGCCACGATAGGCTGTGGGAGGGAATCGCCCATGTGGCGGCGGCTTGCCGCAAGCACGGCAAGCATTGGGGGATCGTTCCTCCTTCGCCCGAACTGGCCGAGCGGGCCGTGGAAATGGGCTGCCGCATGTTGACGATGGGCAATGACGTGATGTGCCTTCGCCGCGGTATCGACGCCGTCAAGCAGATGTACGGCCAGCAGTTTTGATCTTCACAAAAAGCCGCCAGCGACAGGGTATGAACCGTGTCGCTGGCGGCGATAATGCAACAGAATCCTCCGGCGGCTACTTGGCGTTCTTTTCGGGAATCCGCATAGAGTAGAACGAGCGGTAGACGAAGACCAGGCCGACGATGAACATCAAAGCTCCGACGATCGGCGTGTAGTCGTTGCCGCTGCCGGCGACAGCATCGTTGGCCTTGGCCGCCGCCTGCTTGATCTCGATGGCGATCTCCACCGCCAGCAGTCCAAACAACGTGGAAAACTTGATGATCGGGTTCAAGGCGACCGAGGTAGTGTCCTTGAACGGATCGCCCACCGTATCGCCGATGACCGTGGCGGCGTGCAGATCGGTCCCCTTTTCCTTCAGATCGACTTCCACGTACTTCTTGGCGTTATCCCACGATCCGCCCGCGTTGGCCATGTAAATCGCCTGAAACAGTCCAAAGACAGCGATGGAAATCAGGTAGGCGACAAAAAAGTTAGGGTCAAAGAAAGCAAAGGCCAATGTGATAGACATCAAGGCGATGAAGATGTTCCACATGCCTTTTTGGGCGTATTGCGTGCAAATACGGACAACGGTGATGGAGTCGCCGATGTCGGCTTCCTTTTTGTTGAGGTTCATGTTCTTCTTGATGAACTCGACCGCCGAATAGGCACCGGTGGTCACCGCCTGCATCGACGCGCCCGAGAACCAGAAAATCACGGCACCACCGCAGATAAAGCCCAACAACACCGGCGCGTCGGTCAGGTTGAGGTGCAGGAAGCCCGCCTTGCCCAACAGCAGAATGATCGAAAAGATCATCGTCGTGGCTCCGACCACCGCCGTGCCGATCAGCACCGGTTTTGCCGTGGCCTTGAAGGTATTGCCGGCGGAGTCGTTGGCCTCCAGGTAATGCTTGCCCTGTTCAAAGTCGGGCGTGAAACCAAAGTCCTTCTTGATCTCGTCCTTGATGCCCTTGATGTGCTCGGTCTGGGCCAACTCGAACACGCTTTGCGCGTTATCGGTCACCGGTCCGTAGCTATCGACCGCGATGTTTACCGGGCCCATGCACAAGAAGCCGAAAGCCACCAGGCCGAAAGCGAAGATGGAACCGACGCCAACGGGCGGGGCACCCTTGACGAGTTCCACGACCATCACGTCGTTGAGCCCCATCAAGCTGACGTAGTAGGCCGCCCCCATCAGACCGGCGATAAGGATGCCCTTCCAAAAGGCGCTGAAGTTACCAGCCACCAATCCGGACAGAATTGTCAGCGAGGCACCACCTTCTCGCGAGGCGGTCACGATCTCGTGGACGTGCTTGGAGTGCGAGCTAGTGAAAACCTTGGTGAACTCCGGAATCAATACGGCGGCCAGCGTACCCAGGCTGATAATGGTGGCCAACTGCCACCATAATTGCGGCATGGCCGTGCCGGCGACTTCAAGGTCCTTGATCAACAGCCAGCTCATGCCGTAAGACGTGGTGATGCACAAGATCGAGGCGATCCAAATCAGACGCGTCAGGGGCTGCTCGAAGTCGAACTCTTTCAGGCCGCGATATTTGGCTTCGGATATTCCTTGGTTGATGAAATACGACACGCCCGACATGAAGTCCATCAGAAATCGCATGGCGAAGATCCACACGATCAGCTTGGCTTGCAAGTCGGACTGCTCGGTGGGAATGGCCAGCGTGATGAATGAGATCAAGGCCACGCCGGTCACGCCGTAGGTCTCGAACCCGTCGGCCGTCGGCCCGACCGAGTCGCCGGCGTTGTCGCCAGTGCAGTCGGCAATGACGCCGGGGTTGCGGGGATCGTCCTCCTTGACGTTGAACACAATCTTCATCAAGTCCGAGCCGATGTCGGCGATCTTGGTGAAGATACCGCCGGCGATCCGCAAGGCCGAGGCGGCTAGAGACTCGCCGATGGCGAAACCCAAGAAGCAGATACCGACAATATCGCGCGGCACGAACAGCAAGATGATGACCATCATGATCAGCTCGAGCGAAATCAAGAACAGCCCGATCGACATGCCGGCACGCAGGGGAATGTTCACCACATCCCATGGCTCACCTTTCAAAGAGGCAAACGCGGTGCGGGCGTTGGCGTACGTATTCACGCGAATGCCGTACCAGGCGACCGCGTAAGAGCCGGCCATGCCAACAACGGAGAAGAACAGCACCAGTAGGACGGTTTGCATGTCTTTATGTTGCAGGCCCATAAAGTAGTAAGACATGGCCGCCGCGATAATGGCGAACAACATCAACAGGAACTTGCCTTGTTGAATCAGATAGGTCTTGCAAGTCTGAAAAATGATTTCGGCGATGTCGAGCATCGACTTGTGGGCCGGCAGCCGCTTGACCTGGGCCAGCAAATACAAGCTGATGCCCAGGGTGCCGGCGATGACCATTGCTCCATAGAAGAGCAGATTCCAGGCACTGATTTCCGTGCCGGCGATGGTGAACTTGCCTTGATGCAAGTCAGGGATAGCCAGATCGGCCTCGCTGGCCAAGCCGGTCGAGCCAATCAACAGCAGGCAAAACGTGGCGAGCATCAGCCGCCCACCCACACGCGGAGAAATCAACGCCTGGATTAGGTTTCTCCACGGGATCGTCGTGAAAGGCAATTCGGTCATGCGCTTCATGGAGTTCCGCCTGCAAGGAAGGAAAATGAGGTTTGCCGTGTTGTGGATTTGTTAAGGAAAGTCGAAGTGTAGTAACTCCACCTTCAAAGTGTCAATCGACTGTTTGACCGCTTTGAAGAAGCCGCGCGGGGTAGCCGGGGAGGGCCTGGAGTGGTACTGTATGCTGGGGCAATTTGGCGGCTTGAACGCTAACGGTGGTAGACGAGTCCATCGCCGATCCATTCGTGCGACGCAGTTCCCATCTGAGATGGAATCGCCTCTTTAAGTGAATAGAATCCGCCGGCCGCGTTTGTCTTGAGCTACACCTGGGAGTTACCCACCATGAAGATTCGTATCGCATCGTTGCTGCTCGCGTTGGCCTCGGCCCTTTTTCTTGCAGACACTCTCGTCACCGCCGCGGAACCAATTGCCGACATCGGCCCGACTGGCGAGATCAAAAAGCTGCATGGCGATTTCAAGTTCACCGAGGGACCGGCCGCCGACAGCCGAGGCAATATCTATTTCACCGATATCCCCGACTCGCTGGTCTATCGTTGGAGCACCGACGGCAAGCTGAGCGTGTTCCGTAAGGAGTCCAACCGGTCGAATGGGCTGATGTTCAACGCCGACGGCGAGCTTTTCTCGTGCGAGATGGCGGGCCGCATTGTGGCCGTGGCCGCCGATGGCCAAACGGTCCGCGTGCTGGCCGACAAGTACGACGGCAAGCCATTCAATGCCCCTAACGACTTGGTGTTGGATAAGTCAGGCGGCGTCTACTTTACCGACCCACACTTTGGAGCGGCCACGCCATTGCCACAGGGAGAGCGGGCCGTGTATTACGTGGCCGACGGTAAAGTGACCCGGCTGACCGACGATCTGCCCGCCCCGAACGGCGTGATCTTGTCCCCCGACGAAAAGACGCTGTACATCGTTCCCAGTCTTAGCTCCGAAGTCTTGTCGTACTCCGTGATGGCCCCCGGCAAGTTGGGACCCTCGCGCGTGTTTGCCTCGCTCAAGCAACCAGAGGGAAAAGAGAACACCGGCGGCGACGGCTTGACGGTCGATACCAACGGCAACCTCTATATCACGTCGGGCTTGGGGATTCAGGTCTTTACGCCCGCCGGCAAGTTGCTGGGCGTGATCGCCTTTCCCGAGCAGCCAGCCAACGTCACCTTCGGCGGACCCGACGGCAAGACGCTGTTTGTCACGGCCCGCACGTCGCTATACTCTGCCCCAATGTCGGCCCAGGGGCATGTGTTTACAGGTGCGACGGAGAAGTGAGGCGGGAAGAAGGTATGAGGTATGAGGTATAAGGTATGAAAGCCATCAGCTATTGGCTGAAAGCTGATGGCTGTTGGCTGATGGCTTACTCGTGATCCAACGCGCGATCAGTTCCACAATCCGTTCGGCCGCGTGTCCGTCGCCGAAGGGGTTGATGCTTGGCTGACGCGCGGCATAGGCGGCGGGGTCGGTCAGCAATTGGCTGACACGGTCGATGATAACGGCGGTATCGGTTCCCACCAGTTCGGCTGCGCCCGCCGCGATAGCCTCTGGCCGCTCGGTTGTGTCGCGCGTTACCAAGACGGGCCGCCGCAGCGAAGGGGCTTCTTCTTGGATTCCGCCAGAGTCGGTCAGAATCAGTTTGCTACGGTCCATCAGCCACACAAACTCAGGATAGCTGGCCGGCGGACAGAGGTGTACGTTGGGCCTGCCCGCCAACAGCCGATGCACCGGCTGCATGACCTGGGGATTGAGATGGACGGGGTAGAGAAACTCCACCTCGCCAAAACGATCGGCCAGTGCGGCGATGGCCTGGCAGATGCGTTCGATGCCGCCGCCCAGGTTTTCGCGGCGGTGGCCCGTCACCAATACCAGTGGTCGGCGTCCCAGATAGCGGTACTTTTCCAGCCAAGCTTGGCCGCGGCGGCGCTCGCGGGCCAAGGTTTGCAGCAGCGCGTCGATGCCCGTGTTGCCGGTCACATGGACCGCGGCGTCCGGCACGCCCTCATCCAGCAGATTAGCGGCGGCCTCGCAAGTTGGCGCGCAGTGAATCGCGGCGGCCAGGCTGGCCACGCGGCGGTTCATTTCCTCGGGCCAAGGGGAATGCAGGTCGCCGGTCCGCAGCCCGGCTTCGACATGCACGAACGGAATGCGCCGATAGAAGGCCGCCAACGAGGCGGCCATGGCCGTCGTGGTATCTCCCTGGGCGACAACGCAATCGGGCCGAACGCGCTCGCACACCTCGTCCAAACTGGCCAGGCACCGCGCTGTCAACGCAGCTAGCGATTGGCCCGGCACCATGCAATTCAATTCAATATCGGTCGGAATCGCGAAGTAATCGACCATCGGCCGCAACAGTTCGCGGTGTTGACCGGTCAGGCAGACCACCGGATCAAGTTCGTCGCGGCGGCGCTGGCATTCGCCAATCACCGGTGCAAGCTTGATCGCTTCCGGCCGGGTGCCAAACACGATCAGGGGGCGCAGTGGCGGCATGGCGTGGCGAACTACTGGGGAGACACGAGGACAGCGACCGTATACATGACCGTTGAAGCGTCGTTTATAGTGCCAACCACGCTCCGCCACGAAGCCCAGTCCAATCAACCTGCGCAAACGCACAGCCTCGCCAGTACTGCTAGCAGGGGGCGAGGATCCGCGTTTTTTGGCTTACCTGTTCCAAAAAAGCCGTGTTTCGGGGGGTTGTGGTACAGGTTGTAGGAGATTGGAAGGGTTCCTTGAGCGGCGCGTACCGATAACGCCACGCGGTGAAATCGCGCTTCAAGAATATGAACAGGCCCCGTGGCACGTACCGGACGGCGGAGGAACGGCCAAGGGCAAGCGACTTTTGCAAGGCGCTGCCATTGTCATCCCCACGATGAAAGTCCAGCCGGCAACAATAGCCGCCAATACGTAACTCGCCCGGTGCGCCGACCGCCACGGCCATGCTGTTCGAGCACACGGCAGCCGACGAAGTCTGGGCGGTTTTTTGGGGTTCCTCGCAAAAGGGGCGTGCAAAAGCCACGCCGGCGCGCGGAGCCGCTTGAGATTATTTATATACTGTTATAAGTCTTTTGTGAATACTTTAAATATGTGTAATTTCAGAACGTCGGCAAGGAAGTCGCATTGTACGGACGCCCACGGTGGGCTTCAGAACAGGCGGGATTGGCCGTCGGATTGCTGGTCGGGGTCAAGCCCCAGGTGGATGTAGCCCGCCGTCGTGATCTTCCGCCCGCGAGGGGAGCGGATCAGCAGCCCGCACCGCAAGAGATAAGGTTCTACTTCGTCGATCAGGGTATCGACGCTGGCGTTCATGGTGTGGGCCAGGGCCTCCACGCCGACCGGCCCGCCGTGAAATACGCGGACTATCGTCTCCAAATAGCGGCGGTCTTGCCCGTCCAGGCCCAGGGGATCAATAGCCTGCATATCGAGCGCGGCCAGCGTCAGCCGGTGGGTAATGCGGCCATCGGACTTGCTGGTGGCGTAGTCGCGCACCCATCGCAGGCGGTTGTTGGCAATCCGCGGCGTGCCACGGCTGCGGGTGGCGATCTCCAGGCAGGCATCGGGGTCGATGGTGACTTTCAACTTCAGGCAGTTGCGGCGGACGATCTCGGACAGCTCCTCGATGGTATAAAAATCGAGATGCTCGCGCATTTGAAAACGGTCGCGCAGCGGAGCCGAAAGCATGCCGCTGCGCGTGGTGGCACCGATGAGCGTGAAGGGCTGCAACGACATGTTGATCGTGCGGGCATTGACCCCTTCGCCCAAGACGATGTCGATGCGAAAATCCTCCATGGCCGGGTAGAGAAACTCCTCCACGGTCTTGGGAAGCCGGTGGATTTCGTCGATAAACAGCACCGATCCGGCGTCGGCATTCGTCAAGTAGGGAATCAAATCCTTGGGCGCGGCCAGCGCCGCGCCGCTGGCGATTTGCAGCCCTACGCCCATCTCCCGAGGAATCACCGTGGCGAATGTCGTCTTGCCCAGGCCGGGCGGGCCGTCGAACAGAATGTGCCCCAGCGGTTCACCCCGTTTGCGGGCAGCGTCCAGGGCAATCTCCAACCGGGCGAAGACCTCCCGCTGGCCGACCATGTCGCGCATTCGCTGCGGACGCAAGTCGCGGTCGTCCTCGTTATCGTCACCGCCGCCCGGCGCGCCGGCCGCCCCCATTCCGCCCGGCGGAATGCCGGAGGGGGGGTCTTGGTCATCGGATTGAATGATCGTTTCGCGTGGCATGTCGATCCGTCGTGCGGCAACCTGGCGGGTTTTCTTCGGGCGTTGGCACCGCGATTAGTATAGCCGCTGGACGCTTTTTCCGATATTTGCGGGGAGTACACGACGGCGAAGCAGTGCGGTTCCGAAGGCAGTAAGAAACGTGTGGTCGCGGCCTTTTATGCAGTACCAGGCCCCGTCCGGCAGACGGGGCCTACGTTTCCTACGGCTTAAGCACGATCTTGCCGGCCAACGTGCCGGCTTTGTGCAGTGTGTTATCTTCCTGCAGCTTGTGGGCCGCGGCCGCGTCCGACAAGGGCAGCACGCGGTCGATTCGCGGGTGGAGCCGTTTGTCTTGCATCCAACGGTTGATATCCTCGGCGGCTTGCTGCTGCTCGGCCGGCGGAGCATTGAACATGGCAAACCCGAACAACGAGCAGCCTTTGACGTAGAACGGTCCCACGGGAAAGGTCGGCTTGGCTTCGCGGCCCGCCATCAGAATCATTCTTCCACTCGGTGCCAGGTGGCCCACGGTGCGCTCGAAGTCGGGCTCGCGTAGTGTCTCCCACCAGACGTTGACGCCATCCGGGGCAAACTCCTTGATCCGTGCATCAACATCCTCGCTCTTGTAATTAATCGCCAGGTCAGCCCCCAAGGTCCGGCAAATTTCGGCCTTTTCGTCGCTGCCCGCGGTGGTGGCCACGCGAGCACCGATGGCCTTGGCCATTTGCACGACGGTCGAGCCGACCCCGCCGGACCCTCCGTTGACGAAGATTGTTTCACCGGCTTGTAGCCGGGCTCGCGGCACAAGGCCCAACCAGGCGGTAATGCCGACCAGCGCGCCCGCCGCGGCGGCCTCGTCGGCCACGGTGTCGGGGGTAGGGTAAAGCCAGTGCTCCTCCACTGCCGCCAATTCCGCGAAGGTTCCCTGACGTCCCAATAATCCTTGGTTGCTGCCCCACACTCGTTGTCCCGGTTTGAACTTCTTGGCGTTGGGCCCGCACTTTTCCACCACGCCCGCCAGATCGCAGCCAATTACAAAGGGGCTGGGCAGATTCATCTTGACCATGCCAGCACGGATGTAGGTGTCGATGGGGTTCACCGCCACGGCCTTCACCCGCACCAAGACTTGCGAGCCGGCAAGTTGCGGGTCGGGCAGGTCGGCATATTCAATCGACTGGGGCGGGCCGGGTTGTTGAATGAAGGCGGCTTTCATGGTGAAACACTTTCGTGATGGAACGGTTACGGGCAAGAAAACCGTGCCGGCGGGCCGGTTCATGCCGAAATTGTAAAGCCAGTGGCGGATCGGCGAAAGCGGGCCGCGATGGCTACATGCGTTCGTCCAATTAGTGCATAATCCGTGCGGCATTCCTATCGGCCGCTTCGCACGCCCACACCCCATCACGGTTCTCATGCTCAGACTTACCTTTCACGGAGCGGCCGAAACGGTCACGGGTTCTAAATACCTCTTGGAAGAGGGCGACGCACGGGTGCTGATCGACTGCGGCCTGTTTCAAGGACTTAAGGAACTGCGGCTGAAGAATTGGGACAAGCTAACCTTTGATGCCCGAGCGCTGCCGGCCGTGGTGCTGACACACGCCCATATCGATCACACGGGGTACTTGCCGGCGCTGGTCAAGCAAGGCTTTTCTGGCCCCATTTACTGCACTCCGGCCACGGCGGAACTGACCGAGCTGTTGCTGCTGGACTCGGCCAAGAACCAGGAAGAAGACGCCGACTACGCCAACCGCAAAGGTTACTCCAAGCATAAGCCGGCGTTGCCGCTGTACAGTAACGCCGATGCCAGCCGGGCCGTGCGGTTGCTGCGTTCCACGCCGCGCGAGGAATGGTTTTGCCCGGTCGAGCCGTTTTGGTTTCGCTACCACCAGGTTGGGCACTTGCTAGGGGCCGGCATGTTAGAGGTTGAAGTCCGCACCGGGCCGCGGCCCATGCGGATCATGTTTTCTGGCGATGTCGGCCGCTACAACGCCCCGATCTACCGCGATCCGCATCCGCCCGTGCAATGCGACTATTTGATCTGCGAAAGCACCTACGGCGACCGCGACCACCCTGATGTGAGCGTGCTGGATGAACTGTGTGAGGCCGTCAAAGGGGCCATTCGGCGCGGCGGTGTGATGCTGATGGCATCGTTTGCCGTCGGCCGAACCCAGCAGCTTGTCTACCTGTTGCAAACTTTGATCCACCAGAATCGCATTCCGGAGATTCCGATCTTTGTGGACAGTCCGATGGCCGTGAATGCCACGGCCATTTACGCCGAATTCTTGGGCGATACGGGCCTGTCCCGCGACGATCTGCTCAGCCCGTCTAGCGCGCTCGGCGGACGCAACGTGCATCTGGCCCGCACCGCCGCGGAAAGCAAACGCATCAACGGCCTGGCCGGGCCCGCCGTGATTATCTCGTCGTCGGGCATGATGGTGGGCGGGCGCATCTTGCACCATTTGAAACAACGGTTGGACGATCCGGCTAACACGGTGGTGATTGGCGGCTACATGGCCGCCGGTTCGCGCGGCCGGTCGCTAGCCGAGGGTGCCCGCAAGCTGCGAATGCATGGGCAAGACATCCCCGTGCGATGCGCGGTCGTCACCATGTCGAGCCTGTCGGGCCATGCCGGCCGTAGCGAGCTATTGCGCTGGCTGGCTCCGTTGGAGTCTCCAAAACGGGTGTTTCTCACGCACGGAGAAATTAAGAGCGCCAACAGCCTGGCCGAGGAGTTACGCACCACGCGCGGTTGGGACGTGGTGGTGCCCAAGCTGTATGAAAGCGTGGAGTTGGAGTGAGCAGAGGAATTGCCGGGATCCAATATTCTTCATGGCGGGCCAAACGGAAACATTTGTCCGATCATCCATATGGCGGCACCGACCATCGCCATGCAACCGCCCAGCGCCAAGAAGCCCCAGCCAAAACCAGCTCTTGCTTCGTACTTTCTCGTTAGGATGTGGGCCCAGGGCGACAAACATACAGCAAACGCCAGCGGCCATGTAGGCAATGGCTCCGGCCAACGGCCAGAACTCGCGCGGCAGCAGCCGCAATAAGCCCAATATGACCGCCACCACGGCGGTAAAGCCCAGCAAACCGCGCAAGCTGTATTGTGGCGGAAGCATGAAGGGGTCCATGAAACGGTAGATTGGCCAACCACGGCAGCGCATGGTACACGAAAAAAACCAGCCGCGCGAAAATGGCGGGGCTGGTTGATGTACTTCGCTTTGTTCGTTATCGGCCAGGTTACAGCTTGGCAACGGCATCAACGGCCTTGCGGGCGTTGGCGGTCGAGCCGGCTTGTTGCACGAGTTTTCGGGCGGTCAACAGCAGCGCCATTACTTCCGAGAGCGAACTGGCATGGCCGTTCGTCGCGGCGACGGCGGCTTTGGATCCCTTCTTCTTGCGCTTTGGCGAATTCCGGACGTTGCTGATAAGTTGAATGGAAACATCGTGCCCCTCCGCCATCAGCGCCTCTTGCACTTGTTTGTTTTTGGCCCGCTTGTGCGTGGCAACATATTGCCGAACCAACTCACTCTTATTGGGGCCGCTACCTTTTCGTCGAGCCATTGTTACTCTCCTTCGCCGTAAACACGTAAATAAATGTCAAACTGGCCCCGAGAGAAAAATTCTAGACTGCCTTGGCCTCGCTTTCCAGGGCTATACGCCCGTTCCGAATATTGAACGAAATTGCCAAGAAAATATGTCGAGGAACCAGAAATCATTCATTGTCGCGTTTCGCTCCGCGAAACGGCGTAGGGTGGAAGTCGCGACAGCGCATTATCTTACAAATTCCGATCAAGCGGTTTCTGTTAGCAATACCGTACCCACCGTACCGATGTTTGCACTTGGCGGCCGGCGCCGTTTCGCGGAGCGCAACGCGACGATGTTCGTCGTCACCATTGAATAGTCCAGTAGAATGAAGTCCATGTGGCTTGCCTCCCCGCGGGCCAATCCATGACCAGATGCTTGTCACACCGCGGTCGTCGCCATTCATCATGGAAACATACCCCGCTTTTCGGCAACATCCGCTGATCCGTGGCGGGCATGCGCAAACCTTGGGCGGCGTTTACTTTCCCGGTGACTTGCCCGCACACACCGCACACCCGCATGAAGTGATGCTGCCGGACGGTGACCGAATCGTCTTGCACGATGACCGGCCTGTTGCATGGCGGAATGGCGGACGCACGGCGTTACTGATACACGGCCTGGCCGGTTGCCACGGCAGCCCCTACATGCGGCGGATTGCCCACAAATTGGCCGTGCGGGGGATACGGGTCTTTCGCATGGATTTGCGCGGTTGCGGGGCTGGCGAACGCCTGGCCCGGCTCCCTTACCACAGCGGACGATCGGAGGATGCCGGAGCTGCCTTGCGGTTTATCGCCTGTCTCTGTCCTGGTTCGCCAGCCAGCCTGATTGGATTTTCCCTGGGAGGAAATATCGCGCTGAAACTCATGGGTGAAGTCGGCCGCCAGCCAATCGGCGGGCTGGATAGCTGCCTGGCCGTATGTCCTCCCATCGACCTCATGGCTTGTGCCTTGCGTTTGCGGCGGCTGGACAATCGGTTGTATGACCGGCATTTCGTGCGGCTGCTGATGCGGCAAATTGGGCGTCGGCCCCAGTTAGTCCCCGACGCCGCAATGGTGGATTTTGCCCGCCCACCGCGGCGCCTGATGGAATTCGATAATATGTTTACCGCGCCTGTATCGGGTTTTGGCGATGTGGAAAACTATTATCGCCTGTGTAGTTCGGCGCAGTTCCTGCCACGTATTCAACGGCCGACTAAGATCATTGCCTCCCGCGATGACCCGCTGATACCGAGCGAACCATTCGAGCAATCGCCTCGTTCATCCCACGTAGAATTGCAAATGACCGATGGGGGCGGACATTTGGGATTTATTGCTGGACGGAACAGTGACCCGGATCGCCGCTGGCTGGACTGGCGCGTGGTGGAGTGGGTGATGGGAAGAGGGAGAAGTGATTTTTGAGTTTCGATTCTGGATTTTGGATTTTGGATTTGCAGAGTTCTAGCGGTAGCGGTTGATGGTTGTAGTTTGCCGTTCTTAGACCGGCGCGTGGGTTAGGAAGCCGCGGACGGCGTTGAAGAAGGCTTCGGGTTCGTCGGATGAAACGGCATGACTGGAGTTGGGGAAGATTTTCAGATGCGCTCTTGGGATGCGCTCCGCGATGATCCGCGAATGGCGCGGCGGGCAGATCCAGTCGTGCGCTCCGGCAAGTACCAAGGTGGGACATTTAATCGTAGGGAGTTGTTCCGTGAAATCGAACGTCTTCAAGAATCCGCCAAAGCCGAGGTTGATTTGTTCAATGTTGCGAATGCCCGACTTCCAGCTCTTTTCAAAACCCTCTGGTGTGGCCGTGGTGGAATACATGGGCCACATCTCGCGGTAGTACTCCCGCAGTTGATCCAGGGAACGAAATGAAGCGTCCCATAGCCACTGGCAAACGCGCTGTTGGGCCGGGGTGCCGCGTTCGGCGACGATTTTTCGAGCATCGTCGAGGAAGCGGTAACTGGGGGCGGTTACGG
Organism: Pirellulales bacterium; assembly: GCA_050247075.1. GTDB lineage: Bacteria > Planctomycetota > Planctomycetia > Pirellulales > JBFWUW01 > JBFWUW01. The sequence continues at coordinate 22,587 of JBFWUW010000052.1, read as the reverse complement.
ACAGCACCAGGTTGGAGACCCGCTCGGGATAGCGAATGGCGTACCCCTGCGCCACCATGCCGCCGTAGGACGAACCCAACACGGCGATTCGTTCCAAGCCCAAGTGTTCGCGAAGAGCATCAACATCGTCGATGTTTTGGTCGAGAGTGTATGTTGCCGGATTGGCCGCCGCGCTCCGTCCCGATCCGCGATGATCGACCCACACGATTTGGCAGACGTCGCGCAGCACGGACATGCTCTTCATGCCGGAGTGGTCGCCACCGGGGCCGCCGTGCAACATGAACAAGACGGGCCGTTCGACAAGGCCATTGTCGGTCGGCTGCCATTGCATGCCATCCACGTCAAAAAACAACTCAGTTCCTCGGACCTTGGCGCGCATGATGAATCAATCCTCGCGGAGCCTTCATTTGTTGGCGAAATTGTCGCCGGCATCGTAGCATGGAAGGCATTCCAGTTGAACGCATGAGCAAAGTTTGATATGAATAGCCATGCCTTGTCAGGCTGGATGCAGTCTTCGTGTCGAACCTGTTGCCTACGGAAAATTTGCCGATGTTGACCTTTTTCGACAATACGCGGCTAGGCCGGCGCGACTTCCTCCGCATTGGCGGGGGAGCATTGGGCGGGCTGACACTGCCGGGCCTGACGGGCACCCACGCCGAAGCCGCCGAACAGGGCCTGCTGACAACGGGCAAGTCGGTCGTATTCCTTTTCTTGCATGGCGGGCCAAGCCAGATCGAAACATTCGATCCAAAAATGGGGATGCCGGTTAATATCCGCAGCGCCACGGGCGAACTGGCTACCAGCATTCCCGGCGTGACGTTTGGCGGCAGCTTTTCCAAGCTGTCTAAATTGGCCGACCGCATGTCGATCGTCCGCTCGTTCACTACGGGTGATGCCAACCACGACATCAAGCCCATCGTCGGCCGCGACTCTGGCGGTGCCAACATCGGCGCGCTCTTTGCGCGCGTGGCTGGCGGCAATCATCCCACCACCGGCATCCCCACCAACGCTATGTTGTTTCCACGGGCCGTGGATGAAAGCACGGGACCGGCTATTTTGAATTTCGGCAATTTCTCAGCAACGGGCGGACTTTCCGCCGGGTACGCGCCCTTTGTGCCGGGGGCCGGCGGCAACTTGCAGCAAGACATGGAATTGAAGCTTCCGGCGGAACGCTTGGGAGACCGCCGCTCGCTGTTGGATTGCCTGGACAACGCCCGCTTCACGCTCGACTCCGCCGCGCGGCAAGATGGGCTAAACAAGATGCGGCATCAGGCCTTCAGCACCATTTTGGGCGGTGTGTCTTCGGCGTTCGACCTGGCTCGCGAGGATCAAAAAACGATCGACCGTTACGACACCGCGCCGCTGGTCCGGCCCGACCAGATCAGCAAAGCCTGGAACAACTACAACCATTACGTCGACAACGCCAAAAGCCTGGGCAAGCTGATGCTGCTGGCCCGGCGGTTGTGCGAGGCGGGTTGCGGCTTTGTGACCGTGACCACCAGCTTTGTATGGGATATGCACGCCGACGTTAACAACGCCACGATGGAGGAAGGCATGAGCTACATGGCTCCTCCCCTGGACCACGCAGTCAGCGCCTTCATGGACGACCTGCAGGCCCGCGGGCTTTCCGACAAGATCTTGCTGGTGGTCTCGGGCGAAATGGGCCGCACTCCGCGGATGAACAACAAAGGAGGCCGCGACCACTGGGGCAATTTGGCCCCCTTGATGCTTGCCGGCGGCGGCCTGAACATGGGGCAAGTCGTGGGGCAGTCGACGCGCGATGCCGGGGAACCCCAGACCGAACCGATTCGCATCAAGCATTTGTTGGCGACGGTACTGCAAACCTTGCTGCACACCAACGATGTCCGCATCGCCCCCGGCCTGCCGCAAGACATCGTGCAGATGCTCACGCACGATACGATTCCGGGGTTGATGTAGGAATATCGAATGACTTACATTTTGGATGTTCCTTGGCTAATTGTTGGGGTACGATAGGATCAGGCGGAGCGGGAGCCAGATGTCTAACGTGTTTCAACGGTACAAGTATGAACCGCGATAATTTCGAGCGTTCGTTGCGGGCCTTTCATCGTCGGGCACCGTTTCGATCTTTCACGGTGGCTCTGATCAACGGAGACCGTTTTCGAGTCGATCACCCGGAAGCGTTGGTCTTTCGCGGTGGAATTGCGGTGTTCGTATCGCGGGACGGCACCCCAACTCTTTTCGATCACGAAAGCGTCAGTGAGCTTGTCGGCGGCAAGTCCGAAAACGAGAAAAAGTAGCTGGCCACGGTTCTGACGACGAGCGTCCCAATTTGAGTTTCGTCCGGCTCGCTGCAAATTCTCGGACATTGTGGTTGCGTTTTTTAGCCCCGCGCCCGCGCTGTTTTGCTACAAAGGCCCGATCTGGCCAATTGCTCCGCGGCGCTGTCGCATTCTGGGCAACCCCTCAAGTTCTTATTGGGTAGCGGGTTAGGCTGTTGGCGGGCAAGGCCGCACGGGACATGCGCCGCATGGCATGACAAGTGCCAAATAGTTGCCACGGCGCACGGCTGGAAGATTGTCCCAGTTTAATACGAGGGCAATGGCGGTCGTTGCGTTATGGCATCCGCCGCCCGCGTGGCAACTAATGAGGATTTCTGGAATGCACGATACAGTTGGCAGATTGGGTCCGTTTGCCCTGGAAGAGCGGCTCTCGGGCCGGGAAGATGGCTCGGTCTTTCGCGCCGTCCACATTCAAGGCCAAAGGGTGCTGGCGGTGAAGTTTTTGCCGCTCTCCGTGGTGGCCGATGCCGCTGCCACGGCGGCTTTTACGCGGCAGGTGGGCGTACTCAAGTCGTTGCATCATCGCAACATTGTTTGCTATTACGGCGGCGGAAGAGCTGGCGGGCAGCCCTATGTGGCGGCCGAACTGGTGTACGGGCAATCGTTGAACAAAGTTCTGGAACGCGGCCCGCTGGCGTGGGAGACCGTGGTCGAAATTGGCCTGCAGCTTTGCGCGGGCCTGGAGTTCTGCCATCAACGCTGGATCATTCACCAGCAACTGCGCCCGTCGAGCGTGATTTGGGGTGAAGATGGCGTGATCAAAATCGTCGGCGTGGGCCTGGCGGAATTTGAAGATAAGCCACCCCGCCGTGATGACTTCGACGATGCCGGTTTCAGCGACGCGGCTGATGCGTTCTACCTGTCCCCCGAGCAGATCACTGGGGCAGCCCTCACCACGCGTGCCGATTTGTACGCGCTTGGCTGCCTGCTTTACGAACTCCTTACGGGGCGTCCGCCTTTTTCTGGGGAGACCGCGGACCAGGTCCGCCAGCAACATTTGAACCAACCCGCCCCGCGCGTACTCGATACGTTGTTCGACTGTCCGGTGTGGTTGAACGCCATCGTGGCCCAGCTTTTGGAGAAAGACCCCGCGAATCGGCCGGCGTTTGCCTCGGCGGTCGCGGTGGCGCTGCGGGAGACACAAGAGCACGTGGCCGCCGGTACTGGCGTTGCGCAGCACTGCTTGTCAGACACGGCCGGCGCGATCGAAATGCAGCAGTCCAAAGGCGAAGTCCGGCGGATGTTTGGCCGCAAAAAACGTCCGCGAAGGAGCAAGTCGCCGTTTTACGAGAGCGTCTGGTTTCTCTCCACCTGCGCTTGCTTACTGTTGGGGCTGGGCATTTGGGTGTTGTGGCCGCCAGGCGAACAAGAGTTGTTCGCGCAGGCCGCCGAACTCATGGACAGCCAGGAACGCGCGGAGTGGCGACGCGCCCGTCAGGACTTTATTGAACCGCTGCTAAAGCGGTTCCCTCAGGGCCAACATGCCGCGCAAGCGCAGGGTTGGATCGACCAGATCGACATCGACCAGGCCGAAACCAAGATCAAGGCCGGACAGCGAATTGGCCGGGCACCATCGAGCGAGGCCGAACGATTGTACCTGGAGGCGCTGCGCTACGAGGAATTCGGCGACAAACAGACGGCGTGGGAACTGTTGGCCGCCATTCCTCCCCTGTTCAAGAATAGCGAAGATGATCGGCCGTTGGCCAAGCTGGCCCAACAGATGGCGGCACGGTTGGCGTTCGAAGTGCCAGACAGCGGCTGGCGCAGCCAATGGTTGGCGGCCAAACTGGACGACGCCGACCGCCTGGCAGAAGAGGGCCAGCCTGCGGCGGCCCGCGCCATCTGGCTTGGCGTGACGGAACTATACCGTGACATTCTAGACCTTCGCAGCCACTTTAAACGGGCGCAAGCCGGCCTCAGCGGTAAACCGCCAGCGCCCGATGGAGGCCAGGATTTGCCTGGCCAACCAGATACAAGTGTCGAGGGCTTGCCAATAGAGTCCATCGGCGAAGATCAGCCGCCAGGCGCGGGTGAGGCGGCGGGGCGCTAACCATTGGCAGCCGCTGCGCAGGTCAAACGCACGCTAGAAGCCGAAATCAGCCAGTCCATTATCCGCTTCAAGAAAGCTGTCCTCTCTATCGCAACAGACGAAAGAGCGGATACGGCCGGCGGCAATGCTAGCCGTGCTTGGGCCGGCGTTGAGGTGCTGGCCGGTTCGCGGGGGCAAGAACGGGCCCAATCAGTTAGCTCCCGCGGGCTTTTTTCCACGGCTTGCTCCTATCTGTAATTGCACGCCGCCCGCCATCAAATGCCATCGACACCATGCTAATTCATCCCTATAACGAAATGGGGAGTTCTGGCATGCCGATGGTAGCTGTCTGCTAGCGGGTAGCACGCGAAATCTAGCATTGGCAGCATCCAAGCATACTTTACATGACTTTGCCGCTGCTCGAAAAACTCGCGGAGTCCGTTGGTGTCACGCTGGATCGCAGTGCCGCATTGGTCGCGCTGCGCGAAGCCGAAGAGCTTCAACCGGGAGACGTTGGCGAAGCGGAATGTGCGCGATTGATCGCCATCGCGGAACGCGTGGGGCTGCGCATCCGCCGCCTGAAAGGAGGGATTGCCGATGTCCGCCGATGGGTCAAACGCACGGGCTGCGTGGCGGCCCACACGGTCAACAATGACACCTCCACATGGATCGTATTGAAACAAGCCACGTCCAGCGCGTTTCTTCTGGACGAATCATCCACCGAGAGAGGGGGCGAATGGCTCGACGACCAGGAACTGGCGGCGATATGCCCACCGCCGGCATTGGGCTTGGGTGAGTGGCTGGTGGCGGAACCTACAACCAGCATGCCGGGGTTGACGACCGCGGTTCCCTCGGCGGCTCACGGCGGGCATGAACACGGGCATCATGCCAGGTTTACGCCCTTTCAGCGGCTGGTTGGCTTGCTGCAGGGCGAAAAGCGCGATATCGGCGCCATCTTTGTGTTTGCGATCGTGGTCGGAGTATTGACGCTGACCACGCCGATCGCCGTCGAAGCGCTCGTGAATACGGTTGCCTTCGGCGGACTGTTTCAACCGCTGATCGTGCTGGCCATCATGCTCTGCGCGTTCATGGGGTTCAGCTCGCTGGTTCGCGGCATTCAGACGTACGTGGTCGAAATCATTCAGCGCCGGGTCTTTGTACGCGTGGCGGCCGACTTGGCCTACCGGCTGCCGAGAGTCCGCCGCGACAGCCTGGATGGAGAATATGGCCCTGAGTTGGCCAACCGCTTTTTCGATGTCGTGACCGTACAGAAAGTCGTGGCCATGCTGTTGCTGGATGGCATAGGCATCGTGCTGCAGGCGTTTATCGGCATGTTGGTGCTGGCATTCTATCATCCGGTGCTGCTGGCTTTCGACGTAGTCCTGCTGGTGTCGATCATTTTCGTGATTTTTGGCCTAGGCTATGGGGCTGTCCGCGCCAGTATTGAGGAATCGCGCGCGAAATACGCCATCGCGGACTGGTTGGAGCAACTGGCCGGGTTGCCGGGCGTGTTCCGAGGGGCGGGTGGGGGTGAACTCGCCCGCGGGCGGGCCGATCAACTGACAGCCCAATACGTTCTGGCCAGAAAGTCGCACTTCCGAATTGTCATGCGGCAGATCGCCAGCGCATTGGCCCTGCAAGCCGTGGTAGCCACGGCCTTGCTGGGCCTTGGCGGTTGGCTGGTTATCGCCGGACAGTTGACCTTGGGGCAATTGGTGGCGGCGGAATTGATTGTTTCGGCGATTGTCGGAACATTCGCCAAGTTGGGCAAACATCTTGAAAGCTACTACGATCTGCTAACCTCCTTGGACAAGCTGGGGCACCTGTTCGACTTGCCTCTGGACCCCATGGAGGGCGACCACTTGCATAATGCCGGCCCCGCCGCCGTCCGTGCCCAAAACCTGGCCTACTCGTACCACGAGGGCCACGAAGTCATTCATTCCAAGGATCTTGAGATTGAAGGGGGAGAGCGCTTGGGCCTGGTCGGCCCGCCCGGATCGGGCAAGAGCACTTTGCTGCAGCTCTTGGCTGGCTGGCGCGAGCCGGGAAACGGTCGCATTGAACTCGATGAACACGACATGCGCGATCTGCATCCGGAAGCCATTAGCAAGCAGGTGCGCCTGGTGCGGCGCGCAGAGGTATTTACCGGCAGCATCTTGGAAAATGTGCAGGCGCATCGCCGCAACGTGACACAGCATGAGGTTCGCGGGGCATTGAAGTCCGTCGGGCTGTTGGAGGAACTGCTCAGCCTGCCCGACGGGCTGAACACCCACCTGATGCAAGGTGGCAGCCCGCTCACCGACAGCCAGACTTGCCGTTTGACCCTGGCCCGGGCGCTTTGCGGCGGCCCGCGCCTGCTGTTGATCGACGGATTGCTGGATAGCCTGGCGGGTGACTGCGGCGAACGAGCCTTGGATGCGGTTTTCGACGACGCGCGACAGTGGACCGTGGTGTTGGTCACATCCCGGCCAGAGTTTTTGTCGCGGTGCGACCGTACGTTAAGATTAACTTTGGGCCGAGTCACCCACGTTCCACAATCGCATTGAATCGGGAATTGAATATGTCAGCCACCTTGACCAGCCCGAAACGCGAGCGAAAGCCTACGGCCTTTCCCACCGAGGCCGAAAGGCCCGACTCGCTATCGGCTTTGATGCTGGTGGAGTCTCCCAAATTGCCGTGGCGGCTGGCGCGTCTTCTGTGGTGGTCGCTCATCGCGATTGTCTTCGCCATGGGCTTTGCGCCCTGGCAGCAGACCGCCGTGGGAACGGGCCGCGTGGTGGCTTTCGCTCCGTTGGAGCGGCAACAGACCGTGCAGTCTCCCATCTCGGGAGTCGTGACGGAGTTTGAGCCGCACATCGTGGAGGGATCGCGCGTGAAAAAGGGAGAACTGATCCTTCGCATTCGCGATAACGATCCGCTCTACCTGGATCGGTTGAAGGAAAAGCTGGAGGCCAAGAAACGCAAGATCGAAGCCGCAACTACCAAGGCCGACGCGTACAAGTCCAAGATGACCGCATTCAATGAAGCCCGTGCGCAAGTCATTGAAGCCGCGGAGCAGCAAATAGAAGTCGCGAGGCAAAAAGTCCGTGCCGAGGAGCAAGGCGTGGAAGCCGCCGCGGCCGCCGAGTTGCAAGCCCGCCTGAATCTGGAACGCCAAAAAAGCTTGTTCAAGGATGGCCTGACATCCAAGCTCAACTTGGAAGTCGAGGAGCGCAAGTTCACGGAATCGGCCGCCAAGCTCAAGCAGGCCGAACGTTACGTGGAGGCCGCGCTAGGCGACCTCAAGACCAAGGACGCTGAACTGTTTTCGAAAACGCGCGAAGCGGACGCCAAAATCGAAACAGCCAGGGCCGAATTTCAAGAAGCCGTCGGCGAGATTGCCCTGGCCGAGGCCGAAATGCTGGGCATTCAGTCAGAAGTCAGCAAGCAAGAGACACAGGACGTTTCCGCGCCGCGGGATGGCACCGTGCTGCGTTTGCTGGTCAATCAAGGGGGTGAAATGGTCAGCAAGGGAGATCCTCTTTTCATCCTGGTGCCGGAATCGGCGGCCCGCGCGGCCGAGATCTGGGTCGATGGCAACGACGCCCCCTTGATTACCAAGGGCAGAAAGGTGCGGCTGCAGTTTGAAGGCTGGCCGGCCGTGCAGTTTGCAGGCTGGCCCTCGGTGGCGGTTGGCACGTTCGGCGGAGAAGTCTCCACGGTGGACGCCACGGACAATGGCAAAGGCAAGTTTCGCGTGTTAATCGTTCCCGAGGATGGCGAAATTTGGCCGGAAGAGCGATTTTTGCGGCAAGGCGTGAGAGCCAACGGCTGGGTGCTGCTGAACCAGGTCAAGCTGGGGTACGAAGTCTGGCGAAAGATCAACGGATTTCCACCGAGCCTGACCGCGCCAGAGCCGTTACCAGAATCGAAAGAGGTCAAAGGCAAGGGCAAGTAGCCAAGGATTGCGGAGTGACTGGCATTGGCAAGGAAGCCCCTGGCGTGAAACCATGAAGGCTGGCACATTTCTCTCAATCTGCGCTCTGGCGGGGGTGAGTGGCTGCGCGTTTCAAGGCGGCCAACCGCTGTTTTCCAAAGCGGCGGAAAAGCAGACACCAGACGCCATGCATGAAAGCGAAAGGGCCACCCGCGACCTTGCGCGGGAGTTGCCAGAGCGGCTGCCCGCGGTTGCCACGCCGGACGAACCACCCGGTGAGGCCGTCGTGCGTTTGGCTTCGGCGGAGACAGTTGGCGAGGACTCTCGGCATGAGTCGCCTGCTCGGTTGGCCTATGATGCGAATAAGCGGTTGCATGCCCTTGCGCTAGATGATCGCGTGGTCGAATTGTTACCACCACCAGCCGACGGAGAGAATCCGTCGGACAACGAAACGTCTCCGTTGATGTTGCCAGAAGTGGTGTCAGCCGTCTATCAATCGTTTCCCTTGTTGGAGGCCGCCTACCGCGAACGCCAGATCGCCGAGGGTTGGCAAACCAATGCCTGGGGTGCCTTCGACGTGCAAGCCGACGCCTACAGCATTCAGGCACCGCTGGGGTTCTACAAAACCTATCGCTCCGGGGCGGAACTGACCCAGCCCCTGTGGAGCGGCGGATATCTCTTCGGCGGCTATAAAATTGGGCGGGGCAGTTACCCGGTCTGGTATGGCAATCGGGAGACCAACGACGCCGGTGAATTCAACGGTGGCGCGATCGTGCCCTTGTTGCGCGACCGCGAGATCGACAAACGGCGGGCTGGCATCTTCAAGTCGGACCTGGCCCGGCAAGCGGTGGAGCCGGAAATCCGGGGGCAGCAGATCGAGTTCGTTCGGGAGGCGGCGTTCGCCTACTGGGCCTGGGTCGCGGCGGGGCGTAAGCTGCAGGTGATGCAGCGGTTGTTGGAATTCGCCCAGGTCCGCAACGAAGGCATTGTCACTCGCGTGGAGCGCGGCGACCTGCCGGAGATTGACCTAGCGGACAACGAACGCCTGATCGTCAGCCGAAAGGCCAAACTGATCGACGCACAGCGCAAGTTTCGCCAAACGGCAATCAAGTTGTCCATTTTTTATCGCGGCCCCGGTGGCGAACCTGTCATTCCGCTGCCAGAGCGGCTGCCGAAGGAATACCCGGCCCACGAACCGATTACCGACGAGCGGATTGAGTCGGATATCGCCCTCGCGCTGCAATCGCGTCCGGAGTTGCAAGGGCTGGCCCTGTTGGGACAGCAAGTCGATGTAGACATTGAACTGGCCGACAATGCCCTACTGCCGGGCCTAAGCACGGGCGTCTATGCCTCGCAAGATATTGGCGAACCAAGCAGCAGCAAGCGCGACAAGGTGCCGCTGGTGATGGAGGCCAGCGTGGGCGTGGACGTTCCCCTGCAACGCCGAGAAGCCAGGGGCAAGCTGCGGGCAGCGCAGGGCAAGCGGTCGCAGATCAACGCCAAGGCCCGGTTCTATCGCGATAAGATCGCCATCGAGGTCCGCGACGCCGGCACGGCCTGGATGGCCGCCTATCGCCAGATCGCCCAGGCCCAAGAGAGCGTGAAGCTGGCCGCTCAAATGGAAGAGGCGGAACGCCGCAAGTTGGAACTTGGCGACAGCAATCTGCTAAACGTCAACCTGCGGGAGCAGCAGTCCGCCGATGCGGCGACCGTCGAAATCGAAGCCTTTGAAGCCTATTTCGAAGCCGAAGCCAGCTATCGCGCGGCACTGGGTAGGGCGAACTAAGGTGGCCGGAATATCAGGCGGGATCATTGCTGTCAGCGTCAAAAACGGCCACTCGCTTCCTAGCGCCATGCCGATCAAAACAGTTCCCCGATCGGCTGGCCTTGCTCGACAAGGCGGATCGGACGGTTTTGGCGATCGGTGAGAAACTGATCGTGGTCGATGCCCAGGACGCGGTAGACGCTGGCCAGCATGTCGCCGGGGACCAGGGGACGGTCGCGGGGGTCGCCGCCGTCGGGCGTGGTGCTGCCGATGATCTGCCCGCCGCGGATGCCGCCGCCGGCAAGCGTGGCATGCATGGCCCGGGGCCAGTGCCCGCGGCCGGCTCCCGCGTCGATTTGCGGGCTGCGGCCGAATTCGCCCCAGGCCAGCACTAACACTCGGTCAAGTTGGCCGCGGTCGCGCAAGTCTTCAATCAAAGTGCAGAAGGCCTGGTCGTATTGCGGCAGCCGCTTGCGGAGGTTCTTTTCGATGGTGGTGTGGTCGTCCCACCAATCGACGTCTTTCTCGTACAGGTTGATGGTGACGAACGTGGAGCCGGCTTCGACCAGCCGCCGAGCCATCAAGGCCGATTGGCCGGGAGCATGTTTGCCGTACCGTTCGCGCAGTTCCGCCGGCTCTTGCGACAGATCGAAGGCCTTCCGCACGGACGAACCTGTCACCAGATCAAAGGCTTTTTGCTGGACATCGCTTAGGGCCTGGAGGGAGCCATCTTGCTCGCCTGCACGCACCAGCTCGTCAAACCGCCGCAGCAGCCCGCGACGGTTTTGCAAACGCTCGACCGTCATTTCTTGCGGCAGGTTGAATTCGGGCGGGCGGTAATTGCCCAGGCTAGGGTCGCCGCCAGCGTTAAGCGCGTTGTGCCGGGCACCCAGGTAAACGGCCGACTGATAAAAGCCCATGTGCGTGGAGTAGTCCTCGGGCACGCAGACATAGGCCGGCATGCCGGGCTGATTGGGCCCGCGCAGATATGACGCGACGGCCCCCTCGGCCGGCTGCTGTTGGCCGCGCAGCCGCGCGTTGGGCAGGGCATGGCCGGTCTGCACCAGGTGCTGGGCATCGTCATGGATGCCGTAACCGTGATGCATGGAACGAACGACCGCCAGATGGTTGGCGATACTGGCATGGCGCGGCATTAGTTCGCAAACGTCCAAGCCTGGCAGATTGGTGGCGATCGGCTGAAACGGCCCACGTATCTTGTCGGGTGCTTTAGGCTTCATATCGACCATGTCGATGTGCGAAGGCCCACCCGCCATCCAGAACATGATAACGGCGGTATCCCGCACGGGAGCCGCCCCCCGTGCCGACTGAGCCAGCCACAAGCCGGGCAGCGAAAGTCCGCCCATGCCCAATGCGCCGACCTTTAGGAACCCGCGACGAGTGTTTCCATCACACAATCGGCTGGCCGGTCCAACGATGTTGAGCATGATGAGCCTAACGGTCTATAAGATGAGCGAACTCCAAATCCATCAATGCCGGATTATAGGTGGAATTTGACCGTACCGTCCAGCGGAAATGGCCGCGACCTCTATGCTTCTTCCACGGCAATGGCTGGGGAGCGGAGCATCACCCAGGCCGTTGGTGCCACCAGCAGCACAATCCCCAGCAACGTAATGACATTGAAGGTCCGGCTCCAAAAGACCATGTCCAGGGCCATGCCAAAGGCCACTTGGCTCAGGCCCACCACGGCCACTCTGGCTGGCGGCCCAGACGAGAAGGCCTTGGTCAAAAAGACTTGGCCCACTGTGGCGGCCACCCCCACGCCAAGCAGCAGCAGCCATGCGGAGGTATCCGCGGTGCTGGTCCCCGGCATTCCGGGGCGCTTCAGCACCTCGTTTGCCACCAATAACGTCCCTAGGCAGGCCACCGTGGAGACGCTGGAAAAATGGACCACGATGGCGCGGGCATCCACGCCGCGAATGCGGTTCAGACCCAACATGGACAATGCGCTGGTGAACGAAGCCACGATGGCCGCCAGCATGGCGAAATTGCCATGGCCCAAGTGCGGCTGTTGGATCAGGGACACGCCCGCCACGCCGCAAGCCACCGCAAGCCAAACGCCCGGCTTGGGCCACTGCCCCAACAACGGCCAGCTCAGCACGGCCACCCAGATCGGATAGACGTTGGTCAAGGTCAGCACGTCGGCCACGGGAAGTTTGCCGAGCGCGTAGAAGGTACATAGCAGGCTGACGCTGCCCGCCAGGCTGCGCCACCATAATGTCAGCGGACGCCAAAAGGCCAGCCGTACGCGGCCTTGCCACGATAGCAGCAGCGAAAATAGCAGCGCCAACGAAGTGCGGGCCAGCGCCACCCACCGCCAGTCAAAGCTGTTGGATGCCGCATACCCGCATGCACCCATCAACGCGAATGCCAGTGCGCCGCACAGCATCCACACGAAAGGCCATGCCGCCGCGCGTGTGGCGGCTAGTTCTGGCTCGCTATTGTCAGGTTCCGCGGCATGCGGCAGCGAACCAGTCGTCACAGGGCAATTCCTTAGCGATACGGTGCCCAAACCGGACGGCGACGGGCCGCCGAACGCGGGCTGCGGCGGACTACCGGTGGCCGGGATCGTTCAGCCTGTCGATTGTATTCGCCCGGTTCCGTTGCCGCGACTTCCTCGACCGCCTCATCGGCTTCCGGGGATTCATTCGCGGGCATGGCGTCGTTGCTTTCCATCGCCACGCTCTCCTCCGCAACCTGGGCACCGTCGAACGGACTGCCGGCGGAATCGGCGGATTCTGTCTGAGCCGGACCGGACGCGGAGAGATGGCTAGCCTCATTCGTGTCGTTGGGAATCAGATCTTGTGCCACTTGGTCCTTCGACCACTCCCGCAAGATGGACCTGCCCGAGGGAAGCTCCAAGGGGGCATCGGCCTGCAAGAACCGGCCGTCGACCGTTTGCAGGCGAACGTACAGCCGCAGATTTTGGTTTTCCAGCGGTGCCTGGGGCCAATCCAGGTGAAAGAACATGCGCGGGCCCAACACGGTGCGGCGCACGCAAGCGGCGGCCTGATCGGCCGAAAAATCCCAGCGGGCCAAGCGGGCTTTGTCCCCACGCTGCTGCGTGTCGATCGCCACCAGGGACACATCGCCGACGGCAGCCATCAGCTTGCCGCTGGCATTGCGTGGTTCCACGATCACCACGAAGGCTTGCTGGCTGGCATGAACAAAATGCTTGCTCTGCAAGCGGTCCAGGGTGATGCGGGTGGCATCCTGGGAAGCCTCATGCAGCGTCTCGAACGAGGCCGCATCGTAGGCCGCAGGCATCGCCGTGGCACCGTCCGAGGACGGAATCAATTTTGGAAACTTGGGAGGAGGGCCATCGAACGGCGGCGCGGGGCCAGGTGCCTCGGTGGGAACGCCATTCTTACCGTTCACTCCGTTGGGCGTGGCCGGTTCTCCCAAGTCGATTTGTGGCGGGGTAAAGCCGTTAGTGCCATTGCCAGCCTTCGTCGGTTCGTTTTCCTCGGAAGCGGCACGATTTATACCACCATTGGGTTTGGTTCCACTGACGCTGGCAAACTGTGCGCGCAACTGCTGATTCTCTTGATCGAGCTGATCGACCTGGTCGCAGTGCTGCGTCAGTTCGTCCTCCAGCATGTAGACACGGTCCTCCAAGCGGCGGTTTTCGTTTTCGAGCGCCGTCAGGGAAGCCCTGGTATTCTGGCAACCGCCGCCAAAGAGCAGCACCGCGGCCAGTAGCAGCCCTAGTCGATAGTTCATGTCAGCCTCGCGCACCGGGTACGAGCCAAAACGGCCAGGCGCGGAGAACGCCACGGGGGGCGCACCCGGCAATCCATGCCGTTGATCTTCCGTGAATACTCATACGTTGAATCCATTCGACGGCCCGGTGCGGGAAAGAAGGCCGTTCTGCTTGCCCGCGGGGACGGGGTAGTTCTCCTCGCCCGCGGAGAATTGCTACTCTGTTTTCGGTGCCTTGGCGGCGGATGGCTCCATATGGGAGATAACTCGGTCGATCAAGCCATATTCCAGGGCTTCATCGGCCGCCATGAAGCGGTCGCGATCGGTGTCTTTTTCGATTCTTTCCAAGGTGTGGCCCGTATGGTGCAGCAAGATGTTGTTGAGCTTGCTCTTGACCTTGCGGAATTCCTTGACGTGGATGGAGATTTCCTCGGCGGTCCCTTCCATGCCTGCCAGCGGTTGATGGATCATGATCCGCGAATTGGGCAAAGCGTGGCGTTTGCCCTTGGCCCCCGCCGTGAGCAACACCGCCCCCATTGAGGCACACTGGCCGATGCAGTAGGTGGCCACATCGCAGGTGACAAATTGCATGGTGTCGTAAATCGCCAGGCCCGCGCTGACGCTGCCGCCTGGCGAGTTAATGTACAAGTGAATGTCGGCCTTGGGGTCGTCTGACTGCAAGAACAGCAACTGGGCCACGATGGCGTTGGCGACTTCGTCGTTGACACCCGAGCCCAGAAAGACAATCCGGTCCTTCAGCAGGCGGCTGTAGATGTCCATGGCCCGCTCTTCGCGGCCCGATTTTTCGATCACGTAGGGAATGAGTGGCATCGTTGATTTGGGCGGTTATTGCGCCTTCCTACCAGGTCGATTGTGCTAGCAAAATCCAGACAGCGCCTCGTGGCGGGCCGGACGAATCAGTCCTGTTCGGTTTCGTCCATGGAGGGGGGCTTGGTCAGGATATCGTCTACCAGGCCATAAGCCTTGGCCTCTTGGGCCGTCATGTAATAGTCGCGGTCGGTATCCTTGGCGATCCGCTCGATCGGCTGGCCGGTATGGCCAGCCAGAACTTCGTTCAGCAATGCCCGGGTCTTGATGATTTCCTCGGCTTGGATTTCGATATCCGAAACTTGCCCCCCCACCTGGCCATGCGGCTGATGGATCATGATTTTGGCATGCGGCAAGGCAAACCGTTTGCCCTTGCTGCCGCCGGCCAGCATCACCGCACCGCCGCTGGCCGCCAAGCCCACGCAATACGTGGCGACGGGACAGGTCAAAATTTGCATCGTGTCGTACATGGCCAGCGTGGCGCTAACACTGCCGCCGGGCGAGTTGATGTAAAAATGAATATCCTTGCGGCGGTTTTCGCTCTGCAAGTACAGCAACTTCATGACGATTTCGTTGGCGTTGCCGTCGTGAATCTCACCTTGCAGCAAGATCACGCGGTTCTCCAACAGCAAGTCCCCCAGCGTCATCTGACGCTGGCGTTGATAGTCACGATAGGCCAGACGGGGTTCGCTGGCGGCTAGTCGAAAGTCATTCATTGAAAATCCTTGAAACAACATCCGCAAATGGTTGCCGTTGAGAGGAATGCCCTGGCGGGTGCCATCTAAAACCGCTTGGGCGGTTGTTGAAACTCGCGGCACCTCGCGTCGCCACTCCCTCGCGCGACCTGTTTTTGTGAAACCAATCCGTTTAGGAACGGCTCTTGAACCGTCCGTCCCCATGCGTACCGAATAAGCCCGTTAGGGACTTAGTCTTCTTTCTTGGGCAGTTGAGAAACCGGGTCGTTACCGGGCTGGGCCTGGGGAATCGCCTCGTCGGAATCCGATGATTCATCGCCGCCGCCCGCGGACTGGTCCAGAGCTTCGGCGTCGGAGGTGTCGAATTCAAACGGCACATCCTTGAACTTGGCCTTCTCAAGAATCAACTCAATCACCTTGCGCTCGATGATCTGATTGCGCAAGGTGTCCATCAAGCCGCGCTTTTCCAACTGGGCGCGGACCCGACGTGGGCTTTCTCCGCTTTGCTGCGCGATTAAGACAATTTCGAGCTCGTAATCGGCGGCAGCGGCTTCAATCTTTTCGTCCTCGGCAATCCGCTCCAACACGAAATGTTCTTTCAATGCCCGCATTGTATTGACGCGGCTGTTCTGGCGCAGTTCGTTCTCGTGGGCACGAATTTCCGCATCGCTGTAGCCGCTACGGCGAAGTTCCAGTTTGGCGCGTTCCAATTCTCGTCCCGACTGGCGCTCGAGCATTTCCTTGGGGAGATCCCAATCCGCCGAAACCGTCAAGGCTTGCAAAATCTGCTGCCGTGCCCGCTGTTGCTGCTGGTAGCTTATCTGCCGTTCTAGATTGGACTTGATAGCGTCGCGCAGGTCGCCTTCGCCGTCAAAGTCCCCCAATTCCTTGATAAAGGCGGGGGTCAGTTCCGGCAATTGCAGCTTCTTGACCTCTAAAACCTCAAAAGTCGCAGTGACATCCTTGCCGCGCAAATCAGGGTTGGGGGCGTCTTCGGTCAGTTTGGCCGTACCTTGCCGGGTTTCCCCAGCCTTCACGCCTTGCATCAGTTTGTCAAACCCGTCAATTTTGCCATCGCGGAAGCTCAATGTCGGCCGAATGCGGATCACGGCTTCGTTATTGGTGGAAAGGACTTCCTCTCCGTTCTTCATCACCAGGTTCACGGAGAGATAGTCGCCCGTGCCGGCTGGACCATCGTGTGGCACCAATTTGCCGTGCTGGGTCAGAATTTGCTTGAGGCGGTTCTCGACATCTTTTTCCGAGATATCGCGGACGGGCCGCTCCAGTGTCATGCCGCTCCATTGCGGCAGATCGAACTCGGGGCGGACCTCCAGGTTGAACTCGTAGGTCATCGCGCCTTCGTCAGGCAGAATGATGGCCTCGGCATCCAGGTCAGGCTCACTAATCGCCGCCAGCTTGTGGTCCTCGGACAATTGCGAAAGGCTATCCAGCACCAACGCGCCCTTGATTCGCTCGGCCACTTCCTTGCGAAACTTGCTCTCGACCAGCTTACGCGGGACGCGGCCTTGGCGGAAACCGGGCACCTGGGCCTTTTCCACGATTTCGCCAAACTCTTTATCGTAGTACCGCTCGATATCCTCGCGCGGAATCGTAACGGTGATATGCCGCTCGCAGGCGTTCCGTTTCTCGATCTTCACATCCAGCGTCATCCGCTGTTTTTCCTCGGCGATCTCGGCTTCGGCGGTGGCGGCTGTGGATTCTTGATCGTCGGTGGACATCGGATTAACTCTGCGGGAATGCGAACTAGCAAAAAAAATGGAGCGGGTGATGGGATTCGAACCCACGACAACGACGTTGGCAACGTCGTGCTCTACCAACTGAGCTACACCCGCCCGTAGTCACCTGTTACCGGTTCTGCCACAATCATGCTGGCATAGTCCGCGAAGGGATAGGGACTTTGGGATTATAGGACGGTCGCGCGGCCTTGCAAGGGCAATTGGCCAGCTGATTGACAGCGATGCTGTCTTCGGCATTCAAGCAAGCCAAACGGCAAGCCGGATAAAGACAATCGATCACCGAACGAGAAGTAATTTAACGCAAAGGCGCAGTGCCGCAAAGCCGCCAAGGGACTCAACAAAGAAAGAATGCCGTGATGGGCGAATGTCCGTCTACTGCAAGGCAATTCCTTGACGGATTTGCGGCTTCGCTCCTTAGAGCAAGAGCTCCCTCGCACTTTGGCGTTCGATGCCAGCAGTTGCCGGCTATTTGTGACGGCTGACGTAGCGGCCGCGAAAGGTTCCGAATCCGCCGACCCTGGAAAATGGGAACAATCGGCGATGGAATCACCTCGAACATGGGAGATTCCGGCTTGGCTGGCACTATTTGCGCGTCTTGTCGCGTTCCTGGCATTAGCCTCGGCAAACCGTTGCGACTGCATTTTTGTCAAGGTATAGTAAGACTTTAGGTTAACTAGCGTGGCTGGCGGCAAATGTCTTGGCCACCCGTGCGGGGATAGGCACGCCTCAAAGTACAGCCGGGCGGAATGGATTCGCGCGGGATGTCGCTAGCGAACGCGTAAGTACGCGCTTGGTAGCGCCATTTGTCTTGTTTCGGTTTACCGCGAATCCAGGTCCGCACATGCAAGCCAAACTCAAGGTGGTCGACGGCAAGGCCAGCCGGTCGGAAGTCCCGCTCAAGCTGCCGGTTGTGATCGGCCGTAGCGGCGACGCCGGACTGAAGATCAAACACCAGTTGATTAGCCGCGCTCACTGCGAGTTGTTCGAGAAGGACGGCTACCTTTACTTGCGCGACAACGGTTCGCTCAACGGCACCTTCATGGCGGGTCAGCGCATTACCGAGGTATTGCTGCGGCCGGGCGACCAATTCACCGTCGGGCCGCTCACTTTCGAGGCCGACTACGACCCGCCGGCAACAGAACCACTGGCCGAGCCAACCGCCACGGTCGATGCCCAGACGACCATGAATGTCGCCGCCACGGGGCCCGATTTTAGCGCCTTGGACGATGCAGCGGCGGATGCCCCCTTGGATTTTCCGGGTATCGACGATGGGCCAGCGGCGGGCAGTGCCGATGCCACGCTCGACTTCATGCCGGGCGAGACCATCAACGAAGCAGCGTCGTCCGCGGCGGATGAAATCGCCTGGCCGGCTGATACAGACGATGCGCCGGGTACGCCTGCCGCGCAAGGCGGCGGCGATGGCGTAGACATGTCTTGGCTGACGGGAGATGCCACCGCGGAGGTTCCGGCGGTTGAGTCTGAGTTTACGGAGCCGGCGGTCGGCGAAGAGCCAACACCGGAAGCGGAGGAATCTGTTTCCTTGCCGGAGGAAGAACCGCAGGCGGAAGAAGCTTTTGAAGCGGCGGTTGAGGAAGACGAGAGTGCAGCGGGTGACGAATTCGAATCACTCGTGGCGGATTCGCTAGCGGCTGGGGTAGAGCCGCCGGTTGAGGAGACAAACGCGGAAGCCGAGCCTGAGGAATTGCTTGAGCAGCCGGATCAGGCCGAGTCATTGGACCAGGGCTTGGATTTTTCGGAACCGGCCACGGAGGAGTCCGCGCCGGAGGACATGCCGGAAGCCCAGCAGGATATGCCGAAGGTTCCGGCGGCTAGCGGAGAAGTCGATTTTTCTTGGTTGTCGGCCGAACCGTCGGCGCCCACTCCCGATGCGGGCGGCCCGGTCGAAAACAATGCAAACTCCGACGCTCCGGATGCTGCTTGGCCATTGAATTTTGACGAATCTTCGACGCCCAGCACGGAAAGTGAAACCGGCTTCCCCGGAATTCGCGAGGAGAAGAACGCACTTCAAGATTCGCTGCCGGAAGCGGAGGAAATCGCCGGTAAGGAACCGCCCGCCCCCCCGCAAGACAACGATTGGATGTTAGGACTGGCCGCACAGCAGCCGGATGAACCATCGCCAGCGCCGGAAGCGGCCAGCGAACGGCAAGGCGATTCCATTGTGCCGACGGCAGTGTCCGATGAGCCGCCGGCTGAAGATACCGGCGCGGCCAGCGAGCAGAATGACGATTCAAATACCTTGGACTTCGCCGCACTGGCGGAAGCCAACGATCCGCCAGCCAATGCGAATGATAGTTCTCCGGTGTCATTGATCGACACCGATCCGATGACGGGTTTGGCGGTTCCAGAAGACTCGGTACCTGAAGTGGCAGTACCAGAGGTCGTTGACGCGTTGGCAGGGGAATTGCCCCAAGAGCCGGCATCCGCGTGGGAAGAACCCGTTGTTGATGAAGGCGTGGACCAAGGTGAGAACGATTTCGAGGCTCTTTCTTCTTTAGCCGCTGATTCCGAGGCAGCCCTGCCGCCGCTCGAGGAGGAAATTTCTGAACTGGCCGATTCGCCTGAAGACTTGGTGATCGAACCGCCGCAAGAAATTGCCTCCGCTCCAACCGGCTTGTCGGTCGAGGAATCGCTTGAACCCGCGGTGGAAGCTGCTGCAAGTGAGGGTGAAACGGCCGATTTGGCATTCGAACAGCCAGACACGCCAACGATTGACGGGCCTCAAGAGATGGATTCGGCTGTGATTCAGCCATTGGCCGAAGTGCGGAAAGAGCCGGCCATGTTTCATGAATTCGGCGAGTCCGATGCGATGACGGCGGACGCCGCGGGAGACTTCCAAACGGAGGGCGACGACGCCCCCGCCGACCTTGCGGGGATCGAAGAGAATCCTCTCGCTGCGGTCGAAGGCCAGACTGTGGATAAGCCATCGGAAGAGTTCTCCCTCGACGAGCCAGTTGAGCAGGAACATGTGGTCAATGAAGTAGTGTCCACGGATTCGCCAGATGTCCAATTACCCTGGACGGAAGTGCCTCCGCTGGTGGACGAAGCCGCGGATTCCAAGAGCGCCGATGGAGCGGAATCGTGGAATGTCTCGGAAGATCAAACGACGGCCAGCGACGAACTGCCCATCGCCAACGAAGAGGCTTTCAGCGAGTTCCCGACGGTGGCCACCGAGGCAGCGGGTCTGGAGGAACAAGAAATTCCGCTGGCTGAGCCTGTCGCTGATTCCGCGCCGGAACAAACCGACATTCCGAGCTGGCTAGAACCGTCGCCAATCGCGTTCGAAGATGAACCGAGCCATGAGGTTGCGTCTGTCGAAACGACACCGGAAGAGCCGAGCACGCGGGCGGAGTCCGATGAGCCATTGTCGGACGAAGAGCAACCTTGGCAATCCATGCCCGCCAAGCCGATTGGTTTCGCCGCGGGTTTGCTCCCCTTGGAACCGGCCGAGGAAATCTCGCGTCCGGAAGTGCCTGAAGCGGATGCGACAGCCCCAACGCGGGATGATTCCGCCGCCCTTCCGGAACAAGCGGGCGAACCCGAAGCGCCGGTAGCACCAAGTTGGAGTGCCGCTGTTTCGCACGATGACGGCTTGGATGAAGGCCGGACGACGGACACAAGTGATCTTTCCATCGCCAACGCAAGTAACGAATCGGGCGAATTCGGAGCCGGCATATTTGACGGGGAAGAAGTACCGAGTGAACAGATCGCGCTAACCAACGAGCGGTTGCCAGCCGAGGAGCCTGCGCCAATGCCCATTGGTAGTGAGATCGCCGCGCCCGTTTTTGCCGAATTGCCCGCGGCCGCGGTCGATTCATCGGGGTTCGCCGCGGCCGGCCCGCCGGAATTTTTTGTGTTTGGCAAGCGTTCGGCCCAGTCTGTCCCCGTGTCGCGGCGGCCGTTTGAATGGGTTGCCGCGGCGACAACCCAGGATGAGCCGTCAGCCTGGCAACCGTCTGAACAGGCGATTTCCGCGGAGTCGTCTGAGGAAGCGTGGGATGAATTGGCGGAAGTTGGCGAAGATGCTGGGCTAGCACTCGAGACGCCCGCAACGGATGAACAGATCGATAGTGATAGTTCCTGGTTGGAAGCGCCAGCCGCCGAGGGGGAACCTTGGGCGGCACCCGCCTTTGCCAGTGAAGATCACGAATTGACCGATGAGCTGACGAACGGATCCGCCGACGAATTGACGGGCGAACTGTCGGCTGAGGCACCGCCAGCCGAGGAGGGCAGTGACGAAGCGACACTGCTTTGGAATACTCCGCCGTCCGAGGATGCTGTTGCCGTCGAAACTGTCGAGGAGATGACCGACGAAGCGGCCTCGCTCGATCTGTTCGAGCCAACTCCGGTGATGGACGAGATGTTCCCGGACGGCGCGATTGCCGATCCATCCGCGATCGATGCTTCGGCGTTAGAGCCATCTGGCGAACTACCCGAAGACGCAGGCCCCATTTTTGGAGAATCCGCTGCCGAATGGCAGTCGCCGCCGGACGAAGCTGGCGACGAGGTTCCTCCCAGTGAGTTGCTTGATGCTGAGCCGTTGGGCGAGCTAGAACCGTTAGGCGAAATAGACGAATGGGAAACCGCCGAACCATTGGCGGCGGCTGAAGCGGCTGCCGGCGACGCTCCCGTGGATTTTCCCGATCCTTCCGCGCCGCCAGCCGAAGACGATACGACCTCCGCCTGGACCAATGCTCCCGCTCCCGCGGATCCGTCGTCGTATGCCGCCCCGCCACCCCCGCTGCCAGCTTCGCCCGCGGAAGCGGTTCCTCAGGCTAAGTCGCGCTGGTGGTGGCCCTTTGGCGGTAAAAAGGCCAAACCGGCCGCCAAGACTGGAGGCACCGCCTCGCGCCCGGCTGCTCCCCCACCGTTGGCCACCGCATTGCCCGCCGTCGAGCCTACCGATTGGCAGCCGCCGGAAGCCGCGCCTTTGGCTATGGATGACGATGATGACAATCAGCGCGTTGGCGAAGGGTTGGAGATGGATATGTCGTTGCTGGCAGAGCCAGAGCTGCTGGACGACGAGGAATTTGCCATCCCATTGGAAGAGGCTGCTCCGCTCGATCTAACGGAGGCAGTGGAATCTGCGACCGAGGAACAGGCCGAATGGCAGCCCGCCGAGGAAGCACAACAGCCTCTGGACATGTCGGAGGATATGTTCGCCGAGGAACCTTCCGCGGAAGTAGATCCCATCTCGTTCGATGAGCCAGAAATACCGCGAGAAGAAGCATCTACGCCGTCAACGCCCGTGGCCGACGAGTTTGTGGATGACTGGCTCTCCGCCGAGCCGCAAGCCCCCGCTCCGTCCGACTCGCCCGCGTCCGATGCCTCGCCGGCTGATGAGCCGACCGACGACGATCTGGACGACTTCTTGAAACAACTCAAATAGCAGAAACGGATCTCTCAATGCCTTTCCGCCGCCGCTGTAGCGTTGTGGCCTTTGCCGCCGCGCTATTCTTCACCGCCGGACTGGAGTTTGCCGTGCGTGCGGACGAGCCAGGCGATAAGCAGGAACATCCGGCCAACCGGCTAGCGCAA
>JBFWUW010000051.1:0-55255 GCA_050247075.1 Pirellulales bacterium | reverse complement strand
AAAAATTGGTGCCCGCGGCCAACGGTTGCCTCACGCCACGGCCGGCGAATTTGTCGGCTTGGACCTGGTCAACCCGGAAGTGGACTATCTGGGGCTGGCGAAGTCGTTTGGGGTGGAGTCGCACCGGGTACACGATCCCCAAGAATTGGCCAATCGCGTCCGCGAGTCGCTGGCGGGCGACCGTCCCCGCCTGTTTGAAATTCAAATCAATCGCGAACTACCCGACGACCTGAAATACAGCTAGCCGCCAATCGACTGGCGGCTAGCGAGGCTCGGTGGGCGGATTTTTCTTGGGGGGCTAACGCTATTTGCCTAGCAACTCTTTCACCAGCGCGTCGATCTGCTCGGCGGTATTGTTGCTGAGATCGAGCCACACCCCGCGGATGGTGTCGTCTTGCAAGACCACCGTGCAGGGATAGCCGGCCCAACCGCAGGTTCGTTCCACCGCGGTACGCGTTTTGTCGTTGACATCGGCATAGTTGGCCAATTCGGACTTTTGCCGAGTCAAGAATTGCTCCGTTGTATCTCGCAGTTCCGCCAGATCAATATCCAGTTCCTCGCCCGACGAAATAGGCAGCAGTAAAAACCTCGCGTGATCGCCGTAATCGGCTTGCAACTTATCGACCGCCGGAAACTCTTTCACGCAAGGGGGACACCAGGTTCCCCAAAAATGCAGTACGGTGATCTTGCCGTTGAGGTCGCCAAGCTGTTTGGCTTCCGATTTACCGGTCAGGCCTTGCAGTGCCAGCGCCGGCAGCTTCTTGCCGACCGAACGATGGGCCTTACCCGGAGCGGCCGCCGGGGCGGGCTGGCAGCCCATGGCCGCAAGGGACACCGCCAGCGTACCAATGGTCCAAAGTTTCAGTCCGTGAATCATCATGGTTTCTCCTAAGGCGAGATTATTTAGTCAGGGGGAAGCATCAACGACGCATTACCGTGCGTTGGGGGCAGGAGAGTCCGCCAACATTAGATTATGCCCGTCTGCTTACGTACCCCATATCAGCGTGGCGGGCACCAAATTGCAACAACACCACGACACCGGCCGGGCGGCGCACGGGTCATTTGGCTTGGGCCTTAACGTCTTTCTGTTGCAGAATGGCTTGCTTTTTTAGATCCTTGTCACCGCTTTTATTCGCTGCGGCGACAGCCACCTTAACGCGGGCCAGGGCAACCTTCGGCCGCTCGCTCAGCATGGCCACATCCGTCAGATAGAGTGCCGCCTGGGCTACCACCGCCGATGCCTCGGGCGAGTCGGCCGCCTTGGCGGCCGCGTCCAACCCTCTCGTTGTTTCCTCTTCGGCATCGGCCTTGTAAATGTTGGCCAGGGCGTCGGCCACGCGAGTGAGCGTTTCGGTATCGCCCGACAACCCGGCCATGTCGCGGGCCTCCAGCAGCAAGGCGTAACGCTCCGGGTTGTCCTGGCTCTCCAGGGCCTGCCCAAGCAATTTGTCGGCCAGCACGATCCGTTCCGCTGCATCGACGGCCATGTTGAAGTCGTCGGCATATCGCTTGCGAACATCCTCGCGGGCGGTCGTGACGATTGCCGCCGGCGGAACCTTGGCATCCATGGCGGGCGGTTCGTCATCGCTGGCCACGGCAATGGGTACGTCCAGTTCTAGCAGAAGCTCGTCGACCTGGTCCTTCAGGCCGCGGCGAGCGGCAGCGCTCCAGTGTTCGCGGGCCTTCTCACGGTCTCCTTTGGGATGGACAACCAGAAACGCGCCTCGCGCCAAGTCATTGGCCGGGTCGTCGTTAAAATAGCGATCCGCCAGGGTCATCGCCAATCGCGATGGCAAGGCATCCATGCTCCATGTTCTGTTCTTGCCGCCGGTTCGCAAGATAATAAATTTGGGATCCTTTTCGACAATGCTGATGCGATCGTCCTTGTATTCAAAGTCCTCTCCTTCCGGAATCGCCTTGAGCGCTTCGTCAAAGCCCTTCCAGAATTGCTCGACATAGGCCAGCAACAGTTTAACCCGTTCGACCTCGCCTTTTTCACTTTCGTTAGCCGCTTCCTCGGCCTTACCCACCAACTGCGTGGCCGTCTGCATGTCTTTGGCGGCCATTGCCGCCCGCGCTTCCGCCAGTATTTCAGAAACTTTGCCGGTTGCGGCCGGTTTGGTCGGCTTTGCCGGCTTGTCCTCAGACTCGTCATCCGGCATCGAATCGGGCTTGTCGGAATCCATCCCGTCGGGCTCGTCCATGGATTCGTCGGGCATGTCAGCCGGCATCTCGTCCGTTTTCTTGCCGGGTCGTTCCGTCGACGCCAAATCGTCATTGGGCCGCATCGGCGCGATTTCGACATCACCGGGCCGCGGGGTGGGTGCCGGACGGGTGGAAGGTGGGCGCGACGTCGGCTGGGTATTGGGTGTTTCCACCACCGCCACCGTCGGCCCCGCGGGTTGGCCCAACTTGATGAAGCCGGCCTGAACCATGTAGTAGCCAGCCCCGCCGACCACGGCCAGCATCACGGCCACACCTAAAAACACCGGGGCTGCGTTGCCACGGCTGCGACGGGCAGCCGCCCTCGTGGCCGAACCAGGCATGGCCGATGGCATGCCCATCGCGGCAGTCGGCGCGTCATCATCTAGCAAGCTGGCAGCCGCGGGCACGGGTTGCGCCGTCGGGTAAGCAGGCACCGCTTGAGCGACTGGTGGCGAACCGTATGCCGGCACCGCAACAGCCTGCGGAACACCGCCGTAAGGCTGCGCCATGACCGGTTGGGCCGCGACGGGCTGCGCCATTACGGGTTGGGCCATGACAGGTTGTGCCATCACCGGTTGTGCAACGGGCGGTTGGGCCATCACGGGCTGAGGTGCAACGGGCGTGGGAAGCAAGGCATCGACATCGGCCACGGGGGGCAGAAAATCGTCGATTTCCGACGCGGCAGGTGCTGCCGCGGCTTGCGAGATTGGCTCAGCGGCCGCTGCAGGAACGGCCACGGGAACGGAGGCCACGCTCTCACCCCGAGCCGCCAATTGTTGCCGCAAGGCCGCATCGTAGAGGGCCTTCTTGGAGGCATCCAACAGGCAAACCTTGGCGTTCTGCAATTCCTCGATCAAACGATTGGCGGCGTCTGCTTGTGGTCCTTGTTGATGCTGAGAGACATGGCGGACCTGCGCCGCCGCGGCTTGTTCGATAACGGCTGGGTCACCCTCGAAAGCCGGCAGGTTCAACAGCCGGTAGCGGTCGGGATGGACTTTCTGCTTAGGAATATTCAGCCATTCCGCATACGGGTCGAAACTTGTAGCCATGAGATCCCCCTGGCTGGCCATTGTTGGGCGGTACGTCAAGGCGCGCAACCGCCTGTACCTCTCTGGATTATGCCCGAAAGGATAGACGACCGCAAAGGGTAGTTAGTTCCCCACCCGTCCTGGGCTAGGAAATATGGGCGCCGCGGGTCTCGACATAGACGGAGTACAGCGACTGGCTGCCGGTCATGAATAGCCGGTTCCGGCGCGTGCCGCCGAAGCAGACGTTAGAACAGATTTCTGGCAGCAAAATCTGGCCGATGCGGGTGCCATCCGGCGAAAAAATCTGCACGCCGTCGTAGCCATCACCCACCCAGCCCGCGCTGGCCCATACGTTGCCATCCTCGTCCGCGCGAATGCCGTCGGCAAAGCCGGCCTTGCCGTCGAGTTCCATCGAGACAAATTCCTTGCCATTGGCGAGCTTCTTGCCGTCCACCACGTCCCACACCTTGATATTTCGCGGGGCGTCGTCGTAGTGGCTGGCACCCGTGTCGGCCACGTACAGCTTCTTGTAGTCCGGTGAAAAGCAGACGCCGTTGGGCTTGAAGATTTCGTCCGACATCAGCTCGACCTTGCCAGTCTTCGCGTCAATACGGTAGATGGCCTCCTTTTGCGTCGGCTGTTTGCTATTCGCGGGATCTTTGTGCCCTTCGTAGTTCATCAAGCTGCCATAGCCAGGGTCGCTGAACCAGATAGCGCCGTCGTCGGGGTGGACGACGCCGTCGTTGGGGGCATTCAACTGCTTGCCGTTGTACTTGTCGGCCAGCACGGTCGTTTTGCCGTTGTGCTCGTACCGCACCACGCTGCGCGTGCCATGTTGAAAGGCAATCTGCCGGCCCTGGAAGTCGAACGTGTTGCCGTTGCTGTGCCCCGCCGGTTGACGGAAGACGCTAACGTGGCCATCCTCTTCCAGCCAGCGCATCTGGCGGTCATTGGGAATATCGCTCCACAGCAAGAACTTGCCCACCGCATTCCAGGCCGGGCCCTCGGCCCACAACGTGCCGGTGTGGTGCCGCTGAATGGGGGCGTTGCCCAGTTTGTATTTCTTAAATCGAGGGTCGAGCACCACCACATCGGGGTCGGGGTAGCGCACGGGTGGAGCACCAGGGCCGTAGTCGCGGGCCATGAGCTGCCTGGCGGCGGTAGCCCCCACGGCCGCGGCAGCAGCGGCCAAGAAACCGCGGCGAGGCAATGCCGGCAAGTTGTCGAGATTTTGCCGCGTCGTCGTCAAATCGTTCGTGCTTGGCATCGTTGGTACACCTGGGCGATGGGAAATGCGGAAAGATGGGGGCGGCCCTTTCTGTTGGCTGATCGCTACCAGAAAGGTCTCTGTTGCAAGACAAAGCCCTAGAATAAGCAGCCCACACTACGTAATGCAACCTTCCGGCCCGCAAGTTTGCCCACCGTTTTCCGCCTAACAGGCTGACGCCAGGTATTTGCCGGAGCGCACAAAAAAACCCGGCCGAGAAGCTGATTCTCGGCCGGGCTGAACGCTGCCACACGGGGCGTCTGGGGCAAGAGGCCGCCGTATACGACTCTGAACGTGGTTATCGCTTGCGAATCTTGCGAAGCATTTCCGCGGCGGCGGAAAAGCTGTCCTTGGCCCCAGGAGCGCTGGGGACCGTAGGCAGTTTTCCGGCGGGCTTGGCTTCCATGGTCTGTTTGTTGGCATTGGCCTTGTCGGCTTCTTCTTTTTCCTTATCTTTTTTCGGACCAGGGATAATGGCCGTATCGACCGCTCCAATCACAACTTCCTCGGTATCGCGCGGGTGCAAGAGTTCGCGTGTGTCTGATTCTTTTTCCTTCGATTTGGCATCGCCCGCCACCAGCCACTTGTTGACGTCGGCGTCCATTTCAAAGTCCGTCGAGGAGGAGGCTGCCCGCTCGGCGGCTTCCTTGATGCTGGTCACGGGGGGCCGCTTCTTGGCCGGAGCGCTTTGCGTGACGATGGCCTCGAATTCCAGCGGACCGACCTTCAACTTGTCGCCGGTTTTCAGTTCTTGTTCCGAGCGAACACGCTCGCCATTGATAAGGGTGCCGTTCTTGCTGCCGAAATCACGCACGGCAACCAGCGACTCCTCGACGATAATGACGCAATGATGGCGGCTAATCAAATCGCTGCGAGGGCGCAGATGGCAATCCTCGGCCCGGCCGATAAAGAACTTGGGACCGGCGATCTTGACCTCTTGGCCCGCGTTGTTGCCCACCAGCACCTTCAGTTTAAGTTCCATACGCTCTAGTCACTCCGCGGAATAGCGAGTTGGACGGCGCCAAGGCGAAACCTTTCGACGGTGGAACCGTAGGTCCAGAAGAGAAGAATAAGTGCGAGCGAAAAAAATCAGAACCGCGTGCGAAGGAACGCTCAAGATAAAAAGGCATGTGAACGGTGAATTCCGTCCGCGAGTTTATGTATCCAGGATTGGCGGGCTGTTGCAACGAATGGCAACCGCGAATGATTCCACCTTTACAAGTTTTCATCAGAAAAGATTTCAGACGCTACGTTGATCGCGCGTCGATGGACTTCATGTGGCCTTAATACTAGCAGTGTCAATAGCGTTCGTCAAAGCGATTTTAGTCAGTTTTAGGCCAGAAAAGCATCATTTTCGCTCCGTCCAATGGGGATGACGATACTTGTCCCGAACCGCCTGCTCGGCATCCGCTAGTTCCTGATTGGACAGTTTTCCAACCTCGAAGAGAACGATTTCTGGACGATCGCCGTCTGCCAACAGCCGGCCAAAGGCCTCCTCCAGACGCCCCAGCCAGGAGCGCTGGAGTTGGTCGAATCCCAGGGGAACGCTCGCCAAATCGTTCCAACCGGGCAACTCCGGGGCGCACTCCGAACGCTCCAGTAGCACGCTGCCATGCTGCACAACCGCGCCGCCGTGGCGCCGCTGGGCACTGCCGGCCACCTTGGAATCCCCCAAGACCACGTCCTCGTCAGAACGGCGTTGAAAACACAAGAAGGGCTCCTCCGAACGGCCCGAAGCCGCAGGCGCGGCAAGGCCAACCAAGTCGGGCTCCCGCCGGGATGGCGCATCTGGCTTGAGCGTGCCAAATCGCACGGGGCTCTCCAAGGGGGCCAGTTCCTGAAGCGCTTCAATCAACGTATCGTGGACAAGCTGATAGAGTTGCGTTTGATCGCGCTTGAAGGGTCCCGCAAACCGGGTGGTGAAGCTGTAGGTCAACTCCCGATCATGCACAATCGCCCCGCCGCCGCTAGCCCGACGCACCAGCGGGCAGTCTAGGCTGCCTGCATGGCATTGCCGTTGCCGGTGCGTTTGAAAATAGCCAAGGGAAAGTGTCGGCTCGCTCCACCTATAAAACCGCAGCGTCGGTGGCCCCCCCGCCGCCGCGGAAAGCAGCAGCGCCTCATCGACGGCCATATTCCAGGCCCCATCGGCCGGGCCGTCCAGGATCAGGCGAAGGGGAAGCATGGGGAAAGGCTGAGGGCGAAAGGCTGAAGGCGGAGGGGCGTCTCCCTGTTGCGGTGCGCTTACCGTTGCTTTTCCGGCGCCTTCCACCGCAGCACCGGCTGCCGGGCGGCGCGGACGTCGTCGGGCCGGCTGGTGGTGGTGGAGTGGGGGGCTTCGTGCAGGAGATCGGCGGGCTCGCCGGTGATGCGGAACAGCGTTTCGGCGAAGGCGTCCATGGTTTCCTTGCTTTCGGTCTCGGTCGGCTCGACCATCATGGCTTCCTTCACGATCAGTGGAAAATAGACCGTGGGGGCATGGTAGCCGTAGTCCAGCAATCGCTTGGCAATGTCCATGGCACTGACGCCCCGCTCCCCTTTAAGCTTATTGGCCGAGGCCACGAATTCGTGCATGCAGCGGTCTCCCTGCGGCACCGGCAGAAAATGCTTGACCCTGCTGAGCAGATAGTTGGCGTTGAGGACGGCGTTTTCCGAGACGGCCCGCAACCCGACCGGCCCGTGCGTGCGGATGTAGCAATAAGCCCGCACAAAGACGCCAATCTGGCCGAAGAAGCTTCGCACGCGGCCAATGCTTTGCGGGCGGTCGTGGACCAGCCGGTAGCGGCCTCCTTCGCATTCGACGACGGGCGACGGGAGATACGGTTCCAGAATTTTTCGCACGGCGATGGGGCCGGCGCCCGGTCCGCCGCCGCCATGCGGCCCGCTAAAGGTCTTGTGCGGGTTGTAGTGCATCATGTCGGCCCCAAAATCACCCGGCCGAGCAATGCCCAAAATGGCGTTCATGTTGGCACCGTCGAGGTAGACCAGCCCGCCAGCGTCGTGGACCAGATTGGCCAGTTCGCGTGCCTGGCGGTCAAACATCCCCAGCGTGTTGGGGTTGGTAATCATGAACACGGCGGTTTGTGCATCCAGCTTCGACCTTAAATCCTCGATGTCAACGTAGCCCTTGGGCGTGCTTTTGATGGTGACACAATCGAAACCGGCCAAAGCCGCGCTGGCCGGATTGGTGCCGTGGGCGCTATCGGGAATCAGCACCTTGGTCCGCTTTTGCCCCAGGTGGCGGAAGTGGGCCGCAGCCACCAGCAGAGCCGTCCATTCGCCGTGGGCACCGGCCGCCGGTTGCAGCGAGACCGCATCCAGCCCGGCAATCTCCGCCAGCATCCCTTGCAACTCGTGCAGCATTTGCAGCACGCCTTGCACGGTTTCGTCGGGTTGGTAGGGGTGCAAGCCGGCCAGGCCCGGCAAGTTGGCGATGCGTTCATTTCGCTTGGAGTTGTACTTCATCGTACAAGAGCCGAGCGGGTAGAAGTGCGTATCGACCGACATATTCAGGGTCGAAAGGTTGACAAAGTGCCGCACGATATCGGGCTCGGCCAGTTCCGGCAGCGGCGGCGGTTGCGCAGCCACGGCATTGGCAGGCAAAAGGTCGGCGAGCGGCTTTGCTGGAACGTCACATGCCGGCAAATGGGCCGAGCGGCGTCCCGGTTGGGAGAGTTCAAAGAGAAGCTGTGTCGAGCGAGTGTTACGCATAAGGAATTGCTTGCGTCAGTTAATAAAAGTTACTTTTGCGTGCGGCATTGTGGAAGAAAGTTATCCACGGGGGAACGAACGCAAGACTCGGGCTTCAGGCGGCTTCACAACGCAATCGCCGACGGAATCTCAATGGCTTGGCATTACCCAGGCCGTCCATCCACCGCTCAACTATTCAGCACTTCCGCCAACGTCTCAATCTCCTTCTTTGTCCGTTTCTCCGTCACGCAGACCAAAAAACAATCGGCCAGTTCCGGGTACCAGCGGCTCAGCGGTACGCCGGCCAAAAGGCCTTGGTCGCGCGCTTTTGCCAACACGGTTTCTACCTGGTTGTCGCGGTCGCGAACGACGAACTCCTTGAAGAATGGTTTACCAAAGGGGAGCGAAAACCGCCCGCCTGCGCAAATTTCGTCAGCAGCGTAGTGCGATTTTTGCAGGCATAGCTCGGCTACTTCCCGCATTCCTTGTGGTCCCATGGCGGATAAGTAAACCGTGGCCCGCAAGGCGAACAGCCCCTGATTGGTGCAGATGTTGCTAGTGGCCTTTTCGCGGCGGATGTGTTGCTCGCGGGTTTGCAACGTCAGGACAAAGCAACGTTTGCCACGGCGATCAACGGTCTCGCCCGTGATGCGGCCCGGCATGCGGCGGACGCATTCCTCACGGCAGGCCAGAATGCCTAGGTACGGCCCGCCGAATTGCATGGGAGTCCCCAGCGATTGGCCTTCGGCCACGACAATATCCGCGCCGTAGTCGCCAGGCCGCGTTAGCAGGCCCAGGCTGATTGGATCGACCGAGACGACAAACATCGCGCCGGCCTCATGGGCAATACGGCCCAACTCGGCAACCTCTTCCAGGTTGCCCAAGAAGTTCGGCTGTTGCACCAAGACGCAAGCGGTCTGATCGTTGACCGCCGACCGCAATTGGGCCGGGTCGATGGTCCCCTCTGGCGTTTCGACCGTGGTGAGTTCCACCCCCAGATTTTGAAGATATGTAGCCACCGTCCGCCGGTACTCCGGGTGGACGCTGCCCGCCGTCACCACGCGGCCATGCCGCTTGGTGGAGGAAATGGACATCAGCACCGCCTCGGCCGCGGCGCTGGCTCCTTCGTACAGGCTAGCGTTGCTGACATCCATGCCGGTCAACTGCGTGATCAGCGTCTGGTACTCAAAGAAGACCTGCAAATTTCCCTGGCTGGCCTCGGCCTGGTAGGGCGTGTAGGACGTGTAATACTCGCCCCGCCCGCCGATGTAATCGACCACGGCCGGTATGAAGTGGTCGTAGCTACCACCACCCAGAAAACAGGGCACCTCGCAACCCGCCATGTTCTTGGCCGCCAAGGCGGACATGTGGGCCGTCAGTTCAATCTCCGTCAGAGCCGGCGGCAGGTCCAAATCTCGCTTGAGTCGCAACTCCGCCGGCACCTGTTCAAACAATTCATCAACCGACCCCGCACCAATCGCGGCCAGCATGGTCCGGCGGTCGTCTTCGGTATTCAAGAAATAGGGCATGGGGAGTTTCGAGTGTGAAGTGTCGAATGTCGAGTGTGGAAGGGAAGGTAAAAAGTTACGATCATTCTTGGCCTGGCGATTTTACCCGTTGGCTTTTTTCAACCTTGCTGCCCAGGACGCCCGCGATGGCAAGCAGCACGGCACTAATCGCGAACAATATCAGAGTCCACTTTCCCGCCAAAGGCATGAGCCATGCGCCCGCCATGCCAAGCACCGCCAGGGACAAGAAAACGCCCGCCGCTCGCTGTACCCGACGAATTTCTGGCGATTGGACGGGCCACAACACGCCGGCCAGCGCCTGGTAGAACGCCACGACAAGCCAACCCAACACCTCCAGGATGATTTCCATGGCCTATCCGCCGCGATCATCACTCGGCATTTCACACTCGACACTCCTACTGCCCTTCCTCCGCGCACTGCTTCTCATACGCCTTATGGTCCAACAGGTTCTTCAGGTCAGCCTCGTCGCTCAGGCGAATCTTCACCACCCAGCCTTTTCCGTAGGGGTCCTGGTTCAGCCGTTCCAGGTTGTCGGGCAGCTCCGTGTTGGCCGCCACGATTTCGCCGCTGACGGGGGCGTACAGGTCGCTGACGGCCTTAACGCTCTCGATGACACCAAAGGGTTCGCCAGCCTTGACCTTGCGACCAAGCTCCGGAAGTTCCATGAAAACCAAGTCGGTGAGTGCCTCAACCGCGAAGGCCGAGATGCCAACCGTGGCCACCTTGCCGCCGTTGTCGTCGGACTCTATGGCGGACCATTCGTGGGTTTTGGCAAAGAGGAGTTGCGAAGGGGTCATGGGGGAGAGCCTTGAGGGATTGATATCGAATAGCCAGGATTGTAGTAGCCATGCCAATTCCCGACAACGCAGGGCGCTGCTCAAGACATTTGACCGTCTGTCGTTCGACGATGGATCAAAGCGGGCGGCTCGGCTACGATGAACACCTATCGCCGCGCTGGCCAGCCGTACCCTCCATCAATGCCGACCCGCCATGAACGAATGGTATTACGCTTCCGGGCAACAGCAACAAGGGCCCGTTTCCAAAGAGGAACTGCAACGCTTGCTGAGCATAGGGCAGATTCCGCCTCAGACTCTGGTTTGGAACAGCGCGCTTCCCGACTGGCAGCAGGCGGATAAGATCCCTGGGCTGGTGCCCGCGGGCGGCACGTTGGGGGGATTTTCAAGCAGCAGCCCCGGCCAGGCCCCACCGAGAGCCTCCGCCCCTTCCTTCTCTCCGCAAGCTAGCCCGGCCATGAACCCGGCCAATCCCTATGCGTCCCCCTCCGTCGGTTCCTCGTTGAGTTCGCCGCCCGTGCAGTCGCGTTTCAACAAATGGACCGGACACGTCAAGGCCGTGGCGATTA
Source organism: Pirellulales bacterium (assembly GCA_050247075.1). Taxonomy (GTDB): domain Bacteria; phylum Planctomycetota; class Planctomycetia; order Pirellulales; family JBFWUW01; genus JBFWUW01. Next base: position 44,173 of record JBFWUW010000051.1, on the reverse strand, counting down.
TGCTGATCGTCCAAGGAATCTTGGGGATTTTCGGTTCGCTCTGCTGCGGCGGTATTTTTGGCTCGATGGCGCTGGGCATTATCCCGGACGACGGCGACCCCGAAATGAAAGTCATCGCGCCGGTTTATGCCGTGCTGTCAATCTTTGGCCTTTTCGCCAGCGGATTCGTGGCGTTTGCCGGTTCGCGCTGCCTCAACCTTCGCGGCCGCGTTCTGGCAATCGTGGCTTGCGTCTTGTGCATTCTCAGTTGCGGCATTCCAGGACTGCCCATCGGCATCTACGGATTGGTAATCCTTTGCCAAGGGGAGGTTGGACAGATGTTCGAGTGACCGGTTCCGCAAGTCCTCGGAACGAAAGTACGGTCATGCGTGGTTGCCAATCTCAACCGCTGACACCAAGGCACCACGGAGCGCTGGCCAGACACGGGCAGGGAGCAATTCTTGCATGCAGTGCCGCGTGGGGCAAGTTGCGCGGTAGCTGGCGGCGCAATCGACCGTGGTGGCCAGCATTCTTTCGCCGTCGCCGGGCGGGTTGGCTTGGCGCGGGCCAGACTCGCGCGGGCTGGTGCAAGTGAATACGCTGATGGTCGCGGTCCCCAAGGCCGCAGCCAAATGCATGGGACCGCTGTCGCCGGACAGCAAGACGTCGGCCGCTTGGCAGACCGCGGCCAGGGGCAGCAGCGGGGTTCGCTCCGCCAGATTAACGGTCGGGCCAGGCAACTCGGCGGCGATCTGGTCACAGAGCGGGCGTTCCCCAGGCCCGCCGATCAGTACGATTCCCGACCCCATTTCGCGCTGGGCACGCAGGGCCAAGGCGGCAAAGTGTTGCGGCAGCCAGCGTTTGGTCTCCCACTGAGCGCCGGGATGAATGGCCAACCAGGGCCGCGGCAAGTTGGCTAGTTGCTCTGCCGCCCAAGCCGTGTCGTCGGGCCGAATTGGCACAATCGCCGGCGGGATTTCACCCGTGCAACCGACAGCGCGCGCCATCAAGATCATCCGTTGCCAACTCGGCAAGGCCCACAGCAGCGGCACGATATCGGTGTAGGCCAACCGGGCCCCTTCCCGAGCCAGGCTAAAGCCGACGCGCCGTTTGGACCGCGTGGCCCAAGTGAACAAACCGCTGCGGGCCAGCCCTTGCAAGTCGATCGTCAGATCGAACTTTTCCGCCCGCAACCGGCCCAACAGCCGCCCAAGAGACGCCATGCGGTTGTGGCCACGGCCGCCACGGTCAAACTCCAGCACCTGGTCTAACTGCGGGTGGCCTGCCAGAATTCCGGCCAACGAGCGGTTGACGACCCAGGCGATGTGCGCGCCTGGCCAACGTTGTCGCAGCATTGCTAGCACAGGCAGCGTTTGCACGATATCGCCCAGGGCGCTCGGTTTGATCAAGCAAATCCGGCGCGGCGAGATTTGTAGCAACGGCATGGTGTGTTGGTTTCCCATGATGCTGGGCGGTATATTAGCCAGCACGGCCCAATCGGGGAACACGAACCCGCCTGGTTGGACCGGTTCCAGTGCAAAACCTGCATTTCCTTTCATCTGCACGAGGCGATTCCATCGCCGATAAAGCTACATTCGACAATCCTTTGAAAGCGAGAGTTGCCATGCCGCGTCGGACGATGGTGTTGAGCCTGCTGGTTGTGTCGATGTTGGCTGCCGGTCTGGTGTCGCTGGCCGCCGATGAGCAGCCGGCAACCTGGCCGCAGATGCTCGGACCAGATCGCAATGGCGTTTCCCACGAGACCGGCTTGATCGATCGGTTTTCTGGCGACGGGCCGACGGTCGTTTGGCGCGTCCCTGGCGGCGTCGGCATGTCGGGCATCGCGCTGGATGGCCAGCGCGCGATTACGCTCGTTGAACGTGAAGGCCAGCAGATGGTTTTGGCGCTCGATGCGGCCAATGGTAAGACCTTGTGGCAATCGCCTGTCGCGGACGCTTATCAAAATGGCATGGGAAACGGCCCGCGTGCCACCCCGACGATCACCGGCCAACATGTCTTGGCCTACACGGGCGAGGGGATTCTGGCGGCGCTTCAATTAGAAGATGGAAAGCTGTTGTGGCAGCACGATTGCGTGGGGGAATTGGGGGGCACGATCGCCGATTACGGCATGGCTTGTTCGCCCTTGGCAGCGGGCGACTTGGCGATTGTCACCACGGGTGCGCCGGGCGCTGCGATTGTGGCCTATCAAATCAAAACCGGAAAGTTGGCCTGGAAAGCCGGCAACGACCGGGCCGGGTATTCGTCGCCCGCCTTGCTCAAGGTGGGTGGACAGCAACAAGTGGTAGCCGTAACGGGGCAGTCGACCATGGGGTTGGCTCCGGCCACGGGAGAGATTTTGTGGCGGCATGAGTTTGAGACTGATTTCGATTGCAATATCGCCACGCCGCTTGCCGTGGGAGAAGATGTATTTATTTCAGCCGGTGAGAATCACGGCAGTGCGCTGCTTCAACTCAGCCGAGGTGGCAAGAGTTTTAAGGTCAAAGAGGCCTGGTCGTCGTTGGGCCCCAAGAGCGTGATGCGCAACGAATGGCAGACCTCGATCTTGCTGGATGGGCATCTGTACGGCATGGACAACGTGGGAGGGGCAGGGCCGATCACGCATCTGAATTGCATCGAGGCCAAGTCGGGAAAGTTGAAATGGCGTCAGCAACGCTTCGGCAAAGGCAACCTGATAGCCGCAGACGGAAAGCTGTACATTGCCACCTTCGATGGCGACTTGGCGATTGTGCGGGCTTCGCCCAAGGGTTTTGAAGAGTTGGACCGGGCACCCGTGCTAGGCTCAACGAGGCAAGCGCCGTCGCTGCTCAACGGCAAGCTCTACCTGCGCGACGCCAGCGAGATTGTCTGTATTGATATCAAGCAGCCCAAGTAGATTCATCCGTCCGTTCCGAACGCGAGAGTGTTACCGTGTCGAATCGTTTGATCTTGGCCTGCCTGTTGCTATGTGCCGCCGGCCCGGCCGCCGCTGAAAAACCTATCCGCACCGGTACGGTCAAGTACCAGCCGGCGGCCGACGAATCGGGCACGGCGGAGATATTTCGCCTGGCTGCCCACGAGTTTTCGTTCGCCCAGAAACGGCTGGAGACTTCGGACGAAGCCCTGCGGATGTTCGAGGTGACATTCCCGTCGCCGGTCGAAACACCCTATCCGGAAAATAACACGGTACACACAGAGTACTTCCGCCCGGCCGCACCCGGCCAGTACCCGGCGGTAATCGTGCTGCATATTCTAGGGGGCGATTTTGAGTTGTCGCGACTGTTCTGCCGCACGCTGGCCCATCACGACATCTGCGCCTTGTTTGTTAAGCTGCCCTACTACGGCCCACGCCGCCCGGCCAACGGGCCAAGACGTATGGTCTCGACAGACCCTCACCAGACCGTGGCGGGCATGACGCAGGCCGTGCTGGATATTCGCCGCGGCCGGGCTTGGCTGGCCGCGCAAGATGAGATTGACGGCGAGCAAACCGGCATCTTTGGCATTAGCCTGGGGGGCATTACATGTGCCCTGGCCGGATCGGCGGAGCCGCGGTTCACCAAGGTCTGCCCCATGTTAGCCGGCGGCGATATCGGCCAGGTAAGCTGGACCGCCAAGGAGTTGCAGCCAATTCGCGAGCGCTGGCTGGCCGACGGCGGCACGCGCGAAAGCTTCTTCGAGTTTCTCAGGCCGATCGACCCGGCTACGCATGCTTCCAACCTGCGCGGTCGGAAGTGCCTGTTCTTGAATGCAAAATTCGACGAAGTCATTCCCCCAGCCTGCACCGATTCGCTTTGGCACGCCGCCGGCGAACCCCCCATCGTCTGGTACGACGCCGGCCATTACACGGCCATGCGTTTTATCTTCGACGGACTAAGCCGGGTGACAACCTTCTTTGGAAAAGAGGAATAGCAAGGCGTTGCTTCATTCCTTCGCCTTTCGCCTTTCGCCTTCAGCCTTTCTCTTCATCTCTTCCAGCTCGCGGTCAAAGCCGCCAGAGAGTATGGGAAAGCGGCACCAGGTTTTGGGGTCGAGGTTTTCGTCATCAAGATGGAAAGAAGGGGCGTAACGCTCGCGCTTCCATTGATTGCGGCACCACAGGCGAAAGAATCGCTCCACCCAGGCCAGAAGTTGTTGCCAGGTATATTGCGGGTAGTCGATGCTCACCAGTTGAAATACCTCCCACGGCATGTGTTTGTCGCGGATGGCGGCCCGCTCGATTGCGTCGAGCAAGTCGTAGGGCATCAGGTCTGCTTCATCGGTTTGCGAGGCCGCCGGCGGACGCAATTCCGCCGTCGGGGCTTGCCGATTGACAACCGCCAATGCCGGCAGCGGGCCTATGCCCGCGGGCCCGTCGGTCTCCATCCAACGTAGCCATTGGCGAAGAAAATGCTTGTCGATGCCGGCAATGGGGCTGATGCTGCCGGAGGTATCGCCATCCATCGTGCAATAGCCCACGGCCGCTTCGGACCGGTTGCTGGTGGCCAGCAACAGCGCATGCCGCAGATTTGCCAGCATCCACACACCCGGCGATCGTGCGCGAGCCTGAATGTTCTGCAAGGCGATATCGTCTTGCTTCCAATCCAGGGGCCGGCCGATGGCCTGGCTGACAGTTGCGGTGTAACCCTGTACCTGGGCGTCGACGTCAAAGTGCAAGAACTCCGCGCCGACCGCATCGGCCACCCTCTGGGCGGCATCAAGCGTGACCGGCCCGCTATTGCGGGTGGACTGGTAAACACAGGCCAGCAAGTGGCGGATTAGCGTGTCCTCGTTATCGGCATCGGCCAGTGACGCCACATGAGCCAGTCGTTGCTTGAAGGCCGGCAGGCCAAGCTCCCGGCACCCCAGCCGTACCAACATGCCGCACAGGCAGGCCACCGCCGACGAATCGGCTCCGCCGCTTAGCGAAACAACAAACCCCCGTGAGTGGCTCTTGCGCAGATAGTCGAACAGCGCCAGGCTTTCGGCCCGGGAAAACTCCTCTTCCTTGACGTGGGAACCATTCTCCCATTCCGCCGATTCGTGGACGGCCCGCTCGGGCGCGACAGGCGGAAAGTCAAAATCGCACTCCAACCGCAAGCTGCCCGCCGTCCGTAGTTCGGGTCGAAAGCTGGCGGTGCGGGCTTGGGTCATGCGAGTCGATTCGATATCGACCACGGCCGTGGTCAGCGACCAATCGGCGAAGGAAAACCGCGGCCCCTCGGCCAGCATCCTTCCGGTCGAGGCGATCATGGCACCGCCGTCGTAAATGGCGCGGCCCGCCTCGTTTCCCAACAGATTGGCGTACACATAGCTGACGCCGAACGCCCGCGACCCTTCCAAGACAAATCGGCGGCGCACGTCCCGTTTGCCAAACGAGAAATGGCTGGCGCTAGGATTGAGAATGATATCGCAGCCGCGGCGGGCCAACTCCGCGCCAGGCCGATTGGCCACCCAGGCATCCTCGCAAATCTCAAAACCGACATGAACGTTTCCACATTCAAAGCTCAAGTCGCCCAGCGGATAGTCGATGTCGTCCAGTTCTACTTCGGCCCTTTCGCCAACCGGCCAAGGTTTGAACCAGCGTGGTTCGTAATGGATGCCGTCCCCCGCCAGAAACCGCTTGGCCGTGAAACCGAGTACGCGGCCATCCGCCGCCAGGCAGGCCGTGTTGAACAATGCCCCGCCATGCGCCAGCGGCATGCCGTAAGAGACCACCATGCCGCGGCCCAACGGCAGCAGTTCTTGCAACACCCGCCAGGCCATTCGCCACACGCCAGGACTGTGAAACGCATCTTCACAACCGTACCCGGTGATGCACAACTCCGGCAAACAGAGCAAACCGACCGACTGCTCTTTGGCCGCGGAAATCGCCTGGGCGATATGTTCGCGGTTCGAGTCCCAAGCCAACGGCGTCTGATTCAGCACTGCCGCGGCAATTTTAATGAGTTGCATGCCACACTCCGACGGACCACCGGGGACAACCGCGGCCCATTATAACTGGCGCGGCGGTCCCACACGCAACGCCGTAGGTAGGAATCGAATTGCTAGATTGGCAAGGATTTCGGCATGGGATCCAACGGGTAGATCGGCCGAGGCAGCCGCTTCCAATGAAATGCGGTCAGGTCGGATTGCGTGGCACCGGGCGAATCGACGCGGATCAAGTCCCGCCGCCAGCGTTCGAAAAATTGAAAATTGCTGGCGGTCTTGACCACAACCATTTTGGCGTCGGCCATATCCAGCCCCAAGTGGGTATAGAGCACCGGGTGGTTAATGGCGAAACTTCGATGGTTGAGCAAGGCCACGTAGACCTCGCCTATTCTCAGCAGCGCCGTCCGCTGCATGTCGCACACACCCCGGTCGAGCAGATCGACAACGCAACCGTGCGATGTCGCAGCAACGGCGCCCGTAACCGTAACGGGCCGATAGAACTCCTGTCCAAACTTGCCCCCCAGCTCAAACGTGACAGTTGCCCCCACGCCCGCGGCGATAGCGGCCTCTACCGCGTCCGGATCGACCATCGGTACGAAAGCGGCACCAGCAGTCTGCTGGCCAAGCAACTCGCGGAGAATGCAAGTGCTATCGCCGGGCGCACCGCCGTAGACGGAATCGCCCGTGTCCGAGAGGATGACCAGCCCACCTCCCGCCAGATTCGCGCGGCGCACCGCCTCTTCGAGCGGCAAGCGATGCGAAATCCAGAACTTCTCACGCAGGCTCCAAGCCTTGCGGGCCATCTCGGCAGCCAAGGAATCGGCCAAACCGGGATTGTTGTCGGTGTGAACGACCACAGCCCAGCCCCCTTCGGCCACATCGAGCCACGGCTGCATGGGGTAGGGCGATACATCGATCACGCCTTCGCGCTGCTCCAGACTTCGGGCCAGCTCAAACCATTCCCGCATCGGGCCAGACTCGGTCAGAAATTGATCTTGGGGAGTAATCATAGGAATCTTTCGCCAGCCGATCGTGGGCCGAAGTTCCCCGCGCAACATCTTAAAGAGCAACCGGCCCGCCTTGCGGCCCGTGGCTATGGGATCGTGCGGTTGCGTCTCGTGGCCGACCAGCGCGTTCGCGCAATCAACCATGCATTGCGTGATATTGGCGTGATGGTCCAAGGCAACCACCACTGGAATCTCGCGGCCGACGACTTCCCGCACGGCCCGCAAGACATGCCCTTCCACGTCGTCATCCAGCGCCGACGCCGCGGCACCGTGCAGCGACAGAAAAACGGCATCCAGCGGTAACGACTGCCGCAGCCGGGAAGTCAACTGTTCGCTCAAGACTGCCAGCGTTTCCGCCGTGATCGTTCCACCGGCGCTGCCCCAGGCTCGCATGATTGGCAATAGCGAGACCTGGCTGCCCGCCGCCGTCGCCTCGTTGACCGCCTCCAAGAACCCACCGAGCGGCCCCACGCCTTGCACGCGTTCCAATATCTGTTGGCCAAAATAGAGGCCGTAGGCTTCAAAGTCCGACAGATCAGCCACCAGTGGACTGAACGAGTCGGTCTCTTGTCCCAGTTCGGCAAGGGCAATACGCATAGGCAATTCTTCCTGGTCCACAGTTCGGAATAGAGATGTTGGAATACTAGAGCTAAGAACTGAATCTCGACGGCGGCAGGCGTCAAGGTTTTCGCGAGCAATATCTCGGCTATGATGCCGATGCGGCCAAACCCACTTGCTTGCGAGAAGGCTTGCTTCCAGCGTACAATTTCACCATTGCCTGCCTGATTATCCCCATGCCACCAGGTGCGGATGTTTTCCGCCCGGTCGTGGTGCCCGCCGTGCCCTCGTCTGGCGCAAACTAGTCAGACCTACAGCCTAGTCCGCTCAAGCAAGTGAACTTTATGTCCTATCTGAAGTGGTTTGCTTGCTCGCTGTTGGCCGTGGGTGCCGCCGCGTCCGCAAGGGCGGAGGATGCGTTTCAGCAACAGGTGATGCCATTTGTCGCAACGTATTGCGTGGAGTGCCACAACTCCAAGACGGCATCGGCCGAGTTGGACCTGACGCGATATACGTCGGCAGCGGCGTTGAGCGAGCACTTCCGCCAGTGGGAACATGTGCTGGCCTTTGTACGAAAAGAAGAAATGCCGCCGACGGAGGCGCGGCAACCGACGAAAGCCGAACGGGCCGAGTTCCTTCGCATTATCGAGCAACTGATGCGGGACGAAGCTGGCAAATTGGCTGGCGATCCTGGAGAAGTGCTGCCGCGCCGGCTGTCCAGCGCCGAATACAACTACACCATTCGCGATCTGACGGGTGTCGATATTCATCCGGCGGAGTCGTTTCCCATCGATCCGGCGTCGGGCGAGGGCTTCAACAACACGGGCGAGGCCCTGGTGATGTCGCCCAACCTTTTCAAAAAGTATTATGCCGCGGCACAGCATGTGGCTGACCATGCCGTGCTGACGCCGACTGGCTTGCGGTTCGCACCGTACCCCGTGGTGACATTTGCCGACCAAGTTAAATTTCACGAGCAGGCGATACTTCGCTTCTACGAAGCCCATGATGTCGCTTACGGAGCCTATCTCACCGCGGCCTGGGCGTTCCGCTATCGTGCAAAAGATCGCCAGTCAGCAACGTTGGAAGATTGGGCCCTTGAGCACAATTTGAGCCCGCGATATCTGCGAACGATGTGGGACACTCTGGCTGACAATACAACGGCCGACCCGTTTTATCTGGGGTGGATTCGCCGGGAATGGAATGCTCTGCCAGCTCCGGCGGACGCCACCGAGCCGTCCGTACCTGGGGAATTGGCCGCCAGAATCCGCGATCTGGCGGAAAGCATTCGCCAAACCAGCACGTTGCTATGCGCGAAGGAGGCCGAGGCGATCATCGCCAATGCCGGCAATGGTCCCGTTGAGCATATCGCCCGCCGTCGCAAATCGGCCGCCGAACGCGACAGGTTCGACGAAAATGCCATCGTCGCCAGCCGCCGCTTTCATGTGGAGTTCCGCAATCTGGCGGAAAAGGCTTCCATTACCATTCACTTGCGCGCCGGCGGGTTTTCCGAGGATGGCAAAGATGAGTATGTCATACTCAGGGAGATGAACTTCAGCCCGCTTTCCGCCCGTGATTACCGACCGGACGATGCGGGCAATATCTTGCCGCTTCGCGATGTGCTGCTGGAGCACGATCCGCAACAATGGGAACAATTGAAACCAGGCGTACATCCGTTGGGTGCGGCTATCGACGCCGACAGCGTGGTGTTGTCGGCGTCGCGCCCCTTGGTGATCAGCGTGCCACTTGCCGCCTTGCCTAAGCGGCAGTCGATAGGCTTTTTTGCCAAGGCCACGCTCGACGTTGACCATTCCCGGCGGAAGATGGTGCGGTTCGCAATGTCCGATACCGCGGTGGAGGCCGACGACGCTAGCGGCCTGCTGGCTGATCCGAGCAGCCCGCTTGTCGAGCAACTCAAGGAATCATGCGCGGCCTTGTGTCGGACATTTCCCAATCGGTTCGTCTTTGTTGATGAAACTCGCGGGCTGTCGGCCGGCTTCCATTTGATTGAAGGCGTATTTCGGGACGATGCACCGTTGTGCCACCTGGTGCTGACCGACGAACAGAATCGCGAGTTGGACCGGCTGTGGCAGGAACTCTACTTCGGCACGGGCATGATGGAGAAAATGTTGCGCGGCTTCGTCTTCTTTGAGCGGAGCGAGCGGAACTTTCTCAAGCACCAGGATTTTGATCCGTTCAAAGAGGAGGACCCAGACCTCATTCGGGACGAAACTCTCGAACGCTTTGAGCAGGTTTATCACAACCGGTCAGGGGTTCCCGCTGATGAAGTGCAGCGGGCTGTGCATCCCATCCACCTGTTTTTCGACGAGATCCGCCAGGGGCTGCGGCGAAGGAGGGCCACGCTGGCCCTGGCCCAACCGATCTATCTGCGGCAATTGCTCGATTTTGCCGAACGAGCCTATCGCCGTCCTTTGGCTGATTCAGAATCGGACGGACTGCGGCAGTTCTATCAGCAGATCTGCGATCAGCTTGAGTTTGGCGTGGAACAGGTGGTTCGCGCGGTTCTGACCAGCATTTTGGTATCGCCCCATTTCAGCTTTCATATCGTTGTGCCACCGGATGGTGACGGCGTGCGGCCCCTGCCGGACCTGGCACTGGCGTCGCGGTTGAGCTACTTCTTGTGGTCGTCTGCGCCAGATGCGGAACTGCTGGCGCTGGCCAAGGCAGGCACGCTGCACGAGGAATCAACATTGCGCCAGCAGACTCGGCGGATGTTGGCCGACGACAAGGTGGCCGGATTCGCGCTGGAGTTTTTCGGTCAATGGCTGCGATATCGTGATTTTCTTACCCAGGAGTCGGTCGATCGGCGCGTCTTTCCGGCGTTCAACGACGAACTCAAGCAGGCCATGTTCGAGGAACCGACCCGGTTGGCGACGCACCTGATTCAAAATAATCTGCCGCTGACCGATCTGTTGTATGGCGACACCACGTTTGTCAATCAGCCGCTGGCAGCGCATTACGACTGGCCGTTCGACCTCACAAAAGGCGATTGGCAACGCGTGGATGGAATTCAACAGCATGGGCGCGGCGGAGTGCTGGGCATGGCCGTGTTTCTGACGACCAACGCGCAGCCACAGCGGACCAGCCCAGTCAAACGCGGTTTTTGGGTCGTACATAAAATCCTGGGCGAGCATATCCCGGCGCCGCCCAACGAAGTTCCGCCCTTGCCGGCCAAAGAGACAGAGACCGACGGCCAAACGATTCGCCAGTTGCTGGCCATGCATACCGAGGCTGCCATGTGCGCCCGTTGCCACCAGCGGTTTGATCCCGTTGGTCTGGCGATGGAGGGCTTCGACCCGATTGGCAAGTGCCGTCAAGCCGACTTGGCCGGCAGGCCGGTCGACAACGTCGTGCCGCTGCCAGACGGGCAAGAAGCCCGCGGTATTCCTCAGTTCTTGCAGCACTTGCAGGCCAGCCGCAACGAAGACTTCCTTCGGACACTCTGCCATAAATTTTTGGGATACGCCCTTGGCCGATCGCTGCAACTATCCGATCATGCCTTGCTCGACGAGATGCAATCCAACTTGCAGCGCGACGGCAACCGTTTTGCGACCTTGTTTGAAACCGTGATTAACAGCCCGCAGTTTCGCCAGCAACGCTGCCGCGACTTTACGCAGGCGGGCTTTTTAAGAACGGCCAAAGAGTAACCTATCAAGGAATTCCTCTCCCGCTTCGGGTAGAGTGCCAGAAAAGCAACGGAAACTTAGCCAAGGATCATTCGGCCGTTCGCTGGCATAGCCGCTAAAGCAACGCCCCAATTCACCAGGAGACACCATGAACGTAAATGCCAACGTCTCGCGTCGCGTGTTGCTCAAGGGTCTGGGTCTTTCCGTCTCGTTGCCGTGGCTGGAAGCGGCACACCTATGGGGCGGGGATTTTACGCCCGCGGCCAGGCAGACGCCGCAGCGGTTTGCCTGCATGTTCATCGGCGATGGAATTTCTCCGCCTTTGTGGTGGTCAAAGGGAGATGGGCCGGCCATGGAGTTGGGGGCCAGCTTGGCGGCGTTGACACCGCACAAAGACCAAATCAACGTCATCAACGGCCTGTTTAACCAACAAGCTGGGGGCGGGCATGCCAAGTGCGCCGGCAATATCTTGTCGGGCATTGCCTTGCAGCGCGGCCGCGTGATCCGCGGCGGCGTCAGCATGGATCAATTGTTGGCCCGGCATTTGGAGGAGTCTTGCGTCTTGCCCAGCCTGGTTCTGGGATGCGAGCAGCCAGTTAGCGGTTTCCATGAAAGCCAGTACTCCATGGTCTATGCCTCGCACATCTCGTGGCAAAGCCCCAACTCTCCGATCCCGATCGAGCTGTACCCCTCGCTGGCATTTGACAGCTTGTTTGGCGGACAGGCCGGTAAACTTCAAGGCAGCATTTTAGACCAGGTGCGTGAACAAGCAGCATCGTTGCGGCTGCGTGTCAGCCATTCGGACCAGGTCAAGATCGACGAGTATCTGACATCGGTGCGCGAGACCGAGCAACGGCTCCAACGGCTCAACAAGTTACCGACCGAGGCCGCTCCGCAAGCGACCCACCAGCGGCCCGCCACCGGGCAACCGCAAGATTTTCGCGAGTATGCCCGGCTGATGTGCGACATCATCGCGTTGGCATTTCAGACCGACCGCACTCGGATCGCCACGCTGCTGTTGTCTCGCGACTTGTCCGGGCAAGTCTACCCGTTCCTCGATATCCGCGACGACCACCATAGCTATTCGCACTCCAACACAGGGCCGGAATACCAGTCGATCGTGCAATGCCACGTGGAGCAGTACGCCTACCTTGTCGATCGGCTGGCCAACATGCCCGAGGGGGACGGCACGGTGTTGGACAATTCTTGCTTGATGTTCGTGTCGGAACATTGGGACGCCCACAACAGCAACCAGGTCCCCGTGATTTTGGCGGGTGGGCTGGGTGGCACGCTCAAGACGGGCCGCTCGCTCGATTATCTCCAAGCCGGAAATGAAAAGCGCAAGCTTTGCAGCCTGTATCTGTCGCTGATGGACCGCATGGGGCTGGAATTGCCAGAATTCGGTGATGCTAGCGAACGGCTGGCGGGCGTGTAGCCAGCAGCTTTCGCGCAGTCCACGACAGCATTGGCGGCGGTGCCATCGCCAGCAGGTTTTTCGCCAATCCTCAAACGGCTTGTCGGCCGGGGCTACCTTGCCTCCTGGCGAACCGTTTGCTACCTTCCGCCCCCTCATTGCGCGCGTTTCGCGGCCAGCAAACTGGCCGTGCATCAAACGTTAGGCATTCGCGGCACCCACGAGGTTTGATTGGCCGATAAAACCACCATGAGCCCATTGCGATGCCGTCGGCGTTCGCCATTGCCATGCTGCGCGGCATGGCCGTCTCGCTGCGCGGGTGGTGCCGCTCTGCTCATGGGGCCCTTGCAATGTCTGGCATGGGCCTGGCTGCTGTTGGCCTGTTCTGGATGCAGTTTTTGCGGCAAATTGACACCGGTCCCCAAAGATGTATTAAAGTGCCGCCAATTCGCGCAGCAAGGCTTATCGGCTATCGACCAGGGGGACGATGCTCGCGGCGAAACGCTGCTGGCCCAAGCCATCAAGGCTTGCCCCGCCGATGTCGATGCGAGGCGGTCTTACTCCGAAGTCCTCTGGAGGCGCGGCGCAGCGGCGGAAGCCATTCAACAAATGGCGGAAGCGGCCCAAAATGCTCCGGCGGCCACCGCCACCGATATCCGCATTCGCCTGGCTGAAATGCAGCTTGCCTCCGGGCAGAATGGTGCCGCCTATCAATCGGCCCAGCAGGCGATTACTTCGGATGTCAACCAGGCCAGGGCCTGGACGACTCGAGCGAAAGCCCTGCGAAATGCCGGCGACTATCGCCGGGCATTGGCCGACTGCCATCGGGCGTTGGCCCTGGAGCCAGAAAACCAGGACCTGCTATTGGAAACGGCGGAGATTTATCGCCAACTCAACCAACCGCAAAGAGCCTTAGCCCAATTGCAAACCTTACTGGAAACCTACCCGGTCGGTGAGGAGCCTCAGCAGCCGCTGTTCTTGGCGGGCCTGGCCTATCGGGCCGTGGGGCGGAACGATGAGGCGGCGACTCATTTGCTGGCTGCCAGCCAACGTGGCCAACCATCGCCGGACATCCTGTATCAACTGGCCGAAACGCAGCTACGCGACGGCAAGCCCGTCCAAGCCGAAGCCGCGGCTCGCTCGGGCCTGGCACTAGCGCCGGCCCATGCCGGCTGCCAGCAGATTTTAGCCCAGATGGCGGCCGCGCCTTCGCGCAATCCCGCCACGCGACGTTGACTTATGGCAACTTCCGGCTGGTGAAGAGGGCACAAAAACATGGCCCGGCCTTAGAGTGGCGGTTTAATCGTCACCATCGCGCCAAGCCGCCGTTTACATCCAGCAGGCATTTCTTTGACCACGGCCAGGTTGCGGCCTAGGTTTGTGAGGCGTATGTCCGAGGAGACTCCAGGCGAACCGATCGTGTCCGTCGAGAGCGGTTTCCTGGCTCATGCTCGTGACTCTATTCCCAAACAAGGTCAGCCCATGCCACAACTCTTGGAACAACCAGCGGCCCGGTTTATTGATCGCCGCAACTCGGAATCTACCCCGGCGGAACCGACGGCCGAGCGGCGCCAGTTTGCCAACAGCCACGAAGAGTTGTCGCCAGGTGCCCGCGAATTGGCCGGTGCCATTGACGGTTATAAGCTGCGCCACCGTCGCCGTTTTATCACCTACGAGGAAATGCTGGGTGTGATCCAGTCGCTGGGCTATCAAAAGCGCTAGGATAAGGTCCGAAATAACCTCTCCCGGCACCCCTGCCCGGCGGTCGCGAACGATAGGCCGCCCCCGCCACGAATACTGCATTGCCAGACTTGTATTTGGTTCCACGCGCCGTTACCTCGACCAGCGATCGGGGCTGACGAAGGCTTCCTGTTCCAGGTTATCTCGACCATTTCACGCTGGTGCCGGGGTAACGGTCCTCATTTTCTCCGTGATTTCAGGGGTTTTGGCGGTTCCGACCGGCGCTACCCGTTCCAGTGATATTGGGGGGTGCTGTTTCCTAGCCTACGTTACCTCGACCAATACCGGGGTGTGGTCGAGGTAAGAACGCGCCCGACGGCTGCCGTTCTTGGGGCGCGCACCTGTATCTGCACGCGATAGGATCGCGTTTTGAAAGTATGAACAGGCCCCGTGGCACGTACCGGATGGCGGAGGGATTGGCGTGGGAAACGCTTCCTCCAAGGCAACCATCCGGCCGGCAACGGCAGCCGTTAATCAGGAACTCGCCCGGCCCGCCAGCGCCACGGCCATGCTTTTCGAGCACGCGGCGTCCGGCGGCATTCAGGGCGGCTTGGGGGGCACCCCGGCCAATAGACGCATAAAGGCTACGTCCGCGCGCGGCACCGCTTGCACAAGTTATACTTTTTATTGTATTTTATGTCAACAGTATTTATAATAATTATGTAACGTATAGCTTTCGGCCTTCCCGTTGGTCAGCCTCGGCTCATTGGCCGCGCGAAACGCGAAAGGACGCCCTTTCGCAAGACGTAAGGCAACAACGCCAGTCAAGTGTTGCTTTACAGGGCTTACCGCAGCCGCAGCATCTCCCAAAAGCCGCGGGCCACGGCTTGGGGATCACGGAACCATTGGATGCTAATGACGAGCAGCACGGCCGCGCCCAACAGCGAAAGCGCCAGCCCGCCAGCGTGGAACGCCACCTCCACGCGCGACAAGGCGGCCGACAGGCGTGATTCCAGTTCGCGCCAACCGCGCAGACTTTGCCGCGATCCGACGGCGGCCACCACCGCATTGCGCATGAACGGCTGGCAATCTATCTGCAATTGCACCCCCAACCGGGGCATGTGCAGCACGTTGCCGATCCAATGGGCATCGGGGTCGGACTCCTCGATCAACTCGGCCAGCACGGGTTGTAATTCCGCCGCGGAAATGTTGTAAATCACCAGCCGCGGCGGCTGCACGGCCAGGATCAACAGCAGCACCAGGCCATACAGTCCAGTCCAGATCAGCCAGGCTGGCCAGCCTTGGATGATCAGCCGGTCGGGCATTAACAGTTCCAATGGGCCGACAACCATCAGGCCCGACAGGCCAAGTCCCAGAGCCAGGTGATCGCGAAAGCCGGTCGTCAGCCAAGGCCGCCGTGCCAGATTCACCAGCCCGATCGCCAGCAGATAAACTCCCAGCGGGCCCAGCGCCAAGCAGGCCCGGAAGGGATCCATCAGCCCGCCCGAAAGCAGATTAATGGCGGCAACCGAGACATCGGGCAAAGCAAACACAGCGCGGATGAATCTTTCCAGGGAGGGATGCCTTGCGCTCCGCCAGAGCGGACGGAATCATGGGGCGCGGCGTACAGCAGCGATTGTAGAACCGGCCTGAAAGACGGTCAAACCAAAGTCATTCGCCGCCGAGTTTGAGCAGCTTGATGGCGTTGCCACGGAAGATCTTGTACTGAACGTCCTCCGGCAGATTCAGCGAATCGAGCAGATCAAACTGCGGTATCTTCTGTTCTGGCATGAGGACATCGGTGCCAAACAGGAGTTGGCCGGCATTACGAATCAGGAACTCGCGTCCAAAAACCGGGTCGCGGGCGATGGCCTTTTCGCCACCCGGTTCTGACAGGTCTCCGTACAGGTTGGGGTACTTCGCGAACAGCCGGTCGAGTGCCCCGCCGGGAGTGACCGGCTTGGGAACCTCTGGATAACGGCCAAAGTCTTCGAAAGTGGCATCGCCGCTGATCGAGGCCCAGAAGCCGGCCGCGTGGCCAATCAGGGGGAGCTTGGGAAAAGCTATAAGCGCGTTTTCCAGCCGCGGCAGGCCGGGAGTGTCTGGATTGCGGATATCGTCGAGATGAAACAAGATCGGCAGGCCGACCGTTTCGCAGGCCTCGTACAGTATCATCTGCTGGGGAGCGTCGAAAACGAGGCCGGTCTTGTGTTCGCCCAGTCCTCGGCAGCCGGCGTCCTGGTAGTGCTTGAGAATGTCGATGATGCCCTTTACCCCAGCAACGTGTCCCGTCCGTTTGCCCGGTTCGGTGACGGCCCGCGGATCGACGGTGCAAAACGGAATGATTCGCTCGGGAAATTGCCGGAAGGCTGCAATAGCGGTTGTCACCGGCTGGGCCACCGGCGCTGCCTCGGGTGAGATCAACGGTAGCACGCAGGCCCTTTCGACATCATGTTCGTCCATGAACTGCACGAGCATGGCGGCCGTTAGTTCTTGCCCAACGTAGAACGCCCCCAGATGCGTGTGGATATCAATGTATTTGATCTTGCGCTCGGTTCGCGCAGCGGCCAGTGCCGGCAGGCCCAGCGCCGCCGTTGCCGCCAATGACGACGCCAGAAATCGGCGGCGCGTGGGCAACGTTCGGCTTTCACCGGATTGATGAAACGCGCTCATGCCAACACTCCCCGGACGACGTTGCCCGCCACGTCGGTCAGCCGGAAGTCCCGGCCCGCATGGCGGTAAGTGAGCTGCTCGTGGTTGATGCCTAGCAAATGCAAAATCGTTGCTTGCAGATCATGCACATGTACGGGATTTTCGGTGACGTTAAAGCCAAAATCGTCGGTCGCACCATGCACATGGCCTCGTTTCACGCCGCCCCCCGCCATCCACATACTGAAGGCGTGCGGGTGGTGGTCGCGTCCGTCGGCCTGTTGGCCGCGGCGCACTTCCCCCATCGGCGTGCGGCCAAACTCGCCCGCGCATACAACCAATGTTTCATCCAACAGGCCCCGCTGTTTCAAATCCTTGAGCAGCGCCGCCGCTGGCTGGTCGGTCATGCCGCAGTTGTTGGCCAGGCGGTTGGAGAGGTCGCCGTGATGGTCCCAGGAGCTATGGACCAAATGCACGAACCGCACGCCCCGCTCCACCATACGGCGGGCAAGCAGGCAATTCGCCCCAAAGCCCCGCGTTGGATCGGCATCCAGCCCGTACATCGTGCGAGTTTTTGCCGTCTCTTGGCTGAAATCGAGCAGCTCGGGCGCTGCCGATTGCATACGAAAGGCCATCTCGTATGAGGCGATCCGCGCGGAAGTCTCCGCGTCGCCCGTCGTCTGCTGGTGCACTTGATTTAGATCGCGTAACGCATCGAGCCGCGCGCGTTGCGTCGCCGGGCTGATACCCGGCGGGTTGGCCAGGTGCAGCACGGGATCGCCCGAATTGCGGAACGACACCCCGCGATAGTTGGACGGCATGAAGCCGCTGCCCCACAGCGAGCTGCCAGCACCTTCCAGCCCGTGCCCATCGTCAGAAAGCAGCACCAGATAGCCGGGCATGTTCTGGCACTCGCTGCCCAGCCCGTAGTTTACCCAGCACCCCATACTGGGATTTCCGAACAGAGGCGTTCCGCAATGTAGCAACAACTGGGCCGGGTCGTGATTGGCCTGCTCGCAATGCATCGAGCGAATCAAGCAGATGTCGTCGGCGATGGTAGCTGTGTGAGGGAGCAGGTCCGACAGTTCCAGGCCGCAATGCCCATAGGGCTGAAACCTGCGCGGGCTGGCCTGCACGGTCTCCAAGATGCCGCCGGTGGCGCTCTTTTTGGCCATTGTCAAATGGGCCGGAATCGGCTGGCCATGCAGTGCGGACATTTTCGGCTTGGGATCGAACAGATCTAGATGTGACTGCCCTCCCATCATAAACAAAAAGATGACGTTCTTGGCTTTCGGGGGAATAAGCGGTTGGGGTGCCGCCGACCGGCCTTCTAGCGCCAACAAGTGCCATAGCGCCATGGCGCCAATGCCGTGCGAACCGCGGGCGAGGAAATCGCGGCGAGACGTGAGCGGCTGGCTCATGGCGGTCACTCCCGATTGATGAATTCGTCGAGGTTCAGCAGCACGCTGCACAGGGCCACCCAGGCGGCGTCAGCATCCGTGGCTTCGTCCGGCAGCAGCATCCGGGCAGACTCTGGCTCTGCTTGCAGCAAAGCCCGCTGCTGTTGCAGATAGGCCAGCAAGCGTTCTGTTTCTGGTGGCCGTGGCGGACGCGCTAGCACCAGCAAAAAGGCGTGCTCCAGCCGCCGCGCATCATCCCCGGCGGATTCCCGCTCGATTCGCGCGGCCAGTGCCTGGGCGGCTTCCAGAAATACGGGATCGTTCAGCAGATTCAAGGCTTGCAGCGGAGTGTTCGACTGTTCGCGGCGCGTGCAACTGCGGCTGGTGTCGGGCAGATCAAACGTCACAAACTGGGCAAACGGCGATGTCCGTTGAATGAAGGTGTACAACCCGCGCCGATAGCGGTCGGCACCTGGGCTTGGTTGCCACTTGTTGGCATAACCTTCCTTGGAGACGCTATCCGGCTGGGGAGGCTTGACGCTAGGGCCGCCGACCGTGCGGTTTAGCAATCCGCTGACGGCCAAGGCCGAATCGCGGACCGCCTCACCCGACAACCGCGGGCGGGCTTGCCGCGCCAGCAGCTTGTTTGTCGGATCGAGCTCACTCAATTCCGGACGGGCCAACGAAGATTGCCGGTAAGCCTCCGACAATACCATCGTCCGCAACATCGACTTTACGCTCCAACTTTGCTCGATGAACTCGATGGCCAGCCAGTCGAGCAACTCGGGATGCGAGGGCCGCTCGCCACGGACTCCAAAATTATCCGACGTGGCAACCAGGCCCTGGCCGAAGAGTTCTTGCCACAGCCGGTTCACCGCAACGCGCGCCGTTAAGGGGTTCTCCGGCGCGGCCAGCCAGCGGGCTA
Organism: Pirellulales bacterium; assembly: GCA_050247075.1. Taxonomy (GTDB): domain Bacteria; phylum Planctomycetota; class Planctomycetia; order Pirellulales; family JBFWUW01; genus JBFWUW01. The sequence continues at coordinate 25,013 of JBFWUW010000051.1, read as the reverse complement.
GCGCCAACCGATCGGCGTCGCCTCCGGTAATTAAGGGGGGCAAAGCAGCCGGCGTGGCGGGTGCGACTTCATCACCTTGCCGCAGGTATTCGCCACGTAAAAAAATATAGTTTGGCCGACGCGCAGGTGAGTGCATCATGGCGGGCGCACGTGTCACGGGGGGCAATGCATTCGCCAGAACATCCAGCTTGGCCACTAACTCGCTGGATTGCACTTCTTTCAGCCTGTCGGCGAACTCAGCCGGTGCGGCCCGCAGAAAATAGTCTTGCAACCGTTGCTGTTGGTCGATCGTCCGCCCCTCCAGCGGTGTCTTGATGATGCCCAGCCCTTCTAGTTGACCTTCACCCAGGTCTTGCCCCCACTGCAACCCCAGCAACTCCAGCGTTCGATCCCAGGCGAAATCTTCACCCGGATGCGTTTCGGTATGCAGAATCTTCCGTTCCCATTCCGCCTGTATTTCCGCCAACGGAACAGCGGCCGGAGCCAGCAGTTCGGCCCGTTGTCGGTCGTAGTCCAACTTCGCTGCCTGCCACGCTTCCCGCTCGGCAGGCAGCGGCGCGTAGAGGTTAGCTTCGTCGGCGTTGTTGAAGAATGCATAGAGTTGATAGAACTCGCGCTGCGAGATCGCATCAAACTTGTGGTCGTGGCATTGGGCGCAGCCAATGGTCAGACCCATCCACGTTGTCCCCACGGTCATGGTCCGATCGAGCACCTGGTTGACGCGGTACTCTTCCAGGTCGGCACCTCCTTCGCGGTTGCTGAGCGTATTCCGCAGGAAGCCGGTTCCCATGCGTTGCGAGACACTGGCCTGGGGAAGCAGATCACCCGCCAACTGCTGAATGGTGAACTGGTCGAATGGCATGTCGCGGTTGAAGGCATCGACGACCCACTGCCGATAACGCCAAGCCACCGGCCGCAAGAAATCTTGCAAATAGCCGTCGCTGTCTCCGTAGTGCGCCAGGTCGAGCCACCAACGGGCCCAATGTTCTCCGTAATGCTCGCTCCCCAGCAACCGGTCCACGACTCGCTCGTAAGCATCGGCCCGTGGATCATTCACAAACGCATCAACTTCAAGCGCCGAGGGGGGCAGCCCGGTCAGGTCGAGGGTAACCCGCCGGATGAGCGTATGCCGATCGGCGGCCGGCGAGGGTTCAACACGAGCCGCCTCCAGCCGGGCAAGAATGAAACGGTCAATCGGCTGAACGGCTTCCGCATGTGTCGGCGGTTGCACGCGTTGCGGCGGCACATAGGCCCAGTGAGGTTCGTACTCGGCCCCCTGTTCAATCCACCGTTGCAACGTCTGCCGCTGGAGCTCCGTCAACATTTTGCCCGATTCCGGCGGCGGCATGCGGGCCGATTCGTCCTGGGATGTAATCCGTTGCCAAAGCGTACTGCTTTGCAAGTCTCCCGGCACAATGGCCCGCGCACCAGACGGCAACTCCTGGGTGCTGCCCGTCTGTTGGTCGAGGCGAAGACCCGCCTGGCGCTGGGCACTGTCAAACCCGTGGCAGGCAAAACAATGGTCGGCCAGAATCGGCAGCACGTCGCGGTTGTAGCGGACGGGTACCGCGGCCACGGCGGGACAAAGCACCGGCCCTACAGTGGCCAACGCCCATGACGCGGCTGCCAGCAAGTTCAGCGGCTTGAGCATGGGATACTATTCTGGAGCAAGAGGCTTTGAAGGCGGCCGATGCTGTCCGCTGACGCGGATCGACACATGCTGAAACATTCAATAGTCGGAAATCGAGCCATCCGCCAAGCGCCCGCGGGTAGGCCATTCCCATTTTGCCGGTGGCAGCTTGGACAGTTCTTCCAGTTTAGCCTCGTCGATCTCCACGCCCAAGCCGACCCCTTGCGGCAAAGAGGCGTAGCCCTCCTCGTTCACGCTCCACGACTTGCGGAGCAAGCCGGGGGGCGTAATCTGCGGATAATATTCGTGGATCACAAAGAACGGAATCGAGGCCGCCGCGTGCAAGCTGGCAGTCACGCCGAGTTCGGTCGTAACGCAATGCGGAGCCAGAGGCACGAAGAATGCCTCCGCCAATGCGGCGATTTTCCTCATTTGCGAAATGCCGCCGGTATGGGCGCAGTCGGGCTGCAAGATGTCGATGCAGCGCTCTTGCAGGTAGGGCAGCATCTCCCAAATCGTACGGTCGCGTTCGCCCGTGGCTAAGGGAATGTTGATTGCCTGCTTAAGCCGCTTGAAGACCTCGATATTGCCTGGCACGGCCGGCTCTTCAATGAATAACACATCGTAGGGCTGAATGGCAGCGGCCAGTTGAATCAGATGCGGCGGCGGCAGGGCGCAATGCGCATCGAACATCACCGCGCCGTCCGGTCCCACCTGTTGCCGGGTCTGTTTGATGTAGTCGACGTGCCGTTGAATCTCGGCCGGCGTGGCCGAGAACTCTCCTGGTCCCGCCCCAGCCTTGCTGGCCTTGGGCGAGGGATAAACGCGGATCTTGTCGCGGGTCGGCCCGCCCAGCAACCGGTAGACCGGCGTCTGCCATAACTTGCCGGCGATATCCCACAGCGCCATGTCAATGCCGGCGATGGTGTGGACCATGAACGGCCCGCCGCGCATGTCGCGATGGGCTCGATACAGCTTCTGCCACAAGTACTCAATCCGCGTTGGGTTTTCGCCATCCAGCAATTCGAACAGCGACGTTGCCAGGGCGCTTGCTGTCTTGGGTTCCAATTGGTCGATCTCGCCCCAACCGGTCACGCCATGATTTGTTTCGACCTTAATGAAAACCTTTGGGCCGAGAATCGTCGGCCGCAGGCTGGTGATCTTGATGCCGGCGGCGCGGTCGGCCACTTGTTCCGCCGGATTCTCTTGGGCAGACAGCATGTCTTGCAATAAAACCTGCCCCGCCGCGGCGGCTCCCGCGGAAGCCAACAACGAACGTCGATTCAATAGCGGTTGGCGGCGCATGGCATGGTACTCAGCGGGATTGTTCTCGCGTAATAATTGCTTCTCTTGGATTGGTCGAGTTTGTCTGATAGGCCGGCCCAAATCAATCTCGCGGAACACGATTTGGCATTATCATGGCCGCTGCCGTGTTGGTGGAATCCATTTCGCGGAACCGGTTTTGTGCCAATACACCGTGGAAGGAGTAGCCGCCTTGCAGCCAGTCGGCGTCGTTACGATCCAGCCATCGCTAACACCACGGACCAGTCGCTCGGTTCCGCCCGAAACAGTTCGCGGCAGAAAACTCTAACGGAGCTTTGACAGGCGGTATCCTGCAAGTAATCCACTTTGCTGGTGCCGTCGATGCGCGCCCAGGCGCAGCCCGCCAGATTTTGGATGCCGCGGGCCAGCAGATCGCGATAGGCCACGTCGCCGATCGCGGGCCGAAGAACTGACTCATAGGCTGTCCAGAACTCGCGCGTTAAGTCGAGATAGGGTTGATGATGGGGCTTGAAATGGAACGCCTTCAAGACCAGATGGCTGAGGAAAAAACCGAGGTCGAAGGCCGGATCGCCGAAGTGGCCCGTTTCAAAATCGACCAGCATCATGCCGCTAAGCTGCTTGGCTTCGGCTATCGGGTAGACCAGCAGGTTCTTGGGACTGAAGTCGGCATGGACGAGCGACAGTTGGCAACCTTCATTACCGTCGATCAGCCGCTGAAAGTGGCGGGCTTCCGCCGGATGGACGCGGGCCACATGTCGAAAATACGGATCGAGCCGCAGCTCTCGAAACACCTGGCGGTCGGCTAGTCGCACGGCTAAATCGGTGCTTTTCCACGAACCAGCGTGCAACGCTCCCAGCAACAGGCCGCACTGCCGGGCAGACCACGGTTCCACGCGGCCAGCCAACAGTTCAGCCTTCCAAACGGTATGGGCGGCCGGCGCGGCGGACATGGTGAAGACATAGTTGTCGCGATCTTCAAACAACACCGCGGGCGTCACGGCGTGCAGCAAACTGGGGGTGGCCGCCGAGAAATCGGCCAGCAATTCTGCACAGGCCTTGAGGACATCGACCTCCCGCCAGATCCGCTCTACCGTGCAGAACCAAGGATCCGCCGTGCGCAGTTGCGGCCTGGCCTGCTTGAGGACAAAGTCGGACCGGTGCCCGTCGGGAAAAGAGACACGCAATACCAGGTTTGATACCCCGCCGGCCAGTTCGGCGACTTCGCAGCTTTCATCGCCGGCCAACTGGCCAACCTGCCGCAAATAAGCGGTCGCGTTCTGGAGGTCGATCTCTTGCATGGCGGGTCAGCAGGGGTGTATCGCGGATGAATGCCACGTCACGAACAATTCGCCTTAAATGTGATACTGCGTTTGGTCATCCGGCGGCAATCGAGGCGAAGCTGTCTTGACCTTGCGGCCGATGATCTTCGCCACGATCGCGGCCGCAACCGCCGCCAGGCCGGCCGGCAATGCCGCGGTTGGTTTGCCCGTCCGGGCGGGTAGTATGAACAAGAACCCCAGGTACAGCATCAGGCTTCCAAACCCAAATCGCAAAACCGCGGTCGGCAGATGGGGCACCAGTTTGGCCCCAATCAGCGCGCCCAGAGCAAACCCGCCCGCCAAGATTCCCACGACCGGTAGGCGAATATAGCCATGCTGGAAATACACTAAGGCCGCAAACAGGCCAATTGGCGGTATCAACACGGCCAGGCTCGTCCCTTGCGCTTCTTGCTGGCTGAAGCCAAACAGCAGCATTAGGCCGGGAATCAACAGCACTCCCCCACCAATTCCCAACAGGCCGCTAACGACTCCCACGAATACGCCAAACAACAGCAGCCATAGCCACATCATCGCGAGCCTTTCCGCAAAGAGTTTGGGTTTCTGGGCAACCAATCCCTGATGGCCGAGAACAGTCGTTCGAACTTTCTTTCTTGCTTCATTCGCATGGATTAAGTTCCCCTCGTCAGTCCGAACCACTCTATCTGCCTGCGCGGACAATACCGGAAACCGGCGGAAGTGCAGTACGGCTCCAGCCACTCGGCCCGCCGCGAAAGATCGGCCACACTTGTCCCTTGCGGCATCAACAGTACGCGTCCGCGGTCGATTTCCGGAAACTCCGCCAGGTATTGCTCCACGCTTTGGCAGTCTGGCGGCGTATCGACGACAAATTTCATCTGGTACACGTATCCCCCCAACATCCGCCGAATGACAGCCGGCGCATGTCTGGCACGTTGATGCCTTTCGTGCCAACCGCCGGGTGTGATCGACGCCGGGGCGGAACTGGCGAATTTGGGGCTGAGGGAAAGCAGATCGCAATGGATTGGCAAGAAGACCGTGCCGGCTGTTTCCACGGTCACATGGCGGCCGGCCGATTGCAACGCCTGGGTCAATGCTACGGCATCGGCCCACAACAGGGGTTCGCCACCCGTCAGAACCACATGGTTGCATTCAAGCCGTTCGACCTGGGCCATGATCTTATCTACCGGCAATTCCTCCCCTTCGGGAGCCCACGAGGTGAAGGGCGTGTCGCAAAACCAGCAGCGCAGGTTGCAGCCGCTGGTGCGCACGAAGACGCTTTCGGTGCCCGTGAGCAGGCCTTCCCCCTGGATCGAACGATAGATTTCGGCGATTTTCAAACACAACTCTCCAAACGGTTTACCGGCCCCCTGGCGAGCCGGCACCCATCTTGCCACAATGCCATTTTGAGCGAAAGGAGCCGAAAATGGGGATTGATTACCGCGCTATGCTGGAAACTTTCGACAACCAGTTTCCGGGCCGCGATTACACGATTGAGATTGTCTGCCCGGAGTTTACGTCGATGTGCCCCAAGACGGGCCAGCCCGACTTTGGCACGCTGACGTTTACCTACGTCCCCGGCCAGCGCTGCGTGGAGTTAAAAAGCCTGAAGCTGTACCTGCAACAGTTTCGCAGCGCGGGCATCTTCTACGAAAACGCCACCAACCAGATTCTGGATGACTTTGTCGCCGCCGTGCAGCCTCGCAAACTAACACTGTTGGCCGCCTTCACCCCCCGCGGCGGAATTTCGACCACGGTCACGGTGCGGCACGAAACCACGCAACAACGCTAGGCAGGAAAGCCAAGAGCCGAACCACTACTCGCCGCCTGTTGTCTGGCGGTCTGGCAGCGGGCCAGACTTAGTCGTGCGAAATTTCTTGGTCGGCTCGATCTCTGGCAGTTCAGAATCGTCGCGGGCGAAGAACATCACATGTTGCCAGGGGAGGTTGTCAAACTGCCTAACCAGCTTGAATCCGTTGGGCGTCATTTCCTTGATGACTTGCCGCTTGGACATCTTGTGCAGCAGCTTGATCGGCACATCGCGGTCTTCCAGGCGAAACTCCACCAGCACCACCATGCCGTCTGGCTTCAGGCTATCGCGAATCCCCTTCAGAACCTGTTCGGGGTAGGAAAGCTCGTGATAGACGTCCACCATCACGACCAGATCAAGTTCCCCGGCGGGCAAACCTGGATTAATCGGATCACAAAGAATCGGCTCGATGTTCTTGACATTCGCGGCCTTGGCCCGCTCTCGCAATAAGGTCAGCATCTCCGGCTGGATATCGACCGCCAAAACGCGGCCTTGCTCTCCCACCATCTCGGCCAGCCGCATGGTGTAGAAGCCGTTACCGCAGCCAAGGTCGCTCACCGTCTGACCGGGTCGGACATCCAAGACTTCTAACAGTGTCGAACACTCTTCTTCACGTTCTCGCGACTCGCGCACCAGCCATTCCGCCCCCGTGAAGTGCATGGTCTGGGCGATTTCGCGCCCTTTATAACGAGTCAACGGAGGTGGCAGTTTGTCCTCCGCACAGGCGGATCTTCTAGGGTCGGGCCAGCCGGCGATGACCGAAAAGGCCAGCAGCACGAGGAGTAGTTTTTGCGACACGGATTGCCTCTCGTTGGCAAGGAAACGGCAACACGCCTTCGACGGCGCTCTGACCATTTTACTCCGCATCACCCTCTGGTGACTACCGACCAGCCTAGAATCGCAGGCCTCCTTGCAAAATGCCAACATCGGAAAGATACCTTCCGCGGCCGGAGGACGGCAGCCAAAGCTGGCGTTCGTAGGCGATGCCCCCTTCGACAAACCAGCGCCCGCCGCCGGCAAACATCCCTTCCAGGCCGATCATCAGCCGTTGGTCGTCGTACTCCAAGATGCCGTTCTGGCCGTTTGGTTGACGATAGTCCCAAGTGCCGCCAAACAACTGCGAACGCACATACAACCACGAACTCGGCAGCCAATGATCCGGCAGTTTCCAGGCCACTTTCGGTTCGGGCAGTACAAAATCGACTTGCCAGCGGTCATTGGGTGTCCATTGCAGGCCCAATACCAGAATGATCGACTGCCCGCGATACGGTGAGGCCAAGGCACCAAAGACCAGGCTAGAGACAGGCGTTAGTTCGTAGCGGCCTACGACGCTGCCAAACAGGCGCAGACGTGTGTTGCTGGTTTCAAAGTCGCTTTGCACTATCGGCATGACGGTCAATTCCCACGTCCAGCGGGGCGATACCCTCCAGGTGAAGGTCGTTTCCAGGTCAATGTCGTACAGTCTGGCCGGCAAATCGGGACGATTGGGGCCGTTGAGCAAATGCATTTGAAACGATGGTGCCACCGAAATGCGGCTGTTGGGGCCAGCGAAAGCCAGTTCAAACTCGACATGCGTGGTGGCCAGCCCCATGTTGTTGGTGTTGGCCGCCAACCAGGTTTCCGACAGCTCGCTTAGATGCAGTGTAAACTCGCGGTCCGCGACGGTCGCCCGCGGCCATTGTGATGCCTGGTCGGGATCAAAGTCGATCGGATAGTTGCGAAACAGACGCGAAACCGCCGGCGGGCAGTCCTGCTGGACTGGCGGAGCCTCGACAATAGCATTTGCTGGCGCGCCGGGTAACGGCGGCAACTGCTCGTATTGAATTTCCTCGGAGTTGCCGGGCGGTGAAATGGCGTAAGGCTCGACCGTTTCCATCGTTGGCGAGGCGGCTGCCTCTTGCGCATCGGCTTGCCGGTTTGGATGTGCTAACAACACCAGACCGATTGACGCCACAAGAAAGGGCCGCCAGAAAATACTAAGGGACCAAGGCATAGATCAATCCGCATTGCCGAATACCGCTGAATTCTTTCCCGCCGACGGGCAATGGCCATCCTGGAGCAAGGGCAGACGGTACTAAAAACCGGAATTAAGTCAACGCGAATTGACGCATGCAATCGTTACTTCCGTTCGCCAGAGATCCGTTGCAAAGCTTTCTTATTAAACACGTTACGGAAATCAGTTTGGATTTGAATTGAATTGGCCTCAATGAGTGATATCATTTCGATATTCTTATGATAAATGCCCTCTGGAGCCGTGCCATGAACAAAGAGATTCCGATTCAGGTGTCGAGTGGCTGGTCGATGCTCTACGTCAATCTGGGTTTACTACTGCTGGCACCGCTATTGTTCTTTCCGGGGATTGCCCTGGCCGACCGGCGTGCGGGTGGGCCCGTGGGCGGGGCGCTGATTTTTGGCGGAGTGCTGGCCGGAGTTGCCGCGATGATCTTGTTGAAGGGGCATTTCACGCTGCAGCCCAATCAGGCCCGCGTGCTGATGCTGTTTGGGGCATATCAGGGGACAGTTCGCCAGCCCGGCTTTTACTGGACCAACCCGTTCTACAGCAAGGCATTGATGTCGCTGCGGTTGCGGAACATGGAGAGCGAAAAGCTGAAGGTCAACGACAAGCAAGGCAACCCCATCGAGATCGCGGCGGTGGTGGTATGGCGAGTGGAAGACACGGCGGAAGCCAGCTTCGACGTCGACAACTACGAACAGTACGTGAAGATTCAAAGTGAATCGGCCGTGCGGCATCTGGCCAATAGCTACGCCTACGACCACGGTGAAGAGCACGAGACGACCCTCCGCAGCGGTGTGGACGAGGTTTCGGCCGCGCTCACGGCGGAACTGCAAGACCGCTTGAACAAGGCGGGCGTGGTCGTCGAGGAGGCCCGGTTGACGCATTTGGCCTACGCGCCAGAAATTGCCGGCGCCATGCTTCGTCGGCAACAGGCCGAGGCGATCGTGGCGGCGCGCAAACTGATCGTGCATGGCGCGGTAAGTATGGTGCAAATGGCCCTGCAGGAGCTGGCCGAACGGCAAGTCGTGGAGTTCGACGACGAGCGTAAGGCTTCCATGGTCAGCAACCTGTTGGTGGTGCTCTGCGGCGAACACGACGCCCAGCCCGTCATCAACACCGGCACGCTTTACAATTAAGCCCTGGCTAAAGACGGACCGCCCACGATGAAAACGCGCAAACCGTTTCTACTGCGGATCGACCCCAAGCTCTACGACGAAATCGAGGCTTGGGCCGCGGCGGAATTGCGCAGCGTGAACGGGCAAATAGAGTTCTTGCTAAAACTAGCCGTGCAGCGCCGCAAGGGAGAACCGCGAGACCCGCCCCCTCCGGTGGCGGACCCTACGACTCCACCAAACTGAGTGCGACGCGCATCAGGCGATCAACGGCTGCAAAATCCGCGGTTCGAAGACGTCGGTCAGGCGTTCGTCGCGGCCGTTGCGATAGAACGTGACACGCTTATGGTCCAGCCCCAACAGGTGCAGGATTGTCGCGTGCAAGTCGGACGTACTGGTGCGGTCAACAATAGAGCGATAGCCAAAATCGTCCGTCGCACCGTAAGCCTGCCCCCCTTTGATGCCGCCGCCCGCCATCCAGACGGAAAACCCGTAAGGATGATGGTCGCGGCCGTCGGCCCCTTGCACGGCGGGCGTGCGGCCAAACTCGCCCCCCCACAACACAAGCGTCTCTTGCAACAGTCCGCGGCGTTTCAGGTCCTCCAACAGGGCAGCCACCGGCTGGTCGGTCATGGCGCAGCAACTGCGCGTGCCGGCCGCGTTATTGCTGTGAGTGTCCCATGGCTGGCCGGCCAAATAAAGTTGAACATAACGGACGCCCCGTTCCACCAATCGGCGCGCCATCAGGCAGCGGGTGCCGTAAGATTTAGTGGTGGGGTTGTCCAGCCCGTACAGTTTGTGCGTGTCGGCCGTCTCACTGGTGATATCGAGCGCATCGGTGGCGGAAAGCTGCATCCGCGCGGCCAGCTCAAAGCTGGCGATGCGGGCGTCTAGCTCCAACTCGCCGGGACGCTGGCTCTTGTGGCTAGCGTTGAGTTCGCCCAGTAGGGCCAGCCGTGCCTGGTCGGCCTCTGGCGTGCGAGGTGTCTTCGACTTGAGATTAAGGACGGGCGTGCCATCAGCGCGGAAGGGGGTTCCCTGAAACAGGGGGGGCATCCACCCGCTGCTCCAATTGCGAATACCATCGACGGGCAGCCCGCCTCCCATTTCCGGCAATACTACGTAGGCGGGCAGATCCTGGTTTTCACTTCCCAGGCCGTAGGCGGTCCAAGCGCCAATGCTCGGGCGGCCAGCCACGGTCAAGCCAGTATGCATCATCCAGCAGGCCTGCTCGTGATTGCGATGCTCGGTGAACATGGAGCGGATGACGGCGATATCATCGACGTGACGGCCCAGGTGGGGCATGGTATCGGCCAACGGCAGCCCGCTCTGGCCGTGCCGGATAAACTGGAACGGGGCCTTCATCAGGTTGCCGGTCAGTTTTTCGTCATCGACAACCTCGCCCGGCGGCGGCTGTCCGTCGAACTTGTCAAGCATCGGCTTGGGGTCGAACAGGTCAACCTGGCTCGGCCCGCCATGCATGAAAAGCTGGATGACCGCCTTGGCCTTGGGGGGATGATGGGACGGCTTGGGGAGCAGATTGTATTGGGGCGATTCCTCGGCGAAGGCGAGGGGCGTGCCCGCCGAACCCCCGAACATCGCACCCAGCACCAGCCCGCCGAAGCCGCCGCCCAGCCGGACCAAGGCATCACGACGGGAAAATGCCTCATGCCAACGAGCGGATGATTGGCAATGATTGCAAGGGCTGGTATTTGATTGTCCTGGCATATCGCAATCCCTGATTGGCTAATCCTGAGATTCCATTGTTTCCAACAACAACCGAAGCTTCGATCTTGCTCGGTGCAGCAGCACTCGAATTGCGCCATCGGACTTTTTCAGTTCAATGGCTATTTCCTTGCTCGACCACTTTACCAGGTATCGAAGTCGAATCGCCTCACGCTCATGTTCCGGCAATTGTGCGATTGCCTCGACCAACTTCGCTTCGTTTTCATTGTGCGGCGGGAATTCCAACTCTGTATCCCTGATTCCACGTTGCCATCAATCCACATACGCAAACTCGTTCGCGCTCAACAACATCTGGCAAACATCGACCAGCGCGCGGTGCCGGGCGTCGGCCTGTTGTTCTGGCGTCGGCCCGGTCTGGCCGGCTAGCAGGCGCACGGCTTGTAACTCCACAAACGAAGCTAGTTTGGCCCGCTGCTCCTCCGCAATCTCACGGCCGAACGCCAGACGCACGGCCTGGCCGATTGGGTCGGACGCGTTTTCCCGTTCAATCCGCGCGGCAAACTCCGCGGCTTGCGCAGCCAGGAAATCGCTGTTCAACAGGGCCAATGCCTGCAGCGAGACCGTCGATTGCCCACGACGGGCGCAGTTGGTTTCCATCACCGGCTGATCGAAGAGTTGCAACAGTGTAACTGGCGTGGAACGCCGATTGAGCAGATAGATGCTCCGCCGCCAGCCTGGCGAGCCGGCCGCCGTGATGACTTCTCCCTCGCCAGTGCGGGCCACGCCGACCGGCTGGCCCCCCATTTCCCGATTGAGATTGCCGGCCACGGCCAGCATGGCATCGCGCAGCGACTCGGCTTCCAACCGCTTCAGCCGCTGCCGCCACAATAGGCGATTGTCGGGATCGGCCTCTTGCGCGGCGACATTGCCGGGATCCCGCACTGATTGCTGCCGATAGGCCGCGCTGCCGACCATCAAACGATGAATCTGCTTGATGCTCCAGCCCCCTTCCACGAACTCCGTCGCCAGCCAGTCGAGCAGTTGCGGGTGCGAGGGCAAGGCCCCCATGGTTCCAAAATCGTCGGGCGTGCTGACGATTCCCTCGCCAAAGTGATGCATCCACATCCGGTTGACCATTACACGGGCCGTCAGCGGGTGGTTCGGCTGCGTCAGCCAGCGGGCGAAGGCCAAACGCCGCCCGCTGGTTTTGGCCTCCTCAGGAGGAGCGGACCAATTCAAACCGCCCGCGACGGCCAGGGCGGTCGGTACGCCCGGTTCGACCAGGGGACCGGGCGTGCGATAGTCGCCCCGAAGCAACAAGGGCGTTTGGGCCTGGCCGGGCAGATCGTAAATGGCGCGAATTTCCGGCAGCGTGATTTTCTTGGCGGCTTCCGCGGCAATGCCGGCTTCGTGTTGTTCGCAACTAGCTTTGAATTCGGCGTAGGTTTCTTTCAATGCCTTAAGTTGCGCTTCCGCCGTCGGACGGAGTTCCGCCTGGAATTTTTCGACCAGATATTTCTGGACGTCGGTGCGCTGGTCCGCTGGCGCGTCGAGAGCCGCCTTCACGTCGGCCTGAATCTGCATGGGGAGTTTGGCTAGCCGTTCCTCAAACAACCGCGGGGCAAACTGGCTCTTCAGCTCTTCAATTTCCTTGGCAATCTGGCCGATAGCCGCATCGATGCGGGCGTTGTGATCGTTGGCCGCCGTCTGTTGGGCTTGTGTCCCCTCCACCAGCCGGCGATTGACTTGCGGCACCCACTCGGCCGGGCGATAGGCACTCATGAAGACCGCTTGCAGCCGGTAATACTCCACCTGTGGCAACGGATCGTACTTGTGGCTGTGGCATTTGCAGCACTGCATCGTCAGAGCCATGGTGGAACTGCTGACGATCCGCAGCGTGTCGTCCAACGTTTGGTAGTAATAGCTGGGCGCGTTTTTGATGTTGGCAAAGTCGGGCCGGCTGGTGTCCGAGGCGCACCGCAAATACCCGGTAGCAATGACCGCTTCCAGCACCTCGGGCGAAAAGGCGGGCTGAGTGGCCAAAGCGCCCCAGTAGTCCACCAACTCGTCGCCGGCGATTTGCTCTCGCAGGAAACGATCGTAGGGCTTGTCTTTGTTGAAGGCCGCGATGACGTAGTCGCGGTAGCGCCACGCCGCCGTGCGGATATAGTCGGCGTCGAGTATCCCCTCGGAGTCGGCATAGCCAGCCGCGTCCAACCAATGCCGGCCCCAGCGCTCGCCATAACGTGGGCTGGCCAGCAACCGGTCGACCAGACGCTCGTAAGCACCCGCGGCGGTGTCGGCCAAGAAGTTGTCGGTCTCTTGGGGAGTGGGAGGCAAGCCGGTCAAGTCGTAGCTCAACCGCCGGATCAACGTCCGCCGGTCGGCCTCCGGCGAATACCCCAGCCCTTTTTGTTCCAGCGATTGCAATAGAAATGCATCGATTGGGTTTTGTACGCGGTCAACTTGTCGCACCGCTGGCACACTGGGGCGGACAGGGGACACAAACGACCACCAGCGCCGGTCATCGTCGGTGGTGGTTTCGGCGAGTACATCGTCGGCGGCCGTGGCACCTTCACCCTTGGCACCCGCGTCGATCCAGGCTTTAACGAGGGCCTTTTCCTCCGCCGTAAGTTTATCCCCCTCGGGCGGCATTTGGTCGGCAACGATTTTTTCCCACAGCAGGCTGCTTTGAGCCGCGCCGATATGGACCGCCGGGCCCGACTGGCCCCCTTTGAGAAGTAGGGCCTTGGTGGCAATCTTGAATCCCGCCTTGGGATCGTCCGTTCCGTGGCAACGACCGCACTTGGCCTGCAAAATGGGTAGAACATCGGCTTCGTACTTGAGCTCGCCAGCCGGCTTGGCATCGGCCCAGGCCGTGCTATGGAGACAGGCTAGCCCAACCGCCAGTAACAGGCGGGGCAACGAACCAAGGCAATGCGAACCAGTGCGATGCATCCGTCTGATCCGTTAGGTGGGCAGCCGCGTACGGGGAAGGCAGGAACAACATCAGTCGCCATTTATGGTACGGCAACCGACACCCTTCCGCAACGCGATTAGCTCGATTCACGGCCCAGTGGCGGCGTCCTCCTCGGGTTGCTCCAATCGCACCAGCAGCCAGTTCTCGGTCTTTTCCGTGCCAAAGTGAACCAGCACGGGTGCCTGGTCTTGGGTTAGATTGTAAAGGCCCGTCTCGACGACGATGTCTTGACTATCACCGATGCGGAATGCGACGCGCTGCGTCTCTTTATCAACCTGGCCCTGGACGGTTTGGGCCTTGTCGGTGGAGGTGTTGTACAGCGTGCCGCTGACGATGCCTTGTTTGTCGACCGCCAACTGAAGCATGCGGCTGGGGTCGGCGTCTTTCTCACTGGCGGAGACGGCGTAGGTTCCCAAGGGCATCCATTCAGCGGCTTCGGCCTCTTCCTGGGTTGCCGGCGGCGGCACGGTGGCTAACACGGCGGCGCTAGCGGCATAGTCCTCGGCCGAGGCGATCTCCTGGCCGTCCATGTAAACCGAGTTGTCCTGATAATAGACGTTGCCGCCATTGCCGTAATCGTAGTAAGCCGGTTCCGACCAGACTTGGGCGGGGGCCGACCAAGAGAACCAACTGGTCAGCGACCCCCAAACTGGCGCAGTCCACCAATAACTGTAGGGGTAGCGGTTGAATCCACAGCCGTAGTGCCATCCGCAAAGCGAGTGGTTGTGGTTGGCCCACCAACTGGAACCGAAACAGTTATTCCAACCTGGGTGGCGGCCGTACCAGCCATTGCGAACTCCGTTTCCCCAGTTGTTCCAATGGTTGATTCGGTTGGGGTGGTTAGCTCCCCAATTGTTGAAACCAGGGCGGCCAATGGCCGATTGCCAGTTGCGGTTGATGCTGTTGAGCCTGTTGTTGTTGATGTTCACATTCGTGGGGCGATTGATGAAGTTGTTATCGCCAAAACGATTGCGATTGCCGCCCCTGATATCGTTGCCGATGTTCGGCCGATTGTTATCGCGATCGAAGAATGGCCGATCGTTGCCGGGGCGATTGCCGTTGCCGGGCCGATCCGGCCCTCCTCCGTTACCAGGTCGAATTCCGTCGGGACGACCTCCGTTGCCAGGACGATTAGGCCTATTACCGCCTCCCGCGATTTCGCCGCCGCCTGGACGATTAAAGCCGGAGTCGGGCCGCAGTGGTTTGTTCATTCCCAGAAAGTCCCCTACATCACCCGCTGACGGCCGTCCTCCACCCGCACCCGGTCGATTTCCGCCCGGCCGGTTGCCGCCACCAAGATTTGGTCGATTGCCACCCGCCAGACCTGGCCGATTGCCACCCCCAACATTTGGCCGGTTGCCGCCCGCTTGGCCGGGCCTATTGCCGGCAACGCCGCCCAGCGAGGGAGAGCTGATATTGGGTCGGTTGCCCGACCCCGCATGTCCGCCATCCTGGCCGAAAAATCCACCGGGACGCTGGCTGCTGGCACCCTGTCCGGGCCTACTAGCCGGACGGGTACTGGGCTTCATACCGCTGGGACGTTTGCCCGCGAAATTGGGATGCGATCCGCCTGCGCCAGGCCGCGATCCGCCACCACCAAAATTGGGCCGGCTAGCTTGGGGACGGTTCATTTGCGGTCGGCTGGACTGGGGTCTGCCCCCTCCACCGAAACTCGGAGCACTGTGTCCGCCACCACCGGGCCGTCCTCCACCACCACCAAAGTGTGCGCCGCCTCCACCACCGGGGCGTCCACCTCCACCTCCGCCACGATGAACTCCACCACCTCCACTCCCGCGCGCGCCACCCCCTCCGCGCATACCGCCGCGGAAGGCGAACGCCGGCTCAGCGCAGACGGCCAGCAAGATCAAAACAGAGGCCAACTTTGTACGGTTGGTGATTTTCATGAGCGGATCTCCCGTCACTCGCTGGCCTGTTTACTACCGTCGGTACGCTCCGCGGCGGCTTCCTCCACTATGCGAACGACTCGCACCGCTACGTTCGACGGCGTTGGCTCGCCATCAATCTCGCGGCCGACCATCTCGACCAGGTAGCTATCGTCGTCTTCCTTCGTGAAAACTTGAGTGCCCGAAGCCACACGGCCGTCGGCCAGGGTCGCGGAGATACGGCACATCCAGACTTCGCCATTCTTGAACCATTCCCCCTCGCCGAACGAGCCATCCGAGTCAAAATTCCAAGACCGAATTCTTCGCTCGACCGGATCCCAGCCGATAACCTGGGTCCCCTCGCGCGGCTCCTCGCCTTCCTGCTCAATGCTGTAGCTGCGGAGCAGGAAAGCGCGGTTCTTTGTCCAACGCACCGTGGTGTCGACGAGGACATCCTCGGTCTCATCGACCCAATGCCCGACCATCCATTCCATCTCTTGGAGAGCATCGTAGGGCGTGGCTGGCAAGACAACAGCAGTCTCTTCGATACTGTCGATCAGCCATTTGCCTTCCTGATTGACGAGAATGGCGGAGAAGTTCATCTCGCCGGGCTCTTCGTCGGGCGCGGACGAGACCGCATTCCCTTCCACCACCACCACGTCGGGCTTGATGAAGCGGATTTGCGATGCGTGCGCCGACAATTGCAATCCTGGCCGCGCTTTGAAGGTAGCCGCCAGGTCGTCGGCAATGGCCTTGCTGCCCGTCATGCGTTCGCCGGTCTCACGATCGACGTAAACGCCGTTAGGAGACCACAATTCCGCCATGGCGGCGGCATCGTGCTTATTGAAGGCATCGCGATAGGCCCGCAACACGGTAGCGACATCTTCCGTCTCAGGGGAGGTGGCCGGGTCTGCCGGCTTTTCCGCTGCCGGTTTGACCACCGCCGGTTTCTCGGCCGCCGCTGGCGGCTTTTTCTTGACGGCGGGTGCGGCGGGCTTGCGTTCTTGCCCGCTGGCCACCAGTGCGATGGCTAGCAAGCAAGCCAATGAAATCCCAACGACCGTTTTCATGGCGGCTGCTCCTGTGGGCTAATCGATAGCACGTGTCGGGCACGGATGCTTGGGCAACTCATTTCGGTCAATTGACCGCTGGTTCCGACAACTTCTTGAGTACATCATCCAAATTGAACGTAGCGGCTTTCTGCCGTTGCGGGTACTCCTTAAAGGTCGCCAGGAATTGGCCCACGTAATCTTGCGCAGGCACCAACACAAAGGCATGATCCAGCAGAAAATCGTAATAGGTATTGGAAGTCACGTCGGCCCGCTCGTAGGGGTCGGTTCGCAAGTTGAAGATCTTGGGAACACGGAGCGGCGTGAAAGGCTCGGCCCACACCCGCAATGTACCGGGCGCGCGTTGTTCCAGGAAAACCAGCTTCCAGTTGTCGTAACGCAAGCAGGAAACTTGCTGCTCGTCGGTGCAGTAAATGAACGATTCGCGAGGACTCTTCTTCTCCTGGCCGGTCAGGTATGGGACCAGGTTGTAGCCGTCCAGGTGGACCTTGAAGTTTTGGTCGCCAATCTTGTAGCCTTCGGCCAGTTTTTGCGTGACCTGTTCGTCCCCAGCAATGGCCGCCAACGTCGGCAGCCAGTCCAAGTGACTGACCAAATCGTTGGAAACGCTGCCTGGCTTGATCTTGCCCGGCCAACGCACGGCGCAAGGAACGCGGTACGCCCCTTCCCAGTTGGAGTTCTTTTCATTGCGGAAGGGGGTCATGGCGCCATCGGGCCAGGTGTTCATATGCGGGCCGTTGTCGGTGCTATACATCACGAATGTGTTGTCCTCAATGCCGGCATCCTTGATCGCCTGCAAGACCTGCCCCACGTTTTTGTCGTGGTCGATCATGGCGTCGTGGTACTCGCTTTGCCATCTGCCTGACTGGCCAATACTCTCTGGCTTGACGTGCGTGCGGAAATGCATGTGGGTAAAATTAACCCACACAAAGAAAGGCTTGTCCGCCTTCGACCGCCGCGCGATGTACTCGGCCGCGCGGGCGGCCACATCGTCGTCGATGGTCTCCATCCGCTTCTTGGTCAACGGCCCGGTATCCTTGATGGTTTGCTTGCCGACGATGCCGAAACGAGGATCGTTGGTTTCGTCGACCTTGTCGGTAGCCTTGCAGTCCAACACGCCGCGCGGGCCGAACTTGGCGCGAAAGGCGGGGTCCTTGGGGTAGTCTGGCTGCTCCGGCTCTTCCTCGGCATTCAGGTGGTACAGATTGCCGTAGAATTCGTCGAAACCGTGGACGGTCGGCAAGAATTCGTTTCGATCACCCAGGTGGTTCTTACCGAACTGGCCGGTGGCGTAACCCAGCGGTTTCAGCACCTCGGCGATGGTGGGATCTTCTTTTTGCAGACCCTGCGTGGCACCCGGCATGCCAACCTTGGTCAGGCCGGTGCGCAGCCCGTGCTGGCCCGTGATGAAAGAGGCCCGCCCCGCCGTACAGCTTTGCTCGCCGTAGTAGTCAGTGAACATCATTCCTTGGCGGGCGATGCTGTCGATATTGGGAGTGCGATAGCCCATCAAGCCCATGGAGTAGGCACTGACGTTGGTCTGGCCGATATCGTCGCCCCAAATAATTACAATGTTGGGCCGCTTTCCTGCGGCGGCACCGCCAGCCGGCTTCTTCGTCTTCTCAGCCTGCGCCAGTAGTTCGGGATCGGTCAGAGCCAACATGTTGTGCTTGCTCAAACCGTCGCAACATTGGGGACATGATTCAGCCGAACCATCGAGCGACAATGTTGGGTCGATGGAGTCTTGTACCGCGGCTGACGGGGTGGCATTCGCCGTCGTGAAAGGATTCAAGTTCCCAGAGGCCGCTGCATAGCCCAACAGCATTCCCAAGCTAACAAGAAACAAGGTGCCGATCTTACGGCTGTGCAACATGAGGTGACTCCCAAAACGCGGAAATTGAATCGCACGATAGACGTGCCTGCCAGACTCCGCTCTGTGACGATGCGCCGGACGTGAGCGATTCTCGACTGCGATTTTTCGACGAACCACTGCCGGTTATCATAGTTCTTGCCAAGCGCATGTACATACTCGAATCACCGAAAACAGAGGGTTTCACGAACCGTTAACAATTGGCCGGATGCACCGCTTTACGTGCGATGAAGCGAGTGGAGTGTGCCGTGACAACCTGCCATACACGGCCTTTCTTGGAACGGGTTTGTTTGAAGTCCTACCTTCGCTACTCACTCCGAGGACCAGTTTTCGGCGGCCAAAGCAATCAGGGCTTCACGCACCTCCGCCAAAGTTCCCACGCAGACATAGCACCGAAAGGAGTGGTCTCCCGGTGGAATGCCTGCCGCCTCGTGAAATCGAAAAACACAGTTCCACTTGACGACTTTAGCCTCTGCAAACCGAAATCGCCCGTAGCCGGCTTGTTCGTATCCGGCCGAGGGCTGGTCGGGCGAATAGACACCCATGGCAAAGAGGCTGTCGTTCGTAGCCAAGACTACCGGTTGCGATTGTTCGCCCGGCCCATCGTCAAGCGGTTGCATTTGGCCGCTAGCGCTATCAAACCGCCAAAACCGCTCAAACTCCGCCGGCATGTAGCCGGTCACGGCTTCGAACTGTGCATAGGTGTGCCGCTCTGCCGCTGGCATGGTAAACGTCACGTCGTATTCCAATACCTGGTCCAGCGGGCCGTGGCCAATCTTCACACGCTTGGCCAATCCATGATCTGAAAGCACGGCCTCATTGCGAGCCAATTGGCCCGCCGATTTCTCACCTGGTGCCAGCCAAAAGGCCATCTGGCTCTTGGTCCGCAGTTGCGAATCCGCCGCTTGCAAAAAGAGCAGCTTGCTGGATGAGGCCTTCCCATCGCCATCGCGCATGGAGCCGGCTTCAGTGGGGTTGAACACTTCCGGAATAAAAGGCCCGCCGGCATCGAAATTGGCGGCCGACTGTAACTGCCGCCCATGGTCGGCGCTATCGATGAACTCTTTTCCGCCCCACGTCAGCGAGTGAATCGCCCCGGCCAGCCGCGACGTTGTCGTAATCACAATTTCAGACTGGCCAGCAGCGCGGCGAATGACGGCATCGCCGCGAACGGCTTCTTCCGCTGGTGCGAAATTACTGGACACGAATGCCATTCCGACGATTAGAGCGGGAATGGCCCACATCCAGAGTCGTCCGCCGCGTGCATTCGTGGAGCAATTCATGCCGGACTCGCCGGTGGAACGACAATTTGGGCGGCGTCGGTCCAGCGTTCCGGCACCGCACCCATGACTGGTCCCAGTTTGATCAGCACTTCCAGCAATTCCAAGCTATCGACCAGCCGCGGGCCGGAACGGTTGAAATAGGCATTGCCATCCACGGCAAACACGGACCCCTTTTGCACGGCGGCGAGCTTGTTCCAATCGGGCAGCCGTTGCAACAGGGGGGCTTCCGCCAGAGTGCGGGCGAGCGTGAAACCGCACGGCATGAGAATCAACACCTCGGGATCATACGTTTGCACCTGCTCCCAAGAGACCGTGGGGCTGTGCTGTTCGGCATTCGCTAACCCGGCCTGTCCGCCAGCCAGCCGCACCAGTTGGGGCATCCAATTGCCGCCGACCATCAACGGATCGAACCACTCCAGGCAGACGACGCGCGTCCGTTCCGGCAGGGGAACGCCAGCGGAACGCTGTGAAACGGCGTCGATCCTGGCTTGCAGCCCGGCGATGTAACTTTCGCCGGCGGTGCCCGCGCCCACCGCGTCGGCGACGCGGCGGACATCGCGCAGCATGTCTTCCAACGAATTCGGGCTGAGCGACACAATTTGCGTGTGGGCCAGTTCGGCGCTCTCCCGAACCAGCGACACAACGTCTTGATAACGCACCGCGCAGACATCGCACTGCGACTGCGTCACGATGATGTCGGGCCGAAGCCGTTTCACCAAGGCCGCGTCGATGTCGTACAGTGGCTCGCCGGCGGCTAGCAGGTCGCGGACTTGCTGGTCGATTTGGCCGCTGGGTGCTTCGGCCGCGACGCGGGTATGCGTGGCCCGCGGCTTGTTGTGTACGACGGGTGGAAAGTCACACTCGTGGCTAACGGCCGCCACTTGGCTGCCCGTACCCAGGCCATACAGAATCTCGGTCGCGCTGGAGATCAGCGAAACGATCCGCGGCGGAGAAGTTGCTGGCGGCGGCATCCGTATCCGATCGATCGACTAGGAGAACTGGCGGTGGTTCGCCGCTCAGTAGGTTGGAGGTTCACCGCCGCCGCGGGTAATCATGGCCTTCAAGGCATCGGGCGGAGTGTCTTCGGGCGTCAGGAATCGCACGGATCCGTCGCCTAAGGCGACGTTGGCACCATTTTCATGCGGACTGCCGACCGCTGGCCGAGACGTGTCATTCACCGCGAAACTCATCTGGCTAATGTCCAGATCCGTGGGTGACATCCAATTGGCCGAACTGGTCGCTTCCACCACCAGCAAGGTATTGGAGAGGCCATCCAGAAAACTTGAAAATTTGGCAGGCGTGCTTCCCTCAAAGGGCGCGCCCGTCCCAGAGATGACCATATAGTGGGTAGACGGTTCCCCGGCCGCATCGTCGGGGCAGCGGTATTGCAGCGGCATCAGGGCCGCCAGGCTGCTGTTATGGGGGCTGTCCCACGGTTCGTCGAAATGGTACTGCTGGTACAGGGCCGATTGGCCCACGTACGGCAAAATCAACACCCGCCAACTATGCATCGGCTTGCCTTCGGCATCAGCCAGGTAGGCGGGTGGCAGCGAGCCATGCACATCGTGATAGTTGTGCATGGCGATCGCGATTTGCCTGAGATTATTCATGCACTGCGAACGCCCAGCCGCCCCTTGTGCCTGAACCGCAGCCTGTTGCACGGCCACGGTGGCCGTGCGGACGCCAAAGACCATGAATCCGCCACAAGCGAGCAGCAATAGCAGCACCACGCCGCCAATAATGGCGATCACCAAGCCAGCCCCCGAGCCTCCCTTCTTCTTGTGCTTCACCGACGGTGCCAAGGCACCAATCGCCGGCGTGCTGGTGATCGTTACCGCTTGCCCGCAACGGGCACAAGGCCCCGTCTGGCCAATGTACTGGTCGGCAACCATCACCTGATGGCCGCAGTAGGGACATGTGAAAGGAATGGGCATTGGTTGGGCCTGCGATTGGAAAGCGGATGTTGAAAACAGAATTGGCAAGACTGGGCGAACGCCGTTACACCTTACAGGTTCACAACCGTGGTTTTCTACGGGCCCGCCCCCAAGGCCATCGATTGTATCGTTTGGGGACTAGTGTTCTTATCGATGAACCGAACCGAGGCATCGCAAAACGCCACGTTAGCTCCACCCGGATGCATGGCGCCAATAGCTGGCCCGGCGGGATCGCCGACGGTCATGCTCATGGTGCTTAAGTCGAGGTCGGCAGGTTTCATCCAATTGGCGCCGGCCGTAGACTCCACGACCATCAGTGTATTCGAGGTTCCACCGGGCGATGCCGAAATCTCCGCCAGGGTATTTTGCTTGCCCGGCTGAAACGGCGTACCCTCGCCCACGATCACCATGTAGTGCGTTTCGGTCGCGCCCGCCGGGTCGCTGGGACACTTGAACACGGACGGCATGCGCATCGCCAACTGGCGATTGTTGGGGCTGTCCCACGGTTCGTCAAAGCGGTATTGGCTGTAGATTCCTTGTTCCTCGATGTACGGCAAGATCAACACCCGCCAACTGTGCATCGGGTTTCCTTCGGCGTCCGCGAGATAGGCGGGAGGAAACTCGCCATGAATGTCGTGATAGGTGTGCAGGGCCAGGCTGATTTGTTTGAGATGGTTCATGCATTGCGTGCGGCGCGCGGCCTCTCGCGCGGCCTGGACAGCCGGCAACAGCAAGGCCACCATGCCGCCTCCGCAAACCAAGACCACCAGCAGCACCACGCCAATGACGATTCCCACCACGGCCCCAGTTCCAGAACCCGACTTACCGCGCGGAGGGGGAGGCGACGATAAACCTGGCGAGGCGCCAATGGTCACCATCTGCCCACACGAGGCGCAAGGCCCAGTTTGCCCAAGATATTGGTCGGCCACCTGGGAGGCATGGCCGCAATGCGGACAAGTGAAGGGAACTGGCATGGGACGCTCCTGGGCGGAAGGCTGGGAAACTCCGCGGGGCCAGCGCCCCGGCGGATGGTATTCGGCGGCCAGTAGAGAATCTTAAACGACCGGCGCGCCTTCGTCGACGCGCCGGGGCCATCAACGGTGACATCGCCTCCTACAGCGAAGTATATCCGCTGTTACGGTTTAGCCGCGTGCAGGGCTTCGACGGCCACAGCCATGCGGGGCAAGGCAGCGGGGGCTTGTTCCCACAACGGGGTGAAGGCGGTCACGGTTTGTCGTGCCCGGTCAAGATAATCCGGCTTGTCGAGCGCCTTCGCCAGGTAGACGAGGTTGCCGGCCGTGACGCTGTTGCCTGACGGCGTGGCCGAGTCAACCGGTGATTTGCCGCGGGCCAGCAGTTCTTCATGGTCGTGCGAGGTGAAAAAGAACCCGCCACCATCCTTGTCCCAGAACAACTCCAGCTGCAGTTCGGTCAGTTCATCGGCAGCCGTTAGCCAGCGGCTGTCACCGGTCGCGCGGTGCAAAGCAATCAGGCCATCGGCCAAAAAGGCATAGTCATCCAGATAGGCGTTCAAGCGGGCCTGGCCCCGTCCGTAGACGTGCTTCAGACGGCCTTCGTTATCGCGCAATTTATTGAGTACGAATTCAGCCGTCCGCGCGGCAGACTGGGTATATTCGTCCTTCTTGAGCAAGCGGCCAGCATCGGCGAAGGCGCGAATCGCCAGCCCGTTCCAGTCGGTAAGAATCTTCTCGTCGACGCGTGGCCGCGGGCGTTTCTCGCGGACTTCCAACAACGTCCTCCCGGATGTCGCAAGCGCGGCGGATTGTTCCGGCGAAAAAGGGCCGGGCCTGGCAAGGTGCAGCACGTACCGCTCCTCGAAATTGGGCCGGCCAGCCAGTCCGTATGCTTCAATCCATTGACTGGCGTCCGCCGCGGGCAAAGCCGCGCGGACTTCGTCGGGCGTCCAGGTGTAGTAGCCTCCTTCGTCGCCATCGGCCTCGGCATCAATGGCGGCATAAAAACCGCCGTCGGCATCGGCCATTTCGCGCTGCAAAAAGGCCAGCGTTTCCTCGGCCGCGGCTGCGTAGGCGGCATCGCCAGTGGCGGCGTGCGCTTCAGCCAGCGCCGTGGCCAACTGGGCATTGTCATAGAGCATTTTCTCAAAGTGCGGGACAAGCCATTGGCGGTCGGTGCTGTAGCGGTGAAATCCTCCGCCAACATGGTCGCGAATTCCGCCTGCCACGATGGCCGAGAGAGTCTTGGTTAGCATGGCCAGGGCCTGGGCGTCATCATGGCGGCGGACGCGCTCTAGCAGAAACATCAGAGTCGAGGCTTGTGGAAACTTGGCCTGCCGTTGGGAGGCCTCGTTGTAGCCAAACCCGCCGTGGTCCGCATCGAACTCATCGGCCAGCGCGGCCTGAAGTTCGTCCAGCGTGCGCGCTTCGGGCAGCCGCGGCATCAACGCTGGACGCCGCCGCAACCGGGCCTTGACCAGATCGGCCAACTGGCCAGCGCTGCGTTGCATGTCCTCGGGCTTGTCCCGCCAGGCATCATTGATTTTGCCGATCAGTGTCAGAAAACCGATCGAACCCTCGACATCACGAGGCGGTAAATAAGTGCCGCCAAAAACGGGCCGGGCGTCGGGCGTGAGGAATGCGCTCAGCGGCCACCCGCCACCACGGGCCTGGCCGGTGGCCTGGTAGTAGACCTGCACGGCGGTCATGTAGATGTCGTCGATGTCGGGGCGTTCCTCGCGATCGACCTTGATACAGACAAAATGTTCGTTGAGAAAAGCCGCGATTTCCTCGTCCATGAAGCTCTCGCGCTCCATGACATGGCACCAATGGCACGATGAATAACCGATGGACAAGAAAATGATCTTGTTTTCTTGCTTGGCGCGCTGCAGGGCCTCGGGCCCCCAGGGATACCAATCAACTGGATTGTGCGCGTGCAGCAGCAGGTACAAGCTGGACTCTTGCGCTAGCCGGTTGGCCGGATGTTCCTGCTTATCGCCTGGCTCGTCCGCACGCACGGCAAACTCCAGTCCGGCGGTGAAGAATAGCGCGGCGGCAAAGGCCACAACGCTACAGCGGCGGCGGAAGGCATTGAGAGATCCGTTTCTGCTATTTGAGTTGTTTCAAGAAGTCGTCCAGATCGTCGTCGGTCGGCTCATCAGCCGGCGAGGCATCGGACGCGGGC
>JBFWUW010000050.1:0-55399 GCA_050247075.1 Pirellulales bacterium | reverse complement strand
TCTAGGACATTAGAATGACCGCCGGATCAATCAATGGGGCTCGCCTTTGGCCGTGCCACCGACCGTCGTTGGTCCAATCACAAGTCCCCGTAGCTCAACTGGATAGAGCGTCGGCCTCCGAAGCCGAAGGTTACAAGTTCGAATCTTGTCGGGGATATTTGTTCTACAACGGGACAAGGCGGGACAGCTTGGCCCAGCACCCAGGTTTATCACTTTTGGCTTGCCAAGCCGAAGGTGTGGACAGGTCAAATGGCTCGGGACTCGTTGTCGTTGCGATGTCCATTCTAGATCTGATCGGTGCGTCCTTGCCGTGGGACATCCCGTCACAAGCTAACTTTCGCCCATTGCTTGTCCAACCTTTGCGGAGAGACGGGCTGCGAGGTGCCTAGCTCTTGCGCGAAGAGGGATACTCGGAACTCCTCGAGCATCCAGCGGTAGGTTTCCAGCTCCGCGTCGGCATAGCCGTGCTCGCGGAG
This sequence comes from Pirellulales bacterium, assembly GCA_050247075.1. Lineage (GTDB taxonomy): Bacteria > Planctomycetota > Planctomycetia > Pirellulales > JBFWUW01 > JBFWUW01. The sequence goes on along the minus strand of JBFWUW010000050.1, from coordinate 54,923 downwards.
GCGGGCGGCCCGTTGGCGGTATTGGGCCACCTTTGGCAGCAGCGACTCCGCGTGTTTTTGATCTTGCGCCAAGCGGCCGCTGGAGGCTTTTTCCAGCCGTAGCCGGATGGCTTTCAAATAACGCGGGTAGTGCACCAACCAGGGCCAGGGGGTTGCCAGCAGAAAGCCGGATGGCGTCAGCTCGTGCAGTTGCTGGCGAATATCGTCGGTGGCGTAGCGCAGCGCCGCCAGCGTGGTTTGCTCCAGTTTCAAACGGGCTTCGTGATATGCCTGCCACAGCGGGCCCAGCAAATTGGCCACATCTTGCACTGCCATCCCCAATTGCCGCCGGCCCAATTTGAGCAGCAGTTCAAAGTCCGCCGCGTTGCGAGGTAGGCCAGCGGCGGGAGTGCCGAACAAGGCCCGGTCGGCCAGCAGCGCGGCGAGTTGTTGCCGCAACGAAGCCGCGTCTCCGACCGTCGCGGCGTGTAGCAACATGCGGTCGAGCTGCGGCAGATGTTGCACCTGCGACTTCAGATCGCGGGCCGCGGCCAGGCTAAAAAGCCGCCGCAGGCCGCCGCGCGTGGACTCGTTGGCCGCTTCGGCGGAATCGAGCAGCCGCAGCGACACGCTTTCCCCCCGGTCCACCAAAGCGGGAAAGCCGGGCAGCGTGAGCGAGCCGCGGACAATCTCGACCTGTTCCGGCAGATCGCCAAAGTCCCAGGTCGTCAGCCCATCGCGCGACCAGCGGGTATCTTCCAGCGCCGCCGGGGCGGGCGCTGCTTCCACCGCTTCGGTTCCTAGTTCCTTGCGCAAGACGGCAATGTCGCGGCCCGCCGCCACGGGCTGGCCGTGCTCGTCGGTCACGCGGACATTCATTCGCAAATGGTCGGGTAGGCGGTCTTCTTGAAATGCGTCGGGCGTAATCCGCTGCCCTGCGATGCGCGTCAACGACTCCGCCACGGCCACCAACAGCGAACCATGCCCAAAGCGCAAGCCAGCGGCCACGCGCTGCGCCGTTTGCGGGGCCGGCACGAACATTGTCCGCAACGGCTTGGGAAGCGACTTGATCAGCGAGGCGACCTTTTCCTCCAGCAAACCGGGGACCAGCCAGGCCAGTAGTTGCCGGTCAAGCTGCGCCAGCCCCTCGCGAGGGATGGTGACCGTCACGCCGTCGTCGGTCTGGCCCGGTTCGTAGCGGTACTCCAATGGCAGTTCGAAACCGCGCGTCGCCAGCCGGTCGGGATACTGTTCCGCCGGAACCATATCTTCGGTGTCGCGCAGTAAGTCGCTGGCGGACATGTACAGCAGCTTGGGCTGGTCGCGTTCCGCCAGCCGCCGCCACCGCTCGAACGACATTCCATCAACCACGTCGACGGGCACGCGCTGCTCGTAAAAGTCAAAGCGAGCCTCTTCATCGCGCAGCAGATCGCGGCGGCGAGTCTTGGCCTCTAGCCGGGCCACATCATCTTGCAAGCCTTTGTTGTGCGCCAAAAACGCAGCCCGAGTTTGCCATTCGCCCAATACCAGCGCATGCTGGATGAACATCTCGCGGCACTTGCCCGGTTCGACTGGGGCAAACCGCACGCGACGGGCCGCCACCACCGGCAGGCCAAACAGCGAGACCTTTTCCAACGCCAGCACCTGTCCGCTCTCGGCATGCCAGAAGGGGTCGCTGTGCGTACGCCGCACCAGGTGGCCGGCCTGGGCTTCAATCCAGGCCGGGTCGATCCGGCCCACCGTGCGGGCGAAACGGCGCGTGGTTTCAATCTGTTCGGCCGCCACCAGCCACTTCGGTTTTTTGCTGACCGTGCCTGAACCGGGCCACAACCAGACACGCCCGCCGCCGGCCACGTTGTACTCGCCCGACTCGCTGCGATGGGCAACATGCGACAGCAACCCGGCCAGCAACGCCCGATGGATGGCCCCGTAATCGTTGCGGCGTGCCTGTTGTTTCATGCCGGCATCTTGCACGATCTGCAACAATTGGCGGTGCAGGTCGAGCCATTCCCGCAGCCGATTGTGCGACAAGAAATTTTGCCGGCAGGCCTTTTGCAACTTGCTCCGCGACAGGTCTTGCGCCAACCCGTGGTAAAAGTCCCACAGCTTGAGGTAGCCCATGAAGTCCGACTCGGTATCGACAAAGCGGGCGTGGGCCGCGTCGGCCTCTTGTTGCTTGTCGAGCGGGCGTTCTCGCGGGTCTTGCAGTTCCAGGGCCGCGGCAATGATCAATACTTCGTGCAGGCAGTTTTCATCGTGCGCCGCCAGAATCATGCGGCCAATCCGCGGGTCGGCCGGCAGCCGGCTGAGGCGTCGGCCAATGTCGGTCAGGCGTCGGCCGTCGTCGATGGCTCCCAGTTCAAACAGCGTGCGGTAGCCATCGCGAACAGCCTCGGGCCGCGGCGGATCGAGGAACGGAAAGTCCTCGACTTGTCCCAGTCCCAAGGCTTGCGTTTGCAGCACCACCGCCGCCAGGTTGGTACGCTGGATCTCCGGCGGCGTGTAGGCCTCGCGCGATTCGTAGTCTTCGTGGCTGTACAGCCGAATGCAAAGACCCGGTCCGACGCGGCCGCAGCGCCCTTTTCGTTGGTCGGAACTGGCTTGAGAAACTGGCTCGATCGGCAGCCGCTGCATGTTCGATCGGGGCGAGTAACGGCTGACCCGCGCCGTGCCGGGGTCGATTACCGCGCGAATCCCTGGCACCGTCAACGACGACTCGGCCACGTTGGTGGCGATGACAATCCGCCGGCCCGTGTGCGGTTGAAACACTCGGTTCTGTTCGCCCGACGACAGCCGCGCGTACAGCGGCAGAATCTCCGTCGCGCGGCCAGCCAGCCGGCCCGATGTCAGCCGCCCTCGCAGGCCCTTGGCCAACTCGTGGATGTGCCGCTCGGTCGGCATGAAGATCAGCATGTCGCCCGCTTCCGCCGCGGCCACTTCGTCCACGGCATCCAAAATGCTACGCTGCATGTCGATCTCGCCCGTTTCCTCGTCCTCGACCGGCGGCCGATAGCGCACCTCCACCGGGTAGGTCCTGCCCGACACCATCACGATGGGGGCGGGCTGTTCCGGCTGTTCGTCGATCGGCGGGGTGGGGAAATGCGCGGCGAAGCGTTCGGCGTCGATGGTGGCCGAGGTGATAATCAGCTTCAGGTCGGGCCGGCGGGGCAGCAGGCGTTTGAGATAGCCCAGCAGAAAGTCGATGTTCAGCGACCGCTCGTGGGCCTCATCCAGAATGATCGTATCGTATTGCTCTAGTTCGCGGTCGCCTTGCGTTTCGGCCAGCAAGATGCCGTCGGTCATCAGCTTAATAAAGGTCCGCGGGCCGGTGGCGTCGGTAAACCGCACCTTGAAGCCGACCGCTTGCCCCGGCTGGCCGCCAAGTTCCTCGGCAATCCGCGCAGCCACGCTGCGGGCGGCAATCCGTCGCGGTTGCGTATGCCCGATCAGGCCGTCGATGCCGCGGCCCATTTCCAGGCAGATCTTGGGCAGTTGGGTGGACTTGCCCGAGCCGGTCTCGCCACAGACAACAACCACCTGATGATCGCGAATGGCGGCGGCGATTTCGTCCCGCTTCTGGCAGACCGGCAGTTCGGCGTCGAAGGTTACCGCTGGACGAGCGGCCAGCCTTTGCTGGCGGCGCTCCACGGAGGCTTGCAAGTCCTCCAGCCAGCGGGCCAGGTTGCGGTCGAACGGTTGGCTGGCCCGCTGCGACTGGCGAATTCCGCGCAGCCGCCGGCGCAACTTGCGGCGATCCGCCCCCAGGGCGGAATCAATGTCGGCCTCCAAATTGCGATTAGGGTCGATCATGGGGAAGGTGCCGCCCAAGTTAGGGCGGGCTGCATTGCAGGCGGCAACGCGGAAAGGCGTCACGGCTTCATCAGGTCATTGCTAGAGCAACTCGCGCACCGGCCGGGCGGAGTCGGGCAGCAGTTGCACGGGACGGTCGGAAATGTCGCGCACGAATTGGTGCGGGTCGATCCCTAGGGCTCGATAAGCGGTGACCAGGACATCGTGATAGTGTAGCGGCCGGTCCTTGGCGTAGGCGGCCAAATTGTCGGTGGAGCCAACCACCTGGCCCATCCGCAGGCCGCCGCCGGCAAAGAGGGCACCGTTTACCGGGGCCCAATGGTCGCGGCCCGCCCCAGGGTTGATCTTGGGCGTGCGGCCAAACTCGCCCCACACCAACACCGTGACGTCATTGGACAGGCCCCGATCGTGCAGATCGTTGACCAGCGCCGAAATACCCCGGTCAAACACCGGCAAGTTGTTGCGGAGGTGCGAAAAATTGTTGCCGTGCGTATCCCAAAAACCGTAGGCCACGGTGACGCAGCGGACGCCCGCCTCCACCAAACGCCGGGCCAGCAAGAGCTGGTCGTTCCAAAGAGGAGCGCCATCCCCCTGGTGTTTGGGCGAACTTTCTCCGTAGCGACCGCGAACCGTTTTGTCCTCGCGTTCGATATCCAAGGCCTCCACCAGACGGCTGGAGGTCAGCACATCGAACGCCCGTTGGTATTCGGTCGACATGCGGCTGATATCGAAGGCATCGACCTGGCGGCGGAACTGGTCGAAGCCCTCCAGCAGACGCTGCCGTCCGTTCAATCGCGACAAGCTCAGGTCGCGCAACTTCATGTTGGCCAGGTCTTCGCTATCGGCCCGCACGCCCCCATAGGCCGGACCTAGGAAGCCCGGTCCCGGAATGTTGTAGGGCCGATGCTGCATGGTGGGGAACATGTCGATAAACGGCGGCACGACCGGGTCGGTGGCCCCTTGCACGCGGGCCACCGCCGATCCAAAGTTTGGCCGGCCCTCGCGACGAGCCAACTCCATCTGGTAGCCCGTCAGCGTTTGCCAACTGGAGTGTTCATCACGCAGCCCGACAATGGAGCGAATCACGGCCAGCCGGTCCATGATCTTGGCTAGCTCTGGCAGCAACTCGCAGATTTGCACCCCTGGCACGTTGGTGTCGATCGGCTTGAACTCGCCGCGGACCTCGGCGGGTGCATCGGGCTTCAGGTCGAACGAATCTTGATGGGCCAGCCCGCCCGACAAGTACACCATGATGATGGACTTGTGCGGTTGGCCACCCCCGGCGGCGGCTTCTGCCCGCAACAGATGCGGCAGCGTCAAGCCGCCCATGGCCAGACTGCCGGCCCGCAAAAACTGGCGGCGTGGCAGTCCATCGCAAAATGGCTGGCGAGGTTGTCTCATGGCGGGCAATTCCAGGGAAGCGGGAAATGCCCACATTCTAACTACACCGGGATTAACCGAACAGCTCTTGCACGGGCTGGCCGCCATCGACGATTTTGATAGGCCGGCCGATCGAACTCATGTTTTCCTTGGCCGGGTTGATCGCCAGACTTTTGCAGACGGTTTGCAGCAAGTCTTGCACCGAGACGGGCCGGTCGCTGACATCGGTCCCCCCGGCATCGGTACTGCCTACCACCTGTCCGCCGCGAATGCCGCCGCCAGCCAGCATGGCGTTGAACGCCTTGGGGTAATGGTCGCGGCCCGCCCGCGGGTTGATCCGCGGAGTGCGGCCAAACTCGCCCATCCACACAATCAACGTATCGTCCAGCATGCCGCGATCCTTGAGATCTTGTACCAAGGCGGCGACGGGCTGGTCGATCTGCCCGCACAATGACTTGCAGCGGTCGAAGTTGCTGTCGTGCGTGTCCCAATTACCGAGGGAAACTTCCACAAATGTCACCCCCGACTCAATCAGCCGACGGGCCAACAGGCATGACGTGCCAAACGGCTTACGTCCGTAGGCATCGCGGGTGCTGTCGGACTCGCGTGCGATATCAAAGGCTTCCATACGCGGGCTAAGAATCATCCGCGCGGTCTTGGAGTACAGTTTCTTATGGTCCGCCACCTCTTGTTTGCCTTCTTGGGCGGCGTATTGGCTCTCCAACCGGTCGAGCAGGCCCAACCGGCGGCGAAAGCGGTCGGGCGTGGTGGCCGTGGTGGTATTGGTGGGCAAAGTATCCGCGTTTTGCAGTTGGAAGGCATCGTAATCTACCCCCAGCAGCCCGCCACCACCGGTGTTGCGGAAGTTGTTGCCAATGCGCACAAACGAGGGGAGTTCGCTCTGGGGATCGCCCAGTTCGCTGGCTACCAACGCTCCAAGCGTGGGATGCTTCACACTGGCCGTGGGGAAATATCCGGTATGCAGCAAAAACGTGGCCCGCTGGTGGTTGCCTTCCTTGCTGGTCATCGAGCGAATGATGGCCATGTCTTCCATGCCGCGGGCAATGTTGGGCAAGCTCTCGGCGATTTCAATGCCTGGCACGCTGGTGGCAATGGATTTGGTCTCGCCGCCGTTGGCGTGCCCCGGCTTGGGGTTGAAGGTCTCGAACTGGCTCGGAGCGCCTTGCATCCACAGCAAGATGCAAGCCTTGCCGCGGCGGCGCAAGTCTTCGGCGCTAAACGTGACGACATCGGTCCAACTGAGGGTGCCCGCAGCCAAGGCGGCGGCGGAAACTCCCCGTAGAAAATCGCGGCGTTGCACCTGGCCCTGGCGGCCCACGGCTACTTCAGCACAATGATGCAGGTTCATGGGTTATTTCCTGTGCAAGAATTCGGTGGAATTGAGCAACGCCCAGAGGATATCTTCCAAAGCCGCACCGCGAGTATCGGTCTCGCTGATGTGGGATAGGCAGGTTTTCAGTTCGTCCTCTTTTGGCTCACGGGCCAGACAACGCAAATAGAGTTCAACCACGATTTGCTCGTCGGTCAAGTTGTCGGCCAGTAACTTGCCCAGGGCCGTATCGCGCCGCTGGGCGTTAATGGCGTTGTTGATGACGGGAGCATTCATCATCACCAGGGCTTGCGGAATCGAGGCTGAAATCTCGTCGCGTGGCTCGCTGGGGTCGTAGCCAAATGCCGCGTTGAACAAGGACCGCGGCCCGCCCAGTCCATAGCGGCGGCCCCCTCGGCCGGGACGGCGGCCCCCTTGCAGGTCATCGACACCTAGCGCGGTGGTCAGCGCGTTGTAGAGTTGGTCCGCCCGCATCCGTTGCGAGCAATTGGCGGCGAACGGCGTTTCGTCCGGGTTGCGGCGCGAGCGGCTTTGACGTTGATAGACATCGGTCGCGGCGATGACGCGGAACAGCCACTTCACATCAAACTGGCTGCGGCGAAATTCCGCGGCCAGATAGTCCAGCGTTTGCGGAGCGCTGCAGTCGCGGTCGGGGCCCATATCGTCGATCGGTTCGTAAAAGCCCTCGCCAACCAATTCGGACCACATGCGGTTGACGTAGGCTTTGGCAAACCAGGGGTCGCTCTCACCCGTGATCCAATTGGCCAGCAGCGTGCGGCGCTCGATGTCGTTCATGCCCTCCTTGGCCTGGCGGCCCGTGACAAAGAACGTCGGGGTCATTTGCTGTCCCTCGGCCGTCGGATCTTTGAGGTCCGACATGCTATGCTCCAGCGTTGCCCGGCGAAGGTTGGGGTTGCCGCGGAAATTCGGCCGGGCATTGTCGACCGAGACGACCTCAAAACCGCGTCGGCCGCCATTCGCGCGGATGGGCCGCAGTTCCAAGCGGGGGAAGAAGGCCGCCAACTCGTGAAAGTCCTTCCGCTTCCAGCGGTCGGTGGGATGGTCGTGGCAATTGGCGCATTGCACCTGAATGCCCAAAAAGATGCGGGCGATCTCGGCGGTGGTTTCGGCCGTTTCGCCCTGCTGGGCCACGATGATGGCCGTATCGCCGCGCTCGCTAATATTACCGCTGGCGGTGATGAACGATTTGGCCAGACTGTCCCAACTGGTCCCCTTGTTGAATTCCTCGGTCAGATAAGATTCCACGACCGACGACACCAACAAAGCGCGATCCTCGGTGCGGCGGTACAAGATGACATCACGCCAGTAGCGGGCCCAATTCTGGCCGAACTCCTCGTCTGCCAGCAGGCGATCGACGATCTTGGCCCGTTTGTCGGCCGCGGGATCGAGGACAAAGGCGGTGACTTCCTCGGGCGTGGGGACTTCGCCGATCAGATCGAGCGTCACACGGCGCAAGTAAGTTTCATCATTGGAGCGGTAGGCGAGCCTCTCCGCCGATGCCGCGGCCTCCACCGCCAGCAGGCGATTGACTTCAGCAGCGGTCGGGGCGACTTCTGGCCGACGTGAACCGGTTAGCTCGTCGGGCTTGGCGGCGAGCGTGATGGAAGGGATTAGACCCGCCAGAATCCAGACCGCGCCGATGGCTGTTTTGTTCATGGTTCACCCCTGTGGATCAGGCATTCAAGCCGGAATGTGACTGGAATTGGCAGTCAACCAGGACGTGCGATACTCCATTTAACCCAAGCGATCCGTCAAGGTTTCGTCGGAAAATGAAAAAACCGGTTTCGTGGGCAAATCGTTCGATGGCCGCGAGGAATGGCGTATTCTACCGTATTATCGCCGTCGGAGACGGCTTCTACAGATCGATTGCCGACGGAATCTCATTCTACTAGATGTAAATGGCTGTCGGAGCCGTCTCCAACGGCGATAACATGGTACTTCAAGAGCAACAACAATTCCGGCTGATTTCGCTTCCTGTCATCGCCCTACCGAGGCCAATTGTTAACTTGGGTAATATGCGTCCAGGCCGATATTTTTGTCGTGCTGGCAAGAATTTACTTGACTACGCTTTTCAAATTGGCACAATACAGGTGTCGGGGGAAACCCTGGCCACCCCGTTGTAGGTTCCTGCCCCACCTACAACGGGTTCTTTTTTAGGGTGTTAACTGGCTGTCAGCGATGGTGCCGACAGGATGGTTTTGCCAATAGAGTTTTGTTTGTTTTTCACTTAATGTTGGAGATTCAGAAGTGCCGCAAGGGAAAGTCAAGAAGATCATCGCTGACAAGGGTTTTGGTTTCATCGAGGGCGAGCGGGGCGACCTGTTCTTCCACCATTCGGAACTCAAAAACATCACCATCGAAGAGTTGCAAGTCGGTCAGTCCGTGCAGTACGAAGTAGGCCAGGGCAAGAAGGGCCCTTGTGCCACCAACGTCCGCACGTCGTAGTTGCAGCAAGCAGTAAACAGGCAGATCGGCCAGCCGTGGTTGGCCTTTGTCGAAGTCTGATCTCAAACCCGAGCTGCCAACAGCCGCCGGCCCTTTGAATCTCTCCAAATCACGAGCCGGCCCGTCGCGTATGATGCGATTGGCCGGCTCGCTGCCATTGTGGGAGGCGCATTGCCGCTAACCGTGGTCAAGCGGGTCGGTTATTATGGGCAGGGAACTCGCTTGTCCTTCGGAGAGAACCAATGGCTACCGTTTTGCATCCCGGTCTGGCCCTGCCGCCCGACGCGGCCGCCGATTTGGCCGTGCCTGCGATTCCCGACGACGAGCGCGTGTGGGTGCCGCAGGCCGAGCGAGTCTGGTTTCGTCCGCTGTTGCTAAACACCGTGGCCGGCCAGTGGTGCAACTTGCTACGAGTCACCCGGGCGGGCGTGCTCAGCCGGCACCGGCATCCCGCGCCGGTGCATGGCTACGTGATCCGCGGCGCGTGGCGCTATCTGGAACATGACTGGATCGCCACGACGGGCAGTTATGTTTTTGAACCTCCGGGTGAGACGCATACGCTGGTCGTCAATGAGGGAATCGATGAAATGATCACGTTTTTCAATATCAGCGGCTGCATGATCTACGTCGACGAGCAAGGGCGGCAGACCGGCTACGAGGACGTGCATACCAAGATTGATATGTGCCGCAAACATTACGACCGTGTTGGTTTGGGCGCTGCCTACGTCGATCAGTTCATCCGGTAACAGCGACGTGCCGAACTTTTACGACCTGGAACCCGACCGGCAACGCAGCGAAGGCCTGCGGCGACTGTTTCAATACGTGCGGCGGATCGTCGAACCGTACCATCCTTTTCTGCGCCAGCGGTATCGCGAAGCAGGCATCGACACACGGCGGCTGCGCACGTTGGACGATCTGCGGCTGCTGCCGATCATTGACAAGGACGACTTGCGCGCGGATCCCACCGCTTTTGTATTACAGCCGCGCACCGAGGAAAACGCCCACCTGGGGACGGTGCCGCTCTCCAAGGGCCAACTAGCCAGGTACATGGCGCAAGCGTTGTTCAACCGCCCGCGCGACTTTACGCGGCTTTGTCGAAGTCAGTCCTTTCGCGAACAGGTCCGCCGACGTGCGCTGCTGGAATGGAACCCGGTACACTTTCATGCATCGGGCGGAACCACTGGCAAGCCGGTGATGGCGGCCTATACCCATTGGGAGCTAACCCGCATCTTGCCGCAACTGGCGGGCCTGGCCGTGCTGCAATCGAAGTGGCCCAAGGAGGGTGAACCCCCTTACGACTGGGCCGATCGTGGCTTGAACCTGTTTCCTGGCGCTCCCCACCTGGCGTTTTTTGGTTCGGTGCTGGCTAAAACGGCGGCGGGGCTGGCTTGCTTCGACACGGGGGGCGGCCATGTAATACCCACCGAGCGGCAGATTGCTCTGTTCGAGTCGGGCAAGTTCACCGCGCTTTTGGCTGTACCCAGCTACCTGGTGCATTGGCTGCGGCGGGCGTTGGATTTGCAGCAGGCCGGCACCGTGGGGCCGCTGACCGGCCTCAAGCATATCGTGCTGGGGGCGGAACCGGTCGGCAACGCCCTGCGCGCCGCCATTACTGAACTGGCTGTCCAAGCGGGAGCACATCCTCGGGTGGTGATTCACGAGACGCTGGGCATGACCGAGATGAAGTGGTGGTTTGGCGAATGCTCGGCGGGTAGCGGACTGCACCTGGAACCGCGGCACTACTTCTGGGAACTGCTGCATCCCGAGACGCGCCTGCCCGTGCCCGAGGGAGAACCGGGTGTGCTGGTGTTTAGCCACATCGGCTGGCGGGGGACGGCATTCATCCGCTATTGGACCGGCGATCTCGTTCGCGGCGGCATGCGCTGGAGCCGTTGCGAACATTGCGGCTACACCTTTCCACGTATCTTTGGGCCGATCTGCCGGGCGGTGAAGGACTTTACCAAACTCAAGGGGACGCGCGTCGATCTGTCGGCATTGACGGCCACCGTCCGCGACACCGCCGGCGTGCGGCAGTTTCAGATCTCGCTGGAGTGCGAAGATGCCTCCGGCGGTATTGGCCGCGACCGGCTAGTGATTCAGGTGTTTCCCGAGGCCAACGAAAATCGGCAAGAGCTGCAGCGTCGCCTGCAAGACCGTGTCAAGCAGGCCACGGAAGTCATGCCGGATGAAATTACCTGGGAAGACGACGAACGGACTCTGACCGAGCGGTTGTTTGCCAAGACCGGCATCAAGGCGGAATACGTCGTCGATCGCCGCGGGCTGTAGAAGGCGATTCCATCGCCGATCAGACCGCATTGTCCGGTCATCGGCGATGGAATCGCCTCCTACATGACTTCGCCCGGCCCGACGGCGGACTCCACGGCTTGTCCGGGCTGATGGCTGCCGCGACGCAAATAGCCCAGTGCGACCGAAGCTTGCGTACCCGGCGAGAATGCGGCCGAGGTGATCCGGCCCACTTCCTTCTCACCGTTGAATAACACCGTGCCCGCGGCCGGCGGCGTTGCTGTGGCAAACCGCAGCCGGCAGAGCAGTTTGTTGACATGGCCCAGCGCGTCGATGCGGGCCACGGTTTCTTGCCCCAGGTAGCAGCCTTTGACAAAACTGATGGCTTGTGTGTCGCGGGCCAGTTCTTGCGGCAGGTTTTCATCGTTCATGTCTTGGCCGTACCAGGGCCAGCCCGCTTCGATACGGGCTGCTTCCCAGGCCTGCCAGCCGCAAGGCCGCGCGCCAGCGTCCAGCAGCGTCCGCCAAACGGCGGCGGCCCGCGAACTTTCCATGCTCAACAAAAGCGCGGGCGGCCGGACAAAATCGACGCGGCGCACTTGTACCTGGCAGCCGCCAATGAATGCCTTGCCGTGCGACAATCGCTCGCCTGGCAATGGCGCGATATTCAATGCGGCCAGAAGGCTCTCCGCTTGCGGGCCGGCTAACAGAAGTTCTTGCCAATCGTGGCTGCGATCATGGAGTTCGACCTGTTCGCGAATCAGGTAGCGGTCGAGATGTTGGATCAGTTTTTCCGCCTGCCCCGGTGTCGATTCCAACACCAACGATTCTTCCCGGCAGAAGACCAGCCCATGGCCCGCCAGTTTGCCTTGGACATTGCAAATAAAAGCCTCGCGCCCTTGGCCCGGCGCCAGGGAACGGATGTCGTTCGTGCAAAAGCTATGCAGAAAGCTGGCCCGGTCCCGGCCTGTCAGTTCTACCTGGGTCCGATCTGGCAGCGCAACCAAGCCCGTTGTATTGGCCAGCGCCGCATACTCGGCCGCGGAATCGCCGAACGACACCACTTCCTGGCGTCCAGCGGCCGTCTCGCGAAGAGCGCCGGCGGCCGCCAGAAGTTCGGTCAAGCAATCGGTAGTGGGCAAGGCAGTGAATTCCGTGACAGCAAGAACCATGCACCGGCAGTCCATCAAACATCGGCCGGCAAATCGCGGGAATAGAGCGATCAAGGCTACCGCGCCATTACCGTGGGGTCCAGGCAGCCTGCGGTGAAACAGACATTTGAAGATAATTCATTGCCAGCGAGCTGAATGCGCACCGGCAATTATACGAGGCTTGGTGAGAACCACGAATCAAACGAATCCAGCGAATAAGGATCCTACGGTACGAGTTCTTCTAGTCGCTGCCCGCCCCCTTTTGCTCAAGTGAGTTTCCACTCAGGAGATTCATTCGCTGGATTTGTTTGATTCGTGGTTCTTCTCTTAGCGGGGCAGTACGATCCCGCCGTTCTCGGCCGCGATGTGCAATCCGGTTCGAGTGTACGGCGTTTGTGGCGGTCTCGGCCCATCCAGGATGGAACGCCGATTGTCGCCGTCGGAGACGGCTCCTGCAGCCAAGTGCCACCCACGGCAACGAGGTGGCCCGCTATCGTTGCATTATCTTCTAATGCCTGGCCGTGAAATGGCTTCCATCGGCGACATGGCCGCATCGACGGAGTAAGCTATGGGCATTGAACCAATTCAAGTCAACGACCTGTCGCCTGGGCAGCGCCCGCGTTGCGATTGGCTTACGGTAGTGCGGAAACAACCGCTCAATCTTTCATGGGAGTTATCGGCCATGTGGCAAAAATGTCGAATAGCGTTGGGAATGATTTTGGCTATGGCTGCTGGTTCGCTCACCCCGTCGAGTGAGGCGGCGGAGCAGCGGCCCAATATCTTGTTCATCTTTTCCGATGATCTGACTTGCCAGGCGGTGAGCGCCTACAACGAGCAGCGGCACTTGCTCGATACGCCCCACATGGACAGCATTGCCCGCGACGGCATGCGGTTCGACCGTTGCCTGGTTACCAATTCCATCTGCGGTCCCAGCCGGGCCACGATATTGACGGGCAAGTACTCGCACCTCAACGGCTTTTACAACAACACCAACTGCACGTTTGACGGCAAACAGCAGACCTTTCCCAAACTCTTGCAAGGGGCCGGGTATTCCACGGCGATCATCGGCAAGTGGCATCTCGGCAGCGATCCGACCGGCTTCGACCACTGGCACATCTTGCCTGGCCAGGGGCTGTACTACAATCCGCCGATGATTCGCGACGGCAAACGCGTCCAACATACGGGCTACACCACCGACATTATCACCGACCTGTCGATCGAGTGGCTGAAGAACCGCGACAAGTCGCGCCCCTTCGTGCTGATGAGCCAGCACAAGGCTCCCCATCGCGAGTGGTCGCCGGCGTTGCGGCACTTGGGATGGGATAACGACCGCCAATACCCTGAACCAGAGACGCTGTTCGATGATTACGCTGGCCGCGGGCTGGCCATCCGCGACCACGACATGGGCCTGGACCGCACGTTCACCGATCTCGATGCCAAGTTCAAGCCGGCCCCCAACATGAACGCGGAGCAGCTCAAGGTTTGGAATGCCTATTACGAGCCGCGCAACAAGGCTTTTCAGCAGGCCGGCCTGACCGGAAAAGAACTGGTTCGTTGGCGCTACAATCGCTACATGCACGACTATCTGGCCTGCGTCAAAGCCGTCGATGAGAATGTTGGGCGGCTATTGGAATTCCTGGAAGCCGAAGGGCTGGCGGAGAATACCGTCGTGGTCTGTTCCTCCGATCAAGGCTTTTATCTGGGAGAACATGGCTGGTTTGACAAGCGCTGGATTTTCGAGGAATCGCTGCGCAGCCCGCTGGTTGTGCGGTGGCCCGGCGTGACAAAACCTGGCAGCGTTAACGGCAATATTGTCTCCTTGCTCGACTTCGCGGCGACCTTTTTGGATCTGGCGGGAGTGGAAACGCCGGCCGACATGCAGGGCCGCAGCCTGGTCCCGTTGTGCCGCGGCCAGGTTCCGGCGGATTGGCGGAAGAGCTTGTACTATCACTACTACGAGTTTCCCGTCCCCCACCGCGTGCGTCCGCACTACGGCGTGATTACCGACCGCTTCAAGCTGGTGCACTACTACAAGCCCGACTTGGATGACTGGGAACTGCTGGACCGCACGAACGATCCGCTGGAAGTCCGGAATTTTTATTCTGACCCCGCCTACGCGCAGACGGTCAAGGAATTGCACGTCGAACTCGATCGCCTGCGAGCCGAAGTGAAAGAGGCCGCGGATCCGCCGAGATCGGCCTATGGCAATCAGCCGTTTGAGGGCGAAACGCGCTCTCCACCCAAGAAATAGACAGGCCCCGTGGCACGTACCGGTCGGCGGAGAGGACGACGTCGCTTCCAAGTTGGCCGACCAGCCGGCAACGGTAGCCGTGATAAATCACTCGCCCGATTGTCCGCCCGCCACGGCCATGCAGTTTGGGCACGCGGCGGACGACGATGCCTGGGCGGTTCTCGTTCCACGTTACCCGCACCATTTCACGGGGTGGTGCAGGTAACAAGACGGCATATTTCCGCGAAATCGTGGGTCTTTTGGTCGAAGCGGTCGCGTTACCTGTTCCAACAACGGGGGTGTGGTGCAGGTAAGGAAGGTCGCTGATCGGCGATCCATTGGCAATTCCGATTCGATGGCTGGGTGCTTCTTGTTCCACGTTACCTGCACCATTTCACGGGGTGGTGCAGGTAACAAGACGGCATATTTCCGCGAAATCGTGGGTCTTTTGGTCGAAGCGGTCGCGTTACCTGTTCCAACAACGGGGGTGTGGTGCGGGCTGCGATGGCCCCAAATCGCCGTCGGAGCTGGCGATTACAGCGGCGCGCACCGTAAGCGCCCCGCGTTAGAACCGCGTTTCAAAAAGTATGGAAAGGCCCCGTGACGCGTACCGGTCGGCGGAGGGAGCGGCGAGGAATCCGTCGCGCCCAAATTGGCCAACCAGCCGGCAACGGTAGCCGTAATAAGTGACCCGCTCGATCGACCGCCACGGCCATGCTGTTCGAGCACGCGACGGACGACGATGCCTGGGCGGTTTGGGGGCTTCGCGCCCGCTGGACGTGAAAAGGCCACGTCGGCGCGCAAAGCCACTAAGACGACATATTAGTACGAAAACAAATGTTTGTAAAGTAAAAAATATGTAAAATAATAACATTTGTTTTTCAACAGGGACGACCGGGTTGGCCCGGCGAGGCGAATTCCCCTGGTGACGAACAATGCCAGCCCGGCACCCACCGGCTAATTGCTAGCCAGCCGTGGCATGGGCGTCCCGCCCATGTTTTCTCCATCAAGTACCGCTTGCCCGGATGGACAACAGGCGGGCCACGGGCAAGATGCCCGTGCCGCGCGAGGGGCCACTCGCAAGGGCCTATTCAGCAAGAAACTAGAAAACCTAGAGCCGGCGTGCAATCTTCAAATGGCCTACTACAATATCCGCTGGCGTCCGAGCGCTACGCGGATTACAAGGGCGATGGCTGCTGGCGCGACCAAGGGCCTGTGGAACTTCGACGATATTGATGCGTGCCTAAGATGGAATGGTACGGATACAACGATCCGGTTGGGATGGTTATTGGCCTAATGCTGCCAGTCATCGCGACCATCTCAATTTGGTTTTACTTCTATCAAAACGAGGTGAAGTCCCTTCGGATGTCGTTGCGGGCAATGTTCATGTTGGTGTTGACCATCGCATGCGGCATCAAGTTGTCGATTTGGGCTTATCCATGGTTGTTTGGTGGTGGGGGGCCATAGCTGCCCTTCTCTTGGGCAGAAAGTCATAGGGCATCACTATCTTCTTCGCTGGTCGTCAAGCGGCCCGCGGTTTGCTATATTGGGCGGGTCGTAGGCGATTATTTCTTGGCCAGGAACGAGCCCACTTATGGCACTGACCGCGTCGGCGCTGCGCACTTTGCACCGCATCCACCAGCAACTTGGCGACCTGCGCGAACGCGCGGAGCGCGGGCCGAAGCAGGTGCGCGCCCACGAGGCTAACGTCAAGCGGTTGGAGGAAGAACTCGCCACCGCCAAGAGCCAGCACAAGGCCACCCGCGTGGCCTCGGACCAGAAGCAGCTTTCGCTGAAGGCCGGCGAGGCCAAGATCGAGGATTTGCGCCGCAAACTGAATGCCTGTGGCAGCAATCGCGAGTACCAGGCCCTGCTGGAGCAGATCGCCGCGGACGAAATGGCCAACAGCGTGTTGGCGGACGAAATCCTGGAGGCGATGGAAAAAGTCGACGAAGTCCACGGCAAGATTGGCGAGGCCGAACAGCGGCTGGCCAAAGGTAAGGAAGAACTGGCGAAAACGCATAATTCCATTCGAGAGCAACTGGGACAGATCGAAGTCGACATCAAGCGACTGGAAATTGACCTGCGCGAGGCCGAGGCGGGGCTGCCGACCGATATTCGCTCGGACTACGATCGCGTGGTGAAGTCACGCGGATCGGAGGCCATGGCCGCCGTGGAGGGGGAATGTTGCGGCGGCTGTTTCAATACGCTCACGCCCAACATGTTCAATTCTCTTCACATGAGCCACGCCGTGTTCTGCAAGAACTGCGGCTGCCTGCTCTATCTGCCGGAAGATCGCGCCCAGTCGCGATAGGGGTGGCCGTAGCTACTTCGCTCCCCCTTGTTGGCTCGAACGTTTCGATGGTCCAAGCCTGGCAACCGTAGCTTGCGCGGAATGCGGATACCGACTCGAGCCGGCAAAGCAGGAACATTGCGGCTACGCGGATCGGCGGCGTTTGCGTCGCGGCGCTGGTGTTTCGTACAGCCGGGCGTTGCCTTGCTTGCCCGCTTCGATGAGCGTGCCAGTGTGCCGCATGACGTACACCATGCGCTGGGCGCACCAGCGCGGCACGGCCAGGGCCGCCGCCAAGTGCCCCGAGTGAAATGGCCGCGGCAAGCTTTCTGGCAGAAATGCCAGCAGGTCGGCCGCCGTGCGAAAGCGTTGGGTCTGGCGAATGGCCAGCAGGTGCTGGTCTTCCACGGTATGGTCGTCCTTACGCCAGCGCCGCCGCCGGCCGTGGCCAGGCCGCCGCCATTCCTCCACATCGACCAGCACGGCCTCGATCGTCAAGCGAGGGTGGGGAAAGACCTTGGTGAAGTAGATTAGCTCGTCGAACAGGTCCAACAGTTTGCCTCGTTTGGGGCTTTGGCGGCGGTCAACTTCGGGACCGTTGGCCTTGGCCCGTTTGACCAACAATTTGCTGGCGATGATTGGTTTGACGACCAAAACGTCGTGTTTTTGCAGCAGCCGGGTGATCTTGGCCCGAATCGCCGCTAGCGAGCCATGCTGGATTTCGATCAAGCAACCGGCAACCACGGCGTCGATGCGGAAGCCGTCCAGGCGGACTTCCACCTGCGCCAGGGGAGGAGAATCGTCCGCTTCGGTCTGGCCCAGGGCCAGCGGTCCCGCCGCGTAAAGGTGCTTGAGCGAGCGGTGCAGCGAGGTTTCCACGGGCGGAAAATTCCACGAAGAGCTTGATTCGACCGGAGAATACCGCCAAATTAAGAAATAGCCAGACGAGCCTCACCTGAATCCATACCAGAATTGCCCCCACGGCCAAAGAGGAATTAGGCACCCGTCATCGCCCGTCAGGCCTTCTTTTTTGCCCATCCGGGAATAACAGACTGTACCTGCTAGCGAGAGAATACCTATACTAGGGGTCGGCTGGTGCCCCCCCCACTTCGCCATACCAGACCCGCTGCAACCATACACCTTTACTTTTCCCGCGGAGATGCAGACACATGCGACACCTTGGCATCGCCGGAATATTGTGCCTGGCACTGAGCTCGTTGCTGGCCTTGGCTGCGATGGCGGCCACGCCCGAGCAGCAAGAAAAAGCCGATGAGATCGAGAAGCAAATCAAAGACATTGGCAAATTGGCGATTGGCAAGAAATACGCCGAGGCCATTCCCATGATTGCCGATGCGAACGCCAAGCTGCAGCAGTTGGCCACCGAAGGCCCGGCCGTCAAATCGCTGGTGGAAAAGCTGTACGGCCGGTTGTCGGCGGCCCACCGCGTGATTGCCAAGAGCGGCAACGAGGTTCCCGATCTGACCGAGATCGACTTCAAGGCACGTCCAGGCAAGGGGCCCGGCGGCAGTACCGGTGTCAGCTTCACCAAGGACATCGCGCCGATTTTTCTGGCAAGCTGTAACAATTGCCACGTCGCCAACACGCGCGGCGGTTTCAACCTGGGGACGTACAACAAGCTCATGAAGGGTTCGGAGGCTGGCACGGTCTTTTCGCCGGGCAGGGGGGCTGGCAGCCGGCTGATCGACACGTTGGAATCTGGCGATATGCCACGCGGCGGCGGCAAGCTGCCCGACGAGACGATCGCTTTGATTACCAAGTGGATTGACGAAGGGGCCAAGTTCGACGGCAAAGACCCCGACGCCATGATCGGCGACGGGACCACGCCGATGCCGATGGAACGCCCCAGGTTGGAGGTCGTCACGGCGTCGGGCAACGAGGAGTCGCGTTTTTCTCGTGATATTGCCCCCATCTTGGCCGAGCAATGCATCGGTTGCCACGGCGGCCGGCAGCCTTCGGCCCAGTTGCGGTTGGAGACGTTCGTCAGCATGTTGGCCGGCAACAACGACGGCCTGATCCTTAAGCCGGGCGACTCGGCCGCTAGTCTGATCGTGAAGAAGCTCAAGGGGACGGCCGGCGCGCAAATGCCGCTGAACCGTTCGCCATTGTCGCCCGAGCAGATTGCCCTGTTTGAGAAGTGGATCGCCGAAGGGGCCAAGTTCGATGGCATCAACCCGAGCGATGATGTGGAGTTCGTGGCCAATGTCTACAAGGCTTCGGTCATGACGCACGACGAGCTCAAAGCCTATCGCGATGATCTGGCCGGTAAGAACTGGAGGCTGAGCAACCCCGACGTGGCCCCCGACAAGGCCGAAACCGAAAACTTTTTGCTGTACGGCAACGTGGGCGAGGACCGTTTGGCCGAAATTGGCAAGATCGCCGAGCAGCAGATTCCACAAGTTGCCAAGCTGTTGCGGGCACCTTCGGGCGAGCCTCTCTTCAAGGGCCGCATGACCCTGTTTGCTTTCAATCGCCGCTACGACTACTCCGAATTCGGCCAGATGGTCGAAAAGCGGGAGATACCGAGCGACATGAAGGGCCACTTCAAGTTCAACGTGGTCGATGCCTATGGCTGCATCGTTCCGCCAGAAGCCAGCGATGGCTCTGTCGCGGGGCTGGTGGGCCAACAGGTGACCGGCGCTTATTTGCAAAGCATTGGTCCCCGCATGCCAGAGTGGTTTACGCAAGGTTGCTCGTGGGCCGCTGGCGCCAAGTTCGATCGCAAGGATCCGTGGATCAAGAGCCTGGACGAACAGGTGCCAACTATTTTGGCCCAGTCCAAGAAGCCCGACGATTTCTTGAAGAACGAACTTCCTCCTGGCGACACGGCCATTTTGAACTACAGCTACGCCAGCTTTTTGATGAGCAAGGACTCGCAGTTCAAGGGCCTGCTGAACATGGTCCGCAAGGGGGCCGATTTCGAGCAAGCATTCCAGCAAGCCTACGGGGGCACGCCGTCGCAGTTGACCGGCGTGTGGGTCTCTAAGCTGGCCAGCGGTGGCAAACGCCGCGGCCGGTAAGGCCTCAAAAGCCAAACCCGCGAAAAATAGCGGGACCAGCAACGCAAGTAACAAAGCCCGGCGATAGCAACGCCGGGCTTTGTTTGTTGTTGAAGCTCGCCGCGCGTGGCCGCCGCCAGGCAGCGTCAGCCGACGCTATTCCGGGCGGGCGAGCACCGCCGTGCCTTGCGCTTGCACCAAGGGTGATAGCGAGAGCAAATCGTTCATGCTGCCGCTGCGGAATCCTTCCAGGTCGAGCGTGACGAATTTGAAGCCGAGCGACTTCAGCCGCGCGACAATTTGGGCGTAGAGCTCCGGTTGGGCCAGTTGGCAAAGCTCTTCCGCGGGCACTTCAATCCGCGCCAGATCGCCGCGGTGATAGCGCACCCGCAACAGGCGCAGGCCAAGGCCGCGCAGGTATTGTTCGGCGGAGTCGATCATCTTCAGCCGCTGGGGCGTGACTTCTTCTCCGTAGGCCACGCGGCTGCTCAGGCAGGGGCTGGCCGGTTTGTCCCAGGTGGGCAACTGCCAAAAGGCGGCTAATTCGCGGACGTCCGCCTTGGTGAGTTCACATTCCAGCAGCGGGCTGCGTACGTCGTGCTGGGCGGCGGCTTGCATGCCGGGGCGGTAATCTCCCCGGTCGTCCAGGTTTGCGCCGTTGGCAATCACCGCCACGCCCAGGGTGGCGGCCATGCCTTCCATCTGGGTGTATAGTTCTGTCTTGCAGTGAAAACAACGGTCGGGCGCGTTTTGCAGGTATCGCGGCTGGTTGAACTCGTCGGTCGTAATAACTTTGTGGCGAATGCCGATCCGTTTGGCAACGTGACGGGCCTCCTCCAACTCGCCGGCGGCCAGACTAGCGCTGACGCCCGTCACCGCCACGGCGTTTTCACCTAATGCCAAGTGGGCTGCCTGGGCCACGACCGTGCTGTCGATTCCGCCGGAAAACGCCACGGCGCAGCTCTTATAGCCGCGAATCACCGCCAACAGGCGTTCGCGCTGTGCGGTTAGTCTTGGGGAAGGGTCGGGCATGAGATGGCGGGCCAGGCCGGCATGGCAAATAAAAAACTGGACGTTGCCGGAGACATTCTACCGGCAACGTCCAGTTTACACGCAAAACAGGCCAGAGTCCTCCACCGCAATGCCGTGGCGATGCGGATTTGAGAGCCCGCATTCCTAAGGGGGCGCTCCAAAACCCGGGTTGTGTGATCCGACGTTTGGCCAAGGCCCTAGGGACCAAGCCTGTCGGCTATACACGCGGCCGAGTTATTTTTGTTAGCACCCAGCGGACATCGTATCGGCTCGCCAAATGGAAGCATCGACATCACGAGCATGGCAGAGGATTCTGCCTGCACGGCGACTGGTGAGTTCCTTGCGGAAGCCATCCATCCGCCGCGTTACGAAAATCGTAGCAACAATCGCGGAATTGGACAACCACGCGCCAACGCCGCCAAGCATGTGAAGAACCACGAATCGAACGAATCCAACGAATGAATATCCGGAATCGAAACTTGCTCGGCTAAAAGGGGGCGGACGCAATTCAAAACTCTCGTACTGTCGGTTTCTTATTCGGTAGATTCGTTCGATTCGTGGTTCTCACCGTCTTAACCGTTGCCAGGCATTGGCGGATGGCGGGCCGCTTGCCGCTGGACAGCCAGACCCCTAAAATCGCCAGACGGGCCCAATTCGCAAATGCCGGATTTAATTCGGCGGAAACCGCGGCGATGGGCCGCCGTAATCCCCAGCCAGCACCCAGCCAAGGATTTGTTGATGCTCCAGCGTAAGCCTGTCTTTCCGCACGTCATCGAGCTAAACGTCCAGGCGGGCGAACGCATCGGCTGCAATGTCTACCTTGTTTTCGATGCCGACGAGTGGATTTTGATCGATATCGGCTACGAAGAATCTGTCGATGAGATCATTGAATTGATCCGGCAGATGGACTTTCCGCTGTCACAATGCAAGACCATTGTGGCCACCCACGCCGATGTCGACCACATTCAAGGGTTGGCGCGGGCCAAACAACTTCTCAAGACCACGGCCACCGGCCATCCCCTGGCGGCGGATACGTTGGCCGAGGGGGACCCCATCAAGGCCTTCGCCGAGATCAAGGCTCAAGGCATCAACTTGAAACTCCCACCGGTCGTGCTGGATACGTTGATTGAAGAGGGGGACAAACTCAAGGTGGGTGGCCTGGAACTGGAAGTCTGGCACACGCCGGGCCATACGGACAGCCAGTTGTCGTTTCGGCTGGGGGACATTCTTTTCAGCGGCGACAACATCTACCGCGACGGCTGCGTCGGCGTGATCGACGCCCACCACGGCAGCCATATTCCCGATTTCATCAAGTCGCTCGAGCGCATCAAGGCCAGCGACGTAAAATGGCTGCTCCCCAGCCACGGCCCGATCTTCCGCAAGGATAACGCGGTCATTGACCGCACCTTGGCCAGGCTGGAGGGCTATCTCCACATGGCCGACTTTGGCACTTGTGCCACCGACTGGCCCTTGATGGACGAGTGGGACCAGGAACTGGCCGAAGGACGCTTGCCGGAGTGAGCCGGCTATCGCCGTCGGATGACGACGCGTACAGCCATATCTGGCTGTAGGAGGCGATTCCATCGCCGATGCCTGGAACTGGGCCATTCGCTACGCAACCGGCCGGCCACCCGCCGTTTGCCAGACAATTGAAGATAATGCATTGCCAGCGAGTTGAATGCGCACCGGAAATTATACGAGGCCTGGTGGGAACCACGAATCTAACGAATTCAACGAATTAGGATTGCGGTACGAGTTTTTCTAGTCGCTGCCTGCCCCCTTTCTCTCAAGCGAGTCTCCACTCAGGAGATTCATTTGTTAGATTCGTTTGATTCGTGGTTCTTCTCTTGGCGGGGCAGTACGATAACGCCGTTCTCGGCCGCGTTATGCAATCTGGCCTGGGTATGCGGCGTTTTTGGCGGTCTCGGCCCTCCAGGATGGAACGCCGTACAGCCAAGTGCCACCCACGGCAACGAGGTGGCCCGCTATCGTTGTATGATCTTCAAATGCCTGGCCGTTTGCTTTGGTCGTGGCACGATCCCACCATCGAATTTATACTTGAGCTTACCCGTCGTCCTCGTACCTGTATTTCTCCGTCGCTAAGCGATTGAACATGACTTATCTCGCGCCGCGCGCGGCGAAGCGCTTTCGTTCCACTCTCTGGCACATTTTCGTGGCAGCCGGGGCCCTGTTGGTTCTTCCGTCGGCCTCGCTTCTGGCGGAGTCGCCGTTGGCCAGGTTCATCGAACAGCATTGCCTTGAATGCCACGACGCGGCCACGCATCAAGCCGTTTTTGACTTGTCCTCGCTACCCGTGGAGTTGTCGGTCAAGCAGAATTTTGCCCATTGGGTAAAGATTCACGACCGCATTGAGTCGGGCGAGATGCCGCCCAAAGGGCAGCCCAGGCCATCCGCCGATGAACTGGCGACTGTCACTGGCTGGCTCCGCGATGCGCTCATCGCGACCGAGAAAGAACAACTGCGGGCCGATGGCCGCACCGGCGTCCGGCGCATGACAAGGTCCGAATACGAAAACACCGTTCGCGACCTGTTCGACATGTCGGGCATTGCCTTGCAAGCCAATTTACCGGCGGATGGCTCGGCCCACGGCTTCGACAACAACAGTGACGCGCTAAGCATTTCGCACGTCAACATGGCTAAATACTTGGCCGCGGCGGACCACACGCTCGACCTGGCGATTGCCACCCGGCCGCAAGCTCCGGAGTTCAAAATTCAACGGATTTCGTTGGCCAGAAACGTCGGCCATATTTTGGGAAACGGCGACGCCGTGCTGCTCCGCGGCATGCAGCCCGACCCCGAATATCCCCCGGCTGGCGACCAGCCCCATATCGACCAGGGTGCGCATGAGCGGATCGGTTCGTTTGAACGGATGAGCAGCGTGGGAGTTTTTCGACATGAGGACGAATCGTTCAACCCCTACTTCTTGGACTTTTCCACTTTGTATCCAGGCCGTTACCGGCTGAGGGCCTCGTTTTGGAGCTTTCAATGGGATAAAGGACAGGTGCTGCCCGCCCGCGGTACAGAGGCGGCCCGGCTTTCAGCGGTACAACTCGCCAATGACGGCCGCCACGGAGGGCATCCCAGCTACGTGTTGGGCTATTACGCGGCACCCTCGCTGGAACCGAAGGTACACGAGTTCGTCACTTGGCTGAACTACAAGGAAACGCTGGGCTTCAACACGGCGTCGCTGGCCCCAACCGCCAACTACAGCCGCCCTGGCCGTGCGATGGCGTTTACCGGGCCGGGGATTGCCTGCGACTTCTTGGATGTGGAAGGGCCACTGCACGAGATTTGGCCGCCAAACTCGCATCGGCTGCTGTTTGGTGAATTGCCGCTGGTGGAGTTTAAAGCGGAGGAACATGCCGACGTGCGCCCGCCGCGCCGCAAGGTCGTGCGTCAAGAGGTCGGGGCGGCGAGCAACCGGCCCGACCCAGAGCCGGGAATATGGACTGTCGCCAGCGAGCAGCCTTTGGCCGATGCCGACCGGCTGCTGGCCAGCTTTTTGCCCAAGGCGTTTCGCCGTCCGGTGCCGGATGAAGTCCGCCATCCTTATGTGGCCCAGGTGGAGCGGCGGCTGCAAGCGGGCGATTGCTTTGAAGCGGCCATGCGCTGGGCCTGCCGTGCGGCCTTGTGTTCGCCCGACTTCTTGTACCATTTGGAACCGGCTGGCCCGCTGGATGACTACGCCCTGGCCAGCCGTTTGTCTTACTTTTTCTGGAATTCACTCCCCGATGAAACGCTTATTCGTCTGGCTGACGCGGGCGAGCTGCGTTCTCCCGACGTGCTACGCGGGCAGATCGACCGTCTGTTGCAAGACCCCAAGTCGCAGCGGTTTATCGACGACTTCTTGGGCCAATGGTTGAAGCTCCGGCAGATTGCCGCCACGGACCCTGACCGAAAGCTCTACCCGGAGTTCAGCAACTATCTGCAAGACTCCATGCTGGCCGAGTCGAAGGCCTACTTTCGGGAACTGATCGAGCAGAATCTGGATGCCAGCCATTTGATCAAGTCGGACTTTGTGATGGTCAACGAAAAGCTGGCCACGCATTACGGCATTCCGGGTGTGAGCGGGCCAGAGACGCGCCGCGTGCCCTTGCCGGGCGACTGCCCGCGGGGAGGCTTTTTGACGCAGGCCGCCATTCTCAAGCTGACGGCCAATGGCACGACGACCTCGCCCGTGCCGAGGGGAGCGTTCGTGATGGCCAAACTACTGGGCCAACCGCCCGATCCTCCTCCGCCGAATATTCCGGCGGTCGAACCCGATGTCCGCGGAGCCACGACGATTCGCGAGCAATTGGACAAACACCGCAATAACACGGTCTGTGCCTCGTGCCATGCCAAGATGGACCCTCCCGGTTTCGCGCTGGAGTCGTTCGATGTGATCGGCGGATTTCGCACGCGGTATCGTTCGATTGGCGAGGGAGATCCTGCCCCGCGCGGCGCGATTGATCCGTTCATTGGCATTGGCTTTAAGTTAGGTCCCGCGGTCGATGCCAGCGGCGTCTTGCCGGATGAGCGGTCATTCTCAGGTATTGCCGAACTGCAACAGATGTTGACGGCCGACACCCGTCCGTTGCTGAAGAACCTGGCGCAACAGATGGCCATCTACGGCACTGGCCGCGAGCTGGCCTTTAGCGACCGGGGGGCGATTACGGAGATCGTCGAGAAGACGGCGCAACAAGGAGGGGGCGTGCGGACTTTGATCTACGAGCTTGTGACTAGCGAACTTTTCAGGACGCGGTAAGAGGGATATGTAAGATCGGAGTTATCCTAGAGTTTGCCAGTTCCCTCGCCTGGGCGTCTCTCTTACGACGAATGATTCCCCATGACCAGTTCCACATTCTCCCAGCCGTTTTTCCTGTTCCGAAATGGGACAAGATGGGCTCTTGCCGCGGGCCTGCTTATTGCAGCTCTGGCCCCATCAATGGCCAAGGCAGCGGCTCCGTTAGCAGGTTTCCTGGAGCGGCACTGCCTTGAATGCCACGACGCGGCCACGCATCAAGCCGATTTAGACTTGTCCTCGCTACCCGTGGAGTTGTCGGTCAAGCAGAATTTTGCCCATTGGGTAAAGATTCACGACCGCATCCAGTCGGGCGAGATGCCGCCCAAAGGGCAGCCCAGGCCATCCGCCGATGAACTGGCGACTGTCACTGGCTGGCTGCGCGATGCACTCATCGTGGCCGAAAAAGGACAACTGCTGGCCGATGGCCGCACCGGCGTCCGGCGCATGACAAGGTCCGAGTACGAAAACACCATTCGCGACCTGTTCGACATGTCGGGCATTGCCCTGCAAGGCAACTTGCCGGCGGATGGCTCGGCCCACGGCTTCGACAACAACAGCGACGCACTAAGCATTTCGCACGTCAACATGGCCAAGTACCTGGAGGCGGCGGACCACACGCTAGACTTGGCGATTGCCACCCGGCCCCAGCCGCCAACGTTGAAAACGCAGCGAATTTCATTGGCCAGCCAGTACATCGTGCAAGTGATCTTGATGAACGGCGACGGAGTGCTGCTCAAGGAGATGCGGCCCGATCCTGGTTTTCCGCCCGCCGGCGAGCAAGGCCACATCGACCAGGGCGCGCACGGGCGGATCGGTTCGTTCAATGAGGAGAGCAGCGTCGGCATTTTTCGGCACGAGGACGAATCGTTCAATCCGTACTTTCAGGAGTTCGCCACGCTCTACCCGGGACAATACCGCATCCGGGCCTCGTTTTGGAGCTTTCAGTGGGACAAGGGCGAGGTGCTCCCCTCCCGCGGAGTGGAGGCTGCGCGGCTGTCGGCGGTGCAGCTTACCAACGACGGGCGCGGCGGCGGGCATCCTAGCTACGTGCTGGGCTATTTCGCCGCTCCATCGCTGGAACCGACCGTACATGAATTCACGACTTGGCTGAATTTCAAGGAGACACTCGGTTTCAACGCCTCGTCGCTGGCACTTGTGCACAATTACAATCGGCCAGGCCGGGCCATGGCTTTCACCGGACCGGGCGTGGCCTGCGACTGGCTGGATGTGGAAGGGCCGTTGCACCACACCTGGCCGCCCCAATCACATCGCGTGCTGTTCGGCGAATTGCCGCTGGTGGAGTTTACGCCCGACGCGCAGCCCAACGTGCGGCCGCCGCGGCGAAAGTCTCGCCGGCAAGAAAGCATTGCCTCCAGGAATCAGCCCGACCCCGAGCCAGGCATATGGACCGTGGCCAGCGAGCAGCCGCTGGCCGATGCCGACCGGCTGTTGGCCCGTTTTCTGCCCAAGGCCTTTCGCCGTCCGGTGCCCGATGAAGTCCGCCAGCAGTATGTGGCCCAGGTGGAGCGGCGGCTGCAAGCGGGCGATTGCTTTGAAGCGGCCATGCGCTGGGCCTGCCGTGCGGCCTTGTGTTCACCCGACTTCTTGTACCATTTGGAACCGGCTGGCCCGCTGGATGACTACGCCCTGGCCAGCCGTTTATCGTACTTTTTCTGGAATTCACTCCCCGATGAAACGCTTATTCGTCTGGCTGACGCGGGCGAGCTGCATTCTCCCGACGTGTTGCGCGGGCAGATCGACCGTCTGCTGCAAGATCCCAAGTCGCAGCGGTTTATCGACGACTTCTTGGGCCAATGGTTGAAGCTGCGGCAGATTGCCGCCACGGACCCTGACCGAAAGCTCTACCCGGAGTTCAGCAACTATCTGCAAGACTCCATGCTGGCCGAGTCGAAGGCCTACTTTCGGGAACTGATCGAGCAGAATCTGGATGCCAGCCATTTGATCAAGTCGGACTTTGTGATGGTCAACGAAAAGCTGGCCACGCATTACGGCATTCCGGGTGTGAGCGGGCCAGAGACGCGCCGCGTGCCCTTGCCGGGCGACTGCCCGCGGGGAGGCTTTTTGACGCAGGCCGCCATTCTCAAGCTGACGGCCAATGGCACGACGACCTCGCCCGTGCCGAGGGGAGCGTTCGTGATGGCCAAACTACTGGGCCAACCGCCCGATCCTCCTCCGCCGAATATTCCGGCGGTCGAACCCGATGTCCGCGGAGCCACGACGATTCGCGAGCAATTGGACAAACACCGCAATAACACGGTCTGTGCCTCGTGCCATGCCAAGATGGACCCTCCCGGTTTCGCGCTGGAGTCGTTCGATGTGATCGGCGGATTTCGCACGCGGTATCGTTCGATTGGCGAGGGAGATCCTGCCCCGCGCGGCGCGATTGATCCGTTCATTGGCATTGGCTTTAAGTTAGGTCCCGCGGTCGATGCCAGCGGCGTCTTGCCGGATGAGCGGTCATTCTCAGGTATTGCCGAACTGCAACAGATGTTGACGGCCGACACCCGTCCGTTGCTGAAGAACCTGGCGCAACAGATGGCCATCTACGGCACTGGCCGCGAGCTGGCCTTTAGCGACCGGGGGGCGATTACGGAGATCGTCGAGAAGACGGCGCAACAAGGAGGGGGCGTGCGGACTTTGATCTACGAGCTTGTGACTAGCGAACTTTTCAGAACGCGGTGAGGCCAGTTCTTTCGATGTTGACGACCATTTTTCCTGGCGACTTTGGACGACGAATCATGCATGCCCTTGTTGCAATCTCACTAATCGTACTGGCCGGCGGCGCGGAGGAAGATCTCGCCCCCATCAAGCACCAGGTGACGGGCCTGTTCTCGCCCGACCGCGAGGCGGACTTGCAAGAAGCCTTCCGGCGCTTGCCCGAGATTGAACTGGTGGCGATCGACTACGAAAACGCCGAGATCAGCGTGCGGTACGACGCGGACAAGGTGTTTCAGAACGGCACGCCCGAACAGATCGTGGAACGGTTCGACAATCTTCTGCGGAACGCCACGAAGCACACCTTTGGGATCAAACCGCTGCGGACCATGCCGCTAGACAAGCTGGAATTGGTGGAGATAGAGGTGGTGGGGCTGGACTGCAAAGGCTGCTGCCTGGGCGCCTACGAGGCGGTCTACAAGGTGCCGGGCGTGGAATTCGCCACGGCCAGTTTTAAGATCGGCCTGGTCACGGCACTGGTGGACCCTACGCAAACCAACCGCGCGGCCTTGGAAGCGGCCCTCATGCAGCGCGGCGTGCAGATCAAGGCGGCGGCGGTTGAATCGCCGTAGGGTTTATTATCGGCGTCGCATCGCCTTAGTCGCCGGTCCCTATTTCGTCGTTGAAGGCCTCCAGTATCAGTCGGTTCTCGCGAACTTCGTGGGCTTGAAAGTGGGCCTGGAAACCCTCGAAGCGGCGTTCGATGCGGTCCAGCAAATCGCCCAGCACATGGTGCGAGAAAGCCCGCTCCGAGTAGTCGATCATCTGGCTCAATTCTCGGAACAACGAGACGTGTTCTTCTTGCAACAATTTCATTGGCCGCGCCAGCCGGGGAGCCACGACTTCGATATCGGGAGAAAGGCCGGGCGATTCCTCCAGGGCGAACAGCATGCCCAAATGGTCGCGCAACGCCGCCAGTTCGTCGAGCAGGCGGGCCGATTCGCGGTCATCCAGCCGCACCGCGCGGCCGATTTGGAACTCTTCCCGAATGCGGGCCAGCAATTGGTCAAGTGCCCTGTGCTCACGGCGAAAGCCGTCTGCCGCCTGGGCCAATGGAGATGCGGTAGACATTAGAATCCCTCCTCCAGGATGGTACTCGCCGGCAAGCGCGGATCACTCCTCCGGCCTGATAACATCAAGACAATTGATGATCTCCTCGACTTGTTCCAAGCCGCGGACGGCGGTTTGGGCGACTTGTTTCAGATAGAAGCTCGATACGTTGCCGCGCAGCGTGAGCTTTCCTTGGCAAAACAGGCACTCGATGCCAACCAATTCGGCGTAGCCCGACCGACGCAGCCGCGCCATGGCGGCAACCGTGACGTGCGCCGCCAAAAGAAGCTGAACTACATCAACGGAAGGTTGAACAACCAACTCCGCGGGCGAACCGTCGCCAA
The DNA here is from genome assembly GCA_050247075.1 of Pirellulales bacterium. Taxonomy (GTDB): domain Bacteria; phylum Planctomycetota; class Planctomycetia; order Pirellulales; family JBFWUW01; genus JBFWUW01. The sequence continues at coordinate 25,036 of JBFWUW010000050.1, read as the reverse complement.
CAGCATTACGAGGCCAAGCGCTGACCATGGGACGCGCCTCCCAAAATGCCGGGCCAGGACCCATCAAAAATGAAAGGAATTCAGAAGGGTGATCCGCCCCAGAGGTGGTCCAAGACCTCGAACATCTGGGAGCCTAACGCGCGCCAAGGCGGATGTCAAAAGAATTCGGGCCAGGAAAAAACGCCGGAGAATATACGAACGTATATGGCGATCAGCGGATCAGCCATTAGCAATCAGCCATTAGCAATCAGCTTTCCGCTCTGAACACCGAACACTGAAAACCGAAAACCGAACCCCCCCTTCCATTCGCATTCCTCGCGACAGGCGACTACCATAGGACTCGCTCACGCCCAACCCACAAACTAGAACCCGCCCTCCCTTTTTCTTGGAGTTTTACGCCATGCACCGTGCTGTTTGTCTGCCTGGTCTTGCCGTTGCGTTTTTCTTGCTGGCCGCCAGCGCCAAATCGGCCGAGTTTGAAACCACTCAAGTCGATGGCGGTGTCGTCATCAATGTCGATGGCAAATTGTTTGCCGAGTATCAGACTTTGACGGGCGCCAAGCCGATCGTCTGGCCCATCATTGGACCGACCGGTGTGGAAATGACCCGCACCTACCCCATGCGTCTGGGCATTGAGGGGGAAAAGAAAGACCATCCCCACCAACGGTCGTTGTGGTTTACGCATGGCGAGGTGAACGGCATCAATTTTTGGGCCGAAACCCGCGGGCACGGCAACATCATCCATACGGAATGGGTCAAGGTGGAAGGGGGACCGCAAGCAACGCTAATCACCAAAAACGACTGGGTCGCGCCCGACAGCAAGAAGCAACTGGAAGACGAGCGGAAACTGGTCTTCCGCGTGGGCGAGGATTGGCGCTCGATCGACTTTGACATCACCCTGAAGGCGACCGATGGTCCCGTGCAGTTTGGGGATACCAAGGAAGGGACGATGGGCATTCGCCTGCCGACCAGCATGGATGTCGATAGCAAGCTCGGCGGCCGGATTATCAATAGCGACGGGCTGATTGATGCCGAAGCCTGGGGCAAACCCGCACCGTGGGTGGATTACCAAGGCCCCGTGGGGGGCCAGACGGTGGGTGTGGCCATCATGAACCACCCCAGCAGCTTCCGCTACCCGACCTATTGGCATGTGCGGAACTACGGCCTGTTCGCGGCCAATCCCTTTGGCTTGCACGATTTTACGCAATCATCGGAGATCGACGGTGCCTATACCTTGCCGGCCGGCGAGGCGATTACCTTGCGGTACCGCATTCTGTTCCACCTGGGAGATGAGCAGAGGGGCAAGATCGCCGAGGCGTTTGAGGCGTATCAACAAGAGCCGTAAGGCGTTAGAGGGTTGAGCAACGCGGCTTTTCGGTCGGCTCAGGCCGAGCGCGGCCACGATTCCGCGCCGTCATTGGCGCGCATGGCTGAAGCGGAAACTTTAGCCGCGAAAACAAGCTTATTCCGACCCTTCTAATCGTCCGAACCAATCTTACCAGACCTGTACGTGGCGGTGCGTGGTTGGCTTGCTTTGCCCACCACAAATCAAGTGCTGTCGGTGACTTAGCGAGCAATTCAGGTGGTAATTCGTCGAGAATAACCGCCGATACAGTCACAGCTAAGCTTCCCAAGTTGCCGATAGTGTCTAGTAAGCGGCACTCACCCATGCTTCCCCAACTGCGTCCTAGCCAAAATCCCCATTGGCGATACGACGCCTTCAGGAGATTCAATTCCCCATGGTGACTAGTTCACGGCAATTCCAGACATTGGAAGACCTGCGAGAATACGTCAGCGACACCCTCTGCCAAATCGACCAGCTAGAACCAGACGCCTTTCCCATTACGCAACGTTTGCTTGTACGGCGCGATGCCCCTTGTGGCGTCTATTTTTGCCTGCATGGCCCTCGCGCGGTTAAGTTTTCGGCCATTTGGGATGCCCAAACCAACAACATCTTGTTCTACAGCCCCAACGGCGAGCGGATTCAGAAGACCGAAATCGTGGCGGGTCCCACGCTGGAACCGGCCATTCCGTAAAGTATCTGTTGGTAGATCGTTAAGTCAAAGCATTCCGGACAGACGGCTCTCGCCGCTCGTCCGAAGTCGTGTTGAGGATGAGCACTGATTGATCCTCAAGCAGGTGGGCAAACAAGCACGCATCCCGCCAGCCCGGTGGGATGCGTGCAGCGGATGAGGGCGATTGCTTTTGCCTTGGTTTTTCGTACTGTCTCCGTAGAGGCGCCGTTCGAATCCGGGCACCCCGGTTCACATTGCAGTAATTGGCCTGCGGTATTGTCGCTGTCCCGTTGGTTGAAGGCCTTCAAGTGACTTTACGAGTGGCTATTTCCCGGTAGTCATTTTACGATCGTCTCCATGGGACTCCTGACATTCAGTATCAACGTTACCTTGGATGGCTGCATCAACCACCAGGAAGGAATCGCCGACGACGAGACACACGCATTCTTCACGCGTCTCATGGACGGGTGTGGGGCGATGCTGTGGGGCCGCATTACCTACGAGATGATGGAAGGTTATTGGCCCGCAGTCGCTCACGGCGACGTGAAGGCGCCTTCGGCGATGTACGATTGGGCGGTCAAACTTGAGGCTAAGCCGAAGTACGTTGTGTCCTCGACGCGCAGCGATTTCCCGTGGACGAATAGCCACCATATCGCCGGTGACCTGCGCGCTGGCGTGCGGAAGCTCAAGGACACGACCCCGGACGGTATCCTCCTCGGCAGCGGCAAGCTGGCAACTGAGTTGGACCGGCTAGATCTGATCGACGAGTACAAGTTGCTCGTACACCCCAGGATTGTCGGCCATGGTCCGACGCTTTACGAGAGTGGGCTGCCCAACACGCGAAAACTCGAGTTGGTTTCGGCGAAACCGCTCCGCAACGGCGCGGTCGGGATGCACTACCGGCGTGCATAGTCAAAACCGTGTCCTGTCGCCTGACAACGCGCCGCATGCGGACGGGCGTGGCATGGCCCGGCCCACGGGTGAGCTCAGTGCCTGACTTCGCGGGTTGGCATGCTCGCAACGTCCAGCATCAATTGAGCCAGATGATCTGGCCAATCTAAAGCTGGACCACCAAAAAGTTCAAAAGCCGTCCGATCGCCCCGGCTCGGCGTTCGCTGTTCCAGCCAACGCGGCGCAGGCCAAGGACACAGGCCGGTTCGATTGGCCTGTGGACTCTCGTGGCTGCGGTCATCGCATCGCGCTCGGCATTTCAAGAACCGTTGGCGGTCGATTAATCGCGCGCCACATGATGATCCCTCTTGCCACCCCCTCTGTTGGGCCATGCAGATTGGTCCTGGGCGCCGCGCCGGTGGTGGCATTTCGCCCTGAATTTTCCGGTTCAAACGCTGAGGAAATGTTTGACAGCGCGCCTTGGATTAGCTATTGTCATGCCCAGGCGGTGTTTTGGACTTGACTTCCTACCAGCTTTCCGCCTCCTGCCTGAGCATTACAACCCGCGTCCGCCCAACGGATGCGATCCTTCGCGATTAGCTCGACAAAGTGCCGCCCGCGAAGTCCTGCCTGCTGCCATACGAACGAGCGTAGACCCGCCGTCGATTTACACCCCTTGTTTAGTTGAGAGGGAGTTTCGCGAATGTCGCGTACCATTTTGAAGCCCACACGCCGCGGATTCTTGACGGTTGGTGCCTTGGGTGCCGGCCTGACCTTGGCTGACTTCTTCCGCATCAAGCAAGCCCGCGCGGACCAGAAGAACTACGATTTTATCGAGGCCAAGGCCCACAGCATCATCCACATTTACCTGCCGGGCGGCATGGCCCATCAGGAGTCGTTCGACCCCAAGCCGTTTGCTCCGGTGGAGTATCGCGGTGAGTTGAGCCACATCGCCACCAAGATACCTGGCGAATTCTTCAGCCAAACGTTGCCCAAGACGGCTGAAATCGCCGACAAAATTACCGTGGCCCGCTCGATGTCGCACGGTGAAGCGGCCCACGAACGCGGCACCCACAACATGTTCACGGGTTACCGGCCCAGCCCGGCGCTAATATTCCCCAGCATGGGCAGCGTGGTCAGCCACGAGTACGGTCCCAAGAACAACATGCCTCCGTACGTTTGCATCCCCAACCAGCCGAACGAATTCGCCGGCACGGGCTATTTGAGCTCGTCGTTTGCGCCGTTCAGCCTTGGTTCGGACCCTGCCCAAGGCGGATTTAAGGTCCGCGATTTGAGCTTGGCTGACGGCGTGACCGACGACCGGTTTGGCCGCCGTCGTTCCGCCGTGCAAGCGGTCAACGACTACTTTGCCGCCAAGGAAAAGTCTGACGCGTTGAACGCCATGGACACCTTCTACGATCGGGCCTATAGCCTGATTAGCTCGCCGGCTGCCCGCGAAGCGTTCAATATCGACGCGGAATCGCCGGGCGTTCGCGATGAGTACGGCCGCAACGAAGCTGGCCAACGGATGCTGATGGCCCGCCGCTTGGTGGGTGCCGGCGTTCGGTTCGTGTCGCTGACTTACGGCGGCTGGGACATGCACAACGGCGTTGCCAATGGCATGAAAAACCAGATGCCAGCCTTCGACCAGGCCTACAGCACGCTGATTCGCGACTTGGAGCGAACCGGATTGTTGGACACCACCTTAGTGATGGTCTCCAGCGAATTCGGCCGTACCCCCAAGATCAACCAAACCGCGGGCCGCGACCACTGGCCAAAGGTGTTCAGCGTGGCCTTGGCGGGTGGCGGTATCAAGCAAGGTTCGATCTTTGGTGCCTCGAACGCCACGGCCAGCGAACCGGAGAAGGACGAGTTGGATCCCGCCGATCTGGCTACGACCTTGTACTACCTGATGGGCATCATCGCCGACAAGGAACTAATGTCTCCTGGCGACCGTCCGATCGAAATCGTAGACGGCGGCAAGGTCCGCAAGGGCTTGTTGGCTTAATTGTTACTAAAATCGCGAACCGGCCGCCTGGCCAAAAAATTGGATCAGGCGGCCGGTTTGATTATATTAGTGGAATTGGTTTGGCGTTGGCACGGGCCAGTGCCGTTTGTTCCATGATTTCCCGCCTATTTGCTGGTTTTGGGCCGTCCCTCCGCTTTGCGGCCTAAGGAGATGCGTGGGGCTTGCCCGCGTACCCAAGTGTTTTGCTCGCCAGGCCGCTTACAAGCGGCTGTTTGCCGGCAACTTTCTTTTGAGGAATCGCATGTTGCTCACGATTCGCACAGTGCTGCACGCCTTCTGTTGTCTATTGGCGGCTATCGCAGTCTCCGTCTTGGCCGCCACCGATGTCCAAGCGGCCGCTCCTTCGCTCGGGTCGATTTCGCCTATCGGCGCTCAACGCGGCACCGAGGTCGAAGTTACTTTGAACGGTGCCCGACTGACCGATGCCCAAGACCTGTTCTTCTATTATCCCGGCATTTCGCTGAAGCAAATGGCCGTGGTGAACGACAACTCGGTCAAGGCAACCTTAACGATTGCCCCCGATTGCCGCATTGGCATCCATGCCGTGCGGCTCCGTTCGGCTAGCGGCATCAGCGAATTGCGGACGTTCATGGTTGGTTCGCTGCCCGATGTGGCCGAGGTCGAAGACAATAGCGACTTCACTAAGCCGCAAGCCATTGAATTGGATTGCACGGTGAATGGTGTCGCCCAAAACGAAGACGTTGACTACTACATGGTCACGGCCAAGAAGGGCGAACGGATCAGTGCCGAAGTCGAGGGAATTCGGCTGGGAGTGACGTTCTTTGACCCCTACGTGGCGATCATGGATATGGGCCGGTTTGAGCTGGCTTCGTCCGATGACTCGGCCTTGATCTGGCAAGATGGCGTCGTTTCGATCATCGCGCCGGAAGATGGCAATTACATCATCCAGATTCGCGAGAGTTCTTACGGCGGCAACGGTGCCTGTTTCTACCGGCTGCATGTTGGCCGGTTCCCCCGTCCGCTGGCGGTGTCGCCAGCCGGCGGCAAGGTTGGCGAGACCGTAACCGTCAAGATGTTAGGGGACGTGACGGGTGAGCTAACCCAGCAATTCACCTTGCCCGGCGCGGTCGATCCGTCGTTCGGCATCTTTGCCAACGACCCCATGGGAATTGCTCCCTCGCCCAATGCTTTTCGCGTGACCGATCTCGACAATGCCATGGAGGTCGAACCGAACAACTCGGTGGCTGAGGCTACAGTCTTTGAGGCTCCACGGGCCTTGAACGGCGTGATCGAGCAGGCGGAGGATATCGACTTCTTCAAGTTCACGGGCAAGGCTGGGCAGGCTTTTGATATCCGTGTGCATGCCCGCGGCATTCGCTCTCCGCTCGATCCCGTGCTGGTTGTCTACAACGCCCAAGGGGGCGGGCTGGCCTCGAATGACGATAGCGGCGGTCCAGACAGTTATCTTCGTTTTGGCGTTCCGGCCGATGGTGAATACCTGGTTTCCGTCGCGGACCACCTGAAAAACGGCGGCACGGAATACGCCTACCGCATTGAGCTGACGCCGGTTAAGCCCGCATTGACGATGGGCCTGCCCGAGCGGCAACAGTACGTGGATGTCAGTGTGTCCGTGCCGGCTGGCAACCGCGTAGCGGCCTTGGTCAGCGCTGCCCGTGCCGATTTTGGCGGCGATTTGACGGTCGGTATCGCCAACTTGCCTGCGGGCGTGTCAATTGAAACGCTCCCCATGGCGGCCAATATGACGATCGTACCGGTGCTGTTTACGGCACCCGCGGGCACCGCGCCGGCTGGCACGTTGGCCGATGTCATTGGCAAACCGGTTGATCCCAATCTGGCCGCGGTCGAAGGGCACTTGTCTCAAACGACCGGGCTGGTGCGCGGTCAGAATAACATCGTGGTGTGGGGCCACACCGCCGACCGAATGGCGATCGCCGTTACGGAAGAAGCCCCTTTCTCGATCGAAATCGTCCAGCCCAAGGTGCCGCTGGTTCGCGACGGCGCGATGAACCTCAAGGTCGTCGCTACCCGCAAGGAAGGCTTTACGGCACCGATCGCCATCAGCATGTTGTACGACCCGCCGGGCGTGGGCTCGGCCCGTTCGATCGCCATTGCGGAAGGCCAAACGGAAGCGGTCATTCCGCTCAACGCCAATGGGGGCGCGGAGATCAAGACGTGGAAAATCGCCGTCACGGGCCAGGCCACGGTAGGCAACGGTCCCGTACTCGTATCGTCGCAATTGGCCGATCTCGAAATCGCCGATCGGTACTTCACATTTGCCTTTGATGCGGCTGCCGTTGAGCAAGGGGCCGAAACAGAGGTCGTTGTCCGCGTCACCAAGGTCAAGGATTTTGAAGGTTCCGCCAGCGTGGAATTGCTCGGGCTGCCTAATGAAGTCACGACCACGCCCATTGAGATCAACAAAGACACGACCGAGGCCGCGTTCAAAATCAAGACAACGGTCAACTCGCCGGAAGGCAAGCACCAAACCTTGCTTTGCCGGGCGATCGTCACGTTGAATGGCGAACCGGTCACTCATAGCCTGGGGACGGGCCAACTTCGTATCGACAAGCCGCTGCCGCCGAAGGTTGACGCCCCGCCGCCAATGCCGGTGGCGGTTGCCGCGCCGATGCCCGCCGCGGCCGAGGCGCCGCCGGTGAAGCGGTTGACCCGGTTGGAGCAGCTCCGGCTCGACCGAGAAAAGGCCAAACAAGCGGCTGAAGGCGCTCCGGCGGAAGCAGCTCCCGCTGAAACACCGCCCGCCGGACAATAGCCCTGCTTTTTCAGTTATTCTAAGAGAATGCCCATTCGGACCGCACACATTGGTCCATCAATCGTGGAGAGGAAACCGTGAACCATTTTTCAATCGCGTCGGGTAGGATCCTGTTTTTGGCCGTGGCGGCAGCCTGGTCGATAGCGGCCCAGGCGCAAGAACTGGCCAAAATCGAGGTGTTTCCACCCGATGTCCACCTTAATACCAGCCGCGATCGGCAATCGTATATTGTCGTGGCCACCCGGCCCGACGGGGTCACGCTCGACGTGACCGCCGAGGCCAAGATTTCCTTTGCCCAGGCCGATCTGGTCCGCGTGGAAGGGAACGTGCTGTTTCCGGTGACGGACGGCCAGACGACGATGCAGATTGAGCATCAAGGCCAGATGGTGGCGATACCGGTGGTCGTGCAAGACTGCACGGTTGATCGGCCGATCAGCTTTAAGCTGGATGTGATGCCCATCTTCATGCGGGCCGGCTGCAATACGGGGAGTTGCCACGGTGCCGCCCGCGGCAAGGATGGCTTCCGGCTCTCGTTGTTTGGTTACGATCCCGATGGCGACCATTTCCGGCTGACGCGGGAGATCCCTGCACGGCGGATCAATTTGGCGATTCCGGCCGAGAGCCTGTTGATGGAAAAAGTCGACGGCAGCGTGCCGCACACTGGCGGCAAGCGGTTCGACAAATCGACCGAATACTATGCCACGTTGATGCGCTGGCTGGAGGCGGGTTCACCGCTGGACCAGGGTGAGGTTCCCGTTTGCACCAGTCTGGAACTTTTCCCCAAGCAGATCGTCTTGGAAGGGGAAGGGGCCAGCCAGCGGATGATTGCCCGCGCCAAGTATTCCGATGGAACCGATCGCGATGTTACCAATTTGGCGCTGTTTCTGACGAACAACGACAACTCGGCACCGATCAACGGCGACGGCCTGGTGACCGCTGGCGCTCGGGGTGAAGCCTTTGTCATGGCCCGTTTTTCGACGCACACTACCGGCAGCCAGGCTTTGGTGTTGCCGAAGGACTTGCAATACACCGCGCCAGAGTCGAAAGCCGTCAACTACATCGACGAACTGGTTGACGCCAAGCTTCGTAAGCTCCGCATTTTGCCCAGTGATATCTGCACCGATGAAGCCTTCATCCGCCGGGTCACCATCGATATCACGGGCTTGCTGCCGACGGTTGAAGAGTACAACGCATTTCTGTCCGACACCGATCCAGCCAAGCGAACCAAGCTGATTGATGTCTTGTTGGACCGCAAGGAGTTCTCTGAAATCTGGGCCATGAAGTGGGCCGAATTGCTGATGGTCCGCTCGACAAACCAGGTTTCTGGCAAGTCGATCTTTCTTTACTCCAACTGGCTGACCGACAAAATCTCGCGGAACGTCCCCCTCAACCAGATCGTCCAGGAATTGCTGGGGGCCAATGGCGGCACCTTCAAGAACCCCCCGACGAACTACTATCAGATCGAGCGCGATACGCTGAAGACATCGGAAAACGTAGCCCAGGTCTTCATGGGCATGCGGACGCAATGTGCGCAATGCCACAACCATCCGTTCGACCGTTGGACGATGGATGATTACTACAGCTTCGCGGCGTTCTTTTCGCAGATTGGCCGCAAGCAGGGAGAGGACTATCGCGAAACGGTGGTCTTCAACTCCGGCGGCGGCGAAGTGGCCCACCCCGTCGGCGGCCGCGCCATGCCACCGAAGTTTCTTGGCGGCGAATCACCGGATACCGCGGGCAAGGACCGCCGTGTGATTCTGGCCAAATGGCTGGCCTCGCCTGAGAACCCGTACTTTGCCACCAGCGTGGCTAACCGCGTCTGGTCCCACTTCTTTGGGATTGGCATTGTCGAACCGATTGACGATATCCGCGTCAGCAATCCGCCCAGCAACCCCGAGTTGTTTGAAGCGCTGGGTGAAAAGTTCACCTCGTATAACTATGACTTCAAACAGCTTTGCCGCGATATCTGTAACTCCAACGCCTATCAACGGGCGACGCAGCGAAACGCCAGCAACGAAAGTGATGAAAAGAACTTCGCCCACGGGCGAATTCGCCGGTTGCGGTCGGAGAGCTTGCTGGATTGCGTCTCGCAAGTCACCGAAACCAAAGACAAATTTGCCGGTTTGCCGCTCGGTTCGCGGGCCGTGCAGATTGCCGATGGGGCGAATTCCACCTACTTCTTGAACACGTTTGGCCGGGCTCCACGCGACACGGTCTGCGCGGCTGATGTCAAGACAGAGCCAACCCTGTCGCAAGCACTCCACCTGATCAACGGCGAAACGGCCGAAGGCAAGATTCGCGCTGGTGGCGTCCTGCAAAAACTGACGGCGGCCGGCATGACCCCGCCGCAAGTGATTGAGCAGCTTTACTTGCGGACGCTGTCTCGCCAGCCTAGCACGCAAGAGATGGAAAAATTCAATGGACTGCTAGCGGCCGATCCGGAGCCGGCCAAGGTTCTGGAAGATGTCTTTTGGGCGCTGTTGAACTCGCGAGAGTTTTTGTTCAACCACTAAGGGAAATGTCCAGTGCCGATTGCCGAGTGTCAATTGCGATTCCATCGGCTCCTAAAACCTCATGAATTGGCAGCCAACGAGCAAGAAATGTTAGCACATACCGGGAGTATTCGTCGCATGGTCCGCATGCTTTGCCGTATCGGTCTGTTGGCTGGCTTGTGGGGTGTTGTCCCTAGCCAGGCGGCCCTATCCCAAGAAGCCCCTCCGGCCGCGGCCAAGGTTACCTACGAGGAGCATGTCCGCCCGATCTTTCGCGAGCATTGCTTTTCTTGCCACAATCAGGACAAGGCCAAAAGCGATCTGGTTATTGACAGCTATGCCGCCATGATGCGGGGCGGTGCCAGCGGCGAAGTGATTGAGCCGGGCAACCCCGATGGTTCGCGGCTATATCTGCTGATGGCCCACAAAGACACGCCCGAAATGCCCCCCGAGCAAGACATGGTGGCGGCGGCCAAACTGGAAACGATCCGCAAGTGGATTGAAGGGGGCGCACTGGAAAACAGCGGCTCGACCGCCAAGGCCTCAAACAAGCCTAAAATGGAGATGGCTCCTTCCACGGGCGGACAACGGCCCGAAGGCCCTCCCCCCATGCCGGAGAAGCTGTCGCGGCAACCCGTGGTCTATACGCCGCGGGCCGCGGCTGTGACGGCGATTGCGGCCAGCCCTTGGGCTCCGTTGGTCGCCGTAGCGGGCCAGCGGCAAATATCGCTGTACAATTCCGACACGACGGAATTCCTCGGTGTGCTTCCCTTCCCCGAAGGCGTGCCCCAGGTGCTCAAGTTCAGCCGCGGTGGATCGCTGTTGCTGGCGGGGGGCGGCCGTAACGCCTCGCAAGGGCTGGTGGCCGTTTACGACGTCAAGACCGGCACGCGTATCATTCAGGTCGGCGACGAACTCGATTCCGTCTTGGCGGCTGATATCAACGACAACAATACCTTGATTGCCCTGGGCGGGGCGGGCAAGGTCGTCCGCGTTTATTCCACGGCGGACGGTTCGCTGGTCCAAGAGATTCGTAAACACACGGACTGGGTCTACTCCCTGGAGTTCAGCCCCGATGGCGTGCTACTGGCCACGGCCGACCGCAACGGCGGCATGTTCGTCTGGGAGGCCGACACCGGCCGCGAATACCAAAACTTGAAAGGCCATACCGGCGCCATTAACGACGTGAGTTGGCGAATCGACTCCAATGTCTTGGCAAGTTGCAGCGAGGATGGCACCATTCGCCTGTGGGAAATGAACAACGGCAGCCAGATCAAGAGCTGGGCCGGCCACGGCGGCGGGTGTGCCTCGATCGAATACGGCCGCGATGGCCGCCTGGTCAGTATCGGTCGCGACCGCCAGGCCAAGATCTTTGACGAAAACGGCGCGGCCCAACGGGCCTTCGACGCCATGAACGACCTGGGTTTGGAAGTCGTCTTTACCCACGATGGTGCCCGCGTGGCCGCTGGCGATTGGTCGGGTGAAGTCCGCCTGTGGGACTCGGCCGATGGCAAACTAGTGGGAAATCTGCCGCCAAATCCGCCGACCTTGGAGATGGCTTCGCAAGCCGCCGCCGCCAACGCCGCCGCCGCGGCCCAACTGGCACAGGCTGGTACCGCCGAACTGACCGCCTTACAGCAGGCTGCCGCTCAAAAGGCCGAGGCGGCCAAGGCTGCCGCTGAAAAATTCGCCGCTAGCCAGGCCGAGGCCGACAAGGCCGAGGCGGACAAACTGGCGGGTGAACAGGCTGCCGCCGACCAGGCGGCTAGCGAAAAGGCCGCCGCTGTCGCCACCCTGACCCAAGCGGCCACGGCCGCCCAAGAAGCCGCCAACCAGTTGGCGGCCGAACTGGCCGCATTGCCGGCGACCGGCCAGTAACTACGCGGTCGGCCAGAAATTGGCTCACGCATTGGTATAGCCGGCCGTAGCGTGGACCTTATAGCGGTTCGTTTGGAAAATGATCCTTGGCAAACGCTTCAAATTGCATAGCTTTCGGCCTTCCCGTTGGTCGGCCTGGGCTCATTGGCCGTACGAAACGCAATCGTCCACGCCGTGCCTTTCGTGGATAAAGTCCACGCTTCGGCTGCGGCCCATGTCTCGGTTTTGCTGCCCGCCAACGAAACAGGCCGAGGCCCTGCTGATAGGGCTGCTCGGCCTGTTATGTTTCTGAAAGCAAAGCAGGCCGCATGGAGGCGGCCTGAGTCGGTCCCCTGCCTTATTCGCGGGGGCGAACAGCTCCGGTCAGGCCGCTGTAGTCCGAACGGTCCTCAGGGTGCCACAGAGGCAGCCCCATGGCAATCCGGCGGGCCAATTCATCCAACTTTTCCGGCGATCCGGCGGGAGCTTCGGTCGCGCGGAAATTGCCGTCCTCGGACGGGGCAAAATCCTCATCGTGGCCGAACTCTAGAATCGCCTCAAACACGTTTCGCATCAGTTACTTCTCCCTCCAACAAGCCGACAGTAAAAAAATACGACAGAACAGGCCCCAAATGGGCCGGCATTACGATGGCAATCCAGGTAGACCGGGGACCCATCCTGGTCCGGACGATCAGCAATACTCTCGCCTTGCGGGCGAAGCGGCTGCCCTCTTGGCGTCCGCGGCAAGCGTCACAAGTAGTTTGGTCAGGTGGGTTTTAGACCAGGCGGGTTGACGCTAAATCTGAAAGCACAGCATTGTACGAATGCAAGGCAGTCCGTCAAGTAGCCTCATTGCCAAAATTTCTGGGATTCCTTATCGAACGGTCCCTGAGTCGATTTCAATCCTGCCTACTATACGCCAAGTGTGCCGAAATTGTGCGAAAAATGTCGGAAGTTTAATCCGATGCGGGCCGGGCGGCCGGCTTTGCCGCGGGCTTCATGCGACTTTGCAGCAGATCCCATTGCCCCGGCGTCACGGCCTCTAGCGGATTGAATTGGCCCGCCCCGCGCAGCCACTCGCCGCCGTCGATGGTGATGCAGTCGCCGTTGATGTAGCCGCTAAAGTCCGAAAGCAGATAAGTCGCCAGATTGGCCAGTTCCTCGTGCTGCCCCACCCGCCCCAACGGTATCCGCACGGCGGGGTCCATGACCGGCTGCAATTCTTGAGGCATCAGCCGCGACCAGGCCCCCTCCGTGGGGAAGGGGCCCGGCGCAATGGCATTGCTGCGGATGCGGTATTTGCCCCACTCGCTGGCCAACGACCGGGTCAGCGCCAATACGCCTGCCTTGGCCGTGGCGGAAGGGACGACATAGCCCGACCCCGTCCAGGCATAAGTGGTGACGATATTCAGGAATACGCCGCCAGAATTCTCGGCAATCCAGTGTTTGCCGCAGGCCAGGGTACAGTTGTAACTGCCGCGCAGCACGATATCGACCACGGAATTGAAGGCGTTGTAGCTCAGCCGTTCGGTGGGGCTGATGAAGTTGCCAGCGGCATTGTTGACCCAGCCATGCGGAGTGCCAAACCGCTGGCAAGCGGCGGCCAGCAAGGCTTCCACCTGGGCCGGCTCGCGGACATCGCACCGCACCGCCAAGACCTGTCCGTTTGTTGCTTGTTGCATTTCCTCCGCGGCGGTGGTGAGGACGTCCTCACGGCGGCCGCAAATCACCAGATTGGCCCCTAGCCGCAGCAGGGCCTCGCCCATCGAGCGCCCCAAGCCGGTCCCTCCCCCGGTAACAACCACCGTGCGGCCACGAAAGGAATCCGCGGGAAGCATTAACGGCATGAGTGATTCCTTACATCCGATGCGTCGGCATTGGGCGGCCGGGGCGGAACGATTGCATGTGTGAGATTTCTGAAGATAGCCCGCGATCGGCGGCCAGCGCGGCGACTTCGCTTTCGATGATCCGTGTAAGAACCTCCGGATCGATCGCCACGCGGGCGTTGACAACAAGCTGCGCCGACGTGGCCTGGGCCGACGATGACAGCGATAGTTCGGCGGCCACGCCAGAGCCCACCAGGTTGGCAATGGCCGATTCGCCATCGGCCACGCCCAAGACCTTCAGATGGGCCGGTTCCGCGTTTTGCTCGGCCAGGCTTTCTCGCAATTGGCGGACCAGGTCGAGCACCACATCATCCAGGGCAAACGGCCGCGGCTGAGAGGCTTCCAAGGGCCGCAGGCCAACCGTGCAATTCAACCAGCCAAGTTCGGCCTCACCCTCGGCGTAAACATCGTAGTCAACTTCCATGCTGGCTGACCGCGGTTCGGCCGTCTGGCTGACCGCCTGAACGAGTTGGTCGAAACCGTCGCCGGTGCGGGCACTAACGGCCAAAACTTGTTTGCCTGGGAATTTTTGCTGGACGAGGGAGATTAGCCGCTGGCGTTCCGCTGGCGAAAGCTTGTCGGTCTTGTTGACCACGATCACTTGCGCCTCTTCCAACTGCTTGAGAAAGATGTAGGCCGCCTTGGGCGAAAACCCCAAATCGCCTTCGTCCGCCAGAATTTTCAGCCCGTGCTCGGGTTTGAGCAGCACGGCAAAGGGGGCAGTTTCGTATTGCTCGCCGTAGAGGTGCTTGAGGGGTTCGACCACGGTGGCCACCAGGTCGGTGCAACTGCCGACCGGTTCGGCGATGATGATATCGGGAGCGTCCTCGGCCGAAAGCTTTTCGGCGGTGGAGACCAGGTCGTTGAATTTACAGCAGAAACAGGCTCCCGTGACTTCCCCCACCTGAAAGCCTTGCGAACGCAGGTTCTCGGTATCAACCAGATCAAACGCCTGGTCGTTGGTCACCAGGCCGACCCGCTGGCCGGCGTCGGTAAAGTGCCGGGCCAGCCGGCCAATGGCGGTCGTCTTGCCGGCTCCCAAGAATCCACCGATCATCAAGAAGCGAACAGGTTTCATGGAGATCACACCTGGCAGGGAGGAAAGTTGGTATTTGGTGATTATGCCGCCCCCCGAATTATGCGTGTTGGCTCGGCGGCAAGCAAACCCCAGCCACTAGGTTTCCCAGGCCGCCAGCAAGGCTTATGCGGCCTGCTTACGAATCACAACTTCCTTGCCCACACCACGGCGCGCCGCATCCTCCCGCCGCGGGCGGGTTGCAGACCGGCAGCATTTCCTTGGTGCCGCCCGTGTGGGCGGCCGGCACGCTGAGCAGCTTTTGCAGCTTCTTGCCGCCGCAGGCGGGGCACTCGGGCTGTTCGCCGCATCGCACCAGCACTTCAAACGGCTGCCCGCAGTTCTCGCAGTTATATTCGTAGAGTGGCATTGTTGATTGTCCAATGGCCAGGCGGAAAAAACCTGTTCCTGATCGATTCAGGATAACGTGGACCGCCTGGTTTGTCGCCCGCTTAATGCCTGGGTACCAGACACTCGAAGCTCATGCAGTGACAGTAAGCAGAAAGCGTGCCACGACTCGGCCCCGATCAAACGAACAGAGGCAAGGATACCATGGGTACGGAGCTAGCAGCCGAAACAGCCAACCATTCTGCGGCCGCAGCGCGGTCTAGAGGCAGTTGCGGCCGCTAAATCCGCGGAACTCGCAGCACCACGAAGCGACATTGGAATATCATCGTTCGCGGTTTTTCAGCCCGCCGACGTGGCACCGCCATGCATGGCATCGAGCGCTTCGTCGCGAGTGGGGTAGGTATTGAACATCTGGTTCAGCCGTACCACGCGCATCACGTCGGAGCAAAAAGCATCAGCGGCGCACAGCGATAGTTGCCCGCCGTTCGTCTTGAGTTGTTTGCCGGTGGCAAACAACATGCCGATAAAGCTGGAGTTAATCGTGGTCGTCCGCGACATATCAATCAGCAGGCTGACTGCTTTTCCACCTGCGCCGACGGCATCGTTCAGCACGTTCTGCAGCCGTGTCAACGGGGCGTCGTCGAGCGAGTCGTAGTTGCGGTCCAGTTCGATGATGGTAATTTCGCGGTCTTGAATGACGTTTTCCATGGTGGCGTCTGGCGTGAGCGGAGCTAGGGGACGAACAATCCAAAGGCAACGATACTTCAGGCCGTGGGAGCGGGTACGTTTTCCAGCACATCCGTGATGGCGTCCTCGCGACTAGGCCAAACCTTAAAAACTCGATCAGCCTTAACGATTTCAAGTACCTCGGCACAAAAGGAATTCGCATTGCAAACGGCAAGTCGCCCGCGTCGCGCGCGAAGCCGCTTTACGGTACTGAACAACACCGCCAAAAATGTCGAACCGATTCCCTCCGTTGCCGACATGTCCACTACGACGGCCGGGGGAGACGCCGTTTCGCTGATCTCGCTTAAAATCTCGCCCAACTCGCGAGTGGCACCATCATCCAGCGAATCGTACTGCTTTCCCAGTTCCACGACCGTTACGCCACGCTGCTGGCAGATGGTAGCCAAGACAATCACCTTTTTCGTCAAGTGCGACCGTGCTGAAAGGACAACCTGCGTGCAACAGGCCATATCGTCCGTAAGGGCGAAAGGAAAGGTTGGCGCAGCCGCAGCAGCAATCGCGGCACATCTTCTAACGCGAAAATCCAACTCCTTATTCAAGGTGTCCCTGAATTAAAAATCATTGTAGCGCATGCCCCCAGTGTGGGGCAAGGACTTCGTAGCTTTTTTCGCTGGCCAAGTGTGGTAAGTCACAAGCAGCGGGTGGTTTAGGGGAAGGGCACCCAGTTCACCAACCGTGCGGAGGAATATCGGGAAGTCTATTTGAGCCCGTAGAGCGGGCCAAGTTTGCTTCGCAGTTGGGTAATCAGCGGCCCGTGCGACAACGGTTTGCCGGTAACGCGTTGGATTAGTTCGGTGGCGGGGAAACGCCTGCCATGCACGTGGATTTGCTGCTGCAGCCAGGCCAGCAATGGTTGAAACTCTCCTTGGCTGAATTGCGCGTGAAGCCCCCCCAAGTCGCGATCCGCCTGATCAAAAAACTGCGCCGCATACAGATTGCCCAGCGAATAGGTCGGAAAGTACCCCACCAGGCCCGCGCTCCAATGGATATCTTGCAGCACGCCGTCGGCATCGCCTGGCGGCTGAATTCCCAAGTACTGTTGGTACTTTTCATTCCAAGCGGCAGGCAACTCGGCCACCCGCAGATCGTCGCGAATGAGGGCCTGTTCCAGTTCAAACCGGATCAGAATATGCAGATTATACGTCGCCTCGTCGGATTCCACGCGAATCAGTGTCGGCCGCACGTCGTTGATGGCAAAGTAAAAGTCGTCCAGCCCCACATCCCCCAAGGCCGCCGGAAAAGCCCGCTGTACCTCGCCATAGAAATGTTCCCAGAAGGGGCGGCTGCGGCCCACCAGGTTTTCCCACATCCGCGATTGCGACTCATGGATGCCCAAGGAAAGCGCATCACCCAAGGGCAGGCCAAATTGATCGACCCGCAGACCCTGGTCGTACATGCCATGCCCCGCCTCGTGCAGAATTCCGAAAAAGGCGCACGGAAAAAACTCTTCCTCGTAGCGGGTGGTAATCCGATGGTCGTGCGGTCCCATGCAGGTGCAAAAGGGATGGTGTGTCACGTCGAGCCGGCCGCGTTGGAAATCAAACCCAACACGAGCCGCGGCATGCATTCCCAATTCTCGCTGCGCATCGACGGGAAAGCGGCGGGTGAGAATCTCTCGCCGCGGCTGCCGGCCGCTTTCGCGGATCTCGCCCACCAGCGGCACTAACTCCGCCCGCAACGCTTCCAGTGTCCGCGAGACATCCGCCGTCAGGGCATGCGGTTCGTATTCATCCAGCAATGCGTCGTACAGGCAGTCGGTGTCACTCAGCGCGGCCGCTTCTTGCCGCTTGAGCACGAACATCTTTTCCAATAGCGGCTGGAACGATAGAAAGTCGTCCTTGGCGCGGGCGTCCACCCAGGCATGTTGGGCCAAGACCGAAGTTCGCGTCAGTTCCTCGACCAAGGCTTGAGGCAAGCGAAGTTTTTTCTCGTACTGCCGCCGCAGCTCGCGAATGGTGGCCCCGCTCTCGCTGGCCGGATCGGCGGCCGGCGGGCTGTCGGACAGTTCAACCAGCCACTCGCCCAAACGCGGGTCGGTTCGCAGGCGATGCACCATGCCCGCCAAGTGGGTCATTTGTTCGGCGCGGTATTCGTTACCGGCTGGCGGCAGTTGCGTCCGCTCGTCCCAACCCAACAAAGACTCGACGGAAGCAAGCAGCGCGGTCTCGCGGGCGTTGGCCAGTAAGGCCGCGTAGGTGGCGGTGTGGTTGGCAGGCATCAATGGCTTGTGCTGAAGGAGTGCGGGCAGTCACGCGGCGGTAAGCCGCGAGTTGAGCCAACGAGCCTATCCCCGTCTTCAGCGATGTGCAAGGCTGCCCAGCAGGCCCTGTCTGCCGGACGGGGCCTGGGGTTGGTGTTCCATTCTTTGATCGAAGCGGCGGTGGTATGTGGTCGATCGGCCCGTGGTGGCGGTTATCGCCCGTCACGACGAACCAATGAGAGAGGTCTTACGAGCCGCCAGGTTTCGCCCGCCAGGCGGAACCCACTTTCCAACTACCAAGGCCCGCGAATGTAGTAGATGCCAAACTGCGACGTGTCGGAAGGCCAGTACGGCGTAGGACGCCACTGCTCGGCAGAGCCCACACCCGCCGCCGGGTCATAGGGATAGCCCGCCTGCGGACCGCCGTATTGCGGCCAGATGCGAGTGACGCGGGTGTTGCCAATTCCCCACCCGTAATCGGTCTGGTGCGTCGCGGTCGGCGGAACGACCAGCGGCATGGGCCGGCCCCAGGCGGTTTCGTAGTAGCCGGCGTGCCATGGTCCGTTGGGCCAATTGCCGGCGTACATGGCGGGAATTCCACGCTCAAAAGCTTCTCGAGCGCCGCGGTTTTGCGCAAGCCGCCCGGCAAGGCCCGGCTCCCAGACGGGCGTTGTGGGATACATTCCGCCGCCGTCCATCGCCACACCGGCATCAACCGGCACGCCCCCGGCGTCGCCGCCGACCGCCACCGCCGGCTGCTCGCCCGCCACGCCTGGCTTTACGCCGTCCGTTTTCGGATCGGCGGGAACAGTTTCAGCAGCGGCAGCGCCACCCGTCGCACTGTCAACCGCGCCATTTTGCGAGACCGGCATGGCCTGTGTGCCACCATTGAACTGGCGGCCCATGCCCATCCGTCCGCCACTGGCGGCTCGGCCTCCTAACCGCCCGCCAAAGCGTTGAGCTTGCGCGGCAGCGGTGGAGCCGGCGAAAACGATGGCCACGATAGCCCAGCAAAGCAGACGGCGTCGCATGACGGTGGTTTCCTTTGTGCAAAATATGGCGGTCCGCGAGCGACGGTCATCCAGTGGCGTGCCGTCACTTCTTTCTGGCACCGCCGCCAAATCTCGTTCGCCCATTGTTAGTCAATCAACGACATTTCCCTTCGCCGCGGCGGCCCTTCCGCTACCCTTGCCATGGGGCAGAGGGTTAGCGGAACGTCCCCGGAGCGGCACTCACTACCGCCAAGAAATCTTGGTGATGGTCGTGCCGCTGCCCGGATGAATGGAGTAGTACCAACGTGCGTGCTGGTGCAGGTATTCGTGGGGAGCAAAAGCCTGATAGGTGATGTACGTGTAGCCGACGCGGGGTGGAACCGGCCGCGGGCACATATAAAGCCGGGCGGGCATGTACGGGCTGCCGTACCCCGGGTAGTAGTGGTTGTAGCCCAGCGGAGGAATATACTGCCGCGGCGGAGCGGGCATGAATGGCAGCCCTTGCACCTCTTCGGCCGGCGCGCCGCCCGCATCGACGGTCTCCGTTTCCACGGCGTCGTCAGAGGTGTCATCGACCGCGGTGGCATCCTCGGCGGCAGCGGGCAGACGGCCGGGCTGCTGGGCTTGGGCGATGCTGGCGAGGCCGAACAGGGCCAGGCAAAACGCTGGGATTATTAGTTTCCGCTTCATAGGGGTTGGTCCTCCTGACACGTTCGCGGAATGCCCCGACACCGGTAGCGGCGTCTGGCCTTAGCGCGGGCCACGGTGCATCCATGCTTGGGGGCAATACAAAAAACTTAAGCGTTTGATCGAATTCGCTTTGAGACACGTTTCGCGGATTTCGCGGTCAGCCGTGCCGCATTGCTGGCGATCAAAGCATTGCTGTCAGCAAACATTCTCGGCAATTGCGGCGGCGTTTGGTGAGTCTTTATCTGACGCCTGTAACAACCAGACGTGCCAGGCCGGATGGTCCGATTGCGTCTCGGACCTACAAGGCCGCCGTCACAAACTGTATAATCGGCAGCCCCCGCCAGGAGTGGCTGGCTTTAACCGATTCGGATTGGCTACTGGAGCGCGACGGACAGGCGATGAGCAAAACCCTCAAGGATGGCAAGGCTGCCGTTACGGCAGTCGCGGAGGCTGAGACGGATCATATCGAGGAGTCGAACGGCCATGCCGCCGGCAATGGCCACAAGAATGGCGCGCCCTCCAAACGCCGGGCCACGGCCCAAAGCATGGCCGCCAGCCAGCGCGAGATCTCCGTCAGCGAGTTCTTCGTCAAGAACCGCCACTTGTTGGGGTTCGACAATCCACGGAAGGCAGTCCTGACGACGGTCAAGGAAGCAGTCGATAACGCGCTCGATGCCTGCGAGGAGTCGGGGATTCTTCCGGAGATTTGGGTCCATATTGAGTCCACCGCCGACAACCGCTTCAAAATCGGCGTGCAAGACAACGGACCAGGCATTATGAAGGCCCAAATTCCCAACATCTTTGGCAAGCTGTTGTACGGTTCCAAGTTTCACCGTTTGCGGATGAGCCGCGGGCAGCAGGGGATTGGCATTAGCGCGGCCGGCATGTACGGGCTGTTAACGACCGGCAAGGCGGTCAAGATCATCTCCAAGATCGGCAAGAACAAGCCGGCCCACTATTACGAGATCCAGATCAACACCAAGGTCAACCGGCCGGAGATTCTCAACGGCAAGGGAGACGGGGTCGATATTCCGCCGGGCGAGAAGGGGCGCGAAGCGATCGAAAAGCACGGCATTGAATGGATTGAGGCCGAGCATGGCACCCGCGTCACGATTGAGCTGGAAGGCAAGTACCAGCGAGGCCGCGGCAGCGTCGACGAATTCCTGGAACAAGCGGCCATTGCCAATCCGCATGTAACGCTGCATTTTATCGACCCGGACGGCCAAGAAACCGTCTGGTCGCGCTCCACCGAGCAGCTTCCACCCGAGGCCAAGGAGATCAAGCCGCATCCTTACGGCGTGGAAATGGGCATGTTGATCACCATGCTCAAGGACACCAAGTTTCCCAATTTGACGCAGTTTCTGACGAATTCGTTCTCACGGGTGAGTCCCGGAATCGCCAAGAAAATCTGCGAGACGGCGGGCCTGAGCACCCGGTCGAACACCAAGAAAATCGGCCGCAACGAGGCCGAAAAGCTGTATAACTCCATCAAGGAAACCAAGATCACGAATCCGGCGACCGATTGTATCTCGCCGATTGGCGAGGAGTTGCTGCTGAAAGGGCTGCACAAGGTCGTGCCGGGTGAATTTTACACGGCGGCCACGCGCCCGCCGGCCGTCTATCGCGGCAATCCGTTTGTGATTGAGGTTGCCTTGGCCTACGGCGGCGGACCAGCCACCCATAAGGTATCGCTGGAAGCCTTGACGGAACTGCTGGGGCAGAGCGACGCCCGCACGTTGCGTCAGTTTATTATGAACACCTTTGCCGGCTTGGGCGCGGACGCGGCGGACAAGATCTTGAAAAACGCGGATATTGGGGTGCGCGTGTCGCCCAGCAGGATCAAAGGGGATGACATCGCCAAGCTGCACGACGCCATGCAAAACGTTAGCACGGATGATGGCCAAACGATGAACGTGCTGCGGTACGCCAACCGCGTGCCATTGCAGTTTCAGCCCGGCGCGTGCGCCATCACGCAAATGATTATGGGGACCAATTGGAAAGCCTACGGGCTAAGCCAATCGCGCAACAGCCTGCCGAGCGGTCCCGTGACGATCATGGTCCACATGGCCAGCGTGTGGGTGCCGTTCACCAGCGAATCGAAGGAAGCCATCGCCAGCTACCCGGAGATCCAAAAAGAACTGCGGCTGGCTTTGCAAGCGGTGGGCCGCCGCTTGGCGATGTACGTCCGCCGCCGGCAAAAAGTCAAACAAGAAGGCGAACGGCGGAATATCTTCCTGCGTTACCTGGGAGAAGTCGCCACGGCCGTCAGCAGTATCAACTCCACCGATGCCGACACGCTATACGACCGCCTGCTAGCTGTCGCCAAGAGCAAAACCGCCGAAGCCGATGTGCGATTGGACGAAAACGGCAAGCCAATTTTGGAGGAGGATGAGGACTTGGACTTTGGCCAGCATGTGTTGATTGTGGGGCGTGATGGGCCGGAGGAGGCAACGCCGGCCGATGGCGAACCGGTATTGGAGCAAGGTCGCGAACAGGATAACGGCTCGCCCGGGCCTCGTCCGAAAAAACGCCGTTCCAGAGGCAAATAGCAAGTAGTTTCGGCCATCGATTTCGACGACTGCGTTGCCCGATCATTATCCCTGAACCGTCAACCTCATTGCATTAACGAGACTTTCATGGCCAAACGGACTGGCAAGAAAACCTCTGCCGCAGCCAACACCACCGGTGCCGCGGCCAAGCGGCGGTTGAGTGAGCGCGACCGCCGCACCAACGACCAACTGGTGATTCTGGCCGATGGCGTGGTCAAGGCGGCCGAGAAGAAACGCGATCCGGCGTTGGATATCCCCACCCGCTCGTTGTCGAACGTGCGCTACAACAAGGCCAAGAAGTTCATCGAGATGGGGGGCAACACCACGCAGCGGCAGTTGTTCAACCTGTCGCAAGCCAAAAGTTACATGCAGACCATGCTGGTGGCCAGCGGCTGCAAACAGCTTATTGACCAGGAAAAAACGACCAGCTTGCGGGGAATGTATTATCTGCTCAAGCATACGATTGAGGGGACCAAGGAAGAGACCTTCAACGGCCAGGAGGAATGCGATCCCGTCATTGAGGACCTGGAAGTCACGCTGAACTCCCTTCGCGAGGAACTGCACCTCTACGCGCAAAAGCGCGGCGACATGATCGGCCCGATCACGCTGGTCGATAAAGGGGACGAGATCGACTGCTCGCGGATGGGCTCGGGCGGCTACGGAATTCCCTCCATCGTCGAGCCCGAGACCATTCAGTTTAAAAAGCACGATGCCAAGTTCGTGCTGCATGTCGAAAAAGACACTGTCTGGCAACGGTTCAACGAGGACAAGTTTTGGCGCACGCACCAATGCATTATTACCCACGGTGCCGGCCAGCCGCCGCGCGGCGTGCGGCGAATGCTTTACCGGCTGCACAACGAGCTAAAGCTGCCTATTTATTGCCTGCTCGATAACGACCCTTGGGGGTACTACATCTACAGCGTGCTCAAGCAAGGCTCGATCAACCTGGCCTACGAGTCCAAACGCATGGCCATCCCCGAGGCCCGCTACCTGGGCCTGCGCTCCATCGACCTGGAACGCTGCGACCTGCCCAACAGCGTCAAGATCGCGCTCAACGAGACCGACCGCAAGCGGGCCAAACAGATTGCCGAGTATCCCTGGTTCGCCGGCAAAAAGTCGTGGCAAAAAGAGATCCAGAAAATGCTGGAGAACGGCTTCAAGCTGGAAGTGGAAGCCCTGATCAACAAAGGCATCAGCTTCGTCACGGAACAATACGTGCCGGCCCGGTTGGAAGAGCAGGACTGGCTGGACTAGGACGTTTGGCGAATCGCATCAACTCGATTCTTGGCCCGTCACCACCTAAAAAACATGCAGCCGCTGACAGGTTGGATGAAAGCCACGTTGTATTTCGTGGCGGCCTATAACGTGCTGGCAGGCTTGTCGATGCTGGTTAACTCCGCCGACTCCTACCGGATGATTGGCATTTCGCCCCCCGACAGCGACTACCTTTTGCACCTGTGCGGGCTGGTGATTGCCCTGTTTGGCGTCGGCTATTTTTGGGTCGTCAGGCGGCCTTTGGAAAACCAAGGCGTGTTGGCTTTGGGAATGGCGAGCAAACTGGCTGGCAGCGCGCTGGGAGTGGCGTACGTAGCCGCGGGCCGCCTCCCGCCAAGGTTCTTGGCAATGGCGATCGTTTCCGACTTGATTTACGTACCGCTGTTTTGGTTGATCTTGCGGAGGCTGCGACGAGTTTCCCAATGCCAGGGCACGGTGGCAGGCGATCCTTGAAGATCAAAGCTTGCAAGGGCTTGGAGATCGGAATTCGGCCAACTGGTACCTATAGACGCGAATCGGCCAGATTGAATCTGGGGAGATCGCCGACATTATCCTCTCCCTCAGGGGCGGAGCCGCACTGGATATAGTCCTTGGCCGAAAGTTGGATTTCGCATCCCTCAAGCCACAAATCTAGCCGATCATCGCGCGAAGCCGTGATGATTTTTTTTCCTTGTCTCAAATAATCCACCATCGATTCACGTGATATGTCAATGGTCGCGGTGCCTGGCATGCCAAAGACTGGCTTCAAGCATCGGAAAGAAGCAATTCTCTTTCCGTCCGCGGCACGTTTTACCGCCGTGATCGCCAAGAACGCATCCCAGCGGCGAAGGTGACCCGTCACCTCCCCGTTTTCGTCAATCATGCCCATCACCTGAAGCCGCTCGTAGTCAACGCCAGGATCTCGGACATCGGATGCCAAGCGTTGCTTCAACTCGTCAAGCCAAGATTCATTCATGATTCGACTCTATTGCTCGTCGAAGAACGTTGGACGAAAAACACCGAGAATACATTCTAGATCGCGCACCGCGATTTGGATATGCGTTTCCTTTTTCAGGGCCGCGCCGGCGAACGCTGCTTCGCCCTCCTCGAACGCGCCGCGAACGGTTTGGATCCGATCGGGAGATTGGGCCACGAGGTTGTTGATGACCAGGCAATCGAGTTTGCGGAGTTTCAACGCTTGCCCTTCATTGCTCGGCATAGGCGAGTTCTGTTCTTTGTGCGATACAACAAGTCTAGCA